>NZ_JBQQCK010000036.1:0-502 GCF_052246695.1 Gracilibacillus sp. D59 | reverse complement strand
GGGTAACCTTTGGAGCCAGCCGCCGAAGGTGGGGCCAATGATTGGGGTGAAGTCGTAACAAGGTAGCCGTATCGGAAGGTGCGGCTGGATCACCTCCTTTCTAAGGATAATTACGGAACACCTTTTTTAAAGGTGCTAAAAAACATACTGTGTTGTTTGGTTCAGTTTTGAGGGATTAATGTCCTCAAACACAACCTTTTTAGAATGGGCCTGTAGCTCAGCTGGTTAGAGCGCACGCCTGATAAGCGTGAGGTCGGTGGTTCGAGTCCACTCAGGCCCACCATTCTTTACAAGGGGCCTTAGCTCAGCTGGGAGAGCGCCTGCTTTGCACGCAGGAGGTCAGCGGTTCGATCCCGCTAGGCTCCACCATAATAATATGTACCTTGAAAACTAGATAAGAGTATGACAAGACATCAAACAAAAACCAACGCGCTTTTAAAGCGTTAAGCATAGTAAGTAATATAGTTAAGTGAAGAAGGGCGCACGGTGGATGCCTTGGCAC
>NZ_JBQQCK010000035.1:0-899 GCF_052246695.1 Gracilibacillus sp. D59 | reverse complement strand
AGAAAAATCTCAAGTTATTAACCTAAGAAAAAGAGAATCCGAATTCCTTGGGTTTACGATCCGTGCGAACAGAAAAGGGAAAAAGAGAGTTGCACATACAGGCTTAAAAGAAAGTAAAAAGCGTAAAATTAAAGAAACATTTAAAAAATACGTTCGAAGATTAAAAGCCTCGCCAACTACTCAAAATGCGTTACTGTTTAACAGTTTTGTCTTAGGCATTCACAATTACTTCAATCGTGCCACCCATGTCAACAACGAGTTCTCACGTCTTTCCTACGATGTGCGTGCTTTCATTTACAATCGTCTAAAAATGGTTGGCAAATTTGGTTATCCTGCGAACGCTCCACCAACTTACAAGAAATTCTATACCATGGGAACCAAAACTTTTAGAATTGCTAATGTGTACCTTTTCCAATTAGCTGATGTGAAAACAAAAAATGCAATGAACTTTAGTCCAAGACTAAATCCTTTCACACCAGAAGGAAGAACACATATTTATAAGCAATTACGCTCGGATATTCAGCGCGAAATTGCACTATTGCTAGAGTCGAACATTCAAACACGAAGTGTTGAGTACATGGACAATAGGATTAGCCGATACAGTATGAAGATGGGACAATGTGAAATTACAGGTGTATTTCTACAAGCCAATGAAGTACACTGTCATCACTACACTCCCGTGTATCTAGGTGGAGATGATACCTTTAATAACCTAAGAATTCTTCACAAAGACATACACACTGCCATTCACCAAACAGATGAAAAGGCAATACATTCACGCTTAAAAGGTTTTGATATCACAAAACCAGTGATAAAAAAATTGAACACATATCGTGAAAAATGTGGACTAAAACCAATCACGCAATTTCAATTCTAATTAAGTAACAAGGAACTTATAA
>NZ_JBQQCK010000034.1:0-1280 GCF_052246695.1 Gracilibacillus sp. D59 | reverse complement strand
CCGCCAGCGTTCGTCCTGAGCCAAGATCAAACTCTCAATAAAGTTGACTTGCGCTCGCTTCTATAAGCTAGCTTGTTTCATGTTTAAAATCATACTGGTTGTTTTGTTCAGTTTTCAAAGATCAATGCATAAAAAATGGTGGAGCCTAGCGGGATCGAACCGCTGACCTCCTGCGTGCAAAGCAGGCGCTCTCCCAGCTGAGCTAAGGCCCCACAAAAAGATTCATTTTTAATGGTCGGGAAGACAGGATTTGAACCTGCGACCCCTTGGTCCCAAACCAAGTGCTCTACCAAGCTGAGCTACTTCCCGTAATGGCGCGCCCGAGAGGAGTCGAACCCCTAACCTCTTGATCCGTAGTCAAACGCTCTATCCAATTGAGCTACGGGCGCTAATGGTGCCGAGGGCCGGACTCGAACCGGCACGGTGGAAACCCACCGCAGGATTTTAAGTCCTGTGCGTCTGCCAATTCCGCCACCCCGGCAAGGAATAATGCATTAATCATCCGGCAAACTAAATGATTAATTTCCTGGAGCGGAAGACGGGATTCGAACCCGCGACCCCCACCTTGGCAAGGTGGTGTTCTACCACTGAACTACTTCCGCATTTATATTTATTATAATTGTATGGTGCGGGTGGAGGGACTTGAACCCCCACGTCAAGAGACACTAGATCCTAAGTCTAGCGCGTCTGCCAATTCCGCCACACCCGCTTAAATGGTGAGCCATGGAGGATTCGAACCTCCGACCCTCTGATTAAAAGTCAGATGCTCTACCAACTGAGCTAATGGCTCCCAAATGGTGCCGGCCAGAGGACTTGAACCCCCAACCTACTGATTACAAGTCAGTTGCTCTACCAATTGAGCTAGACCGGCTAAATGGTGGAGGATGCAGGGCTCGAACCTGCGACCCCTTGCTTGTAAGGCAAGTGCTCTCCCAGCTGAGCTAATCCTCCTATGTATATTGCCTGGCGACGTCCTACTCTTGCAGGGGCGCGAGCCCCAACTACCATGGGCGCTGGAGAGCTTAACTACTGTGTTCGGCATGGGAACAGGTGTGACCTCTCTGCTATCGTCACCAGACTCTTTTTTTCAAGGACAAGATACATTATAACTCATCATTCACATAGAATGCAAGAGTTTTTTTGTATTTTTTTAATATACCCTAAAAACTAGATAAGAGTGATAGTACAAGATCAAACAAATGATATAGTTAAGTCCTCGATCGATTAGTATTCGTCAGCTGCACATGTCACCATGCTTCCACCTCGAACCTATCTACCTC
>NZ_JBQQCK010000033.1:0-1477 GCF_052246695.1 Gracilibacillus sp. D59 | reverse complement strand
GGTACCGACCCCCAAAAGTTAGAGTAATAAATCTAACTTTTGGGGGTGTTTTTATGGCAAAATATAGTGAAGAATTTAAAATGAAGTTAATCACTGAGTATTTAGAGGGAAACATTGGATATGGATCATTGGCAAAAAAATATAATATGGGAAGCCAGACACCTATACGTGAATGGGTAAAAGCCTATGAGTTACAGGGAATGGATGGGTTGATACGAAGTAAGACTAAGAAGGAGTACTCTGTTCAATTTAAATTACATACGATACAATTCATGTTAAATACAGGTGCTTCTTATTTAGATACTGCCGTTCACTTTAATTTGAACAACCCTTCCTTAATCGTACGTTGGATGAAAGAGTTTCGTGAACAAGGAGTAGAAGGCCTGAAACCAAAAACAAAGGGGCGACCTTCTATGTCTAAGAAACCGAATAAACAAAAGAAGAAGGAAGAAAAAAAGTTAACACGTGAAGAAGAGTTGGAACGTGAGAATGAACTACTAAGGCTAGAAAATGCATACCTAAAAAAGCTGAAAGCTTTTCGGGAAAATCCGAATGCCTTCCACGAAAAGCACAAGCAAAAGTGGCATTTGAACTCAAAGAAGAAGGATTCCGATTAAAGGATATCTTCCATGTAGTGGGGATTCCTGAAGCAACCTATCACTATCATGTGAAAAACTTTGGGAAAGAAGATCCGGACAGAGAACTTAAGGAACTCATAACTGACCTATTTAAGAAGTTTCATGAACGCTATGGGTATAAACGCATCACGAAAGAATTGAAGAAGTTAAGACATCGTGTTAATCATAAAAAAGTATATCGACTTATGCGAGAAATAGGATTGAAATGTGTAAAATTCATGCGGAAATCCCGTAAATACAATTCCTATAAGGGAAGGATTGGGAAGGTTGCCAAAAACCGAATATCCCGCCGTTTTAGCACACCTATTCCTCTTCAAAAATTAGTAACCGACATTACAGAATTTAAATGTAATGGAGAAGAGAAGCTATATTTAAACCCAATTCTAGATCTTTACAACGGAGAGATTATAGCGTTTGGGATTAGGAAACGTCCAACACTAGATCTTGTCATGGAACCTTTAAAAGAAACAATAGAGATAATAGAAAATCATGCAACCTATCGCACTACTATCCATTCCGATCAAGGCTGGCATTACCAACACAACCAATGGGTGAGAACATTAAAAGAAAATAAAATATTTCAAAGCATGTCACGTAAAGCAAACTGTGCAGACAACGCTTCGATGGAGAATTTCTTTGGCATTTTAAAGCAAGAGATGTATTATGGGGAAAAAATAGTAAGTTACGAAGAATTAAAAAGAAAAATAGAAGAATATATCTACTGGTATAACAATGAACGTTCAAAATCAAAATTGACTGGATTGAGTCCAGTCGAATACCGAACTCAGTCCAGCCAATTAGCTGCATAATAAAAACTCTAACTTTTGGGGGTAACCACC
>NZ_JBQQCK010000032.1:0-1492 GCF_052246695.1 Gracilibacillus sp. D59 | reverse complement strand
AAAAAGGTGTTCCGTAATTATCCTTAGAAAGGAGGTGATCCAGCCGCACCTTCCGATACGGCTACCTTGTTACGACTTCACCCCAATCATTGGCCCCACCTTCGGCGGCTGGCTCCAAAGGTTACCCCACCGACTTCGGGTGTTGCCAACTCTCGTGGTGTGACGGGCGGTGTGTACAAGGCCCGGGAACGTATTCACCGTGGCATGCTGATCCACGATTACTAGCGATTCCGGCTTCATGCAGGCGAGTTGCAGCCTGCAATCCGAACTGAGAATAGATTTATGGGATTTGCTACACCTCGCGGCTTCGCTTCCCTTTGTTCTATCCATTGTAGCACGTGTGTAGCCCAGGTCATAAGGGGCATGATGATTTGACGTCATCCCCACCTTCCTCCGGTTTGTCACCGGCAGTCACCTTAGAGTGCCCAACTAAATGCTGGCAACTAAGATCAAGGGTTGCGCTCGTTGCGGGACTTAACCCAACATCTCACGACACGAGCTGACGACAACCATGCACCACCTGTCATTCGGTCCCCGAAGGGAACTCCCTATCTCTAGGGACATCCGAAGATGTCAAGACCTGGTAAGGTTCTTCGCGTTGCTTCGAATTAAACCACATGCTCCACCGCTTGTGCGGGCCCCCGTCAATTCTTTTGAGTTTCAGCCTTGCGGCCGTACTCCCCAGGCGGAGTGCTTAATGCGTTAACTGCAGCACTAAGGGGCGGAAACCCCCTAACACCTAGCACTCATCGTTTACGGCGTGGACTACCAGGGTATCTAATCCTGTTCGCTCCCCACGCTTTCGCACCTCAGCGTCAGTTACAGACCAGAGAGCCGCCTTCGCCACTGGTGTTCCTCCACATATCTACGCATTTCACCGCTACACGTGGAATTCCGCTCTCCTCTTCTGTACTCAAGTTCCCCAGTTTCCAATGACCGCTTGCGGTTGAGCCGCAAGATTTCACATCAGACTTAAGAAACCGCCTACGCGCGCTTTACGCCCAATAATTCCGGACAACGCTTGCCCCCTACGTATTACCGCGGCTGCTGGCACGTAGTTAGCCGGGGCTTCCTCGATAGGTACCGTCAAGGTACCGCCCTATTTGAACGGTACTTGTTCTTCCCTAACAACAGAACTTTACGATCCGAAAACCTTCTTCGTTCACGCGGCGTTGCTCCGTCAGACTTTCGTCCATTGCGGAAGATTCCCTACTGCTGCCTCCCGTAGGAGTCTGGGCCGTGTCTCAGTCCCAGTGTGGCCGATCACCCTCTCAGGTCGGCTACGCATCGTTGCCTTGGTGAGCTCTTACCTCACCAACTAGCTAATGCGCCGCGGGCCCATCTGTAAGTGATAGCAAGAAGCCATCTTTCAACTTTCCTTCATGCGAAGCAAAGTATTATCCGGTATTAGCCCCGGTTTCCCGGAGTTATCCCAGTCTTACAGGCAGGTTGCCCACGTGTTACTCACCCGTCCGCCGCTCGTTCCACAAAC
>NZ_JBQQCK010000031.1:0-1496 GCF_052246695.1 Gracilibacillus sp. D59 | reverse complement strand
GGAAAGACCAGCTATGGAAAGTCAACCATAAAGAGTTATTTTTTAAAAATTATTTTTCATTTAAAAAAAGGCATGCGAAAATACACCTCCAGTGAGAGGTGTTTCGAAGGAAAGTATGTTCGATTCCCACTTACTTAACGTGTGGTTCATACGGCTTGTTATCTCGTAGTATGGCAAAAATAATATGTGTTAGCTTTCTAGCTACCGCTCCAACAGCTACGTAATGCCCTTTTCCTTTATCTTTTAACTTATTATAAAACTGTGATAATGCCGGATCACTCTGGCTTGCTGAAAAGGCGGCCCACCAAATAGCCCTTCGTAGGTAAGGAGAACCTCTTTTGGAGATGTGTATTTCGGTAGCGTTAAATTTGCCAGACTGTTTAACCGCGGGATCTAGGCCTGCAAATGCGACTAATTGTTCTGGGCGATCAAAACGTTCTATCGAGCCAATTTCACCTATGATAACAGCTGCTGTGACATCTCCAATGCCTTTTATAGTGGTTAAATAGGTTGCTTGTTGTTCGATGAGTACAGAAAGCTTTTCTTCAATCTGATGTATTTGACGATCTAGTAAAGAAAGTTGTTCAAGTAATAGATGGATTTGCGTTCGAAAAGAATCTGTGGCCATGGTAATGCCGAAGCTTTCTGCTGCAGATTCTTTAATCCTAGTCGCTTTTTCATGTGCTCTTTTTTGTCCATAGGATTGTTTACTGGCCTCATTTAAGAATGCAGCTAAGCTATCTGTATCAATGGTGTGTATGTCTTCTGGCATAGGATAATGAAAAAGCAATTCAGAAGAAGATGCCCCAAATACTTCGGAAAACAACTCTTCATATTCTGGGAAGACCTGGTCGAGAAGCGCTATGATCTTTCGTTTGATATCAGAACTTTGATCTACCAGGGAATAACGCAATCTTTCCAAATGCCTTATCTGAAGCAAATCTTCTTCAATAAAAGGTGTTGCTTCTGGAGCGTCAATTCGAATAACTTGAGCAATGAGAAAAGCATCACGAGTATCTGTTTTTGTCTTACGTATATAAAAATTTCGCAAAGCATCAGATTGTAACGGATTGAAGGCTGTTACCTTAAAACCAAGTTGGTAAAGATAAGTGAACACAGAAAGCCAATAATGCCCAGTCGCTTCTAAGCCACAAGCACAATTATCAGGGGTGAGTTGATGTTTGTTTACAAAAGCTAACAACTTGTCACTCCCGGGTTTGGAATTAGAAAAACGAAGTGTTTTTCCAATCGCATTACCTTGCTGGTCAATCACTCCGGCTTCATGTTCCTTTTTACCAATATCAATCCCTAAGTAGTACATGTAAACACCACCCGTATCATAGATTAATCAGAAAAGAGGAATCCTCCGCATCTTTATAGATATTCATGCTCGTTCGATATTCGACAACGTCTGTGTCATCCAGCTGATACGAATCATTCTATAAAGAAGGAGGCATCAGACTTTCCGACGAAGACTAAGCTTCAAGCGAAGTAAC
>NZ_JBQQCK010000030.1:0-1648 GCF_052246695.1 Gracilibacillus sp. D59 | reverse complement strand
GCAACGGTGTCCACGGTGACGTGGAATCGGAAGGAAGCTCAAGGCAAACCTCTGGTCTGACGAACAGAAATCATATAAGAGGCAACGTATGTGGATAAGGGTGCAAAAGAATCTGAAGTCCAATAGCTACGAAAACATACGGTGTATATATGACAGATAGATGGAGGGAAAGAGTTCGCTCCTTAACCGGGGAGGTCTCCTTATCTCATACCAAACGCTTATAGTGATATAAGTCTGAACAAGGAGAAGTCAGCAGAAGCCATAGTAGTGTAGAAAGCTAATGAAAATTAGAAGAAATGAAGGGCTGAACCAACTTATGGTTATAGAAATCTCGATTGGGAGAGGAACAAGACCACTGGCATAACGCGTAAAAGTGGATACCTACTCTACGAGGAAGAAAGGACATAACAGGCATGTACGAAAGAAAACTACTGGACAAAATACTAGATGAGGATAATCTCAACAAGTCCATCAAACAAGTGAAAAGAAACAAGGGAGCCGCAGGGGTAGATGGAATGACAATCGATGATCTAGAACCCCATTGGAACGTTCATCAAAGGGAAATCGTTTGGCAAATACGTCAACGGAAATATCAACCGCATCCAGTTCTGAGGGTGGAAATACCTAAGGCAAATGGTGGTGTGCGATTACTTGGTATTCCAACTGTAGTGGACAGAGTCATTCAACAAGCTATGGCACAAATTCTCACTCCACTATTCGATCATCAATTCAGTGAAAACAGTTATGGATTCAGGCCAAGGCGTTACGCAGAGATGGCCATTCTAAAAGCACTAGAATACATGAATGATGGTTATGAATGGATAGTAGATATTGACTTAGAACGCTTCTTTGACACGGTCAATCATGACCGTTTAATGAACCTCGTATCTAGGACAGTGGATGATGGTAATGTCATTTCACTTATAAGAAAATTTCTGGTCAGTGGTGTACAAATAGATGAATCATATGAAGAAACGGTGATCGGTACACCTCAAGGAGGAAACCTATCTCCGTTACTCAGCAATATTATGCTTCATGAATTGGATACCGAACTAGAAGCTAGAGGACTGCGTTTTGTACGATATGCTGATGATTGTATTATCATGATAAAGAGCGAAATGGCAGCGAGGAGAGTTATGAGATCAGTGACCAAATTCATCGAAGAAAAGCTAGGATTGATCGTTAATAGCACGAAAACGAAAGTGACCAGTCCACGGGATCCTGATATGAAATTCTTAGGGTTTGGCTTTTTCAAGGATTATCAAGCAGGTATCTATAAAGCAAGACCCCATCAAAAGTCGATAGAAAACTTTAAATATAAGCTCAAGCAACTAACTAAAAGAAATTGGGGAGTAGATACGAAGTATCAAGTGGAGCGTATCAATCAGGTAATACGAGGATGGGTTAACTACTTTAAAATAGCCTCGATGAAAAGAGCGTTGGAAAGAATCGATTCACATACAAGATTCCGTTTAAGAATGTGTATTTGGCACAAATGGAAAACAGCGAAAAATCGGCGAAAGAATCTAATAAAATTAGGGATGGATAAATACAACGCATATAAGAATAGTCACACTAGCAAAGGAGTAACCCGTATTGCCTACTCATGGATACTGACCACTACAATAACTAACCAGAGATTAACCAA
>NZ_JBQQCK010000029.1:0-1662 GCF_052246695.1 Gracilibacillus sp. D59 | reverse complement strand
TTGCCTACTCATGGATACTGACCACTACAATAACTAACCAGAGATTAACCAACTTCGGATTAATCTCTAGTCTACAGCACTATAGAAAGGTGCATGCCTAAATAAGTTGGAACCGCCGTATACGGATGGTGGTGTGAGAGGTCGGATAATCAATTAATGATTATCCTCCTACTCGATAGACTGAAGTTCTTCCTGTTTTGTTTCTGCCTGTGTAATTAACTCAGAAATCGTCAAAAACTCTTTTTTATCTTTGACTTTAGGGATGATGACTTCAAGTGCCTTTTCTGTTTGTTTTACACTGTCTGAAGCATGGAGTAAAATGATTGATCCGTTACTGATATTTTTCAAAATATGATTGGTAATCTTTTTAGTCCCTGGGTTTTTCCAATCATTTGGATTAATACTCCAATGAATCACCTTTAATCCTTGATTTTCTGCTAATTTTATGACTTCTTCGTTTAAATGACCATTAGGTGCTCTTAACAAATAAATATCTTCATAACCTAATTTAGTGAAGGTCTCTTTTGCTTTGTTCAAATCACTTCGCACTTCATCTATTTCTTGTTCGACATACGATTGGTATTGGTAACCAAGCATTCCAATCTCATGTTTGTCCTCTGCGATTTGTTCTAATATGTCAGGATGCCGTTCAGCCCACTCGCCGCTCACAAAAAAAGTTGCTTGAACATTTTCTTTCTTTAACCTTTCTAATATAGGGATAACTTGTTCATCTCCATGACTGATATTAAAAGTTAAAGCAACAGATGAATGTTTCGTATTTCCCGCAGTTAATGCACGTGGATTATCCTGATTGGAAAAAACCGTAGAAGTATAATTAAATTCCAAATATAAAAATAGGGCAACAAATAATGCAATAGGAATAATAATGAATGCTTTTTTTTGTTTTTTAATATCTACAATATATAAACGCCTCACCGAAAATCCCCTCCATTTAGTTGGGCTTGTCTCCATTATATGATTGGTATTTCACTGATATGATGTCTAATTATGTTTAATTTTGAAAGAAAACAGGAATATAGATAATAGATAGCGGGGAGATTATCATTATTAAATCAGATATTAGGAGTGGACAAGATGTTAGGAATTTTAATAAATGATGAGGAGCAAAATGAACTGCAGTATGTGATTAAAAGAGAACTAGAAGAATTATTGATGGATTTAGAAGATCATCGAATAGATAAAATAGTGAAACAAGCAATGCGGGAAAGATATAAGATTATCTTTCATTTGTATACACGCGTTGCCAGTGAAGAAGAAATTAAGAAGTATATACCAAATAAAGTGCAAATTGAATAAACTTTTGTTGGATACTATATTCTCCATTAAACAGAGATATAGTATTTTTTATTTTAAATGAAATTTTCAAAAAACCTCTTGCCTGCAATATAAGTTTATGGTATATTATCTTTTGTCGTCGTTACAAAACGAGGGAATGAACGAGCAAGAAAAAACTCAAAAAAAGTCATTGACTTCTTTTTTGATACATGATATATTATATTTCGTCGCAAAAAACGACACAACATTGATCTTTGAAAACTGAACAAAACAACCAGTATGATTTTAAACATGAAACAAGCTAGCTTATAGAAGCGAGCGCAAGTCAACTTTATTGAGAGTTTGATCTTGGCTCAGGACGAACGC
>NZ_JBQQCK010000028.1:0-1679 GCF_052246695.1 Gracilibacillus sp. D59 | reverse complement strand
TGAACTGCCCCCTGTCAAGTAGACAGTGGAAATAATAAAAAGGATTTATGCGGCCTTATTCCTACACTCCATAGGACTGAGGCCGTTTAATCTTTTCTGGTATCGCTCCACATTATAGAAATGGATGTATTCCTCTATAGCTTGAACTAATTGCTCATATGTTTGATACTCGTTCTTATGCAAATAATACTTCTCACATTTTAATGTGCCCCAAAACGATTCTATAGGTCCATTATCGATGCACCTTCCTACTCTCGACATACTGTGTTTCATTCCAGCTTCATCTATTATTTTTTTAAAACCAAGAGAGGTGTATTGGAATCCACGGTCACTATGTAGTAAAGGTTTCGCTCCAGGTGAAGCTTTTAGTGCTTGCGTTAACGTATTAAAAACTAACGGATTATTGTTAGAAGTACTAATCTCATAGCTCACAATAGAACCATCATACAAGTCCAAAATGGCGCTTAAGTAGGCCTTCTGAGACTGCCCATATTTAAATTCCGTGACATCTGTAACCCATTTCTCATTTGGTTTGGCTGCTGTGAATTTCCGATTCAATAGATTGTCGGCAATATGTTGTGGTGTAGACTTTGGATAACGTTTTTTCTTTCGACGAATAACCGCCTGTATACCGGTTATTTTCATTAGACGATAAATACGTTTATGATTAAGTGGACGGCCTAATTGACGTTCCAAATTCATCTGCATCCGACGGTATCCATAGATCCCATCCACTTGTTTGTGGAGGTTTTGCATTTTCTCTACTAACATTTCATTGAATTGGTCTTCTTCTGTAGGGGTTCGGTCTAACCATTTATAATAGGAAGCGCGTGCCACCCCTGCTATTTCGCACAATAACAAAATAGCAAAACCTTCTTCTTCGTGAAGTTGTTGAATCGCTATATAGTGTTGGTCTAAACGCACTCGGCTTAAGACCGCCCCCTTTCGATCTCCTCTAACTTTTTTAAAAAAGCATTCTCCGCACGCAACCGTTCATTCTCTTTTTCTATTCGACGCATTTCTAGCTTCATTTTTTGTTCTGGTGTTAATTCTTCCTTTGTTTTGGAACGACCACGTTGGTCTTTTAAAGCATCCCAACCACCATTTTCATACTTGCGTACCCATTGATAAACCTGTTGATAGGAAACTTGATGGGTTACCGCTGTCTTTTGGTAATCCTTCTCATTGTCTAAGGCTGCTTGAACAATTTCAATACGTTCCTGCCACGTCGTTTTTCTCCCTTTGGTCATAGTGTTACTCATTCCTTCCGATTGTCCTTGTATTTCTCTATGACCATTATAATCTTTTATCCACTTTCTCAAAACAGATGTACTGGATATATCGTACTTTTCGATCACATCTCTTAGTGAGAAGTGTTTGGATAGATAATCAGAAATAGCTGCAAGCTTCTCTTCTTTCGTATACACTTTATTCTTAGGAGAGGCTCTATTTAAACCTCCCCATCCGTATTTATCTACGGATTTCTTCCAATCCATAAGCGATGTGTGATGTACACCATACTTTTGATAAATACCCCTTAAGCTAAAATCTTTGTTTTCGTATGCTTCCAATACCATCCGTTTAAATTCAATAGTATAACCTTTTCTAGACATAAAAGTAACTCCCCCCAAGTAACAGATTTTTATTTTTTATCTGTCTACTTAGAAGGGAGCATATCA
>NZ_JBQQCK010000027.1:0-3003 GCF_052246695.1 Gracilibacillus sp. D59 | reverse complement strand
ATATAGTTAAGTCCTCGATCGATTAGTATTCGTCAGCTGCACATGTCACCATGCTTCCACCTCGAACCTATCTACCTCATCGTCTCTGAGGGATCTTACTCTATCGAATAGATGGGAAGTCTCATCTTGAGGGGGGCTTCATGCTTAGATGCTTTCAGCACTTATCCCTTCCACACGTAGCTACCCAGCGATGCTCCTGGCGGAACAACTGGTGCACCAGCGGTGTGTCCATCCCGGTCCTCTCGTACTAAGGACAGCTCCTCTCAAACTTCCAACGCCCACGACGGATAGGGACCGAACTGTCTCACGACGTTCTGAACCCAGCTCGCGTACCGCTTTAATGGGCGAACAGCCCAACCCTTGGGACCGACTACAGCCCCAGGATGCGATGAGCCGACATCGAGGTGCCAAACCTCCCCGTCGATGTGGACTCTTGGGGGAGATAAGCCTGTTATCCCCGGGGTAGCTTTTATCCGTTGAGCGACGGCCCTTCCATTCGGTACCGCCGGATCACTAAGCCCGACTTTCGTCCCTGCTCGACTTGTAGGTCTCGCAGTCAAGCTCCCTTCTGCCTTTACACTCTGCGAATGATTTCCAACCATTCTGAGGGAACCTTTGGGCGCCTCCGTTACATTTTAGGAGGCGACCGCCCCAGTCAAACTGCCCACCTGACACTGTCTCCGAACCGGATCACGGTTCTGGGTTAGAAGGTCAATACAGCCAGGGTGGTATCCCACCGGCGCCTCCACGTAAGCTAGCGCTCACGTTTCTCAGGCTCCCACCTATCCTGTACAAGCTGTACCAACATTCAATATCAGGCTACAGTAAAGCTCCACGGGGTCTTTCCGTCCTGTCGCGGGTAATGCGCATCTTCACGCATAGTATAATTTCACCGGGTCTCTCGTTGAGACAGTGCCCAAGTCGTTGCACCTTTCGTGCGGGTCGGAACTTACCCGACAAGGAATTTCGCTACCTTAGGACCGTTATAGTTACGGCCGCCGTTTACTGGGGCTTCGGTTCAACGCTTCGCTAATGCTAACGCATCCCCTTAACCTTCCAGCACCGGGCAGGTGTCAGCCCCTATACTTCGCCTTTCGGCTTCGCAGAGACCTGTGTTTTTGCTAAACAGTCGCTTGGGCCTTTTCACTGCGGCTCCTCCTTAAAGGAGCACCCCTTCTCCCGAAGTTACGGGGTCATTTTGCCGAGTTCCTTAACGAGAGTTCTCCCGATCACCTTAGGATTCTCTCCTCGCCTACCTGTGTCGGTTTGCGGTACGGGCACCCTTTTCCTTGCTAGAGGCTTTTCTTGGCAGCGTGAAATCCGGAACTTCGGTACTCTATTTCCCTCCCGATCACAGCTCAAGCTTGCCAGACGGATTTGCCTATCTGACGCTCTTGCTGCTTCGACGCACGCTTCCAGCAGTGCGCATTCCTTATCCTTCTGCGTCCCCCCATCACTCAAACGGAATTGGGTGGTACAGGAATATCAACCTGTTGTCCATCGCCTACGCCTTTCGGCCTCGGCTTAGGCCCCGACTAACCCTGAGCGGACGAGCCTTCCTCAGGAAACCTTAGGCATTCGGTGAAGAAGATTCTCACTTCTTTTTCGCTACTCATACCGGCATTCTCACTTCTAAGCGCTCCACCAGTCCTCACGGTCTGACTTCGCAGCACTTAGAACGCTCTCCTACCATTGTTCGAAGAACAATCCGTAGCTTCGGTGATACGTTTAGCCCCGGTATATTTTCGGCGCAGCGTCACTCGACCAGTGAGCTATTACGCACTCTTTAAATGATGGCTGCTTCTAAGCCAACATCCTGGTTGTCTAAGCAACGCCACATCCTTTTCCACTTAACGTATACTTGGGGACCTTAGCTGACGGTCTGGGCTGTTTCCCTTTCGACTATGAACCTTATCACCCATAGTCTGACTCCCAAGGTAATATGATTGGCATTCGGAGTTTGACTGAATTCGGTAACCCGGTGAGGGCCCCTAGTCCAATCAGTGCTCTACCTCCAACATACATCCCTTGAGGCTAGCCCTAAAGCTATTTCGGAGAGAACCAGCTATCTCCGTGTTCGATTGGCATTTCACCCCTACCCACACCTCATCCCCGCACTTTTCAACGTACGTGGGTTCGGGCCTCCAGTCAGTGTTACCTGACCTTCACCCTGGACATGGGTAGATCACACGGTTTCGGGTCTACGACCACCTACTATGTCGCCCTATTCAGACTCGCTTTCGCTGCGGCTCCGTGTCTTCCACTTAACCTTGCAGGGGATCGTAACTCGCCGGTCCATTCTACAAAAGGTACGCCGTCACCCATAAAAGGGCTCCGACTACTTGTAGGCACACGGTTTCAGGTTCTCTTTCACTCCCCTCCCGGGGTGCTTTTCACCTTTCCCTCACGGTACTGGTTCACTATCGGTCACTAGGTAGTATTTAGCCTTGGGAGATGGTCCTCCCGGATTCCGACGGAATTTCACGTGTTCCGCCGTACTCAGGATCCACTCCGGAGGAAACACGCTTTCGACTACAGGGCTCTTACCTTCTGTCGCGGGTCGTTCCAGACCGCTTCGTCTAACGTGTTTCTTGATAACTCCAATGGAGTGTCCTACAACCCCAAAAAGCAAGCTTTTTGGTTTGGGCTAATTCCGTTTCGCTCGCCGCTACTCGGGAAATCGCGTTTGCTTTCTCTTCCTCCGGGTACTGAGATGTTTCAGTTCCCCGGGTCTGCCTCATACATCCTATGAATTGAGATGTATGTTCTACTCCATGACGAGTAGAGGGTTTCCCCATTCGGAAATTCTCGGATCAATGCCTACGTACGGCTCCCCGAGACATATCGGTGTTTGTCCCGTCCTTCTTCGGCTCCTAGTGCCAAGGCATCCACCGTGCGCCCTTCTTCACTTAACTATATTACTTACTATGCTTAACGCTTTAAAAGCGCGTTGGTTTTTGTTTGATGTCTTGTCATACTCTTATCTAGTTTTCAAGGTACATA
>NZ_JBQQCK010000026.1:0-9059 GCF_052246695.1 Gracilibacillus sp. D59 | reverse complement strand
TTTACGCTTTTTACTTTCTTTTAAGCCTGTATGTGCAACTCTCTTTTTCCCTTTTCTGTTCGCACGGATCGTAAACCCAAGGAATTCGGATTCTCTTTTTCTTAGGTTAATAACTTGAGATTTTTCTTACACAAAAGACATAGGAGATGTTAATATAACAGTGTTTTATACTATAAATTAAACGTCTGCCTGGGACGTTAGTCAAAGCCTTGCAACGATAATCGTTGTGAGGCTTTTTGTTTTTGCTTTCTTTGGAAAATATATGATCACAGCTGTGTCATTTACTAATTTTAAATAGCTAGGCAAATAGATTCCTTTTTACTTCCCTTTAAGAATAATTATTTTTCCTTAGTCGAAAAGAGTATATCTTTCACAATAAAAAAGAAAGTAATGATGATCAATATAATCATTGTTATTTGAGTAAAGATATGCTCAAAAGCTTGATGAATTCCGATAGAGAATCCAGCTAATAAAATAAAAACATACGTTAATTGCTGTAATTTCATTTTAATAATGGTGTGGTAACACCAGTTTCACCTCGTTTCTGTTTATCACGGTGCTAATCGTCTGTAAGCTCTCACGCTTCAAGTAACACAAGGATAAGTTTAGGTTTTAACAGACGCTAACACTCTGATAAGTTTCTCTAATGATCAGTGGGGATCAATGCCCCTACTGATCATAGTCTCATTTTACATTGCCTCCCTTTTATTTGTTATAATGGAAGAAAAGTTGGTGATGACCTATTAAGGCAGTTTTTTTCGATTTAGATGGCACTTTATTAGACAGGGAGACATCGATAAACATTTTTGCGGAGAATCAATATCATAGATATTATAAATCTTTACGACATATTGATAAAGAGTTGTACATTTATCGTTTTATTGAACTTGATAACGGAGGTATGGTGTGGAAGGATAAAGTTTACCAACAGCTTGTAAAAGAATTTAAGTTAATGGACTTAACTTGGGAAGAATTGTTAGCCGATTATGTAACTCAATTTCGTCATAGTTGTACACCTTTTCCTAATCTAAACAAAATGTTAAATAGTCTAAAAAAAATGAACATAAAACTTGGGATGATAACAAATGGTAAAGAGGAGTTTCAACAATATACTATCGATGCATTAGAAATAGAGGATTATTTTGATCCTATATTAATATCAGAAAAGGAAGGTATTAAAAAACCAAATCCTAAAATTTTCGAAAAAGCATTACACCATTTGCAAGTAGAGCCTGATCAAAGTATTTTTGTAGGAGACAACCCAGAAAGTGATATTAATGCTGCAAAACAATCAGGAATGAAATCGATTTTGAAAAAAACTAATGGTGTTATATGTGACAATGCGGATTTTGTGATTGATGACTTAAAAGAAATTCCCATAATTATCAGGGCTCTCTCAGTTTCTAATTAAAGGCAGGATATATGGAAGTTACCCTATTTATTCTAAACGAATTCTAACTCATTGATCACAATAACCGTTAACAAACAAATTCAATTGCTTGTCATTTTCCGCTCTTCAACTTGTACTTGAGTAATATTAGAATAAACTTTATAATAGTATCTACTATCATACGAAAAAGGCAGGTGAGATAATGGAAGAAGAAAGGGAAAATGTTATTATTTTTCCTAAATGGAAAGATAACCTGGAAGACAAAGCGAAAACTGCCATGCAGGAAAATCATTTCAGTGAAGCTTATGATTATTTCCATCAATTAACGGAAAATGGTGTCCGATCGCATGAAGTAATGACAGGAAAATTAATCTGCATGATGGAACTTAACATGCAAGACGAAGCGGAAGATTTATGTGAAGAATTAATTGCAAAGAAAGACACTTATTTTGCTTCTTACGTACATATTTATGCTACTTTGTTATTTCAGTCAAGTAAGTATAATGAAGTGATGTATCTCATTGATGACGCATTAACACAAACAGAAATACCATCCCAAATCGTAGATCAATTACGACATATGTATCAGTTAAGTAAAGAATTACAGCAACAGGAAGACAAAAAATCATACATAGATGTTCAAAAACAATTAGAAGATGCAATTGAACAGAGTAATGACCGTCAGCAATGGTACATGGTGAAGCGCTTACTTCAGTTAGAAGTATACCACGACAAACCATTTTTTAGAGAGATGTTAAAGAATCCAGAAATTCACCCAGTAGTGAAGACGGCGTTATTGGAATATTATCAAAAAGTTAAACCTGATCAATCAATACATATTGAAAAATTTCAATTAACTGACGAAATACATATGAATGAACTGGATGACATTTTTCCTATTTCCTTTATAACAGGTGTCACCAGTTATTTAGACAACATACAGCAACAGGACCCAACTAAATATCAAATGATTCAATTCATATTAGAACGATTTGCGTATGTGTATACCCCATTTTTACCACAAAAGGAAAATTACGAGATCTTAGCTGAGTCGTTGTTGTACTATGTTAGCAGAAGCTTTCAATTTTTCGAACAGGAAGATGATCGCCAGTCTTCTGTTAAGAAGGAACATTATTTAAAAATGATCGATGTTTCCGAAACACTTTATGGAACAATTTTAGACGTTTAATATGTTTGTGACAACTTGAATTACAAAAAATTCACTACATACATTATTATTATTGAAAGCAAATGCAATTATGTTATAATAAGATGGTTGCAATTTGCGTTCGGTCTATTATAGGATGGTATATTGAATGAACGTCAAATATACAGATTTTTTATGTTGGAGGGAATTTAGAATGACAGCAAAATGGGAAAAGCAAGAAGGTAATGTCGGCGTCTTAACGGTAGAAGTAGATGCAGACAAATTCGATAGTGCTTTAGACCAAGCCTTTAAGAAGGTTGTAAAACAAGTACAAGTACCTGGTTTTCGTAAAGGAAAAATGCCAAGAGGAATGTTCGAAAAACGTTTTGGTGTAGAATCATTATACCAAGATGCTGTAGATATTATTCTACCTGGAGAATACACAAATGCAATTGAAGAAACTGGTATCGAACCAGTAGATCAACCAGAAGTTGATATCGAACAGATCGAAAAAGGAAAAAATCTTATTTTCACTGCTAAAGTTACTGTGAAGCCTGAAGTAAAACTAGGCGACTACAAAGGACTTGAAGTAGAAGAAGTAAGTACAGAAGTTACAGACGAAGACGTTGAGGAAGAAATCAAAAAACAACAAGAACAACAAGCTGAACTTGTGGTAAAAGAAGAAGGCGAAATCGAGAACGGTGATACTGCTGTAATCGACTTTGAAGGGTTCGTTGATGGTGAAGCATTTGAAGGTGGTCAAGCAGATAACCATTCATTAGAAATTGGTTCTGGTTCTTTCATTCCTGGTTTCGAAGAACAGTTAGTTGGTAAAAAAGCAGGAGAGGAATTAGATGTTGAGATTACTTTCCCTGAAGAATACCATGCAGAGAACTTAGCTGGACAAGAAGCTACTTTTAAAGTGAAAATCCATGAAATTAAAGCAAAAGAACTTCCAGAATTGGATGATGAATTTGCTAAGGATGTAGACGAAGAAGTAGAAACACTTGATGAGTTAAAAGAAAAAACAAAGAAACGTCTTCAAGAACAAAAAGAAAATGAAGCGGATGCTAACAAACGTGAATCTCTTGTTCAACAAGCATCTGACAATGCTGAAGTAGAAATTCCAGAAGCAATGGTACAATCTGAATTAGATCGTATGATGCAGGAATTTGAACAAAGATTGCAAATGCAAGGTATGACATTAGACATGTACTTCCAATTCTCAGGTCAAGATGAAGATGCGTTAAAAGAGCAAATGAAAGAAGATGCTGGAAAACGTGTGAAAACTAACTTGACTTTAGAAGCAATTGCTACTGCTGAAAATGTGGAAGTAACTGATGAAGATTTGGAAAAAGAGTTAGAATCAATGGCTTCTATGTATAACATGGAAATCGACCAAATTAAACAAGCACTTGGTGGAAACACTGCTGCACTTCAAGATGATTTGAAGTTCAAAAAAGCAATTGATGTCCTTGTTGATAATAGCAAATCAAAATAAATAATAACTGAAAACAAGGTGCGATATCCCGTACCTTGTTTTCTATAAACATTAAATTTTAAACCTGCCTATCCATACAGCCCCGTTTTTTTACATAAATTATAGTTGAATGAAATAGAAGGATATACATTTGGCAAGACTAACATATACATAAAGAAAACTCTTCTCTTAATAAAAAGCAAACTATTTGTAATCGACATGAAAGATTGATACGCTTTACAAACATGAAAAAGTGTATTACTTTTTTATTTTAGAACAATTTGATATGATTGCCTAAAGACGAAAAGTGATTAATCGTTTTTATGGATCATGGGATATATTTTTTGAACAAGGGGTGAATGTCATGTATAAATTTAATGAAGAAAAAGGTCAATTGAAATGTTCATTCTGTGGAAAAAGTCAAGACCAGGTTCGCAAGTTAGTCGCTGGACCAGGTGTTTATATATGTGATGAATGTATTGAACTTTGTACAGAGATAGTGGAAGAGGAATTAGGAACAGAAGAAGAAGTAGAATATAAAGATATTCCAAAACCACAACAAATCTGTGAAATCTTAGATGATTACGTAATAGGTCAGCAAAAGGCAAAGAAAAACTTGTCTGTTGCCGTATACAATCATTATAAACGTATCAATTCTCCAAAATCTAAAGATGAGGTAGAATTGGCAAAAAGTAATATTGCAATGATTGGTCCTACTGGTAGTGGTAAGACATTGCTTGCCCAGACACTTGCACGTATTTTAAATGTGCCGTTTGCTATTGCAGATGCGACATCATTAACGGAAGCAGGGTATGTAGGGGAAGATGTAGAAAATATTTTATTAAAACTTATTCAATCAGCGGATTATGATGTTGAAAAAGCGGAAAAAGGTATTATCTACATTGATGAAATTGACAAAGTTGCACGTAAATCAGAGAATCCTTCCATTACACGTGATGTATCAGGTGAAGGTGTTCAACAAGCTTTACTTAAAATTCTTGAAGGTACAACAGCAAGTGTACCTCCACAAGGCGGCAGAAAGCATCCGCATCAAGAATTTATTCAAATTGACACTACTAATATTTTGTTCATTTGTGGTGGAGCATTTGATGGTATTGAACAAATTGTGAAGCGTCGTCTTGGTAAGAAAGTAATTGGCTTTGGTGCTGATGCTGACAATCAAGAATTAGATAAAGCGACATTACTTTCTAAAGTACTTCCAGAAGATTTATTACGTTTTGGATTAATTCCGGAATTTATTGGACGTTTACCAGTAATCGGAAGCTTGGAACCATTAGATGAACAAGCGCTGGTAGAAATTTTAACAAAACCGAAAAATGCTTTAGTAAAGCAGTATAATAAGCTTTTTGAAATTGATGATGTTGAGTTGGAATTTGAAGAAGGTGCTTTAGAAGCTGTTGCTCAAAAAGCAATTGAAAGAAAAACTGGTGCTCGTGGTTTAAGATCAATATTGGAAGGTATTATGTTGGACGTAATGTTTGAACTGCCTTCACGAGACGATATTAAGAAATGTATTATTACAGAAGAGACAGTTACGAAAGAAAATGGCCGGCCAAAGTTAGTCCATGAGGATGGAACAATTATCGATCTTGAATCTCCAAAAGAAAGTGCGTAGGTATAAATCCCTTGTTTATCTAACAAGGGATTTTGTATTGTTTCATAACCTTAGGTAAAACTAATATCAACAAACAAAATACTTTTAGATTTACAAAAAATCAAAACTTCTTTAAACTTATAACAATAGAAGAATCAATCAATGGTACTAGGTATTACTAAATTGTACTATAGGTATGTATATCTTATTATAGGCTATAGTATAAACGAACGACTTTCGCCAAAGAATTATGGCGATTACTCAGTTTGTATGACATAGAACTAGTAGCTTTTGACGGAGGTGCCATATGACAGAATCCAAATTCATACATATCCCGCTTTTACCACTTCGAGGGTTAATTGTATATCCTGGGATGGTAATCCATCTAGATGTAGGGCGAGAAAAATCCATTCAAGCATTAGAGAAAGCAATGATGAATGATCAGAACATCTTTCTTGCTGCCCAAAAAGAAAGCGCAGTGGACGAGCCAAATACTGAAGATATTTATACGATTGGTGCGGTTGCAAAAGTTAATCAAATGCTAAAATTACCTAACGGAACGATGAGAGTTTTAGTAGAAGGTTTGTACCGTGCAGAAATTAAGGAATTTATTAATGAAGAAAAGCAATTTTTTGTTGAAATTGAAAAAGTAGAAGATGTACATCAAAAACCTGCTGAAGAAGATGCATTAATGCGAACATTATTAGAGCAATTTGAGCATTATACTAAAATTTCCAAAAAGGTTACCAAAGAAACGTTGGCCAGTGTGACGGATATTGAGGAACCTAGCCGTTTTGCTGATCTTGTTGCTTCACACATTACACTAAAGATGTCAGATAAGCAGGAAGTACTGGAAACGTTAGATGTAACGAAACGACTTAAAAAGTTATTGGATATTATTTCTAATGAAAAAGAAGTGTTAGAATTAGAACGTAAAATCGGACAACGTGTCAAAAAGTCCATGGAAGAAACACAAAAAGAATATTACTTACGAGAACAAATGAAAGCTATTCAAAGTGAACTTGGTGATAAAGATGGTAAGACAGGTGAATTAGCAGCATTACGAAAGAAACTGGACGAAAAAGACTTACCTGAGCGAATAGTAGAACTGGTAGAAAAAGAATTAAACCGTTATGAGAGAGTACCTCAAAGTTCAGCAGAAAGCTCTGTAATACGTAATTACATTGATTGGGTGCTTTCATTACCTTGGACAGAAGAAACTGAAGATAACCTGGATATCAAACATGCAGAGAAAATACTAGACGAAGATCATTATGGTTTGGAGAAGGTAAAAGAACGTGTACTCGAATATTTAGCTGTTCAACAGCTAACGAATTCAATAAAAGGTCCTATTCTTTGTCTCGTAGGCCCACCGGGAGTGGGGAAAACTTCTCTAGCTAGATCTGTAGCAAGATCGATTGATCGGCACTTTGTCCGCATCTCGCTTGGTGGTGTTCGTGATGAAGCGGAAATACGTGGTCATCGACGCACATATGTCGGAGCAATGCCTGGACGAATTATTCAAGGTATGAAAAAAGCTGAAACCATTAATCCCGTCTTTTTATTAGATGAAATTGATAAGATGTCTAATGATTTCCGTGGGGATCCTTCAGCTGCTATGTTGGAGGTATTAGATCCTGAGCAAAACAACACGTTCAGTGACCATTATTTAGAAGAAACGTATGACCTGTCCAATGTTTTGTTTGTTGCTACCGCAAACAATTTAGCAACTGTACCAAGACCTTTACTAGATCGAATGGAAGTTATTTCGATTGCAGGGTATACCGAATTAGAAAAACTACACATAGCTAAACAACATTTACTGCCGAAACAGTTAAAAGAAAATGGACTTAAAAAAGGGCACATGCAAATACGTGATGAAGCATTATTAAAGCTTATCCGTGTTTTTACAAGAGAAGCTGGAGTACGTGGATTGGAGCGTCAGCTTGCTTCTATTTGTAGAAAGGCAGCTAAAATCATCGTTTCTGGTGAAAAGCAACGTGTTGTTGTCACCGAAAAACAATTAGAAACAATTTTAGGAAAACCCAAATTCCGCTACGGCATGATGGAAGAAGAACATCAAATTGGTGCTGCAACAGGTTTAGCTTATACAGCTGCAGGTGGTGACATCTTATCGATTGAAGTTAGTGTTGCAAAAGGTAAAGGTAAACTGACTTTAACTGGTAAATTAGGAGATGTCATGAAGGAATCGGCACAAGCCGCTTTCAGTTATATTCGTTCAAGAGCAGATCAATTAAAAATTGATCCGGATTTTCATGAAAAATATGATATTCATATTCACGTTCCTGAAGGTGCCACCCCAAAAGATGGTCCATCAGCAGGTATTACGATGGCAACTGCCCTTGTATCAGCTTTAACAGGACGTGCAGTTCGAAAAGAAGTTGGAATGACAGGGGAAATTACCTTAAGAGGTCGAGTGCTTCCGATTGGTGGATTGAAAGAAAAATCTCTTAGTGCGCACCGGGCAGGTATAACGACGATTATTATTCCAGCTGATAACAAAAAAGATTTGGAAGATATACCGGAAAGTGTTCGGGAAGGTTTAACCTTTGTTCCTGTTGATCATTTAGATACTGTTTTGGAATATGCGTTAGTGGAGGAGAAAGATGAAAGTCAATAAGGCAGAAATAGTTATTAGTGCAGTGTCCGAAAAGCAATATCCTTCAAACAGATGGCCAGAGATTGCTTTATCTGGTCGGTCTAACGTCGGAAAGTCGTCATTTATAAATAAATTAATTAACCGAAAAAATTTAGCTCGAACGTCTTCAAAGCCTGGCAAAACACAAACATTAAACTTTTATAACATTAATGACAGCTTTTACTTCGTTGATGTTCCAGGTTATGGTTATGCTAAAGTATCCAAGAAAGAGCGGGAAAAATGGGGTAAGATGATGGAAGAATATTTCTCGCTCCGTGATACGTTAAGATTAACTGTTTTGATTGTGGATATCCGTCATAAACCAACAGAAGATGATGTGATGATGTACAACTTTCTAAAGTATTATGAAATCCCTGTATTAGTGGTCGCAACCAAATTAGACAAAATTCCTAAAAACAAAAAAGCGACTCATATAAAAAGGGTAATTGATACGCTCGAATTAGATCCGGACGATAGCGTTATCCCCTTCTCAGCTGAAACGAGCGAAGGAAAAGAAGACGTGTGGAGTTATTTATTAAATTATATAAAATAAGCTTATAGACTACTAAAAAAGTAAACGACTTATGTTGTAGTAATGAAGGACATAAATGTAAAAAATAAAAAAACGTCCCTCGTGGAGCTTGATATGCTCCCTTCTAAGTAGACAGATAAAAAATAAAAATCTGTTACTTGGGGGGAGTTACTTTTATGTCTAGAAAAGGTTATACTATTGAATTTAAACGGATGGTATTGGAAGCATACGAAAAC
>NZ_JBQQCK010000025.1:0-10589 GCF_052246695.1 Gracilibacillus sp. D59 | reverse complement strand
GTTTTCGTATGCTTCCAATACCATCCGTTTAAATTCAATAGTATAACCTTTTCTAGACATAAAAGTAACTCCCCCCAAGTAACAGATTTTTATTTTTTATCTGTCTACTTAGAAGGGAGCATATCAATTCGCATAATCGTTCGGATATTATTTTTATAAGATCACTTTTGTCCCAGCCTTCTTTTGTTTGGGATTTCGTTTATTCGAATGGTAGTATCCTTATGTAGCCATTAGCTATGTACAAGATCGGATACGATTTGATATGAATTTTTACGTTCTTCATGATCATATATTTGTGAATTAATAATTACTTCATCTGCTTCTGTTTCTTCAATAAATGCAGCTAATTTTTCTCTTACTACATCTTTATCACCAACAATAGTTGATTTGCTATTCACTGATTTTTCCACTGATGCTTTTTCATAAACAGTCCATTCTTGTTCAATATCATCAATTGGTGGCATTAATTGAGAAGGCTTTCCACGTATCATTGACAAGAATTGCTGTTGTTGGGAAGTCGCTAACCATTTTGCCTTTTCAGTTGTTTCCGCAGCGATAATGTTTACACCAACCATCGTCTGTGGCTTACTAAGTTGGTTTGATGGTGTAAAACGTTCTCGATATAAGCGTAATGCAGGCAATGTATAGTCAGGTGAAAAATGGCTTGCGAATGCAAACGGCAGTCCCTTTTCTGCAGCAAGGCGAGCACTAAAATCACTTGAACCAAGTAACCATAAGGGCACATTTGCGTCTTGACCTGGAACTGCTTTTACTCTCGCTGTACCAGCAAAATAGGATTCTAATTCATCAACTTGATTTGGAAAATCCTCTGGACTGCTGTTTAAAGTGCGCCTTAGTGCATAAGCAGTTGCTTGATCACTACCAGGTGCACGTCCTAATCCTAAATCTATTCGATTCGGATATAGTGCATCAAGTGTACCAAACTGCTCTGCAATCACTAATGGTGCGTGGTTTGGAAGCATTATCCCTCCTGAACCTACTCGAATTTTTTCTGTGTGACTAGCAATATGGCTGATGACGAGTGAAGTAGAAGAACTGGCGATACCTGGCATGTTATGATGTTCCGCTAACCAATAGCGATAATAGCCTAGTTTTTCCACATGTTGTGCTAAATCTGCACTATTTTGAAAAGATAACGAAGCATCATGTCCATGTAAGATAGGTGCTAAGTCTAATATTGAAAATTTAACATTGGAAAATATATTTCCCATGTAATCACTCCTTATTTTACTTGAGGATGTAAGAAATGATACGCTCAATCATAGGAAAGGTCTAATATTTTGCTTGGGGGTGGTGTTCATTCAATTAAAGCGTGTTTATGACGAAGTAAGGGAAGAGGATGGTTTTCGTATTCTAGTTGATCGTGTTTGGCCTCGGGGTGTTTCAAAAGAGAAGGCACATGTAGACGTGTGGTTAAAGGAAATTGGACCTTCGCATGAGTTAAGAAAATGGTTTCAGCATGATCCTGACAAATTTGAACACTTCAAAGAATTATATTTAGAAGAATTAGATAATGACCCGATAAAAAAAGAAGCATTGAATCAATTACGAACATACTACAAGGAATGTGGACAAGAGATCACATTAGTGTTTGCGGCGAAAGAACAGCAATATAATCATGTAGTAATTCTGAAGGAATTAATCACATAGAAAACAGTAAACTGGCCGAATATTTCCACAAAAAAAACGCCTATGCTAAAAAGCATAAGCGTTTTTTCTAAATAAGCACTAAATTAGTTTTTTACTACGTTAGCTGCTTGTGGTCCGCGGTTACCTTCTTCGATATCGAAAGTTACGCTTTGACCTTCTTCAAGTGTTTTAAAGCCTTCGCCTTGGATAGCAGAGAAGTGTACGAATACGTCGTCTTGTCCTTCTACTTCGATAAATCCAAAACCTTTGTCTGCGTTAAACCATTTTACTGTACCTTGTACCATATTTCTTTTCCTCCTAGTGTGAACCGTTCACACAATTGTATTACTATTCTTGCTCTTGCCTCAAAACGAAAACTTTACGTTACGATACTTGAAGGTGTCATCGAACAAAATAGCTACATTAATTATAGCAAGGATAAAATTAAATTGCAAGTCTATGTTCAAATTAATTATGATCTTGTTATTTTCTTTGTATTTGATTCATTTCCGTGTATAGCATCTGTATAATTTCCTCCAGCTGGCACTATGGGATAAACATTAATCTCTTCTTTAATGACAAGTCTAATATCGCCTGAAGATTCGTTGTGAAAGCTTCACGAATAATTTTTTCTGCCTTTGATTTTGTGGAAGCGTGATATCCTTTCATGCCAAAACTTTCAGCAAAAGCAAGAAAATCAGGAGAACTGATTTTTACTTGAGAATATTTATTTTTATGTTTAGATTATTACGAGAAATATGATGAAGCTTCTGTATATTCATTTGGTTACTGCCATAACCAGTAAAACAAACTACTTGTTGCTCTTTTTTGCTTACTTCAGCCCCGATGGAAACTGGTAATCCATATCTCATTGTACCAAAACCTCCAGAAGTTAGTAATTGTCGAGGACGACGAAATGGGAAATATAGTGCTGTCCAACATCAGTCGCCACAATAGTATTTTCTTTGGTATATTGGTCAACAGTACGGATAATATCATCTGGTTTTAACTTACTTGTTGATTCCGAAAATTTTGGTGAGGTATTTTTCCAGTTCACTACTTCTTCACCCTGGTTTAATGTCACTAATAAAAGGTATGGTAGGGTTCGCTTCAGTGATCGTATTACAGGTGAAACGAAAGGTTTCTCACCTCAATCAGCTGTTTGCAATACCAGTTAAGGAAATCCGTTGTAACAAATGTAATACCAGTCTTCCCTGTAGTGCGAGCGTAACCATCAGCAGCATGAATAACGGATTGCTCATGTGTCAACTGTGGGTGTAAGATATCTTTGTCTTGTTTTAACCATATTGACTGAAATACGGATCCAAAGGTGTTAACACCGATATTTTTTAACAATTGCAAAAAACAGGAACCACTGTCATGTTGATCAACTTTATTTATTTGCATTGTGATTTCATCCCTTCGCCTTTTCGTTTTAGTGTAATATACAATTAACTTTTTAAGCAGTCATACTTATCACGTAAGATAATGAAAAGGTGAAGCATAACAATGAGTAAATTATGGAAAGGATTAAGAGAAGGAGCTGACAAAGTGTCGATTATTAGAGAGAAGATAAAATTTTTATTTACCGGATATTTTGCATTGGTAATGGCAACAGGTGCTTTATCTATTGCCTCACATCTACTTGGTTTTCATGTAATAAGTCGAGTGCTGTTGTTCTGTAATATTATTTTTTATTTGGTAATAGCTATCTTAACAATTATAAGAGTTATGTTTTATTTTGAGAATGTCAAAGAAGATTTAACCAGTCATTTAAAAGGTCCAGGTTTTTTTACACTGGTTGCTGGAACGAATGTTTTTGGGAGCCAACTTGTTATTCTTGAACAATTGTACAGTATAGCATTTATATTGTGGGTTTTTTCAATCGTCTTGTGGTTCGTCATCATGTATTCTTTCTTTACTGCAGTCACTATTAGAGAGGATAAACCAACTTTAGCAGAAGGAATTAATGGTGCGTGGTTGATTGCGACCGTGGCCACTCAATCTATTGCAATATTAGGTGTTTTCTTGATTCCGTACTACAATAATCCAACGTCAATAGGTTTTATCAATTTTTTTACTGTATCGATGTTTTTATTAGGATGTATGCTTTATTTAAGTATTATTACGCTTATTTTTTATCGTTTTACATTTTTGAACTTAAAACATGCAGCATTAACACCTCCTTATTGGATTAATATGGGTGCTGTTGCAATTACGACATTAGCAGGTTCCACGATTATTATGAATGCCGCTGGTTCACCATTTATTGAACAATTCGTTTCTTTTATCAAGGGATTTACCTTATTCTTTTGGGTAACAGGCACATGGTGGATACCATTATTGGTGATTTTAATGTATTGGCGTTATATTGTTCATCGTTTTCCGATAAATTATGATTTTCAAATGTGGGGAATGGTCTTTCCACTTGCGATGTACACGACTGCTACATATCAACTTTCTGAAGCGTTAGAAATACCTTTTTTGAAAAATATTTCTCATATATTTATTTATCCAGCATGGATTACATGGACATTAGGTATTATATTACTTATCATACATCTATATTTAGATATTGTAAGAAAAAAATGACCTTGTTATTGCCAACGAAATTTAGTATGATGTAATGATGGAAATAAGAGCTATTATGAAATGAGGGATTTTGATGAAAAGCTCCATTTATTCATTGACATTTGATCAGCTGCAGGAATGGTTAGTAGAACATGGTCAAAAGAAATTCCGCGCTAAACAAGTTTGGGATTGGTTATATAAAAAAAGAGTTAATACATTTGATGAAATGTATAATTTAAATAAGGATTGCCAGCTAGTATTAGAGGAAAACTTTCATTTAGGTACACTTGAGCAGGAAGTAAAACAGGAATCCAAAGACGGAACAATTAAATTTTTATTTAAGCTTTCTGATGGTAATTTAATTGAGACCGTATTAATGAAATTTAATTATGGTTATTCTGTGTGTGTGACAACGCAAGTTGGTTGTAATATCGGCTGTTCTTTTTGTGCGAGTGGTTTATTAACGAAGAATCGAGACCTTTCTGCCGGTGAAATCGTAGAGCAAATTATGAATGTACAAAAACATTTAGATGCTAAGGGTGAAGAGGAACGTGTCAGTCATATAGTTGTAATGGGTATTGGGGAACCATTTGATAATTATGACAACACAATGGACTTTTTAAGAATCGTAAACGATCAAGCTGGGCTCTCAATTGGTGCACGACATATTACCGTTTCAACAAGTGGTTTAGCAAAAAGAATTTACGATTTTGCTGATGAGAATTTACAAGTGAATCTAGCACTGTCGTTACATGCACCAAATAATGAATTGCGAACAAAAATTATGAAGATAAATAAAGCTTTTCCTTTAGAAAAATTAATGCCAGCGATTGATTATTATTTAGAAAAAAGCAACCGCAGGATTACTTTTGAATACATTTTACTAAAAGGTGTGAATGATCATAAGGAAGAAGCTGAACAGTTAGTATCCTTATTAAAAGACAAAAAGCATTTGTCATATGTGAATTTAATTCCATATAACCCAGTTGATGAACATAATCAATATGATAGAAGTGAGAAAAAGGCGATTTTAGACTTTTATCAAATATTATTAGAGAACGGCATAAAATGTGGTGTTCGTGTTGAACATGGTACAGATATTGATGCAGCATGTGGGCAGCTTCGTAGTAAACAAATTAAAAAAGACAAGGAAAAACAAAAAGCGTAAAAGAGTATCCAAAAGGATGCTCTTTTTTGTATGAAGCAAGAAAGTATAAATGCACAAAAAGGTGTCCGGTTGTTCTTCATTTAAAGTGCAATCGATTGCTAGAAATAGATTAGATAATTTCTAAATTCACGGAATACTATTGACAGAAATATATTACATGATAATATAATATGTATGCAACCGATTGCGCAAAAAATACAAAAATGCTTGAGGGTGTCTTGCTTAGGTAGCTTGAGTAGATATTGGAAACAGTATAGATGCCTGTCTTTTATATTATAGGGGGTTGTTTCATGAATAGAAAATGGTGGAAAGAAGCAGTAGCATATCAAATTTACCCACGAAGTTTTATGGATTCAAATGGAGACGGAATTGGAGATTTGCAAGGAATTATTTCAAAACTTGATTATTTAAAAACGCTTGGTATTGATGTGGTCTGGATCAGTCCTATTTATCAATCGCCAAATGATGACAATGGATATGATATTAGTGACTATAAAAAAATTATGGACGATTTTGGAACGATGGAAGATTTCGATATGCTTCTGGAAGAAGTACATAATCGGGATATGAAGTTAATCATGGATTTAGTGATTAATCATACGTCAGATGAGCATGAATGGTTTATCGAGTCGAGGTCATCTAAAGATAATCCATATCGTGATTATTATATTTGGCACTCTGGTAATAATGGAGAAGAGCCGAACAATTGGGAATCTATTTTTGGTGGTTCAGCATGGCAATATGATGAGAAAACTTCTGAATATTATATGCATGTATTTTCAACTAAACAACCTGACTTGAATTGGGAAAATCCTGAAGTGCGTAAAGACCTCTATGCCATGGTGAACTGGTGGTTAGACAAAGGGATTGATGGTTTCAGAGTTGATGCGATTTCTCATATTAAAAAGCTCCCTGGATTTCCCGATATGCCAAATCCCGATAATAAAAATTATGTACCATCTTTCGACGGTCATATGAATCAACCCGGGATTGATAAGTTTTTAAAAGAATTTGCAAAAGAGACTATCCATAACTATGATATTATGACGGTTGGTGAAGCGAATGGTGTAACGGTGGAAGATGCTGATCAATGGGTTGATGAAAATGAAGGATATTTTGATATGATTTTTCAATTTGAGCATTTAGGACTGTGGGATATGAGTGTAGAAGGTGGCCTTGATATCCATACATTAAAAAAGACGCTTACTAAGTGGCAAAAAGGGTTAGAAGGTGTTGGATGGAATGCTCTTTTCTTAGAAAATCACGACCAGGCTCGTTCGGTTTCAACATGGGGGAATGACGAGAAGTATCGCGAGCAATCGGCGAAATGCTTGGCTACCATGTTTTTCTTTATGCACGGAACGCCATTTATTTATCAGGGACAAGAGATTGGTATGACAAATGTGCAATTTAATTCGATTGATGATTATAATGATGTCGCGATCAAGAATATGTATCACAGCGAAATTGCTGAAGGGAAATCGCACGAAGAAATTATGAAAAAAATTTGGAAGAGTGGTCGAGATAATTCCAGAACGCCTATGCAATGGAATCATGATACGAATGGAGGTTTTTCGAACGGCACGCCATGGTTGAAAGTGAATCCAAACTATAAGGAAATAAATGTTGCAGCACAGCAAAAAGATCCTTCTTCGATCTTATATTATTATAAAAAAATGATTGCTACCAGAAAACAATATGAAGTTTTAGTATATGGTAGTTATGAATTGGTGTTAGAGGATCATGATCAGGTATATGCCTATACACGTAAGCTTGGAGATCGGGGAGCACTTATTTTAGCCAATTTGTTTGAAACAGAGGCAGTTGTAAATATTCCTAATCATGTTCTTGAAAATTCGCCTGAATTGGTGTTAACGAATGTGGAAGGGAAAGTGTTATCTGAAACAATGACTCTACAGCCTTACGAAGCAAAGGTTTATATCTGGTAGTCAAGACACTCCTTGACAAAATTCAGACATTTCTTTAAACTATCAGAAAGTATAACAGATTATGTACAACAGATCATATAAATGACGATGAAGAGGAATAGTAGTAAAAGGATTAGGCTAAGAGAGGTAGCGGTTGGTGTGAGCTACCCCTAATCTGTTACGAACTCGCCTCAGATGTTACAAAAGTGAACAGGATAGTAGCTTTTGTCGTTGTCCGCGTTAAGGATTTTAAGTGGGTGTTAAAATTAACACTAATGTTGGGTGGTACCGCGGGAATCTCTCTCGTCCCATTGTGGGATTAGGGAGATTTTTTTGCGTTCAAGAACATATGTTTCGGTCTGCGTATATACATAATAGTTCGAAGGAGGAAGTAGTATATGTCATTTGATCATACTAAAATTGAAGAAAAATGGCGCAATTATTGGATAGAAAATAAAACTTTTGCAACGGATACAGGGTCTGATAAGGATAAGTTTTATGCATTAGATATGTTCCCATATCCATCAGGTGCTGGTCTGCACGTTGGGCACCCTGAAGGTTATACAGCAACAGATATCTTATCAAGAATGAAACGAATGCAAGGATATGAAGTGTTACACCCAATTGGATGGGATGCATTTGGTTTGCCTGCCGAACAATATGCGTTAGATACAGGGAATGACCCGGCAGTTTTTACAGAGCAAAATATTAATACCTTCCGTAGACAAATACAAGATTTAGGTTTCTCATATGACTGGGACCGTGAAGTAAATACAACTGATCCAAATTATTATAAATGGACACAATGGATTTTCTTAAAACTATATGAAAAAGGATTAGCTTATATTGATGAAGTACCAGTTAACTGGTGTCCAGCATTGGGTACTGTGCTTGCCAATGAAGAAGTAATAGACGGAAAAAGTGAACGCGGCGGACATCCTGTTGAACGAAAGCCTATGAAACAATGGATGTTAAAAATCACTGCATATGCCGATCGTTTATTGGAAGACTTAGATGAGTTAGATTGGCCGGAAAGTATTAAAGACATGCAACGTAATTGGATTGGCCGGTCAGAAGGTGCTGAAGTAACTTTTGATATAGATGGTCATGATGATTCATTTACAGTTTTTACAACAAGGCCAGATACATTATTTGGTGCTACTTATGCTGTGTTAGCACCAGAGCACCCATTGGTGGATAAGGTAGTAACAGCAGAGCAACTGGATGATGTAAAAGGATACTTAGATAACGTAAAGACAAAAAGTGATCTTGAACGTACAGATCTTGCAAAAGATAAAACCGGTGTGTTTTCTGGAGCTTATGCCATTAACCCGATTAATGGTAAAAAACTTCCTATTTGGGTAGCGGATTACGTTTTAATGACATATGGTTCAGGTGCAATCATGGCAGTACCAGCGCATGATGAGCGAGACTATGAGTTCGCCAAAAAATACAAACTTGAAATTATTCCTGTCTTAGATGGAGGTAATATAGAAGAAGAGGCCTTTACAGGCGATGGTCCACATATTAATTCGGAATTTTTAAATGGATTAAATAAAGAAGATGCCATCACAAAGGCGATTGATTGGTTAGAAGACAATGAAGTAGGGGAGCGTAAAGTTACGTATCGCCTTCGAGATTGGTTGTTTAGTCGTCAACGTTATTGGGGTGAACCGATTCCGGTTATTCATTGGGAGGATGGTTCCATGTCCGCTGTTTCAGAGGACGAGTTACCATTAGTACTGCCGAAAACAGCTGAAATAAAACCATCAGGAACAGGGGAATCACCACTTGCTAATATGGAAGACTGGGTCAATGTGACAGATCCTGAAACAGGTATGAAAGGTCGTCGTGAAACGAATACAATGCCACAATGGGCAGGTAGCTGTTGGTATTTCTTGCGCTATATAGACCCTCGTAATGCAGAGAAACTTGCTGATTTTAACGCATTAAAAGAATGGTTACCGGTGGATGTCTATATTGGTGGAGCTGAACATGCTGTATTACACTTATTGTATGCACGTTTCTGGCACAAGTTTTTATATGATATCGGTGTTGTCCCTACCAAAGAACCATTTCAAAAACTGTTTAACCAAGGGATGATTCTTGGTGAAAATAATGAGAAAATGAGTAAGTCTAAAGGAAATGTTGTTAATCCGGATGAAATTGTCCAAACTCATGGAGCGGACACTTTAAGGTTGTATGAAATGTTTATGGGACCATTAGATGCCTCTGTTGCATGGAGTACGAATGGTTTGGATGGTGCAAGAAGATTCTTAGATCGAGTGTGGCGCTTATTTGTAACAGATGATCACCAGTTAACTAATAAAGTAACGGAAGCAGAACGTTCCGATGATTTAGAAAAAATCTATCATGAAACAGTAAAAGTAGTAACACAAAATTTTGAGGGTTTACGCTTCAACACAGGTATTTCACAAATGATGGTATTTATTAATGAGGCATATAAAGCGGATGAAATTCCGCAAGTGTATGCTGAAGGATTTGTAAAGTTGTTATCACCAGTAGCTCCGCACTTAACAGAGGAGATCTGGCAGTTGCTTGGACATGATGACACCTTAGCATATGAACCATGGCCTACATTTGATGAAGCTAAGTTAGTGGAGAACGAAGTGGAAATAGTTATTCAAATCATGGGTAAAGTTCGTGCGAAAATGATGGTTGATAGAAATGCATCTAAAGATGAAATCGAACAAATTGCATTAGAACAAGAATCTATTAAAGAACGAATTGAAGGAAAAACTGTACGTAAAGTCATTGTAGTTCCTGGTAAGTTAGTGAATATTGTTGCGAATTAAAGATTATCAAACAAACCCGTTTTTAATACTAGAAGCGGGTTTGTTCATTACTTGAAAATATTGATTTAATAATGCATTTAAATATGTATATTATGATTGTTTCTATATATAATAAAAATTACGAAATAGTATTGACTTTTTATTTAATAGTGTGTATCATTGTAAAAGTTGACTCGTTAAAAGAGTTCGAAAAAATATTGACAGGCAAATAACCATTTGATATAATTTATTTGTCGCTTCAAAAAGACATTGATCTTTGAAAACTGAACAAAACAACCAGTATGATTTAAAACATGAAACAAGCTAGCTTATAGAAGCGAGCACAAGTAAACTTTATTGAGAGTTTGATCTTGGCTCAGGACGAACGCTGGCGGCGTGCCTAATACATGCAAGTCGAGCGCGGGAAGCAAACAGATCTCTTCGGAGTGACGTTTGTGGAACGAGCGGCGGACGGGT
>NZ_JBQQCK010000024.1:0-21775 GCF_052246695.1 Gracilibacillus sp. D59 | reverse complement strand
TGTTTTCGTATGCTTCCAATACCATCCGTTTAAATTCAATAGTATAACCTTTTCTAGACATAAAAGTAACTCCCCCCAAGTAACAGATTTTTATTTTTTATCTGTCTACTTAGAAGGGAGCATATCAAAACCATTTGTGTTTTTTATTCTACTTATAAATAGTTGCCCATTTCAGCCCTCTTTTGCAACAACTCTCCCAGCTTCCGAGCATCCCCCAACGCTTCCTCATCTTGCAAGATATCATCAGGCTTCGCAGCTTGCCCCAATACATATCCTTTATATTGCAATCCGATAAATTGGCAGATATAAGTAAACTGTTGTACGAGTGGGAGTCCTTTCTCGCGAGGATTATCTCCTCCAACCGCGATAATATAGGCCTGTTTTTGCTCCATTTTTTCCTTAAAATCCGGATACTTATCATCTCTTACCGTTTGCGACCAACGATCAATGAACCGTTTCATCACACCGGTCATCCCATACCAATAAATCGGCGTCGAAAAAATTAAAACATCACAATCTATGATTTGATCAATAATACGATCATACTCATCATCGACTTGGTCAAATCCACCATTGTCATGCCTTTGGTCGATAATATCTTTGAAATCATAGTTTTTTAAATCCACTTCTGTGACATCTGGTAAATGTTTAATGACTTTTTCTGTTAAACGTGCCGTGTTTCCGTTCTTTCTCATACTTCCATAGATGACGCCAAGCTTCATTTAAACCACCTCATAGCTATATTTTTCTTTCTTTTTACTCCTTGATACACTAACATGTAATACTAAACCGAAAAGCATTAATCCTCCCATACAGATGAAACCTATATTTGGAGAAAAAACATCGATGAGCAAGCCAAGTCCACCAGCAATGACCGTTTGTAGTAATAAAGCAATACCCATCCACACCGACATCGCTCTTCCCATTAAAGGTTTTGGAACAATCTCCATAAGCATTGTATTCATAATAATTCGTATAGATGAATTGGAAAAACCAATCAAGAAGCTGCCCAAAAATATGAAAATAACGAATACGTTAATAGATAAGCCCATTAATGTCACGACCGATAAGCTAAAAATGATCGTAATAGCTTTATTTTCTGTCATCTTTTTCGCAAGAGGAGCCGCTATAAACCCTGACATCAAGCCACCAATTCCGTACGCCATATCTGAAAAGCCAAAAACAATAGAATCAGCCTTCAGCGTATTACTTACGTATTCAGGCAGCACCACATTAAAAATCATAGTCGTTACTAATGGCACAATGGCTACTAACCCAATCAGGAATGTTAATCGATGGGAAGCCAAATAATGAATACCCTTTTTAAAGGATTGAACATACCCTTCTCTTTTGTCTTCTAACAGGATAGACTGATACCTGACAAGAACCATTAATAAGCTGCTTATCACAAACATCGAGGAATTAATGAGCAGGATGGTTTCGAATCCGGAAAACTTATAAATAAAGCCAGAAGCCGCCCCTGCCATGAACATTCCAACCTGTAAGCTGATTTCAATTAAAGAATTACCCTTGGACAATTCTTCTTCTGATAATAATTCTTGAATGAGACTTCGCGAAGCAGACATGTAAATACTCCACCCAACTCCATTAATGATCGCAAACAGATAAATATACGCAAGAGCAAATCCATCGATCAGAAAGACAGCTGTGAGCAATCCAATGGACACTGCTCTCAGAATAAACGTTATTTGAATAACAACTTTTCTATTAAATTTATCGGTCAGAATCCCTGTTAAAGGGGAAACTAAGAAACCCGACACAACATTAAGAGCTAACATCAAACCTACAGCCCCGGTAGAACCAGTTTCGTCCAAGAGATACCAATTTGCCCCAATCGTACTCATTCCTACCCCAAATCCAGATATGATATCTGCAAGAAAAAAGAATAAGAAGCTTTTTCTAAATAACACCGACATCTCATCACCTCTTCATTTAGTTTGTGAAACGTTATTTTGAACCTGCTAAATTATCACTACGAGCTTCTTCATTGCTGACATTTTATATTCTCTAACGTACAAAAAATACTATCACAGTAATCTTGTTCCATAAAACGGAAAATCCAAATCGCTGCCATCGGAAAAAGCGATGGCAAATGTGGTGATCACATAAGAAAAGCGCAGAGCGCCCGTTTAGAAACGTAGCGGCTTCAGAATCAACTGAGATAAAGGAATCACTGAGAAAAGCGAACCGATGATGACTTATCGTAGGGTGATTCGAGAAGTCGTCTAGTTTCTGGCGCTCGGAGCTAGACATCAGCGCAAATTATATACTTTCTTATACTTGGTACACTCTAAATTTTCACTACGTCAAGCTACTTCATTGTTAAAATTTATACTTTCCTAACGTGTAAAATAGAAAAACCCCACAAACTCTTATGAATGTTGGGGTTTTGTATCACTACTGGTAAACTAATTGAATGGAATTGATTAAATCCATTGCTTTCCTTTTTGCCTCTTTCGCATTTTTCCCTGTTGTTATCACATAACCTAATCGATCATCTGAACTTTCTGGAATTTTTACTGTATCCCCTGGATTCACACTAATGTCATACTTAATGACTGATGTATCATTTTTTATTTGATCCATTCCCTCTATTGACGAAATCTTTCCATTTTGTCTTGAGGTGAGGAATGCAATCGATGTTGCCCTTTCGACAGGGAAATCATCTTTAATTGGTAAGTTCAAATAAAAATTAACCGTTTCTTCAAAAATATCGAGGCCATATGTGTTAAAAAGTAATTGAGAGGCGATATTATCACCACCAGGTCTGCCATTCACCTCTATAATTTTCGGACCTGTATTGGTTAACCTTATTTCCACATGACTAGGACCGTTATCGATGCCTATTGCTAACATGGCCTGGACACTCACATCAATCATTTCTTCTACTCTATCTTCTTGGCTTGAAGTAGGAGAAGTGTGTGAAATTTCCACAAAATAAGGCAAATCGGAAGTGATTTTCTCTGTAACTGATGAAAAAATCACTTCTTTATCCCTCAGAAATAGCTCCACACTAAATTCAGGTCCCTCTAAATATTCCTCTACTAAATAGTCCGTACTTACATCAAAGCCCATATACGTTTTTTTGAACTCTCTTAATTTTTGAAAAGCAGTTCGCAATTCCTCTTCATTATTAATAAAATAGACTCCCTGACTACTCGCACAATTTGTTGGTTTGACGACAACCGGATACCCAATTTTGGCAGCAGCTTGACAGGCTTCTTCATAATTCGCCACTTTAGCATATTGAGCGCTTGGTACATGATTGTCTCTATACGCTTTACGTGCTAAGTCTTTATTTCTAGCATTGTATGCAGCAAAGGAGGGAATCGTAGGTAACGAAAGCCACTCAGCCACCTCTGCAGTATAGTGAGAAGCATAGTCTGTCGCAGGAATCAAAGCATCTAACTTTCCATAATAAGGCGATTGCTTGATTGCTTGATAAATGGACTGTGGATTTCGAATATCAGCAACTAAAAAATCATCATAAAATGTTTCATAGTTGTATTTCATAGGATTATCCAGAGATGATCCTATTGCGATTACTTTGCACCCTTTTCTGTGTGTGCGTTCTACAAAATCAACTCCATAGAAGCTTGGTTCTACAAAAGCTACCACCTTTTGATCTACCAATTCACTTCAGCTCCTTCACTTAAGAGATTTTTCACTTTTTCTTCCAACGTTTCATAGTCAAATGCCAGATATGCTAGTGTTTCTTGATGAGAACCACCATATACCGGCCATTCTTCTCCACAGTCAAAAGAATGTACACGATTATCCGGCATCAGGACAGCTAGTAAAGAAGCAGTCCCACCCGCTAATCGATGTTCTTCTACTACTAAGAACGTGTTTCCGTGTTCTTCTAACTGGGCAATACTATTTCTTAAACTTACTTGATCGATATAACACAGATGAACATGAGATATTTCAGGATATACCTCCTGTATTTTTTTGCATAATTCTGTTCCTTGTTCACCAATAGATAGTAAGCAAAGTTTTCCGTTTCCTTTCTGATTTACGAGAGGCATAGTAGCTTGATCTTCGTCTCTATCTAAGCTTACGAATGACTCGTTTCGAGACAACCGAACATAGTAAGGATGAGGAGAAGAAACAGCCTCCCGAATGACCCGTCTGGTATCTTCTTCTCCATAAGGACACGCAATCTTAATATTAGGAAAGGTCCTCACTACCCCAATGTCTTCTAATGAATGGTGGGTTGTTCCAAACCAGCCTCCGGAAACACCCCCGTACGGTGCGATAATGTTAATGTTCTTTTCCATATATCCCATTGCTAATTTGATACTTTCTGCTGAACGGAGAGAAGCAAACGTGGCAAAAGTCGAGAAGAAAGGAATAAACCCAGCTTCCGCCAATCCGGCAGCCATATCAATACTGGTCATTTCCGCAATACCCATATTGAAAAAACGATTCGGAAATTGAGACTCAAACTGGTGATTCTTTCCTCCCAAATCTGCTTCTAAACATAAAATGCGATCATCATTTTCTGCTATTTTAGTCAATTCATCTCGGTAAGTATCACGACCTGATAACGTCATACCATACTCCTTTTCCACTTATTTTTTAATCGATTGGGGATTTTAGCATAATGAGCCTTAGGGTTGCCCTCAATATCCGGCACACCTTTGCCTTTCACCGTATTTGCAATAATGGCAAAAGGCTTTGAGGCAGCCTCAAACGCAAGTAAAGCCTCGTTTATTTCCCTGAAATCATGACCATTAATCTCGACAGTTTGAAATCCAAATGATTCGAACCTTTCTCTAACATCTTCTAAAGGTGATATTTGGTGAACAAACCCATCATTTTGGCCTCCATTACAATCCACCACACATAAAAAATTATTAATCTGCTTTGCCTGAACGACTTGGAATGTTTCCCAACAGAGGCCTTCTTGAAGTTCTCCATCTCCACAAACAGCTACTCCAATCCCTGCAGACCCTTTTAATTTCTGAGACAATGCCCATCCCGCTGCATAGGGGATGCCATGTCCAAGACTCCCTGTAGAATAAGGAATTCCCTGGATTTTATGATTAGGATGGCCCGTCAATAAAGAATCACTTCTTCCATAACTCTCTGCTGGATTCTTTTCCAATATTCCTGATACATAAAGAACGGAATACAATGCAGCGGCAGCATGCCCTTTGCTAAGTACAACTTGATTGCGGCTATTATCCATATACTTTTCAAATAACGCGATGAGCAGATCTGTAACCGATAGACTTCCTCCTATGTGGCAACCTGTCTCTGTTGCTGCAATATCTATAATGGCTTCTCGAGTCTTCTTCGATAAAGCCTCAAGTCTTTCTTCCGTCTTGGCCATATCATTGGCTAACTCTTTGTCGATGAGCACGCTTCTCCACCTCCGTCACTCTAGAAAACCAGTATTCGATTGCATCTTTTAATATAATCCTAGATTGATCGATTTCACTGTAGGATTGAAACTCTTCATTAGTATGATCAAGGTTTGAATCTCCTGGTCCATACGCTATAATCGGTACATCTTTCCAGGTTGTAGCAAGTGTATTCATATCGCTTGTTCCGGTCTTCTTTAAATATTTACACTTTACCTTTTGGTTCGCAAAACTCTTTGCGAATGATTTTACTAATAAGCAGTTTCTTTTGTTCATAAAACCTGGTGTTGCTCTTAAAACATCAATCGTAATCTCCTCCGAAACACGTAAGTTCAATTTACTGACATAGTCTTCCTCTACACCTGGAGATATTCTGAAATTCAAAATTGCTTCTAAAACATCCCTGTCCTCTTCTTTATATTGGTTAACCCTTGTGGTAGTGGCCACATGATCAGGATCTATAATCTTCATCCTGCTTTCTAACTCGTTCTTAATCAGGAAAAACTGATCAGCAACGCTCACATTACCTCTCGAAGCACTATGTTTTTGACTCTTGTTTATCGTGATGCCTAACTTAAGCAATCCATGATAGCCGAGCGTCAGATTATTTTCCCCACTCGGTTCACCAATAATGACAGCGTCTGCTGGATGATGATCCCTCACATAATAGGCTCCAGCCGAGGAGGATACCTCTTCTTCAACTGCGCCAATTACTTTTAATTTGCAGTTAACTGGTACCTGTACGTCCTTTAGCATCTGTACAAAATTCACAAAACACCCTTTCGCATCGACAACCCCTCTTCCAGAGATTGTTGTCTCCTCACTTTTCACCTTCCATAAATGCGGAACTGTATCTACGTGCCCTAATAACAACAGAGTATGATCACCATCCCCTTTTTCAAAGACAATGTTTCCCGCATGATCTACAGCGTTGGTTACACCAGGAATTTGAATGTGATGCAACAGATATTGGGTGAGCTCCTCTTCGTTATGAGAAACGGAAGGAATACGAACGACTTTGTTCATTAAATCATAGCTATCGTCGGCGTCTTTCATATCCCAAAACCATGAGGATGAAGAGTGTGACATAGACGGTCCCATAATAGCTACATCACAGATACCTAGACGTATAGCTGACTGAGCAGCTCTAACCTTTTGCTTCATTCTTCCTTGTACATAATCCAATGGATCGTCCAAATAAATATCCTTGACCGTAGAATCAGGATCATCCACGTCCTGAAGTAATCCATTCGTTCCTGTAACAAAACGCAAATGATGAGCGTTCATGTCTATAGCCAGATGAGCTGCCAGCATATCCGCATCGATATTCAGATACTGCTGAGAATGATCTGCATTCTGTATCGGCGGCGTTAAACAAACGACATCATAATGGCTTAGTAGCGATTCTATCAACAACTTGTCACAAGAAGCATAGCTGCCATACAAGGAATCTCTAACAATCCCTTTTTTGCCATCTTTCACAACCTTAAGCGGAGGTCCTTGTTTCCCTAAGACCAGTCCTTGCTCACCTGCACATTGCGCGAATGTTTTTAATCCTTGATCCTCTAAACCGTTTGTTAGAACAGGAATCATCACTTGCTGATAAGCATCGTGAATATGATTCATTTCTTCCGCAGTACAGTATCTCGCTTGGCTTCCGTTGTTCAAATCTAAAAACGTGACCTCTCTCTGTATCGTTTGATAGTACTCCTCGATTCCTTTAGCTCCTCCTGCAACAAGTAAAATCTTATTTCCTTTATCCGATAGTCTTTTCATTTCTTTGTATACCGTTTTGTCTGGAGAAAGAACGGTACTGCTTCCAACCTTTATGACATACAATGGACTAATTATGGCCACATCCCTTCATTTTGAAAATTAAGAGATTGATACTCTGGATAGTCAAAAAACTGATTAAAGGCTTGGATCGCCTGTCCGGCAGCCCCTTTGATCATGTTATCCAACGTACATATTGATACACAGTTTTTTCCATCTACATAGGCTGCCACTTCCACTCTGTTCGTGCCAGCAGTGGATTTTATCATCGGATTAAATCGTCCACCACTATCTTTTAAGTAATCGATAAAAGTCAATGGTTTGAAATCACGGTAGAATGACCGTTTTACATCTAATTCCGAAATATTCTCTTTTAATTGTGAATAGGCAGTCACCATGATCCCTCTAGGTAAATCTAAGCTGTATGTAGAAAATTGCAGTTCTAGAACTGCTCCACACATATCTCGAAAGGCATGAATAATCTCAGGCTGATGCCTATGACCGTGAACTTTATGAGGACGTATATTGTGAGCTCTCTCTGCATGAGTTTCAGAGGATTTCTTTCCTCCTCCACTAGACCCTGTTTTCGCATCAATGACTACTCTATTTTCTATTAATTGATGCTTCACAAGAGGATAAAGGGAATAGATACTCGCTACCGCCATGCAGCCTGGCAAATTAATAATTTTGGCGTTTCGATCTATTTGATGAAATTCAGGAATAAAGTATTGTGATGCTAAATAACTGTCTGCTTTAAGTGATTGGGGGTAATATTTCTCGAGATGATCACGTTCTTTCAGTCTAAAATCTCCACTTACGTTAAAAACAACTAAAGCTTTCGCTTTGATGTCATCAATATAAGTAGGTAAGACTCCAGTTGGAAGACACGAAAATATGACATCAAATCCGTGCGTAAGTTCATGAACAGGCTTAAATTTCAACTGCCGATTTTTGCTGTTCAGAACACGATAATATTTCTCTACCGATTGGCCGGCTAATGATTCAGAAGAAACAAATTCAATGGATACTTCAGGTTGATTTTTTAATATTCGATATATTTCCATGCCAACAAATCCACTACCACCTAAAATAGCAACTTTGATTTTTGTTCTCATCCTAACCTTGCATCCCTTTCATATGGAGGTTTAATAGCATCGAGTTCTTCAGCAACTTTTCTAATCTTATCTGGATTTTGGTCTATTTTTTGGAATGCTAAAGCATAAGATTGAATTCTTTCATACTCTATAGGAGATCGTAGTTCCCGACAAATGGTTAAGGTGCTGCGAAACATAGATAACGTATTCGGATAGTCATTGATCTGATAATTTTGATCCGTATCACTTAGACAGAACGGATACTGATTTCCAAATCCTTTCTTATTCTGAAACGGAAGATGACCCGGGATTGGTCTATTTTGCCACTCTCTCGCAAAAACACCTTCCTCCATGATCAGTTGTTGTATCGCTTCTTTTACTTTATAATCGGCTAGATCATCCAAGCCTTTCTTCACGGGATTTAGCTTGATACGATACATATTGTAGCTGTGTTTGAATCCTTCCGGAACATAGGGAGGGCTGAATAACTCCGTCTCTTTTAACGCTTCACTTAAAAACTTTGCGTTACGTGCTCTTACTACATCATAATAGGTCAGTCTTTCCAACTGACTGATTCCAAAAGCAGCAGCAATCCAAGACATGCTATAATCAATCCCAGAATCCTCTAAAAATGCTAAAGCACGAAAATAGTCTTCTTCTCTTTTAAAGAAGGCAATACCACCTTCTCCTCCTACAGGGAAATTCTTATCAGCCATTAAGCTTTGCCCTGCTGCATCTCCTATGGAACCACAAATCTCGTCGTGAATCGAAGCGGAATGAGCATGGGAGGCATCTTCCACAAGCTTCAATTCATATTTATCACAGATTTGTTGCAATGCAGGTAAATCTGCCGGCAGACCGTGAACATGAACTGGCATAATGGCCTTTGTTTTATCAGTTATGAGTGCCTCTACTTGAGAAACATCCATGCAATAAGAATTCGGATCAATATCTGTAAAGACCGGAATAGCTTTAGCTGCTACAACAGCCTGTGCTGTTGCGATGAAGGTAAAATTAGGGATAATTACTTCATCCCCCGGCTTCACTCCCGCCCCAACTAAAGCAAGATGTAAACTCGAAGTACCACTCGCTGTCGGAATGGCATAATTTGCCCCAACGTACTTTCTATACTTTTCTGCAAACTCATTAATCACTTTATTCGGCTCGTGTTGGATCGAGATTAGCATTTGCATGACATCTTCTTTTGTAATGTACGGGAAATTAGTCTTTCGATTATCATAGGGTAATACTGGTTCTCCTCCAAAATAAGCCAGACTCTCGAACACCATTTCTTCGGACGGGAAATCAAGTGGTTTTTGCAAAAAATCTGTTCTCAACAATCTCACCTCTTTTTAATAAAGATAATTTAGCACAGGCAGCTACTAACGGGCTGATTCGATAATTAAACTGAATACCAGGCTGTAAATCCGGGTGACTCTCCTCTTGTGTCCACATCGTTCTTAGGTCAAAGGCGCCAAAAATTTTTAATCTTTCCGCTTTCTCCCACACTCTATTGTCCTTCGTTGCCATTAACGCACACGGTCCAAATCCTAATTCTGTGAAGTCCAAAACTATAGTGGAGTGTTTTTGAAGTTCCTCTTCAAAGCTTCCAATATTCTGCCAATTTACCGAAAACCGCTCAAAGGTATCCTGCTCCATTGCGTATTGATTAGTTATACCCAGCCAATCGATAAACTTCTCCTCTTGGTCCGACGTATTGGATAATGTAGCGAAGTCTCCATGTCCAATATCGTTACCTTGCAAGGCTCCATGCAGGGCTCCTGTATAACTATTAAAGGTGGATACATAAGGTAATTTCGTGATTTTTGCAATGGCTTTTTCGAGACCTTTGATCTCTTTTTCATTCTTTTCGATACTCATAATAATCCCAGAGTTTAAGACTCTGGATAAAACAAAAGAGATTTGAAATCGCATGTTTTTATCCATATACATTCTCCTTTCTATCTTGGGCAATGACATCTTCTACGTAACTAGCCAGTAAAAAAGGGATGTTGACTTTATGCTCTTTGAAGGATTGAGCAAATTCCGGATTTTGATTTATTTCACAAACTAAATATTTTTCTTGCGTAAAGTCATACAACAAATCTAATCCATATACGCCTGAATCCATTGCATCTATCACTTTATTTACTAATTCGTGAATCTCTTCATCGATAACGATTGGAACAACAGATGCTCCTAAATGTGTGTTCGTTTTCCAAGATTCATTAGATACCCTCTTAAAAGCAACAACAGGGAAAGATCCAATAATGACTACCCTGATATCAAAGTTTCCTTTATTAATGAATTCTTGCGCAATAACAGGAAACTCTTTATTTTTGACATCTAATGACTCTCTCGCTGCTATCCAGGCGTCTAAACATCTTTGATTTTCGATCAGACAAATACCTCGTCCCCAAGAAGACGTTGCCGGTTTAATTAAAAATGTATCACCGAATTGCACCTGGCTATCTTTTAAATCTCCAGGCTGAAAGGCAACTTTATAGTTTGGTTGAGGGATATCATGCTTTTGAAATAATAATGCTTGCAAAATCTTATTTGTGCATACATTGATGGAAGCAGAAGTATTCATTGTTTTTAATCCAGCTTTCTCTAGAATATGGGCCCTTTTCTTTGCTTCTACTTGAGATAAACAACGGATAATGGCAAGATCATACCTTTTGTTGAATATATCGTCCAAAGGAAGACTCATAGAATCTAAGATGACTTTGACCTCTATATTTTTTCTATTTAATTCGCTGATCATCATTTTTTCCTCTTCTCTCAACCGCGTTACACACATTAAGATTTCCATGATATTATTCGCCCCATGATTCTTCAATTTCTGGTGCTAATTCAAGCGTTAACGATCCGTTCGCTTCCACTACTTCATGCTCTTCGCCACAATCTGAGCATTCCACAATTTCTCCCACAAAAACTTCATTTTCGACCTCAATAGCAGACTGACATACCAAACAATTAGAATTCTTCATCGTACATACCTCCTATTTTTTATTAATTTTTACACATTTTGTGTGTTCAACTACATTTTATGGTAATATGAATCTGTACACCAGACGAAAAAATCGATGGTATGAATCGGAAATGATGATAGGAGGGAAAAACCGATGGATATGAAGCAATTATCGACATTTCAGGTTGCCAGTGAAACGTTGAATTTCACCAAAAGTGCTGAAATCTTAAATTATGCCCAATCCAGTGTAACGTCTCATATCAAAAGCTTAGAAACAGAGCTCGGCGTTAACCTATTTGAGCGGCTGGGAAACAAATTAGTTTTAACCCCGTTTGGAGAAAGATTCAGAGCGTATTCGGATGCAATCATTACCCAATATCAATCGGCAATGGAAGAGATAAATTACGATAAGGATATGACAAGTACCATCGTTGTAGGAGCAACAGAAAGTCAATGCACGTATAAAATTCCTGACGTACTAAAAGAACTAAAATTGTTATTTCCAAAGGTTAAGGTAATCATTAAACCTGTTCATAAATTATCTGATATTCAGTCTGAGTTACAGTCTGGTGAAATGGATTTTGCTTTTGTATTCGGAGAAAGTATAGAGGAAAGAAATAACATGCAAGTTTCCAAATTATCCAAAGGTCATTTAGTTTTAGTAGCTTCTCCCGCCAATAAAGCCACGAACATTGAAAACCCTAAACTGGAAGACTTAATTGAAGAAACACTTATTTTAACGGAAAAAGGATGCTCATACCGAAAGTTATTAGAAGGTATGCTTCACAACTCCCAAATTAAATTTAATTCTACGTTCGAAATCACCAATATTGAAACCTTAAAAAATTGTGTAAAATCAGACTTAGGTATTGCTTTACTACCCTATGAAGTTGTGAAAAGAGAAGTGGAAAACGGCGAATTAACGATTCTACCATTATCACAAGTGAAAGAACATGAGATTTCCCACTTTCTTTCATGGCATAAAGACAAAAAACTTACCCCACTATTAAATACATTTATTTCACTGAGTCAAAATGTTTTTTGATTTTCCGAATACATACGCGATCATGTTTCTGTATGATAATAGACCTCACTACCGTTAGTAGCAACGTCTATTTTTTGATATCATTTGGATTATGAAAATCATGGATATATCACTCTTTTGTAGCAATTTCGATCATTGTTTTTCTTATTAATTCTTTATTGTTGTTCATTTCAACCTCTATCCATGGTTTACCCCTATTTTTAAAATGTAGAATTGAACAAAAACCTGTTTTTTATTTAGTCGGTGTCAGTAAACGGGTTTCGATGCAATTTGAAGGGGTGAATAACGAAATTCTCAAACTTGCAGAAAGCATAACAGATGAACAAAAAGAAGAAATGCATGCTCTGCAAAATATAGAGCCATATGAAGTTGTGAATGCTTCCTAAACTAAGAAGAAGGCGAACAAGTTGATTACAGTCATAAGCAGTCACTCTCAACACACGCAGAACATACTGAAAACGCTCAGAATCGAATCTGAGCGTTTTTTACCATGGCTATTTATTTCACACCTATAGTGATAAACCAGTCCATCCCCAATAGTTATAATAGAACAACAGCACACTCATGAAATAAAGCGGCATGAGTATGCTGCTTCGCTTAATCAAGTCCTTTTTGCTTCAAATTAAACGAGAAGTGCCTTGAATTTAAAAGATAAAACAATATCCGTGAATAAAATTTGTGATCAATGGGTATCAGGTCACCTAAAACCACTAATAGTTATCGTACTATCTTAATTGATGATGTATTAGTGCAACAGTTAGAGACATAAAAATGGTGCAGAGAAACGCTATTTCGTTTTGATATATGTCTAAATAATGAACATACAGTATGTATAACAAATCGAATAGCTGAACCTATCACGAATAGTTATATCAATCAAAAGATTAGAGGAATAATACAACTAGCAAAAGTGAGAAAAATAACCATGCATGGTCTAAGGCATACACACGCTACCATATTAATTAATAAGAACGCCAATGTTAAAGCTATTGCAGAATGTTTGGGGAATACGCCAGTTTTGATTTATAATGTGTAAGGTCATGTTTTTAAGGAATTAGAAGAAGAGAGCGTCAAATTGTTTAGCAGCAGTTTAGAAGAAAGTGGGGCTAATTCTTAAAAATGATACCAAAATGCCAGCAATTATAAGGGAATTACGTATTTATTTATGTTAAAATACGTATCATGACATTAAAAGAGTTTAAGGGAGTCGTTATACTTTGCCAAGAAAATATATTTATTTGATCATTACCTATGTTGCCATGCAGCTTTCCAGCATATTAGCATTGCCATTTGTACCACTCATCGAAAATCGAGACGTTTTTACCGTCGCATGGTCAGTTATGAGTTTCACAGTGGCACTCATTATTTCTCTGATTATATTACGTGGTGAAATGAAGGATTTCTTTCAATTAAGAGAGAAAAAAGTGGGAACAATTATATTGTGGTCATTTCTTGGTTTTATTTTAGTCATGATTACACAATACGCTGCCATTGCAATTGAAACTTTTGTGTTTGGCATCAAACCTGGTTCTGAAAATACGATGGACTTAATGAATGTTGCACGGCAAGCACCGATTTTTATCGTGATTATTTCTGTACTAGGACCTATATTAGAGGAACTCGTTTTTCGTAAGGCTATTTTCGGATCACTGTATAAAAGAATGAATTTCTTTTTTGCAGCTCTGTTATCTGGGGTTATCTTTGCAGCAGTTCATATGGATTTCTCACATATTTTAACTTACACTGCAATAGGGATGATATTTGCTTTCTTATATATAGAAACAAAACGAATCATTGTTCCGATTATTGCTCATATGTCAATTAATACTTTCGCTGTGATTGGTCAGTTATCAGTTGATCCTGAAGAAATCGAACGACAAATGGAGCAACTGGAACAATTAATGTTGATTCTTATTGGAGGACAGTAGTATTATGCGTATTTCACCATTACGTTCTGCCATTTTTTATATTGCGTTAGGTGCCTTATTTACCTATATAGCAATCCAATCGGCAGATGAAACTGTTTTTAATTTTATTACGATCGCATTAGCAACTTTTGCAACAATTGATTTTGTAGTTGCAGTAAGATTAATAAATTTACATTATCGCCTTAAAAAAGCAAATGAGAAGAAGAAAAAATAGACTCGGCGCTAAGCTGAGTCTATTTTTTCATTTTTTTGAAACTGCTTATGAAAACTTTTTACTCTTCTTCATTCTCTAACGGATAATGTTTCATAAAATAAGCAAGAGATTGCAGTTCAACTGCTAGGTCAATATGATGGACACGTACATTTTCCGGAACAGTAATTCTTGCCGGGGTAAAATTCAAAATGCCGCTTATTCCTGATTTCACCAAACGATCCGTAATGTTTTGCGCTTCAGAGACAGGAACTGTCAAAATCGCAACGGATATATTCTCCAAATTATCCTCTAAATCGTCAATATGATGGACTTGAATATCTCCAATCGCTTTCCCTACCTTGCGCTTATCTGCATCAAAAGCTATTTCAATTTTTGTATTATTATTTTTAGTGAAATTATAATTTAAAAAAGCGGTTCCTAAATTACCGACACCTATTAAAGCAACTGGCGTATTTTCATCTTGATCCAATGTTTTACGGAAAAATCCAAGCAAATATTCGACATTATACCCGTAACCTTTTTTTCCTAACGCACCAAAATAGGAGAAATCTCGTCTGATTGTAGCAGAATCAACTTTCATCGCATCACTTAATTCTTTTGAAGAAACACGAGATTTTCCTTGAATATGGAGATTATTTAAAAATCGATAATATAATGGTAAACGTTTTGCCGTTGCTTGTGGTATTTTATTTTGATTCGTCATCATTCATTCCCCTTACTTTAGACCGGTTTGAATTTGTGAATGTTTTTACTTACTTTTTATTCTAACAGAAAAGCTTGTAATTGTCGTGAAATTATTCACTTAACCCAGAACTACTGTGCTTGCAGTGGTATCTGCTTTCCGATACACTAAATATATTAGAGGTGAAAGCAGATGATTTATTTACAAGTAAACAATTTAACGAAAAGATTCGGTGCCGAACTGATCTTATCCAATATAAAGCTAGAGATAAAAAGTAACGATCGTATTGCTATTGTCGGTCGAAATGGTGCTGGAAAATCCACGCTTTTAAATATTATTTCCAATCAAATCGGTTATGATGAAGGGGAAATTCATAAACCAAAAGAGGTTTCATTAGGTTACCTTGCTCAACATTCCGGCTTAGATTCCAATGAAACCATTTGGGATGAGATGCTTAAAATATTTGAGCATTTCCAAAAAGAAGAACAAGCATTACGCCGGATGGAGCAACAAATGGGGGATCCCGATATCCTTGCAGATAGTGAACGCTACGAACAACTGCTGGCCAGTTATGATCAAAAACAGGAAGATTTTAAACTTGCAGGTGGCTATCAATATGAAGCAGACATGAAAGCAGTGTTAAATGGACTTAATTTCCCAGAAAGTATGTGGTCCACTTCAATCGCTACGCTAAGCGGGGGACAAAAAACTAGATTGGCTTTAGGGAAACTATTATTAACCAAGCCAAATATTTTGATTTTAGATGAACCTACAAACCATTTGGATATTCAGACGTTAACGTGGTTGGAAGGTTATTTAAACAGTTATCAAGGTGCTGTCGTCATCGTATCTCACGACCGCTATTTTCTAGATAAAACCGTCAATATCGTCTATGAAATCTCTCGTCATCATTCTACTAAATATCATGGAAACTATAGTGATTATTTACAACAAAAAGCTGCAAATTATGAACGCGATCTCAAGCTCTATGAAAAACAACAGAGTGAAATTAAAAGAATGGAAGAATTTATTCAGAAAAATATTGTACGTGCTTCTACAACCAAACGTGCCCAAAGCAGACGAAAGCAGTTAGAAAAAATGGAAGTCATGGATAAGCCATCTGGTGAAGAAAGTTCTGCCAAGTTTTCTTTTTCGGTTGACCGTAGAAGTGGTAATGATGTGTTAAAAATTAATGATTTGGCATTTCGCTATCATGAAGCAGATGCCTTTATCTTTTCAAATCTTAATTTGCATATTGAACGTGGGGACAGTGTGGCACTGGTTGGACCGAATGGTGTCGGCAAATCAACATTGTTAAAGGCGATCATCGGGCAGCTAGATCCTGCTTCAGGTGAGATTCAACTCGGTACGAATGTAGAGATTGGTTACTATGATCAAGAGCAAACACAGTTAAACCCGAAAAAAACGGTACTAAATGAACTGTGGGATGATTACCCAGGTATGAATGAAAAAGACATTCGTACCATTCTCGGTAACTTCCTTTTCAGTGGAGATGATGTGTTGCGCAACGTCTCTGCGTTAAGTGGTGGAGAGAAAGCAAGGATCGCATTAGCAAAATTAATGATGGAGAAAGCTAACTTCTTATTACTTGATGAACCGACCAACCATTTAGATTTAGACAGCAAGGAAGTACTGGAAGCAGCACTAATCGATTATCCCGGGTCGATTTTGTTTGTCTCCCACGACCGTTATTTTATTAATAAGCTAGCCACAAATGTACTGGAAATGCAGCCTGACAAAACCACCCTCTACTTAGGTGATTATGATTACTATGTGGAGAAAAAACAAGAAGAACAGGAGCTGGCTGAACTTAAGAAGGCAGAAAAGAAAACTGTTGACAAGCCGGAAACCACCAAATCCAATTTTGAAAAAGAGAAGCAACAAAAGAAAGAGCAACGTAAAAAAGATCGTCGAATTAAGGAAATTGAGAATGAAATTGAACAGATTGAATTAGAAATGGAAGAAATCGATCAAATGTTGTGTGATCCTGATGTTTTTCAAAATCATGAGAAAGCATTGGAGTTAACCGAAAAAAATGATTCATTAAAAGAACGAATGGAGTTATTAATGGATGAATGGGAAACATTACACGAATAATCACAAAGGGCATTTTGCGCAGTAGGCATAATGCCCTTTTCTATTTTACTTATCCTCATTTATTCACACCTTTATCCACTTATTCAGTCCTAGCAAATCAGTTATTAAGAGGATTGTCCACATTATCCACAGATTAAAGCCGTTTTATCCACAATTCCTTATTGTTATTAAAGCTTGATATCAAAAGGCTTATATTACAATCCACAATATAGAAATTTTGTTGTGGATAATTGATAGACTAAATACGGATAAGAAAAACCGGGAAAGCCAGCCCCTAATAATTCAATCAGATTATTAATAGATAAAGCTAATGAAAAGTAACTGCTTTGTTCATCCTTATTAGATTTGTCGTTTATCTTGGTTTATTCAACAAATCTTTGCTCTTTCTTTTTGGATTTGTAGGTTATCTTAGTTTATTCAACAAATCTTTGCTTTCCCTTCTTGGATTTGTCGTTTATCCTGATTTATTCAACAAATCTTTGCTTTCCCTTTTTGGATTTGTCGTTTATCTTGGTTTATTCAACAAATCTTTGCTCAATCTTGATGAAATTATCGTTCACCTCCATTTTTAAAGCTAAGTCGTCTATTTTTCTGGGCGTTCTTAGTTAGACTTCCTCGCATATTTCTTTCCTATCTAAAAACGCTAGAACGTTTTAGCGTTCTAGCGTTGATCTTCTTGCGTATCTTTCCAGGCTTAAGCTTGGATTTGCGTTTAAATCCCATTGCGCACGGTGTCCTTGTTGAAAAGCGACAGATCCTGCGGCAGCGATCATCGCTGCATTATCTGTACAAAGTGTTAATGGTGGAAATAGTAATTCCACTGCTTCATCTTGTTCAAACTTGGACTGCATGGCTGTTCGCAATCCTTTATTAGCAGCCACACCACCTGCTACAATCACTTGTTTCACTCCAAATTGTTTTGCAGCTTGATACGTTTTTTCTGTTAACACTTCGACAACACTTGCCTGAAAACTTGCAGCAACATCTTCTTGTTTTAATGTCTCTCCTTTTTGTTTAGCGTTGTGCAATGTATTAATAACAGATGACTTCAATCCACTAAAACTGAAATCAAATGAATCCTCTTCTAACCATGCACGGGGGAAGTCAATGGCAGTTTCTCCTTGTTGTGCTAACTGATCTATCTTGGGACCACCTGGATAAGGTAATTGCAATGTTCGTGCTACTTTATCGTAGGCTTCCCCAGCAGCATCATCTCTTGTTTCTCCAATTATTTCGAAGTCACCGTGCTCTTTCATCAAAATCAATTCGGTATGTCCTCCAGAAACGACTAGAGCTAACAGTGGAAACGCAAATTCTTTTTCCAATCGATTAGCATAAATGTGTCCTGCTATGTGGTGAACACCAACTAATGGCTTTTGATGGGCATATGCTAAACCTTTTGCTGCATTGACACCTACCAATAGTGCACCAACTAAACCCGGCCCTTCTGTAACGGCAACAGCATCGATATCGTTCATGGTTAGACCTGCTTTTTCAAATGTTTCTTCTAACACAATGGTGATCTGTTCAACATGGTGCCTAGAAGCTATTTCCGGAACCACCCCACCAAAGCGTTTATGACTCTCAATTTGAGAAGCCACTACATTTGATACAATTTCTCGACCATCCTTTATAATAGCTGCAGCTGTTTCGTCACAGCTCGTCTCAATACCTAAAATAAATTCACTCATAATTTCACCCACAATACTAAAGCATCTTCCTGATTATCGCTATAATAATTTTTTCTTATTCCACCGGGTTTAAGCCCAAACTTCTTATACATCTTTTGGGCAGTTATATTGGAAACACGCACTTCCAATGATAAATGGTGGATACCACGGGCAACCGCATTATTAATTACATACTGAAATAATCCTTGCCCATATCCTTTCCCTCTATAATCTGGATCAATCGCAATATTCGTTATTTGTGCTTCATCTAACACCATCCATGAACCACAAAAGCCTACCACCTTTTCATTTAACGTGGCTACAAAATATTGTGCATACTGATTCTTTGTTAATTCTTCTTCATAAATATCATCTGGCCATGGTATCGGAAACGAGCGTTTATCTATCTCTTTTACCGCCTCTATATCTGATACATCCATTTTGCGAAATTGAACTTTAGCCATTTTGCTCTTGTTCCTTTAACCACTTTGCTTCTGCTTCGACTAGTCGAATATAGTTAGGTGTTAACTCATGAAGTTTATCTTCGTTACGCTGTGCCCCTAATAGAGCTAATTGACCAGGGCGTGGAAGATGGTCAATTTCAGGAGGGAAAATGGCGGACTTTGCTAATTTATCTTTAATTATCCCTTGATGTTGCTTTATGTCCTGACTTAGAAAGAGAACAGGTTTTTTATAGCTTTGTAATTCATCGAGCCACTGCTCCATTAGAATATTTTGATCTTCTTTTTTTACATGAATCCGATCATAATTGCTTTCATATAACCCTGTATAGACTAAACCTCTACGCGCATCAAAAAATGGGGAAATGAGCACATTTTGCTGTCGCACATTATGCGCTAGTAGTTCTAAACTGGATATAGCCATAATCGGAATATTCAGTGTCCAAGCCATTGTTTTGGCTGTAGCTAAACCAATACGAACACCTGTATAAGAACCTGGACCTTTCGCAACGACAATCCGGTCTAATTGATCTGGCGTCGTTTCTGTTTCTTGCATCACATGATCAATTGCTGGCATCAAACCAACCGAGTGATTGCGTTTTATATTCGCAGTATATTCCGCTCTTACTTCGCCATCTTTACTTACTGCGACCCCTAATACTTGATTAGAAGTATCAATTGCTAACACATTCATGAATATAGCTCCTTACATATTGAATCAAAGTGATCACCAATTGGGTGGAAAGTAATTTTCCTTGTATGTTCATCGATTCTTTTTATTTGAATCTGTAATCGTTCTTCTGGAAGAAATTCTTCTATAAAGCTAGCCCATTCTACAACGGTAATGCCATCACCGTTGAAGTATTCATCAAAACCGATATCCTCTTGAATATCCTCCAGACGATAAGCATCCATATGGTATAATGGAATTTCTCCCATATACTCTTTGACTATCGTGAAGGTCGGGCTGTTAATCGTTCTTCTTACACCTAGTCCAGCACCTAGACCTTTTGTGAATGTTGTTTTACCTGCACCTAAATCACCTTCTAGTGTTAGTACCTGACCAGGACTTAGAAGTAATGCTAATTCATTTGCTAATCGTCTTGTTTCTTCCTCTGTTTTTGTTTCGAAGATATATTGACTCATTATTTCACCTTCTTAGATGTGTATAACCCGATTTTTCCAATTTTTTAAGTTGATGATTATGTTCTAACCACACTGTACCATTTTTTTTCGAATCATTTCGCACGGTTCCGATCGCTGAAATATTGGTATTCGTTTTCTTTGCTATTATCTCCAGTTGCTCCCAATCTCTTTCGGAAACAGTTCCCATTAATTCAAAGTCCTCTCCACCTGATAACATCCATGTGAATTGCTGTTCAGAGGAAAAATCAGATAGTTGTGGATGGCTTGGTACTTTATCATAATCAATAATCAAAGTTTTATTAGAAGCTTCCGCTATTTCATTTGCTTCATTCGCTATACCATCGCTGATATCATTTAAAGACATTCTCTTTATATCCCTACACTGATTAATAAATGAAACCCTTGGCATTGGCATTCGATGCCGGTTGATAAAATATCGATACTTTTCGTGATCTGTTTGAGAAGCTTTTAACAATATATGTAATCCACAAGCAGCATCACCGAGAGTTCCGGTTACAAAGATTATATCATTTTCCTGTGCATCACTACGATATCTAGCCTTTCCTTTTAATACAGTCCCTAATACAGTAATCGAAAGAACTAACTGCTCACCTGATACTGTATCTCCACCGATAAGATCCATGTTAAATTTTTTAGCAAGTTGATTCATGCCATTATAGATCTCTTGTAATTCGGTTGCCATCCAGCGATCTGGTATGACAATCGATACCACATACGACGTAGGCTTCCCACCCATAGCAGCGATATCACTTATATTAGCAGCCAGGGCTCGATAACCAATATGAAATGGTTCTGTAGTCTTAGTAGAAAAATGAACATTTTCCACCATTGTATCAACCGTCGTAATAATATCATCATTAGTATGTCTTATAATGGCCGCATCATCACCAATACCTTTCACAACGGAAGACTGTCGATAAAAATCTGGCTTAACTGAGCGAATAAAATCAAACTCTTCCAACAATCCCACCTCCACACACAACAACATACACACATCATATCAAATCATGGGGCTAGGGGACAGGAGAAACACCCCAATTTCGTTGTTTCTTCTTAATTTATATTATTTTAAGCAAACAAAAAAACCTTAAGTATCATAACTTAAGGTTTTGCTATTTTGTTAGTCATAAAATGGCGGTCCGGACGGGACTCGAACCCGCGACCTCCTGCGTGACAGGCAGGCATTCTAACCAACTGAACTACCGGACCAAATTTGGTTGCGGGGGCAAGATTTGAACTTGCGACCTTCGGGTTATGAG
>NZ_JBQQCK010000023.1:0-24415 GCF_052246695.1 Gracilibacillus sp. D59 | reverse complement strand
CATCTTTATAGATATTCATGCTCGTTCGATATTCGACAACGTCTGTGTCATCCAGCTGATACGAATCATTCTATAAAGAAGGAGGCATCAGACTTTCCGACGAAGACTAAGCTTCAAGCGAAGTAACGATACCTCCATCTGATTCCCCCCCATTATACAATTTCATGGGGAGACCTTAAAATAAGGTTACCTATATCATACGAGCGAAGTGGGCAAGCCGCAGCGGTTGTTACGCCTATTATTCATGTCAAAACAACTACTTTGGACAGGACCGGGTGGGCTTTCCCGGTTTTTCTTATTTAGGTGTCATGGGTCTGTGTTATAATGGCAAGTAATTTAGTAAATGAAGGAAGAAAAAGATGAATAAAGCAAAAGAAAATAATCAGGTTTATAAAGGTGCGTTTGCGCTACTGTTAGCAGGTATACTAAGCAAAGTGATCAGCGCCTTTTACCGCATACCATTACAAAATTTGACCGGGGATGTCGGCTTCTATATTTATCAGCAAGTATACCCGATTTTAGGAATTGCATTTATGTTTGCTTTATATGGCTTTCCGGCTGCAATTTCCAAGTATTTAGCCGAGAACGATAAAGAACAAAATAATAAAACTATTTATGTACAAATTTTTACTGTCATGATGAGTTTTACTATACTTCTTTTTCTTGCGCTATTTTTATTAAGTCCCATTCTTGCTAGGTGGATGGGAGATAGTCTATTGACCGATCCGCTCCGTCATGTGTCTTGGGTGTTTTTGTTCATCCCTTTTGTTGCGCTACTTAGAGGGATCACCCAATCTAATCAATGGATGGAACCTACTGCATATTCGCAAATGATAGAACAGTTATTACGTGCTACGATCATTATTATTACCGCCATACTGATTTATACGGGACATTTGCATATCTATCAAATTGCTGATGGTGCAATGATTGCTAGTGTAACGGCATTGAGTATATCCTTTGTTTTTATTTACATATATACTAAAAAAAATAGTAGTTGGAATAGCAGTCATTCATCCAAGGGATATTCTGTTATCAGCTTATTTTCTGCGGTTATAGTTGCTGGACTTATCATCAGTATGAATCATATGATGTTATTGCTCATGCAGCTTGCCGATGCATTTACAATGGTGCCAGGCTTACTCAAAAACGGAGATACGCTAAGAGAAGCAACAGTAACAAAGGGAATATTTGATAGAGGACAACCATTATTACAATTAGTAACAGTTGTTGGTTCATCCTTTGCGTTGGCATTAGTTCCACAAGTAACAAAAATAAATTGGCAGATAAACAGAGAAGAAACAATTGAAAAGTTTCAATTAATAACAAAATATTGTGTATTACTTTCAGTGGGAGCCACTTTAGGCTTAATTATCCTTTTTCCTGAAGTGAATCAGTTATTGTTTCAAAATCAGCTGGGTACCTCCAGTTTACGAATTTTAACGATATCCTTATTATTTACTTCCCTAGCAGTAACAGTTGCTTCTACACTGCAAGGGTTTGGATATATGAAGTGGACGGCAATTATTCTTTTTTTAGGATTATGGATTAAAATGATACTAAATTATGTCCTTATTCCTTTTTGGGGAATGAATGGTGCCGCTATAGCTACAGTAATTACTGTAATGATTATATGTATAGCAAATTTTCTCTTGCTACGCTATGTGTTAAAAGGTTACCGGATATTTGCCATTCCTTGGGTAAAGCTAGCGATAGCAAGTTTGGTAATGGCTGTTGTGTTAGTTATTATAAAACAAACAACCTTCTATTTTATTTCATTTGATAATCGATTAGCCCTATTCATTTTTGTGATTGGGAGTGTAATGATCGGCCTTATCGTCTATGCTATTGTTGTTATTAAGTGGAGTATTTTAACTAGTAAAGAACTTGAACCGCTCCCGTTATTAAATAGATGGAAGAAAGGATAGTATACAAACATGAAACCTATAATTGAAATTATTGGACTTGGTGGCGGAGACATCAACCAACTGCCATTAGGGATATATCGAAAACTCACAAGCGAACAACAAGTATGTTATGTTAGAACGCTAGATCATCCTGTAATTCATGCTTTACAAGAGGAATCAGTGCATTTTTACTCCTTTGATGCCATCTATGAAAAGCATGATCAGTTTGAAGACGTCTATCATGAAATTGCTAGTACTTTAGTAGAGACAGCTATAGAGAATCGGAGCATTGTTTATGCTGTACCAGGTCATCCAATGCTAGCCGAACAGACTGTACAGCTATTAATTCAACGTCAAGACGTAGACGTTGAGATTGTCGGTGGTCAAAGTTTTTTAGATGATTTATTTTCCGCATTAAAAATAGACCCTATCGAAGGTTTTCAATTTGTTGATGCGACTTCATTCAGGCGTCATCAACTGCAATATGAACAACACCTTGTGTTTTGTCAGGTATATGATGCCTTTATTGCATCAGAGGTAAAGTTGACTTTATTAGAAGATTTGCCAGCAGAATATCCGATTTATATTGTAGAAGCAGTAGGTAGTGAAAAGCAGTCCATTACAGAGATTGCGTTAGTAGAGTTAGATCAACAAATGCAGCTGAGTAATCTAACGAGTGTATACATCCCACCTATAGACAAAGAAAAACTTAATCACCAGTTTCACCGTTTGAAAGAAGTAATTGCAGCATTAAGAGCACCAGGGGGATGTCCATGGGACCAAAAGCAAACACATGAAACATTAAAAAAATATTTAATTGAAGAAGCTTATGAAGTCATTGAAGCTATTGATAGAGAAGACGATGAAGCTTTGGCAGAAGAACTTGGAGATGTACTACTGCAAGTTATGTTACATAGTCAAATTGGAGAAGAAGCAGGATTTTTTACCATCGATGACGTAATATATAGTATCACCGAAAAAATGATTCGACGTCACCCACATGTTTTTGGCGAACTCGAGGTCGATGGTGAATCTGACGTAATCAAGAATTGGGAAGCTATTAAAAAAGAAGAAAAAGGAGAACAACAGCAAACCCTTTTAGCGAATTTGACAAAAGGTTTACCAGCAACATTACTAGCAGAAGATATTCAAAAGACAGCAGCAAAAGTAGGATTTGACTGGAGTGAGCCAGAGCCGATTTGGGCAAAAATTTATGAAGAGTTGGAAGAATTAAAGGATGCAAGGGAACATGAAAGTTTTGATGCGCAGGAAAAAGAATTTGGAGATATACTATTTGCAATGATTAACTTAGGAAGATATTATAAAATTAATCCAGAAATTGCTTTAATGCGAACAAATCACAAATTTATATATCGCTTTCAATTCGTAGAAAGAAAGGTGAAGGAAAGTAAGCATCCATGGGAGTCCTTCACATTAGATGAATTGGATCAGTTTTGGGAAGAAGCGAAGCGTTTAGAAAATTAATGACAATGTAGAGGAAGGGAATTATCTATGCGACTGGATAAGTTTTTAAAAGTTTCTCGCTTAATTAAACGAAGGACTTTAGCAAAGGAAATTGCAGATCAGGGCAGAATTATTATAAATGGTAATCCTGCTAAAGCGGCGACAAATGTAGCGATAGGTGATGAAATGAAGATTCAATTTGGACAGAAATTATTAACTATTCAAATTGATGATTTAAAAGAAACTGTAAAGAAAGACGAAGCAAGTAATTTATATACGATTAAACATGAAGAATATACTAACCAATAGTGATCAATGAAGTTCTAAACTTGTCCTTTTATTCATATATTAGTGATGGATAAAAGGGAGGGAATAACTGATGAATTACTATGATAAAAAAACAATGCCAGCACCGCAAATGGAACACAATGTAAAAATGACAAATCGCCGTCTGTTGGAGATAGATGGAGTAAAAGAAGTTGATAGCTTTGATAGCGAAGAGTTTCTACTGCAAACCGTAATGGGTTATCTAGTTATTCGCGGAGATAATTTACAAATGAAAAACCTTGATGTAGAATCCGGACATGTTTCCATTAAGGGTAAAATCTATGAGTTATCTTATTTGGACGAGCAGCATGGGGAGAAGGCTAAAGGTTTGTTTAGCAAGCTATTCAAATGACATTAAGTACACAATTCATCACAATCATTTCGATGGTGTTATCAGGTGCTTATCTAGGTGCTAGTTATCATACTTTTAAACGTATGGAACGATTGTGGAGATCAAGCATACTATGGAAATATGTGTTGGAGATTTTGTTTTGGCTTCTACAAGCGGCGATTCTCTACTTCGTACTGTTTTTAGTGAATGAAGGAATTTTAAGGTTTTATATATTTTTGGCAGTTCTATGCGGCTATGCAATGTTCAAAAGTCTTTTTGAACAGGCTTTTGGCCGCATTGTAGATGTGTTCATTCATACTTTGCTGAAAATATATCGTTTTTTTTATCGCATAATAGAGATTATTATTGTAAAGCCTATAGTATTTATCGTATCATTAATAGTAGTATGTATTACCAAGGTGTTCACCATTTTATATTCTTTCATACTTTTACTATTAAAAGTGTTGGGATGGCCAGTAAAGATGATTATTTCAATCCTATCATCATTATTGCCAAAAAATACACCAAAATATTTACTGCCTTTTTCTCGCATTTATAGTAAAATAAAAAGAAAAGACTAATTTTCATAAGGGAGGCACTGGTGATTATGGCAAAACGACATAATGTATCACGTATTAATGACGCATATATCGAACAATATGATGCCCAAGTGAAACGTCAAAAACGCAGAAAAAAGAAATTATACCGTAGATTGATGTTATTTGGTATGATTGTCGCCATCACCATGGTTAGCCTTGTTGCTTTTCATATTGATCAACGTGCGAAATATCATGATATGCAACAAGAATATACCGAGCTTTCCAGTGAATTAACTAGTCTTCAAAATGAAGAAAAGAAACTGAAAGAAGAAATAGAGCTTTTAAATGATGAAGAATATTTGTTGCAAATAGCAAAAACAAATTATTTCTTTACGGAAGAAGGAGAGATCGTCTTTAAATTACCAGAAGAAGATCCATCTTATTGACACCGTTTTAATTGCTTGGCTATAATATAGTTGTAGTATATTTTTTTTAAACTTTAAGGAGGAGCAATTTTTTTATGTCAATCGAAGTAGGCAGCAAGTTGCAGGGAAAGGTAACAGGAATCACTAATTTTGGAGCTTTTATTGAATTACCTGGAGGTAAAACAGGTCTTGTTCATATTAGTGAAGTTGCCGATAATTATGTAAAAGACATTAATGAACACTTAACTGTAGGTGATGAAGTAACAGTGAAGGTTCTTAATGTGGAAGATGATGGTAAAATTGGTTTGTCTATTAAAAAAGCAAAAGACAATCCGCCGCAATCTAATCGTCGCAAAAATCAAGGAAATCCAAAAAATAACCGTGAAAGAGGCGAATCATTTGAACAAAAAATGAATCGTTTCTTAAAGGATTCTGAAGATCGCTTAGCAACACTTAAAAAGCATACAGAATCAAAACGCGGAGGACGAGGGGCGAGAAAAGGCTAAAACTTGCTGTCTATGTAATGTAGAGAAGACGGATGTGACTCGTAATTATATATCTTAAAGAAAAAAGCTACCGATCAAAAAAGATCGGTAGCTTTTTCTTCGTACGTACTTTGGTGATTGCTATTAGGAGCCATTATGAAATATATCGACCGTTTGACCACCACTCCGGCTGCCACTCCCCTTTCCGTGGGGTTGCCCTTCAGCTAACTTTTTCGAGCAAAAACCGCTCAAAAAAGTGGATATATCGAAGGTAACCGAGTTTCTCTGTTGTTCCGGTGTATCTCCTTTTGAAATAGGTGCTTGATCTAATACACCCCATTTCATTATGTTTCACTTCTTTCGCGGACATTTAATCCCTTATTTCCTTGTGAAATACACTTTTTTCAGTGTTGATGGACATCTATTCCGCTATTTAGTCATTTGACTAGAAAAATGGTAAGATTTTGAGTTAATAACGGAACAGATGTCCGCTAACATATAAAAATCATCATTTTCAGCTATAATAACGGAATAAATGTCCTTTTATTTTTTTCATGCTTGGTCAGTACAATAAAGATAGCATAACGGATTGCACATTTTTGTTTTTGTTAATCCTTTTCCAGCTTCTCTTAATCCCTTAGCAATTTTCATAAGCCTTCTTTCATTGCACTAAAATCACTAGTTTCAACATTTTGATCCCTTATTTTCCTACCTTAATAAAAAAAGACTTGGCATTTGCCAAGTCTTTTTGCTTTATAGCGGCGGAGGGGATCGAACCCCCGACCTCACGGGTATGAACCGTACGCTCTAGCCAGCTGAGCTACACCGCCATCATATTAAATAAAATTGTGTGCTTCTTGAGAGACACAAAGAATATAATACAACAGGTTTACCTATCTGTCAACAAACAACTTCAAATTTCTTAAGGGTAATGTATAAACAGAGATGTCTATGCAAGCGCACAAAAACTAGTGTCCATTTAAGATTAGTCATCACCAATTCCTCTCCTACGCTTCAGTAAGATTTCACGTTTTTAAACGGACGCTTTGCGCTTTTCTCTATTATCTTTTCTGTATCAACACGGTCTGTCAAAAATATCGGATTAAATCAAAGAAAAGGAAGGAAGAAAATGTCGTATTGTTCTTTATATAAAGAATAGCGTCGAACTTTTTAGAACGGCATCTTCCTTGTTTTGACAAAATATCGAGAGGAGATGTGATTTAATGTGAACAGAGGAGTGATATAAATGAACACATATACGGATAATAAACCAAAATCTTTTTTTTCTAGCACTCATCCGATGATGAGTAATTTACGTAAAAAGTTCGGCCAAAAATGGACAAGCTTAATGTTTGAGAAAGGTTTGCTTATTTGTATTATTGGGTTTTTATTAGGAAGGGCCGTCATTTTATCAACACTTTCACCATTTGTCATTGCATTCGTTGCGGCTGTCTGGTTTTTACGTCGAGACAAAGTACTTCCCCTTATTACGTTCTCATTAATAGGAGCATTTACATATAGCATTTCACATAGCTTCTATATATTTTTAGCTCTTTCTATCTTAATAGTTCTCTCTTTTTTTATTTACCAATCGAAGTCGGCAGAGAGGATCTTACCGTTTTTCGTCTTTTTTGCAGCAAGTATTCCTAGAATCAGCATCTATGCTATGACAACAAAACTAACATACTTGGAGTGGGTAATTGCTTTTGCTGAAGGAATATTGGCAACGGTTTTATTACTTATCTTTATGCAAAGCATTCCATTATTATCACCAAAAAGGTATAAACCATTGTTAAAAAATGAAGAAATCGTTTGTTTTATTATTTTATTAGCTTCGGTATTAACAGGAGTAATTGGTGTAGAAGTCTATCAAGCACAAATGGAACAGGTTCTTGCGCGGTATTTAGTATTGCTTCTTGCTTTAGTTGGTGGTGCGGCTATTGGTTCCACTGTTGGGGTCGTAGCAGGATTAATATTGAGCCTTGCAAATATAGCCAACATGTTTCAAATGAGTTTATTAGCCTTCTCTGGTTTGTTAGGTGGTTTACTGAAAGAAGGAAGGAAACTGGCCGTAAGTTTAGGTCTATTAATAAGTACATTGTTAATTAGTTTATATGGCGATTCCTTTGAATATCTCTCAACAGCATTACTAGAGTCTGCGTTAGCGATTTTATTATTTTTGATGACACCGAGTAAATTTATAAAACATATTGCCAAATTTATACCTGGAACTGTTGAACATACAAGAGAGCAGGAACAATACTTGCAGAAAGTTCGTAATGTAACTGCACACCGGGTGGAACGATTCTCCAACGTATTTAAAGCCTTATCGCGCAGTTTTCAAACGGAATCCAATCAATGGCAGGAACAGGATTTAGAAGTGGATTATTATTTAAGTAATGTCACGGAAAAAACCTGTCAAACATGCTTTAAAAAAGAAATCTGTTGGGTCCAGCAATTTGATAAGACCTATCAGTTAATGAGAGATGTCAAAGATCAATTGGAAACAGATGATCAATTAAATAATATTACGAACAGACAGTTTGAAAATCATTGTATTAAATCTCGGAAAGTGATCGATACCATGCAACAAGAATTATCGTTTTTTGAAGCAAACAAACAGTTAAAGAAACAAGTATTAGAAAGCAGGCGATTTGTTGCCGACCAATTAAGTGGTGTCTCAGAAGTCATGGGGAACTTTGCGGATGAAATTTTGAAAGAAAAAGAAAACCATGAACAACAAGAGATTGAAATCATCGCAGCATTAAAACATGTAGGTATTGAACTGGAGAAATTAGATATTTATAGTTTAGAGCAAGGAAACATTGATATTGAAATGGTGATTACCTTCCAGCAATATCATGGAGAAGCAACGAAAATCATTGCGCCTATACTATCTGATATTTTAGATGAAACGATTATTGTCGCTACAGAAGATCTATCTCCATTAGCAAAAGGACATAGCTTTTTTACCTTTGGCTCTGCTAGAAAATTTGTCATTCAAACAGGAGTAGCCCACGCTGCCAAGGGAGGGGGATTAATATCAGGAGATTGCTATAAATCAATGGAGCTTGGAGCAGGAAAATATGCGTTAGCTATTAGTGACGGGATGGGTAATGGAGATCGAGCACATGAAGAGAGTACCGAAACATTACGATTATTGCAACAAATTTTAGAGTCTGGTTTACACGAGCAGGTGGCGATTAAATCGATTAACTCTATTTTAGCACTACGAACAAATGAAGAGATTTACGCAACCTTAGATTTAGCGATGGTTGACCTTCATCATGCTGTAGTTCAATTTTTGAAAGTTGGTTCTACACCTAGTTATATTATGCGAAGCGATACTATAGAGAAAATAGAAGCTGGTAATCTTCCTATTGGAATTATCCAGGAAGTAGAAGTGGATGTAGTAAGTGCCCAATTAAAAGCTGGCGATTTTTTAATTATGATGAGTGATGGGATTTTTGAAGGCCCTAAGGAGATAGAAAATGTAGATCTTTGGCTGAAACGAAAACTGCTGGAGATGGAAACAAGAGAGCCTCAAGCGATCGCTGATTTGTTACTGGAAGAGGTAATTAGAACACAAAGTGGTGAAATTGAAGACGATATGACCGTATTGGTAGCTCAACTTACAGAAAATAAGCCAGAATGGGCACCCATTCGTTCTTTTCGTCAATTTGAAAGGGAAGATATTAGCTAAAGGGCAAGAGGTCAAACGTATAAACCCCCCCATTATTGGCAAACCTTACTAATAATCAGTGACCAATAACTGGAGGGAAAAATGATATGAAAACAGGGACACTTAAACAAATTCTTTTAATTACGGATGGTTGTTCAAATCAAGGTGAAGATCCAGCACTAGTAGCTAGTTTAGTAGCAGAACAAGGAATTACTGTTAATGTCATTGGTATTTTAGAAGATGATCGTACAGAACAGCCAGAAGGACTGGATGAAGTAGAAGAAATAGCAGGCAGTGGCCAAGGCGTAAGTCAAATTGTTTATCAGGATGTATTAGCACAAACTGTACAAACTGTTACAAAACAGGCGATGACGGAAACGTTACAAGGTGTTGTAAATAATGAATTAAAGCAAATATTAGGTAGTGAAAAGACAATGGAAGAATTACCACCCGAGCAACGTGGAGAAGTAATGGAAGTAGTGGATGAACTTGGCGAAACATGTGATTTAGAAGTGTTGGTACTCGTTGATACAAGTGCCAGTATGACAAGTAAATTACCGACTGTTCAAGAAGCCCTTATTGATCTTTCTATCAGCATGAACGCGCGAATTGGACGAAGCCGTTTCGCTGTATATCAATTTCCTGGACGAAAAAAAGCGATTCAGCAATTAGTAGATTGGACATCAACACTAGATTCCATCACTTCTATTTTTGCGAAAATTTCTAGTGGAGGCATTACACCAACTGGACCAGCTTTAAAAGAAGCAATGTATCAATTTGGTAAGAAGACGTTACGAAGGAGATTTATGCGCGATGATTACACAGACATCGAAGAAGCCTGATATACATTTAAGGAAAGGACAAATTGTCAAAGGTAAATGGCACCGGCACCATTACCATGTCGTAAAGAAACTGGGTAGTGGTGCGATTGGCGCTGTTTATCTTTGTGTGCAAGGAAACAAACAAGTAGCACTGAAAATCAGTAAGCAAAGTGCTTCTGTTAGTTCTGAAGTAAATGTATTGAAGTCCTTCCAAGCGGTTCAAGGTTATCACCTTGGACCTTCTTTGATAGATGTGGATGATTATCAGGCCCAGAATGGTTTTACCTATTCTTTTTATGTAATGGAATATATCTCTGGTGAATCATTGCATGATTTTATCAGAAAAAATGGTCATGAGTGGTTAGTATCCCTTCTAATAAAATTTGCTAATGATTTACATGTATTACATCAGCAAGGTTATGTATTTGGTGACTTAAAGATAGAGAATTTAATTGTATCACGCAAACCGGTGCAATTAAGATGGGTTGATGTTGGAGGAACAACATTACAAGGTAGAGCGATCAAAGAGTATACCGAATTTTATGATCGTGCCTATTGGCAATGTGGTTCACGTAAAGCGGACCCTGGATACGACCTTTTCGCGTTAGCTATGGTTATTTTGCGTGTCTATTATCCTAATGGTTTTACAAGGGGAAGTAATCCAAAAAAAACATTACAACAGAAAATTAATCAAGCAGTAACGATCGAACCATTGAAAAGATTACTACTAATGCTCGTCAATAATTCTGTAAACGATGCTGAGCAAGTAAAAGATTTTTTGTTAACTTATTTTATTCACCAGAAATCAAAAAGAGATAAGAGAAGACATAATCATAAAGCAAGAAGCTCTCATGAAGCATTTTATCCTTTTCTAGAAATAGGTAGTATATTAACCATTGGAGGAGTTTGTTATCTTTATGTTACATTATTTATGTGATAAAAGGATTTTATAACTCATATTATGTTAAAATAATGTAAACAAGATTGGATGGGGTGGTGGTGTTTGAGTAGATCAACCCTTTATGATAAACTGGCGCCATTTATGAGGAGACATCAATTACTCTACAAGGATGCTACGGTGTTAGTAGGAGTGTCAGGTGGTGCAGATTCCTTATTATTACTGCACTATTTAGTTAGTGTGCAAGACCTGTGGCGTTTAAAAGTCATAGCAGTTTCTATTGATCATGGCTTACGTGGTAAAGAGTCTGCAGAAGATGTTCAATATGTTGAACGTATTTGTGACAACTTAGGAGTCCCTTTTATTGGGAAACAGGTAGATGTGAACAGGAGAAAGGAAATACATAAGGAAGGAACACAAATAGCAGCCCGTATTTTACGTTACCAAGTATTTGAAGAGGTCATGGAAGAGACAGGTTCTGATTTTTTAGCGTTGGCACATCATGGTGATGATCAGGTAGAGACAGTGTTAATGCGGATGGTACGACAGTCTAACCCAGCTGCTTTAACTGGTATCCCCGTAAAAAGGAAATTCGCAAAGGGACATATTATTAGACCTTTGTTATGTTTATCCAAGGATGAGATTTATCGATATTGTCGAGAATTTCATATCGTTCCTAGGGAGGATCCTTCGAACAAATCTATCGCCTATACACGCAATTTTTTCCGACTGCATGTCTTACCATTACTCAAGCAACAAGATCATCAAGTACATCTTCATGTTCAGGAAATGACAGAACGTATGACGGAAGATGAGGAATTTCTTCAGGCACAATCAAAATCTATGTTGCAGGAAGTTGTAACGTGTAACAAAGATACGGTATTTTTTAATATTGATGCTTTTCGTGTTTACCCGATAGCTTTACAAAGACGAGCCTTTCATCTAATATTAAACTATCTTTATAAAGAAGTACCGCCAGATTTATCTTCTCAACATGAAAAGGACTTTTTTTCTTTATTAGGACGAGATAAGAGTAATGTTACTTTAGATTTTCCAAAATCATTAAAGGTAACAAAAAATTATCAGGAATTACGTTTTCACTTTCTTTCCCAAGTCAAAAAGGAATGGAGAGTCCACCAATTCATAAAGGTCCCGGGGGTAACATCATTACCGAACGGTGCCACTCTTACAGCCACATATGCCTCTGGAGCCATCCATGAAGATAGTGATACTTTACATATCCCGACCGAATGTGAATCATTATTTCCACTGAGTACAAGAGTGAGAATCCAAGGGGATCGTATGAAGGTGAGAGGATTAAATGGTCACAAGAAAGTAAAAGATATATTTATTGATGAGAAGGTTCCCGCTTATCAAAGAGACAGTTGGCCCCTCATATTTGGTGCAGATGGATCTTTACTATGGATTGTTGGTTTAAAGAAAGCTGAAATAGAACGTAAAAGTTCTGTTGGGAAATATATTGCATTAACATATACAGAATCAAGCGAATAGGAGGCAGCAAGATGCATGATGAGATAAAAGAAATATTAATTTCTGAAGAGCAGATACAAGCAAAATGTAAAGAGCTTGGTGAACAGTTAACAAAAGAATATGAAGGGAAGTTTCCATTAGCGATAGGTGTGTTAAAAGGAGCATTACCTTTTATGTCGGATATATTACGTTCGATTGATACACATCTCGAAATGGACTTTATGGATGTATCCAGTTATGGGAATGAAATGCGGTCCTCTGGTGAAGTTAAAATTGTAAAAGATTTAGATACAAAAGTAGAGGGACGCGATATCATTATTATGGAAGATATTATTGATAGCGGTCTTACCTTAAGTTATTTAGTTGATTTATTTAAGTACCGACAGGCTAATTCTATTAAAATTGTTACATTATTAGATAAGCCCGAAGGTAGAACAGTTGATATTAAAGCAGATATGGTAGGTTTTGAAGTGCCAAATGAATTTGTGGTAGGCTATGGATTAGATTATCAAGAGAAATATCGAAACCTTCCATATATCGGTATTTTGAAACCAAAAGTTTATGGTGGAGAAGAATAATATAAAATGAAACACATGTCAGTTGTAATTAGTTGTCATAAAGTCTTTCAATATGATACTATTTACTATAGTTTTCTCGTTTCGGGAGGAGGTAGGCAATGAATCGGATTATACGTAATGTGATCCTCTATTTCGTAATCTTTTTAGTTGTGATTGGGATCATATCAGTATTTAGCAGCCAAAACAACCAGGCTGAGGAATTAAAAGTAAATGAATTTATGCAAGCATTAGAAAATAACCAAATCACAGATATGGAAATGCGCCCTTCCAATGGTGTTATGCGTATTGTAGGGGATTTAGAAGATGACAAGTCTTTTATTACCAACATACCAATAAATCCTACAATTGTTGAACAGGTAACTAACACTGCATCAGATCAAGGGATTTTAAAAGTTAAAGAAGAGGAACAACCAAGTGGATGGGTTACGTTTTTAACAACGATGATTCCATTTGTTATTATATTCATTCTGTTTTTCTTCTTACTTAACCAAGCTCAAGGTGGCGGTAGCCGTGTCATGAATTTTGGTAAGAGTAAGGCGAAAATGTACAATGAAGACAAGAAAAAAGTTCGTTTCAGAGATGTTGCTGGTGCGGATGAAGAAAAGCAGGAATTAGTAGAAGTCGTAGATTTCTTAAAGGATCCTCGTAAATTCTCTGCTATTGGTGCAAAAATTCCAAAAGGGGTTTTATTAGTAGGGCCTCCTGGTACAGGTAAAACGTTACTTGCCAGAGCAGTTGCCGGTGAAGCCGGTGTTCCGTTCTTTTCTATCAGTGGTTCGGATTTCGTTGAGATGTTTGTAGGTGTTGGTGCATCTCGTGTGCGTGATTTATTTGAAAACGCGAAGAAAAATGCACCATGTATCATCTTTATTGACGAGATTGATGCAGTAGGTCGTCAGCGTGGAGCAGGTGTAGGTGGCGGTCACGATGAACGTGAACAAACCTTAAACCAATTACTCGTTGAAATGGATGGTTTCGGTGAAAATGAAGGAATTATCATTATTGCTGCAACAAACAGACCAGATATTTTAGATCCAGCATTATTACGTCCGGGGCGTTTTGACCGTCAAATTACAGTAGATCGTCCAGACTTAAAAGGTCGTGAAGATGTCTTAGCAGTACACGCACGTAATAAACCACTAGCAGATGATGTGGAGTTAAAAACAATTGCGATGCGTACCCCAGGATTTTCTGGTGCGGATTTGGAGAACTTGCTAAATGAAGCGGCCCTTGTAGCGGCACGACATGACAAAGAAAAAATTGGCATGGAAGATGTGGACGAAGCAATTGATCGTGTTATTGCAGGACCTGCGAAGAAAAGCAGGGTTATATCCAAAAAAGAACGAAATATTGTTGCATACCATGAAAGTGGACATACAATTATTGGTATGGTGCTAGATGATGCGGATATGGTACATAAGGTAACGATTGTACCTCGTGGTCAAGCTGGTGGATATGCTGTTATGCTTCCGCGTGAAGACCGCTACTTTATGACAAAACCAGAACTATTTGATAAGATTACTGGTCTATTAGGTGGTCGTGTAGCAGAAGAGATTATCTTCGGTGAAGTAAGTACTGGCGCTCATAATGACTTCCAGCGAGCAACTGGAATTGCTCGTAAGATGGTTACGGAATATGGTATGAGTGAAAAGATCGGACCACTGCAATTTGGTAACAGTAACAGCCAAGTATTCTTGGGTCGTGATATGCAAAATGAACAAAATTACAGTGATGCGATCGCATATGAAATTGATCAGGAAATTCAAAACTTTATTCAGGAATGCTATAGCAGAGCAAAACAAATTCTCACGGATAATCGTGATAAGTTAGAGCTCGTAGCAAAGACTTTACTAGAAGTTGAGACATTAGATGCTAGTCAGATTAAAGGATTATTTGAAGAAGGTAAACTACCTGATCCGGTTGTTTCTGAACAAGATGGCGAAGCAAAACCATCCGAAAAGGCGGAAACAAAGGGTACAAATGATGAAAATGACAAGTCATCTGATTTTAAAGTAAATATTCAACCGAAATCTGAGGAAAATTACTTTGAACAAGATTCGAAAAGTTATTTCGATGAAGACAAATCAACTGAAGATTCCGATGATAAAGATAAACAATAAAACCAAAAGCAGTTCCTACACTACAAAGGAACTGCTTTTTTTCATCTTTAGAAAGATAACTGTCATGTGGATTTGCCTTCTGCCTTTCTTTTATTGATGAGAGCTTGATCGTCGCTGCGGAAAAACACTCCCTTTCCGGGGGCACGGCTTCAGCTAACTTGGTAAAGAAAATCACTTCACCAAGTGGATCTTCAGCTCGTGCTGTTCCCCCAGGAGTGTCGCATTTTTCCGCAGCTTAGAATAGTGTTTTGGTAAAGTGACATGTAATACAAAAATTACATATTCGTGGGTTCTGTTCTTTCAATAATCAGAACACTAAAATGAGCGGAGGCAGAATACGGAGACTCCAGGGATGCGCACGAGCTGAAGATCCCGCAGAAAAGCGACCTTTGCTTTCCGAGGAAGCTGAGGCCGTGCCCATGGAAAGCGCAGTATTCTGCCGGAGCGTTTCAAAGCACTCCTCATTAATCAGAATGGGAAGAAGACAAATTTTATTACTTCGTAGTTTTTATTGACTACATACGCATTAGATTTAACTTCCGGTGGTTTTGACTAAATATTTTTGTTTTCACAGGTGTGTTATAACCGGTTTGGGTTATGGCTTGCAACCATAAAACTTGCGACTTGTTGCTTGCAAGCTATACAATATGGAAATAAGTAAACAAATTTTTTTGACATTGTGGAGGATATTATGATTTTTGTATTAGATGTTGGTAATACAAACACTGTATTAGGGGTGTTTAACGACGGCCAATTAACATACCAGTGGCGCATGCAAACAGACAGAAACAAAACAGAAGACGAATATGCCATGTTTATTAAATCACTACTAGCATATGAAGGCTTAACTTTTTCCGATATTAATGGAATTGTTATCTCATCTGTAGTTCCACCAATTTTATTTGCCCTTCAACGTATGGCAGATAAATATTTCCATTGTAGCCCAATGATAATTGGTGATGAAAAAGTGAATCCATACTTAAAAATGAAGTATCCTAACCCTAAAGAGTTAGGTGCTGATCGTGTCGTGAATGCAGTAGGTGTCATCAAAGAATATGGTTCACCGAGTATTATCATCGATTTTGGGACTGCTACGACTTATTGTTACATAAATGAGGCGGATGAATATGTCAGTGGTGTGATCACCCCCGGCATTAATATTTCTTTAGAAGCTCTATATCAGAATGCCGCCAAGTTACCGAAAATCGAAGTGAAAAAGCCAAATCAAGTTTTAGGTCAATCAACAGTAGAAGCGATGCAATCTGGTGTTTATTTCGGTTACGTTGGTCAAGTAGATGCCGTAGTGAACCGAGTAAAGAAGGAAGTTGGAGGATCGCCACAAGTGATCGCCACAGGTGGATTAGCAACATTAATTGCTAAAGACTCTTCTGTCATAGATATTGTCGACCCTTATCTCACCTTAAAGGGATTGTACGAAATATACCAAAAGAATGAAAGAGATTTTGCATAAAAGAAAGGACGTTTAACATGGGTGATTATTTATTAAAAGCAACAGCATATGACGGGGACGTGAGAGCATATGCAATACGGTCAACAGATACAGTAGAAGAAGCACGCGTACGTCAGGATTCCTGGAGAACAGCTTCTGCAGCACTAGGAAGGACACTTTCTATATCCACGATGTTAGGTGCGATGCTGAAAGGCGACGATAAATTGACGGTAAAAGTGGAAGGAAATGGCCCAATGGGGGCAATTATCGCTGATGCAAATGCCAAAGGAGAAGTACGCGGCTATGTTGGCAATCCTCATGTCGATTTTGAATCGAACGAACAGGGTAAACTAGATGTAAGAAGGGCAGTTGGAACAGAGGGAACACTAAGCATTGTTAAAGATTTAGGCTTGAAAAATCATTTCACCGGCCAAGTTCCAATTGTATCAGGAGAAATAAGTGAAGACTTTACGTATTATTTAGCTAACTCTGAACAAGTTCCATCAGCGGTAGGAGCAGGAGTTTTAGTAAATCCGGATCAAAGTATTTTAGCTGCGGGAGGATTTATCGTACAAATGATGCCGGGAGCATCGGAAGAAACAATTGCGAGAATTGAAGAGAATATCGCGAATGTTCCACCTATTTCAAAATTGATCCAAGATGGAAAACAACCGGAAGAGATATTAGAGTTGCTATTAGGAGAGGATAATGTAAAAATACATGAACGTTTACCGGTACAATTTGTTTGTCCTTGCTCAAAAGAAAGGCTGGAAGTAGCAATCCAAAGTTTAGGAAATGAAGAGATTGATGCTATGATTAGAGAAGATCATGGTGCAACAGCTTCTTGTCATTTTTGTAATGAAACGTACAAATTCACAATAGATGAGTTGCGAGCATTGAAGACAGAGTAATAGGGGGAGTAATAGTTGAGGGTATCGCGTCTGGTATTATGGTCTATTATATTACTATTGCTCATAACAAATATTACAACTATTTTTATCTTCTCTGGGGGAATTAGCTCAGGCGAATTTGTAGTATTAGACGACAATAGAGTGGATCGTAATAAACCTCTAGCAGAAATCGGTAATGAGGAGATACAGTATCAGGATTGGATGAGCGAATTAATAGAGCGATATGGTGATTCCGTTTTACATGATTTAATTGATAAAGAAGTTGTTTTTCAGTTGGCTGAGGAAGAAGACCTTGAAATAAATGCCAAAATAATCGATCGTGAACTATCGAGAATGATGGTGATGCACGGATTGTTATCTGCAGAAGAAAAAGAGAAAAAGGTTGAAAAATGGACTGAGCAAATTAAATATCGCTACTATTTACAACAGCTATTAAGTAAAAATGTCGATGTGTCTGAAGCAGAAATAAAAGAATATTATCAATTTTATAAAAATCAATACCAATTTGAAAGTATGGTCCAGTTGTCGCATATTCTCGTTTCAACTGAACAAGAAGCAGAGTTTGCGATGGCGAGATTGGATGAAGGGGAATCGTTTGGTGAGGTTGCGTCAGAATTATCCATCGATGAAGAAAGTGCAGCTGATGGAGGCTATTTGGGCTATTATTCTGAGACAAGCAGTTTTATACCTAGTGAATATTATGATAAAGCTATCTCATTAGAAGCTGGAACGTATAGTGAACCAATACTTGTAAATAATGGGTATGCGATTATCTATCATCATCAGCACCTGCCCGCCATTGAATTAAGCTATAAAGAAGCTTACGAAGAAGTACGACAAGATATAGCCTTGGATCAGCTAGAAACTAAAGTAGATGCTTCGGTTTTATGGGAGCAGCTTGAGGTAGATTTAATTTATAAAGAAGGTAAATAATTAACACGGACCTTCCAATTTATGGGTTGACAATGTATGCCGTTTCATGTAAATTGTATATAAAACCAATAATTTTACTTGGAATTGAGGAGGAACTGGAATGAAAGTAGCTCAAAATGTTGCGGAATTGATTGGAAACACGCCGATTGTCAAATTAAATCGCACAGCAGATCCTGAAGGTGCAGATATTTATTTGAAGTTAGAATTTATGAATCCTGGTAGTTCTGTAAAAGATCGAATCGCACTTGCGATGGTTGAAGCTGCAGAAGAAGAAGGTATTTTGAAAGATGGAGATACCATTGTTGAACCAACAAGTGGTAATACCGGAATTGGCCTTGCATTAGTTGCAGCTATTAAAGGATATAAAGCAATTCTAGTAATGCCTGATACAATGAGTATGGAAAGACGTAATCTTTTACGTGCTTATGGTGCTGAGCTTGTATTAACACCAGGTGCAGAAGGTATGAAAGGCGCAATTGCAAAAGCCGCAGAGTTACAAAAGGAAAACGACTACTTCATGCCTCAGCAATTTAATAATTTAGCAAACCCTGCTGTCCATGCTCGTACAACTGGTAAAGAAATAGTTGAGCAAATGGGCGACCAACTGGATGCATTTATTTCTGGTATTGGAACTGGTGGAACGATTACTGGTGCAGGTAAAGTCTTAAAGAATCAGTACAAAGATATTAAGATTTATGCGGTAGAACCAACTGATTCAGCTATATTATCAGGAGGTAAACCAGGTCCTCACAAAATTCAAGGAATTGGTGCAGGGTTTGTACCAGAAGTTCTTGATACAGATGTTTATGATGAAGTCATTACGGTAACCAATGATCAAGCCTATGAAACAGCTAGAGAAGCTGCTCGTAAAGACGGTGTCCTAGGTGGTGTTTCATCAGGTGCAGCTATCTATGCTGCTAAACAAGTAGCGCAAAAACTTGGTAAAGGCAAAAAAGTTCTTGCAGTTCTTCCGAGTAACGGAGAACGTTATCTATCAACACCACTTTATCAATTCGACGAAGAATAAAACCGAAGCGATGAGTTTATAAAACATATTGAATAAACATAGAACCCGTTTCATTTCTAATTGATGAAACGGGTTTTTGTTTGCGCAGGAATGTATTAATGCAAGCACAAAAAACATAAAGTGGGGATTTTGACCCCATATGATCATTAGCGAAACTTATCAGGATTGTAAGCGTCTGTTATCCCTAAACCTATACTTGTGTTACTTGAAGCTTGGAGTGGGGGTCTTACAGACGGTTAGCATCTTGATGAACTGCGAAATGAGTGCTCAGTTAAAAGGACAGGAAATCCAAAGGTTTTAGTTCCAAGAGTTAGCAGTTTTTATTAACTGTGAACGAGGTTAAAGAATAAGGTATGGGGATTTGTTTAATGGTGGTGGGTTCTTTCCTTTGGGATAGAATTTACGCTAGTAGTAGAAAATATTTTTATCATATCTAAACTTTTTATATGTATTTATGTTATAATATTTTGTTATGAATAGATTATAGAATTTGCTTCGTAAGGGACGGGGTATCATGGAAAAATGGTTACGCACAAGAGTAAAAGATTATCACTATCCGAAAAAAACATTAGTCATGGGTATCTTAAATATTACACCAGACTCTTTTTCGGACGGAGGAAAATATAATAATATCCAAGCAGCCATCCACCAAGCTAAAAAAATGGAAGAAGAAGGCGCAGACATTATCGATATTGGTGGAGAATCAACAAGGCCCGGACACACACCGGTATCAGAAAGGGAAGAAATAGACCGAGTTATTCCTGTCATTAAAACGCTGGTCGATGAAATCAATATACCAATCTCAATTGATACATGGAAAGCAGAGGTAGCAAGGCTATCAATAGAAGCTGGGGCCTCGATCATTAATGATGTCTGGGGGGCTAAGAAAGAACCAGACATTGCGAAAGTAGCAGCCGAATTTGATGTTCCGATTATTTTGATGCACAATCGTGAAAAACCAGACTATGAGTCATTAATAGATGACGTGTTATCTGATTTGAAAGAAAGCATCCAGATCGCGTTAGATGCAGGAGTGAAAAAAGACCAGATTATTCTTGACCCAGGAGTTGGATTCGCTAAGTCATATGAAGAAAATATACAAGTAATGCAAGAAATGGATCGATTGCGAGAATTAGATTACCCGGTTTTACTCGGAACCTCCCGTAAGTCGATCATTGCTAAAACATTAAATTTGCCAGTCGATGAACGGGATGAGGGAACAGGGGCAACGGTATGCTACGGTTTGACGAAAGGTTGTGAAATTGTCCGTGTCCATAATGTTGAGATGCATGTGAGAATGGTCAAGATGATGGACAAGCTGATTGGTAAGGGTGGTGCATAGAATGGATAAGATTTATCTTAATCAAATGGCTTTTTACGGATTTCATGGTGTGTTTCCTGAAGAAAAAAAGTTAGGGCAACGCTTTTTAGTAGATGTTATTCTGGAAGCGGATTTGAAACAAGCAGGACAAGCAGATGATCTTTATCTTTCCATTGATTATGGCCTCGTTTATCAATTGACGAAGCAAATTGTCGAAGGGCGATCAAAAAACTTAATTGAAGCAGTGGCTGAAGAGATTGCTGAGAAGCTTTTATCCCAGTTTGATCCATTAAACGCTTGTACTGTCAAAGTAATCAAACCTGACCCACCTATTCCTGGCCATTATCAGTCGGTTGCTGTTGAAATTCACAGGGAGAAGTCTTTATGAAAAAAGCATATATAGCGCTGGGCTCTAATATTCAACCTAGATTAAACTATTTAGAGCAGGCTATAAAACAATTAGCAGAGCATGATGAAATAATAATTAAAGATCAATCTTCTGTTTACGAAACAGATCCTGTTGGTTTTGTAGAACAAGAACAATTTTTGAATATGGTAATCGAAATCGAAACAGATTTAGATCCAATTCCCCTGTTAAATGTTTGCCAAAGTATTGAACGGATTCTTGGCAGGAAGCGTGAAATAAAATGGGGGCCGAGAACAATTGATCTTGACATTTTAGTATATAATCAAGAAAATATAGAAACAGAGCGATTAATTTTACCACATCCTAGGTTACATGAACGTGCCTTTGTATTAATACCATTAGCAGAAATAAATCCATTTTTATATACAGCACACTTAGCTCAAAATATAACACAATTATTAGCAAGAATACCTGCACAAGATAAAGAAGGGGTAGTCAAATGGCAACAAACAGATGGGGTAAGAGGATCAAAGCATTTCGAAAGCTGAAAGGATATACACAAATAGAATTTGCAGATGTACTTGGGATATCTGTATCGCAATTAGGTGAAATAGAAAGAGGAAGAAGAACTCCGACAACAGAGAATTTAGAAAATATTGCAAATAAGCTCGATGTTTCATTAGAGGAGTTGCAACCTAATAACAAAGAACGCGAGGAGAGGCGTTATGTGGAAAATAGGTGATATAACATTTATAACCAAGTTGTATTAGCGCCGTTAGTAACTAGGCATTTTAATTGATGAACCAACATCAGCTGAAGGTATGTATGCTTCATGCAGACCGTTTAAAAGGTGAATGAGTAGTGGTGAAGGAAATGCGCAAGCACGCAGCATGGTATTTAAAAGGTCTAAAAGGAAATGGTTAAGTACATAATCAAATTAAGCAGACGAATCCAAAGAAGAACTTGAAGAGTTATTATATGATTATGTAGAACGGTTAGAACAGAAAGCAAGAGTTTCCTAAGTGTGAAACATTGACACAGAAGAGTTCCTTTTCTATACTAATCATGAATGTGATACTGCCAGTGTGATGCTGGCAGTTTTTTGATATATCATAAATCATTAAATTATTTGGGGTGAACAGAATGAGCGAAGAACTGAATGAACACATGCGTGTGCGTTTGGATAAAATGAACAGTTACCGTGAGCAAGGTATTGACCCGTTTGGTGATAAATTTGTTCGCACGCACTTAGCAGAAGAATTAAAAGAACATTATGATCAGTTCTCTAAAGAAGAATTAGAAGAAAAAGCAATTGAGACTACTGTAGCAGGACGAATTATGACTAAACGCGGTAAAGGAAAAGCTGGTTTTTCACATATTCAAGACTTAAGTGGCCAAATCCAATTATATGTACGTAAAGATAGAATTGGAGAAGATGCTTATGAAATCTTTAAATCAGCAGACCTTGGGGATATCGTAGGTGTTACAGGTACTGTTTTTAAAACAAATGTTGGTGAACTTTCGGTAAAAGCAAACGAATTTACGATGCTAACCAAATCTCTTCGTCCTTTACCAGAGAAGTTTCACGGCCTAAAAGATGTAGAGCAACGTTATCGCCAACGTTACTTAGATTTGATTACAAATGCGGAAAGTAAAGATACATTTGTGCTTCGTAGTAAGATTATTCAGTCCATGCGTAGATACTTAGATGAGAGAGGTTTCTTAGAAGTAGAAACTCCCATGATGCACGGGATTGCTGGTGGTGCATCTGCACGTCCGTTTGAAACACATCATAACGCACTAGATATTCCTTTATATATGCGTATTGCTATTGAGTTGCATTTGAAACGATTGATTATCGGTGGCATGGAAAAAGTTTATGAAATTGGCCGCGTTTTCCGTAACGAAGGGGTATCCACTCGTCACAATCCGGAATTCACTATGATTGAATTGTATGAAGCTTATGCAGATTATCATGATATAATGGAGCTTGTTGAAAACTTAGTTGCACATATCGCCAAAGAAGTAACAGGATCTACTACAGTTACATATGGGGATGATGAGGTTGAATTAGCACCACAATGGACAAGACTTCATATGGTAGATGCGATAAAAGAATATACAGGTGTTGATTTCTGGACAGAGATGACGGATGATGAGGCAAAAGCTTTAGCGAAAGAACATGGTGTAGGAGTAGAAGACAGTATGACATATGGACATATTGTTAATGAATTTTTTGAACAGAAAGTAGAAGAGAAGCTAATTCAGCCAACCTTCGTATATGGACACCCTGTAGAAATCTCTCCTTTAGCGAAGAAGAATAAGGACGACGAAAGATTTACAGATCGTTTTGAACTATTTATTGTTGGGCGTGAGCACGCAAATGCATTCTCTGAATTAAATGATCCAATTGATCAAAGAGAACGATTTGAAGCACAAGTTAAAGAAAAAGAACAAGGTAATGATGAGGCGCATGAAATGGATGAGGACTTCCTAGAAGCACTTGAATATGGTATGCCTCCAACTGGTGGTTTAGGTATAGGTATTGATCGACTCGTTATGTTGTTAACTAATTCACCGTCGATTAGAGACGTTTTACTTTTTCCACAAATGCGTAATAAATAATAGTATGGAAGAATCTTGGCAATTAGAATGCCAAGGTTCTTTTTTATGAGACGCGAAAATATAAAATTTGCGCGGATGTCTACGCAAGCGCCCAAAAACTAGGTGGCTTCACGAATCACCCTTATAAGTCATCAGCGGTTCACAACCTCACCGTGATTCCTTTATCTTTGTTGATTCCGAAGTCGCTACGTTTTTAAACGGGCGTTCTGCGCTTTTCTTATCGGGCTAGAATGATAAATCGGAGGTGTCTAGCTCTAAGACGCAGCAAATTTCAGTTTGTACGATGTTCCTGCGCTTTCTTTCATTAGATGTGTTTTTGATAAGAAAAAGATATCGAATATTTTATTATAAAAATTTAGAAAGATTGTTGACATTAAATCTATCTGCATGTTATATTATTAATCGTCGCTGAAAACGACGCAACAAAAAAATATCATCTTTCAACAACAAGCAAGAAATTAATTCAAGAAAATTTGTTGACATTGAAACGTTAAGGTGATATACTATAAGAGTTGTCGCAAAAAACAACACAACATTGATCTTTGAAAACTGAACAAAACAACCAGTATGATTTTAAACATGAAACAAGCTAGCTTATAGAAGCGAGCGCAAGTCAACTTTATTGAGAGTTTGATCTTGGCTCAGGACGAACGCTGGCGGCGTGCCTAATACATGCAAGTCGAGCGCGGGAAGCAAACAGATCTCTTCGGAGT
>NZ_JBQQCK010000022.1:0-28826 GCF_052246695.1 Gracilibacillus sp. D59 | reverse complement strand
GCCAGCGTTCGTCCTGAGCCAAGATCAAACTCTCAATAAAGTTGACTTGCGCTCGCTTCTAAAAGCTAGCTTTTGTTTCATGTTTAAAATCATACTGGTTGTTTTGTTCAGTTTTCAAAGATCAATGTTTGACTGCCGTTTTTGCGACAGCTTTTAAAGTATATCATCTGTCTGATTTCGTGTCAACAACTTTTTTTGAGTTAAATTCTTGCTTGTTGTTGATAGATGATATTTTTTTGTTGCGCCGTTTTCAGCGACGATTAATAATATAACATGGTTTTCAATGAAGTGTCAACATCATTTTATAATTTATTTGTTTCTTTCTAAGGTAGCCCATTTCTTGCACCAACATCAACAGTATATGCCTTTGTTCCTCATATGTGAATAGTATATATAGAAAAAAGCAGAAGCATAACAGCTTCTACTTTTTCGTGACTTGATATTTGCGATGACGAATCATTGTACTCTTCGTTTCTTCTAATACTACTTCGATTATATCCTTTGAGACTAAATATTCCACTACACTTACTAAATCATACATATAAGGAGCTACATCGGGATGTGTCTTCAACTCACCAAATCCCCATGGTGTTTCACGCGTGCGCATTACACCCAATAAATGAGCTGCACATGCTTCTGTACGCTTGTTTATTGCGAAGTCCATCGCTATTAGCATCAGTTCGACTCTTTTTTTCATTTCTTCTGTACTTCGCACTAATTCTTCATATAACTTATAGACTTCCAGGTCAATTCGTTTTATCTGACTCCATACTACTACTTCCGGATGATAGCCTTTATCTAAAATAGCGATTCTTCCTAAGTAATGTAAGGAACGAAGCAGTCTGCTGTAAGCATCTAAGTAGTTGCCTGATTCATAGAGATCACGTGATTCAATATAACTTCTTGTCAGCTTGGAAAATTCGATCGTTAAGCGTAATTGCCTGTTTTCACAAGGAAATACCCTTAATGTTTCCTTTAAATTTGCTAGATACTCATTACGGTCATAAATGATTCTACCATTAATGATCCATTCTACCGCTCGTCTGTAAGCACTTGTTTCGATCCATTCTTCTAATAAATCACGATCAATAACATGCAGTGCTGCTGACTGGTCTTGAAACTCATAATGTTTAACAATCCATTTCTCATCCAATCCTTTTACAACTACTAATAAAATGGAATCAAAATTGTCTGTCTCTGGGCTGATTTTTTTCTTTTTCTCCATAATTAGGATGCCCAATGTGTTTCGATTACTTGCTCTTTCCTGATAAATAGGACGTAAAATATCCTCCACTTGATTCTCCCCCTCTATCGATTCACATATTAATTATTCGATAAAAATCAAATAATCCCTTTCAATCAGTGTAACTTTTTTTCATTTGTTACTTTTTACCCAATAATGACTGTTTTGTAAACAGGAATTATTTAACATAAGTATTTTGACTACAAGCATTTTCATGACAAATATGCTATACTACAATCGATATACACTACGTTTTTGGAGGAAGTTCTATGGCGGATATTACGTACAAAAGTAAAATAAATAAAATCAGAACCTTCGCATTGGCTTTAGTTTTTATCGGATTCATCATTATGTATGTGGGGTTAATCTTTAAAGATATTGAATGGTTGATGCTCATTTTTATGATTCTAGGGACTTTGGCGATTATCTTTAGTTCAGTGGTCTATTTCTGGATTGGTATGCTCTCCACCAAGGCTATACCGATTATATGTCCAAGCTGTGAGAAGCCAACTAAAATGCTCGGCCGTGTTGATGCTTGTATGCATTGTAAACAACCTCTTACATTAGACAAGGACCTAGAAGGAAAAGAATTTGATGAAAGTTATAATTCAAAGAAAAAACGTCGCTAAGTAAACAGCGGCGTTTTTTTACTATTGATACAAAAAGGATAAAGTGAGACTATGATCAGGGTCTTAGCCCAGACGGTTAGCACCGCAATAAAAAACACACGAGCAAACTTGCGTCGTGTGTTTAGATTTAAACTATTTGATTTTTCTCTTTTTTACATTCCTGACAAACTCCGTATACTTCCATTCGATGATGGCTTACATCAAACCCTGTAATCTGTTCTGCTAATGACTCGACTTCATCAAGGCTTGGATAATGAAAGTCAACGATTTTCCCGCAGCTGTCACATATAATGTGATAATGCTTCGATGTGTTACAATCAAAACGACTGGATGAATCTCCATATGTCAATTCACGAACTAGACCTATTTCACGAAATACACGCAAATTGTTATATACAGTTGCAACACTCATATTAGGAAATTTTCCTTCCAATGCTTTATAAATATCATCAGCAGTAGGGTGAGTTTCTGCTTTCAATAAAAACTCCAACACCGCATGACGCTGTGGTGTAATTCGGACGCCCGAGGATTTCAGTTTTTCTACCGCTTCTTGCAGCATATGTTCAGACACCGCCATGCACCTCACTTTCCTACAAATTGTAATATTCCAGTGTAATTATAAGTACTATATTACAATAGTACCACTATTACCACAATTATTACTTTATAATTCTTATAATTAGTGTACTCTCTATCCACTTGCTCTGTCAATATAAGTATACGAGTTACCAATAATTTTATGCTTATGCCTTATTAGATATCAGCTCTTAAGTTCTTTTCTTCCACGTTTAACTGATGGTTCACTGTACGTGCCACCACAAACAGGTAATCAGATAAACGGTTTAAATATTGGATCGTAAGTGAGTCCTGTAATTGATCTTGAAGACTGACTGCAATTCGTTCTGCTCTTCTTGCTACGGTTCTTGCATGGTGCAGGGCACTTGCCGCAATATGGCCAGACGGTAAAATAAAATTGCGCAATTCCGGTAGACTTTCCTGCCATTTATCGATTTGTTGTTCTAAATGCTCAACATGACGCTGCTCGAGTTTCCATGTTACTTCTTTATCTTCAGGGGTAGCAAATTCTGAGCCAACATGGAAAAGAATCGTTTGAATATAATGAAGTTCTTCTATTAATACAGTTTTTGCTTGAAAGTCTTCTTGTTCGATATAGCTGATTGCTTGCCCTAATAGAGCATTCACTTCATCACATGTGCCATATGCTTCAACACGTACATGGTTTTTCGGCACCCGTTTTCCGTATATAAGGGATGTTTCTCCTTTGTCACCTGATCTTGTATAAATCCGCATCGTTTTCCCACCTTTATAGCTATGTCTGCTTAAAAAAAGTGCAAGCAATGTTTATGCTTACACTTTTTGTAGCCTATAATTCTTCACGAATGTAGTTTAATGCTTTTTCAACATGTCCTTTTACTTGGACATTGCGGAATTCCTTCTGTAAGACGCCTTCCTTATCGATAATAAAAGTAGAGCGTACAATGCCCATATATTCTTTACCGAATTTATTCTTTAATTGCCATACACCAAATTGTTCCGCTACTTCCTTGTCTTCGTCAACTAACAATTCAAAAGGCAATTCATGCTTATCGATGAATTTCTTATGGCTATCCTCTGAATCCGGGCTCACCCCGAGAATAACTGCATCTAAGTCTTGAAAACTTTCGTAGTTATCACGGAAATCACAAGCTTCAGTCGTACATCCTGGTGTGTCATCTTTCGGATAGAAATAAAGTACTACATTTTTCCCTTTATAATCGGAGAGTTTTACTGTTTCCCCTTTATTATTCGTTAATTCGAAATCTTGTACAGCTTGTCCTACTTCAACTGCCATGATTAAAATCCCTCCATCCATGATATGTTATCTCAAGCGTATCTGAAATTGGTTTAAGTCTCAACTAATATACATCCCGTTCCCCTTTACCTTGCCATATTTTTAAGAAAAAGGCAGGCGGTAAAATGTAGCCAATTAATGATTCGACAAGTGCCAGTAACCTTCCCCAGCCGATTGGCGTTATATCTCCATAACCAACTGTCATTAATGTGACACCACTGAAATAAAAGGAATGAGCTAACGTCTCGAACGGTGGTAATTGCCTCAATTGGCCATCGTCGAGTAATAATATACCATGAAAGGATAATACAAAATATAAACAGGCAAATGAGGTGAGTACGGTAAAATAGACAACAAGTAACGTATAAAAAATTTCATAGGAAAAATAACTGTGCTGATGTGCTTTTCCGAAAATAAAAGCGGATAAACTTCCTATTAATAAGAAAACGATTAATAGAATTGAAATAACGGCAATCATTAACTCCCCTCCCTCACCTATTTATCACGGAAGTCTCACTTTATATTTTCCTATTTTTAGTATACGATTGTGTAGTAGGAGTGATGACGAATGAGGCGTATTTATATTGTCGAAGATGATCCAAAAATTCGCGATATATTAGCAGATTTTTTACAAAAATATGATTATGAAATAGCTTCTGTTAACGATTTTGATCAGATTCAGGAGGAATTTCAAGACTATCAGCCACATTTAGTTTTATTAGATATTAACTTACCGAGGTTTGACGGATTTTACTGGTGTCGCAAAATCCGTGCAGTTAGTAATTGTCCGATTATTTTTATTTCTGCCCGTGACAGCGGCATGGATCAAGTAATGGCGATTGAAAATGGTGCTGATGACTACATAACCAAACCATTTCAGCTCGAAGTCGTGTTGGCAAAAATCAAAAGTTTGATGCGTCGTGTTTATGGAGAATATCGTTCTGATAAGAATTCTAGTCTGATTGATGTGAACGGCCTGCAACTTGATACTTCCACTTTCATCTTATCTTTTCAGGAAGAACAGTGCTTGTTAACCAAGAAGGAATATTTATTAGCGCAATCATTGTTAAGCCAAGTAGAAAAAATTGTTTCCCGTGAATATTTACTGGAACGATTGTGGGATGATCAAGATTTCGTTGATGATAATACATTAAGTGTTAATATTACAAGATTACGAAAGAAGCTTTCTGATTTAGGGATAGACGGTGCATTAAAAACAGTTCGTGGCGCCGGATATAAATTAGAAAAGGTCTGGGAGCATTCATCATGAAAGGTTATCTGAAGGATCAAGTAGGTTCAATTATCTTCTTTTATTCGCAAATTGCGTTGGTGATGATTGTCGCTCAGCTTGCTAGTTCGCTAGGTGGTTCACAAATTAGTAAAAGTAATTTTCTTTACATGCTGATTATCGTCACTTTTTTCCTTGTGATTTATCATATGTATCGTTATGCAAAATATCGTGATATATATCGTTATACCATTGATGATGCGACAGAATCGGCTTGGCTTCCTGATACACCAGATCATCTTACTACCCAATTAAAAGAACACTATGAAAAACAATATAATAGTTATAAACAGCAAGTCGAACTACTTCATGCCGAAAAAAAACAAGAGAACATCTTTATGCAGCAATGGATCCACCAGATGAAAACACCGTTATCTGTAATGCGATTAACATTAGAAAAAGAAGAACATAATCTCCCTACACAATTCAAACAAAATATGGATGAGGAACTCGATCGTATCAAAAACGGACTACAGCTTGCCTTATATCAATCACGATTACAACAGTTTGAACGTGATTTTCATGTCGAAAAAATTGTCGTGAAAGATTTGGTACACACGATCATTCAGGAATATAAATCAAGCTTTATCCGTAACCGTGTTTACCCAAAAGTAGAGATCGATCCCTCTTTACACATTTATTCTGATCAGAAATGGCTTGGCTTTGTACTAGAACAAATCACGAGTAATGCGATTAAATATGCTGGCGACACGAACAGTACTATTCACTATCAAGCATCTGTATGGGAAGGTGCTGTCGAATTAAAGATAATCGATCATGGCATCGGGATACCGAAGCAGGATATAAAACGTATTTTTGAACCTTTTTTTACTGGAGAAAATGGACGGCACTATCGTGAATCGACAGGAATGGGATTATTTCTAGCTAAACAGATATGTGATTCATTAGAACATCAGCTTGAAGTCAGTTCTGAAGCAACAAAAGGGACAACGATTATGATACGCTTTGATCCGTCCTAACAGAAATCTTACGAAAATGTAAGATTTCTTTTTTAATTTGAAAGAATAATCAATAGGTTGTACGTCTTGTTCTGTTTATAATGAAACTACAATAAAATGAGACTATTTACATTTTTCCAATAAAGAAAGGATGAACATATCATGAGCCTATTACAGGCAACTAATATTTCCAAAATATATGGCAGTAAGCGTGGAATCGAACATAAAGCAATCGATAATATTTCACTTTCGATCGAAAAGGGTGAATTCGTCGGTGTAATGGGACCATCTGGTAGTGGTAAAACAACACTGCTTAATGTTCTGTCAACGATCGACCGCTTAACAGCGGGGACTCTTACGATAAACGGTGAAGAGATTACTCGTTTAACGAAAGGCAAACTTGCCAAATTTAGACGGCGGGAAATGGGCTTTATATTTCAGGATTTTAATCTGTTAGATACCTTAACGATTGCTGAAAATATTATGCTTCCACTCACACTAGACGGTTGGAAAGTAAAAGATATGGAAAATAAGTTAGCTCAGATCGCAAATCAACTAGGGATTGACACCATTCTACGTAATCGCAGCTTTGAAGTCTCTGGAGGGCAAATGCAACGTGCCGCTATTGCCCGGGCGATCATCCATGAACCAGCGATTATTTTTGCTGATGAGCCGACAGGAAATCTAGATTCAAAAGCTTCTAGACAAGTGATGGACACTCTTTCGCAGTTAAACAGCCAAAAAGAAGCGACAACGCTTATGGTTTCACATGATCCTTTCGCTGCCAGCTTCTGTGAACGAATTCTGTTCATTAAAGATGGGAAAATATTCAATGAACTCCATAAAGGGGATAACCGGCAATCCTTTTTCCAAGAGATCTTGAATGTGCAGTCGATGCTAGGAGGAGATACCGATGACATTCAGACAGTTCGCCTTTAATAATGTCAAACGTAATTCCCGCCAATACCTGAGTTATTTCTTTAGCTGTATGTTCTCAGTAGCTGTGTTTTTTATTTATGCGGTCATTATGTTTCACCCTGAAATTGAAAACTATGATTTTCGTAGTGCTGTCGAATCTGGAATTACAGCTGTAGAAGTAATTATTTTTTGTTTTTCCTTTTTGTTCGTACTCTATTCGACAGGTGCTTTTATAAAATCCCGCAAAAAAGAATACGGTATTCTAATGACACTTGGTATTAGTAAAGGACAGCTAAACCGACTGTTAATTTTAGAAAATTCGATTATTGGCTTAGTATCGATATTTGCTGGTATGTTAGTTGGTACGCTTTTTGCCAATTTATTTATCATGGGCTTTTCTAACTTGCTTGGTCTGGAAAGCTCCTTAGGTTTTCAAATTTCATGGAAAGCATTTCTTTTAACTTTTGTTGGTTACTTCATCATGTTTGAATTAAATTCACTGATTGTGGTATGGACATTACGGATAAATTCCATTGTTAGTTTATTTCAAGGCGCAAGAGCACCGAAGAAAACACCGAAGTTTTCCTGGATATTCGCGATCATTGGATTCGGATTAGTAATTGCTGCTTATTATTTAGCATGGACGGCAGACATGATGAATATTGGACTGCGTATGATGCCTATTTTAGGGTTGATTATCCCGGGCACTTATTTGTTATTTACGCAATTTTCGGTATTATTTATCCATCTTCTCAAGAAAAATAAGGGGCTCTATTTTAAGAAAACGAACTTACTAACTGTTTCTGAATTAGGCTATAAATTAAAAGATCATGCCCGGTTGTTATTTTTCGTCACGATCTTAAGTGCTGTTGCCTTCACAGCGTCTGGTGTTCTCTATGGTGTGTTCGAAAGTGCAGAAACGGAAGCATCTGCCTATATGCCACAGGATGTCTCTTTTTTAAGTAAAGGTGAAGAGAACATTGAAAAAATGGATGACGAGGTAAGCAAATTCACTAATAGATTGGATCAGGAAAATGTTGATTATCAGTCACTAACCATTGATCCCGTTCAAGCAAAAACAATGGTCGATGAGAGTGAAGCATGGGTTGATATGATATCTTATTCAGACTATAAGTCCTTAGTAGAATTAAATGGAGAAGAAGTAACAGAAGACTTGGCGGACAACGAGATAATTGTAATGCTCGCCCATGCTGAATTGACTTTATCATATCGAGTAGAAGATGAATTAACATTAGAATCGGAAAATCATCAGGAAACACTACAAGCGAAAGTGATTCCTTCTATTGTGAATAGAAACTATCACACAAATCATACAGTGGTCGTAAGTGATCAAGTATATGACGATTTTGCTGCAGTGGCAGAACCAAACGAACTTTACCGATATGTTGACATAACAATGGAAGATTGGGTAGCAAATGCAGAGTTGACTGAAAGGGCTACTGAAACAATGGATAGAGAAGTTGTATCCGGTATTGATTCAAAGGCAAATTTTTACTTAATGCTGAAGAATTCCTTGTCCTATGCTTTATTTTTCGGATTGTTTATTAGTGTTCTTTTCTTCCTTGCCGCAGGATCGATTCTGTATTTTAAAATATATCAGGATTTAGATAAAGATGTAAGACAATACCAAGCTTTGTACCGGATCGGTTTGACGATTGGTGAAATGAAAAAAATCGCAACGCAACAAGTAGCCTATTTGTTTTTCATACCATTTATTTTAGCTGTGATTCATGCCGGATTTGCCTTCAAGGCACTGCAAAATATGCTTGAATCATCTATTTTACTGCCAAGTGTTACATTGATTAGTGCTTACTTACTGGTATATGCGATTTACTTTTTCTTCATTCGTGGATTGTACATTAGTAAAATTAAACAAGTGATGTAAGCTGTTTTTCCCTCTGTGGTTAAAAGTGCTATAATAATAGATGCATTTTAATCATGGAGGTTTTTTCATGCAATTCACACAATCAGAAGCTTTACATAAAGAAGCACAGCAACATATTGTCGGGGGAGTCAATTCTCCATCCCGTGCTTATAAAGGTGTTGGTGGTGGAACACCTGTCTATATGGAGAAAGGCGAAGGTGCCTACTTTTGGGATGTCGATGGCAATAAATATATCGATTATTTAGGAGCATACGGACCGATTATTACCGGTCATGCTCATCCACATATTACCGAGGCAATTAAGCAGGCAGCGGAAAATGGTGTGTTATACGGCACACCGACGAAATTGGAAAACCTTTTTGCGCAAAAGTTAAAAGTCGCGATCCCTTCGTTGGATAAAGTCCGTTTTGTCAATTCTGGTACCGAGGCAGTGATGACGACTGTTCGTGTTGCTCGCGCTTACACGGGCCGGGAAAAAGTAATCAAATTTGCCGGATGTTATCATGGCCATTTCGATACGGTATTAGTCCAAGCTGGATCAGGTCCTTCTACATTGGGGAACCCAGACTCTGCTGGTGTAACCAAGGCAACTGCTAATGAAGTAATTACGGTACCTTTCAACGATATTGAGGCATTTAAAGAAGCACTCAAACACTGGGGTGACGAGGTAGCAGCTGTTTTGGTCGAGCCGATTGTTGGGAACTTCGGTATCGTCGAGCCTGCTGAAGGATTTTTACAACAAGTGAATGACTTGACGCATGATGCCGGTGCATTAGTCATTTACGATGAAGTGATTACAGCTTTCCGTTTTACTTACGGATCTGCCCAAAAACTTGTTGGTGTCGAACCAGATATGACCGCCATGGGTAAAATTATTGGTGGTGGTTTGCCGATTGGTGCATACGGTGGAAAGGCAGAAATCATGGAACAAGTAGCACCGCTCGGACCAGCCTACCAAGCAGGAACAATGGCCGGAAATCCAGCTTCGATGTCTGCAGGGATTGCTTGTTTGGAAGTATTAGAACAAGACGGTGTCTACGAGAAGTTAGACCGTCTAGGTGCGACCCTAGAAAAAGGTATGTTTGACGCTGCCGAGAAGCATGGAATCGATATTACCGTCAACCGATTAAAAGGTGCTTTAACATTGTACTTCGGATCGGAAAAGATAACGAACTATGCTCAGGCCGAAGCTTCCGATGGTGAAAAATTCGGGCAATTCTTCAAGTTAATGTTGAATCAGGGAATCAACCTTGCCCCTTCTAAATATGAAGCATGGTTCTTAACGATCGCTCATACGGAAGAAGATATTAAGGAAACTATTTCGTGTATTGATCAGGCATTTGCTAAGATGGGATAAAAATGAAGGACAAAGTTAGCGATATTCGCTTTCTTTTGTCCTTCATTTTGTTTATGATAGACACAAATTTTGGATTTCCACTTTTTTTGTCCTTCATTCAATTAGGCTGGTGCTTTATCTACATTTTTGGAGCGAATCAAGAAGCGGTGTAACATGTATTCACATACACCTAATATTAAGGAAACGACCAGTGCTCCTCCGAATGAAACATAGGCGCCTTCAAGCATGTTTGAAATAAAATATAGAATTATAAACGCTGTGATTAAATCAAGTGCAACACTTGTCCATAAATTTTCGCTATTCAATAATGCATATTCCAAGGCTAAACCACTTCCTATTAATAGCAATATAATCAAAAGAGGCTGCCACATTGCCCCATATTCAATATTATCAGTCATAAACATAGCCAGCAGCAACACAATTGGTACTGTTACTATTTTTACAATTAAACTTATCATCTTTTTCACCTCCTCCATTAGTGTTTGTCAGGAAAATTCTTTTATTCTTTTGCATAGCTTCAAAAAAAATACAGACAATAAAGTGAGACTATGATCAGTGGGGGTTTTGACCCCACTGATCATTAGCAAAACTTATCAGGGTGTTAGCGTCTGTTATGTTACTTGAAGCTTGAAGTGGGGGTCTTACAGACGGTTAGCACCGTGATAAATAGGTTCCCAAAACCGAAAGGATGATAATCTTGCCTCATCAACAACAGGTTCAGCAAGCACTACAACAAATCACACAAATTGCACAGCAACTTCAACAACAAGAACAGCAAAATGCGCAACAAATACAAGGTCAAGGCCAAGCAAGTGCTAACATGGGTGCACAACAGAACATGGCTCAAGCGGAACGAAATGCTGCACAACAATTGCAGCAAATTCAACAACTATGTCAGCAATGCCAACAACAACTAAATCAATAATGAATACTAAGGGCTTACTCATGATAAGCCTTATTTAAAAGGAGTGAAAATATGGGTATTCTATCTGGTGATCCAAAAAAACAACCATTACATTATGGTGAAATTTCAAGCATTTGGTCGTATTTATTTACAGCGAAAGGTAACTATGCAGCCTACCAGACTTATTTGAATCATTGTGGAGATCAAGACTTAAAGAAACAGTTAGAAGATGGTATTTCTCTAATTAAACAAGAAAGTGAACGAATAGAGGAAATATTAAAAATCAATGGTATTGCCTTACCACCTTCTCCACCTGAACGTTCCTATGCAACTTTAGAGGATATTCCGGTTGGAGCAAGATTTAATGACCCTGAGATTAGTGCAGCAATCTCAGCAAGTATCGCCAAATCTTTAGTCGCTTGCAGTACCATCATTGGTCAATGTACTCGTGAGGATATAGCAATGCTTTTCGGTCAGTTCCATATGAATCAAGCACAGGCTGGAGCTAAAATGCTACGGTTAAATAAGGAAAAAGGCTGGTTAGTCACGCCTCCATTACACACGAACATCCCAACAAAAAATTAAGACAGATAACAAACCCGTTTCAAATCCATTGAAACGGGTTTTGTTCTGTCATTATTCACTTTCATCCGCACTCGGTCTAATTGCAAAAAACGTAATCAAAATTGCGATCGCACTAAATCCTGCCAAAAAGTAATACATCCAGTCAGGATTTTTTTCAATAAAAATTGCGATTACCGGGGGTCCTGCAGCAACACCTAAAAAACGCATACTGCTGTATAGAGATGTAACAGTTCCACGTACGTCTTTCTCTACCCCTTCTGTAATCAAGGCATCTAATGTTGGTAAGGAAATACCGATTCCAATGCCGGCAATTGACAACATGATCGAGATATAAATCATGGTTACATCGGGTTTTATAAAAAGAAGCGGGACTCCTCCTATAAGGTTTCCGATAAGAATAACCCATTTCATTACGATTTTATTTTTACCAATTTTCTTTCCTGCTACATATGATGCAATACATAAGAATAACAATGGAATAGCAAGGATTGAACCCTTTATGATTCCTTCCATTTGATAATCCTTTTCTAATAAATTCGAAAAATGAAATAAAAATCCAAATAACACAAACATGTTGATACAACCGATAATAAAGGTGCTGATCAACCATTTTCCATTATCATGAAAAACTTTTTTGATCAATGTTAAAAAGTTTTTAAAGGTTTGTTTTTCTTCGTTATCATCTTCTTTTGGAGCTTTAACGAAGAACATCACTAGCAACATAGAAATGGCCGAAAATATCGGGATAAATAAAAACGGTAAATACCAAATAAAAATGGCAAGCACCGCTCCAATAATTGGACTCAACACTTTACCAAAGGTATTTGATGTTTCAATCAATCCTAAACCGGCACTTACTTCCTTCTCGTCATCAAACATATCACCGACAGTCGGAAGAACAACAGGGAAGGCTCCGGAAGCACCGATCCCTTGTAAAAAGCGGCCAATTAGAATAAGCATAAAGGGATCTTGCATTTTCCATGCTGCAAAAGCAGAAAGAAGCCCACCTAATCCAGTAATAATAAGACTAGGTATGATCACTTTTTTCCGCCCAATCTTATCAGATAAATATCCTGCAAAAGGAATTAAGAGAATTGCCACTACAGAATATACAGTTATAATCAGACTTGATTGAAAAGCCGTAATGTCAATTTTCTTTTCAATAATCGGAAGAATTGGGATTAACATCGAGTTACCCAATGTCATCACCAAAGGTATTGATGCAAGTGCAATGAGATCTAATTTTTTATCTTTCACGTTTTTCCCTTCCATCCAACGGTTATATAGTACTATTTCTATTTTTCACTACTGAGTAGTTTTCATACTTGGATTTTTTCGGTACTTTATTTCACGTAAAATCGGGAAACTGTTATACTGTATATGACAATTTTTTGAAGGAGAGTTTTTATGAAGCTCGGTGCACGGATACTAAAGACTGGTTTCGCAATCACTGTTGCGTTATATGTTGCTGATTTAATTGGAATTGAAGCTGCTACTTATGCAGGTATTGCTGCCGCTTTTGCGATCCAGCCAAATATTTATCGTTCGTTTCAAACCATGCTCGAACAAATTTACGCTAATATTTTTGGTGTAGGTATTGGGGCAATGGTAGTATTCGGGCTGGGCAATGACCCTATTGTAATTGGATTTACCATTATTATTGTAATTGCTCTTTGTATGTATTTTAAAATGAATGAAAATACAGTCGCTTTAGCAATTATCGCCGTGCTTGCAGTAATGGAAACAACCGAAATGCTATTATTAAACTTTGCCGTCGTTCGTTTTTCTGCATTAACATTGGGTATTTTTTCAGCATTCATTTTAAACATGTTATTTCTACCACCAAAATATGAATTGCGTTTATTCAAGTCCATCGATCAAATTACATCTGATATTTTACAATGGTTACGTATTTCTACCCGACACTTATCTGATGATCCTGCCTTACGAACCGAAATAGATCGGATCGAAACAGAAATACGTCATATAGATCATACATACTTATTGTTTAGTGAAGAAAGAATTTATTTCAGAAAAACAAGAATGCCGAAAATGCGTAAATTAATTATCTTTAGACAGATGATTAATACATCGAAAAAGTCATTAGCTACTTTAAACGCATTTCATCAATACGATGAAAAAGTCGAAAATATACCGAAAGAATTCCAAAATGTTTTAGTAGATGAATTGGATAAAATCATCTACTCACATGAACGCTTGTTACTAAGTGCCATGGGGAAAATCAAAAAGAATCCAACGAAATCGATCGAGGAAATTACCGATCCTGACATTCCACATCTAGTTGAAACACTTATACATGTGTATGAACAAGATGAAAAAGAAAGATTGTCTCTATTACCACTAGCCTCAAGGCTTATGGAATATCACAAGGAAATCCTCCACCTTCAAAGAATACTGAACAGCTACCAAAAGTTTCACGAGCATCTCGATTTCAATTTTAAGAAAAAACGTAGAAAGATCCTCCTATAGCCGTACAGGTGCCCTTTCACAGAAAAAACCATCCGCTTTTTACGGATGGTTTTAATCATGATCCAATTCTTGGACTTGGTATAAATTATAATAATGGCCTTGTTGTTTCATTAATTGCTGATGTGTTCCTTCTTCGGCAATTTCACCATTTTCAATTAACACAATTCGATCTGCATGGGTAATTGTTGATAAACGGTGTGCCACAATAAAGGTAGTTCGATCTGAGGCTAACTTTTCCAAAGCTTCCTGAATTAAGTGCTCACTCTCCAGATCAAGTGCCGACGTTGCTTCATCTAAAATCAATAATGGCGGATTTTTTAAGAATACACGTGCAATCGCTATTCGTTGCTTCTGTCCACCTGACAGTTTTACACCTCGTTCACCGACCAATGTATCATAACCATTCGCTAAATCAGTGATAAACTGATGTGCGTTGGCAGCTTTTGCAGCTGCTATTACTTCCTCATCAGTTGCATCAGGTTTCCCCATCCGTATGTTCATCGCAATCGACTCGCTGAACAATATATTATCCTGTAATACCATACCAATTTTATCTCTGAGCGAACGTGCCTGAACATCACGAATATCATGGCCGTCCACAAGAATTCGACCACTTGTCACATCGTAAAAACGAGGGATCAAACTGATAATGGTTGATTTTCCGCCCCCACTCATACCAACGAATGCTATTGTTTCTCCTTGTGCAACATTGAGAGATATATTTTTTAAGACTATATCTTCCTCTTTTTCATAACGGAACGATACATTCTCCAACTCCACTTTTCCATCGACTTTATTTAAAGGTTTTGCATTCGGTTTGTCTTTAATATCATACTTTTCATCGATAAATTCAAAGACACGATCCATGGACGCGATCGATTGTACAAGTACCGTTGATGAACTAATTAATCTTCGTAACGGACCGTATACACGATCCATATAACCGACGAATGCCGCCATCGTACCTATTGTTAAATCAGATGTAATCGCAAAATACCCGGCAAAACCGATTACTAATAATGGTGCCACATCCGTTATTGTATTCATGACAGCAAAAGTTTTCGCATTCCATGCCGTATGGTCAATTGCTCGTTGTAAGAAATTTTGGTTTTGTTTATCAAACTCTTTTTCTTCATAATCTTCCAATGCAAAACTCCGTGTTACAGGGATCCCTTGCACACGTTCATGCAGGTGACCTTGCACCTGAGCCAATGCTTGCGATCTCTCTCTTGTTAAGTTACGTAATTTCCCATAAAAAATCTTCACAGATATTGCGTAAAGCGGGAATAGTATTACGGATATTATTGTCAACCATACATCCATGTATAACATTATTCCAATCGCAATCAAAATCGTAATCATATCAAGCCATATATTCATTAAACCAGTCATAACAAAATTTTTGGTCTGCTCTACATCATGAATAACTCTTGAAATAATTTCCCCTGTTTTTGTTCTTGAATAAAACTGCAGACTTAATCGTTGAATATGATCGAATAATTTCTCACGGATATCATATAAAATTTTGTTTCCTGTCCATTGCGCTAAATATTGGCGATAATATTCAATTGGCGGTCTAAGAACGATGAATAAAATAGCAGCAATTCCCATTAACCAGAATAATTCCGATAACTTTTCACTAGATGTTAATTCTTCAGCGCCAATAATATCATCGATTACATACTTAACAATTAAAGGCATTAAAAGAGGGATACCGAATTTCACGATCCCTATTAATACCGTAACTAAAATCTTCCACTTATATGGGAAGACAAATTGCATATACCTTTTTATACTTTCCAAACTTGTTTCACCTCTTTCCATACGGTGTTGCTATTAGCGATATGTTAAATATAATTCATACCATTGATCTACAAACTCTGGTGAAAAAGGTCCTTTTCGCTGTCTTACCCAATGCAGGAGATGATCAACGTTGTTCCATAATATTTTGTCTAAGACTTTAGGATAATTCATTTGACTTTTATGCAACTCATATTCATCCTCGTCCAATAGGGTATAAGTCATATCTGGAAATACTTTTACGTCTAAGTCGTAATCTATATATTTAACTGCCCGGTCTTCAAAGACAAATGGCGAACTAATGTTACAGTAATAATATATGCCATCATCGCGTAACATACCGATAACATTGAACCAATACTTCGCATGAAAAAAACAAATCGCTGGCTCCCTCGTTATCCACGTACGTCCATCACTTTCGGTAACTAACGTTTTATCATTTGCTCCAATCACGCGATTGCTCGTTCCTTTTAATACCGTTGTTGTATCCCAGACACGATGGAGTTGACCGTTATGTTTATAACTTTGTATTTGGATTGTTTTTCCTGGTTCTAGGCCATCCATTCGTATCGTCCTTTCTTTTATTTATTAATACTTATTATAACGATAAATATTTACAATTGAAAATAATACAATTGTAACGATGGATTTAACGTTCGAATGCGTAAACATTAATAAATGGATATCCTTACAAATCTTTGCTCTTCCTTTTTGGATTTGTCGTTTATCATGGTTTATTCTACAAATCTTTGCTCTTCCTTGTTGGATTTGTCGTTTATCTTGGTTTATTCTACAAATCTTTGCTCTTCCTTTTTGGATTTGTCGTTTATATCGGTTTATTCTACAAATCTTTGCTCTTCCTTTTTGGATTTGTCGTTTATATCGGTTTATTCTACAAATCTTTGCTCTTCCTTCTTGGATTTGTCGTTTATCATGGTTTATTCTACAAATCTTTGCTCACTCTTGATGAATTTATCGTTCACCTCCATTTTTTAGAATAAAAAAACTTGACTCCCCACATTAGAGAGCCAAGTTTTTTTAAAGATTGTATAATTATTTTTTGTTATTTTGGGACTTTTGATTTTGCTTGCGAACCTCTTGTGCATTAGTTTCGCTAGCAAACTCTGTACCGAATTGTCCTTGACCTTGTGCAGCTTGTTGATTTTGGCGTTTTACTTCAGCAGCATCTGTTTTGCTTGGGTTTGCTTTATTATTCTTAGCCATCAATATCACCTCCACGAACATTAATTTGCCCATGATCATTGATTTTATCCAAAAAAATATCTACTTTTTTGTGGAGGCTAAAAACGACTAACATTTATAAAATTCCCTTTACAATAAGCATATTTTTCTATAGTTGTTTATAAATATTTTGATGAGATACCGGTAATGGATATTGTTTAATTTCGTTTTTCGATATCTGTTCCATATGTGTCGGTAAAGTAATTTCTCCTTTTACGGTTACATGCTTTACATCCAAAAACCATGTCAAATGGGAAAAAACATGCTTGACTGGCTCGAGATCATTAATATCTGCTACTTCTGTTTGAAATTTCTCTTGTATATAAGCTGATAAATGTTTTTCATCTACTTCATTTTTTTTTACCATTGGAAATTGCCATAATTGGGCAAGTAATCCTTGTTCCGGCCTTTGTTCCAAAAGATAATTACCTGCATCATCTTGAATAACAAGCGCAAAATAAGTATGTGATGATTGCTTTATTTTCTTCTTCTTTATTGGTAAAGTTTGTTCAACACCATCTCGATAAGCGATGCAATGTTCTTGAACTGGACATAATAAACAACTCGGTTTTTTTGGGGTACACACTAAAGCACCAAGTTCCATTAAACCTTGATTAAAGGCAGACGGGTTCTCTTCTGAGATTAATTCACGGACCGCTGCTTCAAATGTTTTTCTTGTCTTAGGTTTAGCAATATCCTCTTCAATACGCAATATTCTTGAAAGGACGCGCATAACATTTCCGTCGACTGCTGGTTCTGCTTTATCAAATGCAATACTTAATATCGCACCTTTTGTGTACGGTCCAACACCTTTTAAGTTACCTAATTGTTTAGGATCATCGGGTACTTTAGCATCATATTGTTCAACCACTTCTCTAACTGCGGTTTGTAAATTACGGGCACGAGAGTAATAACCAAGACCTTCCCATGCCTTTAACACCTTTTGCTCGTCTGCATTTGCTAAAGCTGTTAAAGTTGGAAAATGATCCATGAAATTTTGAAAGTATGGGATAACGGTATCAACTTTTGTTTGTTGTAACATAATCTCTGACACCCATACTCGATACGGGTCCTGGTTCTCCCTCCATGGTAATTGACGTTGTTCATTTTTAAACCATATGATTAAATCCTCTTGAAATTGGGGTATATTGATAATAGACATATATTTCACAATAATTCATCCTTCATGATACAATATTTTTAAGAAAATGGAGACCGCTACGTATCGACTGAGCCATATGTGATAACTGATGAGGGAAGTCTCACTAATCACGGGCGCTTAAAACATTATTCTGCTAAATAAGACAAGAAAGGGGCAGCTAAGATGGATACTGGTACTCATATTACAATGGGTATTGCCTTAAGTGGCATTGCGACATTAGATCCAGTTGTACAACAAGATACGGTCCTTTTTACAGCAGTTATGGCAGGGACTATCATAGGATCACATGCACCAGACTTTGATACCATATTAAAGCTGCGTGATAATGCCACATATATAAGGCACCATCGTGGGATTACCCACTCCATTCCGGCTGTCATCTTCTGGGGTATCCTGATTTCATCGATCATTTACTTGTTTGTTCCAGATGTTAATTTTATTCATTTGTGGCTATGGACATTTCTTGCCGTGTTTTTGCACGTCTTTGTTGATATATTCAATGCTTATGGCACACAAGCATACCGGCCATTCACAAAAAAATGGGTAGCACATGGCTTTATTAGCACCTTTGATCCGTATATTTTCAGCCTTCACGTCATCGGAATCATTGCGTGGTTACTTGGTGCTAATCCTGGCTACACCTGGATAATGATCTATTTTATTATTGTATTGTATTACATTAAACGGTACATCGACAAGCGGGAAATTGTAAAGATGATCCATGAAAATTTTGACCATGTTGAACAAATTGCCACTTCTCCGACTGTAAAACAAAACATCTGGCGAATTGCCTTGACAACAGATCAACACTATTTCGTCGGCAGAGTCGAGGACGGGCATATAGAAATTGATGATAAATTTTATCAAATTCCATTACCAGATGAACCAGTGATAAAAATAGCGATGAAAGATAAAAATATTTCTGCTTTCTTATCTTTTTCACCAATTTATCGTTGGGAAATCAATATGTATGATGACTTTACCGAAGTGAGGTTCATCGATTTACGTTACCGTTCCGAAGGGCATTACCCATTCGTAGCAGTCGTGCAAATTGATGATAATATGAGAATTATGAATTCTTATACAGGCTGGGTTTTTTCTGAAGAAAAATTACAGGATAAGTTAAATTTAGATGGTAATACGGTGTAAGTACTTTTTACAAGTAAACCATAAATACTAAAAGATCACAGCTTCTGCACTGTGATCTTCTTTAGTGTACGGTATTATTACCATTGATTAGTTGCTGATATTTCGGGTATCTTGTGGCAAAGTCATCTAATTTATCACCATATTGCGATATCCAGTGACGTACGATTTTCTTTGTCACTTCGACTCCTTCATATTTTCTACCCGCTCTAGCTCTTGTCGATTCAAAATCTTCCCAAAGTATTTCCACCCAACTTCTTGCTTCAAGTATTGTTAACGATGGGTTTTTTTGATGTAATTCTTCAGCTAGTCTTTGAATCTCATCTTGCATCTTTACTTCCCTCGCTTACATTAAGATTGTTTATCCCCTAATATTGATAATGGAACTGCTTCTTCTGTTTCAAATTTTTGCCCTAATAAATTGATGCGATGCCCCCAGGCAAACACTCCATTTATATACGTGATTTCAAAAGTTTGACCTGGATCTCCAGCCAGCTCGTATCGCTCACCCTTATCAAAATCAGCCGGGTTAACGAGATAGGCTGCTGCCATTTGCATTTTTCGCTGGAGAATTTCATATTCACTAACATTTCCCCATTGTTCTGCCTTCTGCAATTTTTCTTTCAATTGTGCTACTTCTGCTCGTAATTCTTCAACTGTATATGAACTATATCTACGTTCCATTGCTACACCACCAAGTTAGTTTCTACCTTTATTTTATCATTACTATACGAAATGTAAAAATATCGTAAACCGTTGGCATATTATTTTTGCATACACCTTGTTACCTTGTATAATTAAGATAATCTTACAAAAAGGAGATTTTAACTTGATAAAATTATTTGCGACAGATTTAGATGGAACATTATTAAAACCAGGCAATGTCATAAAACAAGAAGATATAGACGCGATTCATCGTCTAAAAGAGCAAGATATTGATTTTGCCGTTGCTACTGGAAGAATGGAACGAGATATCGTAAAAATCTGTACAGAGATTAAGCATGATGCACACCGTATTAGCCAGAATGGTGCTTTCGTGGATACGATTGATAATCAAAAAATCCTTGCAAAAACATTTGATGCTGTAACAAGCAGTGCCCTACATCATGCAGTAAGTGAATTTCCTAATCCATTCTGCATCACAACAGCAGATGAATCTTATATCTCTTTTAAAACACCTGAAATCAAAGCGATGGAAGAAATTCTTTATTTCCCGTTAGTCGAAGGTGTCGATTTCGCAAATGATTATAACGAAGCATTCTTACCTAGTAAATACATGCTTCTCGGAGAACAAAGTGATATCGTAAGTTTCCAAAAAAAGATAAATGAAGCATTTCATGAGGTGAGTGAAACGTATTTATCTGATCCTCATTGTGTTGATATTGTACCAAAAGGTGTAAGTAAAGCATTAGGCTTAACTGCACTAGCAGAATATCTGGATATTAAATTAGAAGAAATAGCGGTGATAGGGGATTCTTATAATGATATTCCCATGTTCGAAATGACCTCCAACAGCTTTGCCATGAGCACAGCACCTGAAGCAGTACAGCAAAAAGCCTCACATGTTGTGGATAACGTATTTGAGGCAATTGAACTTATTCAAGGTAAAGTGAGCACTAGCTAATCAGTGCTCACTTATATTCTCTTCAATAAATCGAGCAATTAATTCAGATGTAAAGCCCTTTCGGTATAAGGCTGCTTTTACCTTTTGCTTCAAAGCATATCCACTTTCTTTTTTCTGATATTTCGTCACCAGTTTCTCACCTTGAAATACAATAGCATTGTATTCCTCATCACTGTCTCGTTCTAATTCAATCTCTTTCAACACTTCAGAAATAACATCAAAAGTAAATCCTTTTTGCATTAATGTTTGCTTCACGCTGTCCTTTTGTTGCTGTTGAGATTTTTTACTGGAAGCTTGTAATTTTTTTCGAGCCAATTTTTCTACTTTTTCGTATTGTTTCTCAAACGTGTAATGGCTTAAGGCCTGTTCCGTGATAGAAGCTTGTATACCTTTGTCAGCCAGTTCTTTCTTTATCATCAATGGACCTTTACTTGATGTTTGCAGTCTCGTTCTTACTAGCGCCTCACTAAACGCGAGGTCATCCACTAATCCTTCCTGTTTTAATCGATCCATTACTTCACCGATATAAGTATCGTCGATTTCTTTTCGTTGTAAATGGTCAATTAATTCTTGCTCAGAACGCATTCTGTAACTTAAATACTTAACAGAAAGGGTATATGCTTTATATGACTCATCTTTTTCCTGAATTTGCTTGATCATATCAGGAGTTAGAACCAGCCCTTTCCGAAGATAATATTCAATCAAAATATCTTCATTCACACTGAAACCATAGTATTCTTGCTCTTTTTCTTTTAAAAAAATATTAAAACGGTGCTTCGATTTCTTTTGCGTCGTTATTTTTGTTATTTCGGGCAAGTTTACCACCTCATCTTTATTTTAACACACAAACATTTGTTCTACAAATAAAACTGGAGGGTCTTATATGAATATCGCAATTGCTGGAGGAACTGGATTTGTAGGAAAACATGTAACAAAAGCATTAATCGATCGAGGTGACACGGTCTACATTTTAACTAGGTCTCCTGAGAAATTTCATAGTAATGAACAAGTATCCTATGTGGGATGGTTAAAAGACAATTATCACCCGGAACATCAATTACCTAAGCTTGATGGTATTATTAATTTGGCTGGAGATTCCTTATTCGGTTATTGGACAAAAACAAAAAAAGATAAAATCTATCAGAGTAGAATCAATGCGACATATGCGATTATTGACCTAATTAAAAAAATGCCAGAAAAACCCGAAGTATTGATTAACGCATCAGCGGTCGGCTACTTTGGTACATCAAATAGCAAAACATTTACGGAACAATCTGAGGAAAAAGGGAATGATTTTCTTGCTGAAGTAACGGAAGCTTGGGAAAAAACAGCATTGCAAGCAAGATCCCATGGTGTTCGAACAATTGTAGCAAGACTTGGGGTCGTCTTAGGAAAAGAAGGTTCTTTACCTCTTATGGCAATGCCATTTCGCTTATTTGCAGGAGGAAAAATTGGCTCTGGTAAACAGTGGGTGTCATGGATTCACATTGAGGATGTCGTTGGCTTGTTATTATTTGCCCTCGATAATAAAACGATTGATCGGACGTTACATCTTACAGCCCCAAATCCTGTTCAAAACAAGGAATTAACACAAGCACTTGCTAAAGCTTTAAACCGGCCAAACTGGTTTCCAACACCAAGCTTTCTCTTAAAAGCGATTCTAGGTGAAATGAGTATACTCGTTATTGATGGACAAAAAGTTTTACCCGAAAAAGCGATTGAGTCAGGGTATCATTTTCACCACGCTAGGATCGAACATGCTTTAACCGAAATTTACAATAAATCGTCTTAATAGACGATTTATTGTCATTTATAACGTTTTATATTAACATAAAGTAAATTTACTTAACATTCCTTCACTTTACTCAAATTTTTTAAATATTTTTTTCGATTTTCTATTTACAAATATCCTGTTTATTGTGTAAGATAAAGGTACTAAGCAGTAGATATAAGGGAAGGCAAATGGTGCGCCACCAGTGTGAATACACTGGTTCTAGTGGGTTCGATTCCCACCCCGAATTTTTGTTTAAACTTTGATAAAAATTCGAGGGTGGCTAGGACACAGCTAAGCCATGTTTCTGTCTTCTTTTCACCCTCCAAAGCCTAAGGAGGGATTTTTTATGCTTAAAAGAAGAGACGTCCAGGATGCTCCTGTTTTATTTGATCTCATGTCTGATCCGGAAGTTTTCCCATATGTAAGACATAAAGCTTATTCCAGTGACGAATTTTATTTTTTAACGAAACAGACAATGGAAGCAGAGGAACGTGGTGAAATCATTTCTCGCACTATTGTCGATGAATATTATAATCCAATCGGGACGATCAATTTATTTGATATTGAAAACAAGGCAGGCTTTTTAGCGACATGGATCGGTAAACCTTACTTTGGCAAGGGCTATAATAAATTAGCGAAAGACGCGTTTTTTGAAGAGCTTTTTTATCATCATGACATGGATGCCATATTTATTAAAATTAGACGGACAAATATACGCTCTTTAAAAGCAGTATTAAAAATCCCTTTTGTCATGTATGGTAATGAAAGCTATCCTGAAGTTTTTGAAAAAATCAATACACAACAGGAAGAACCTATCTATGATTTATATGTGATTACAAAACAGAATTACTTCTCTCATTTGGAATCTCATGCAGAAGGAGAAGAAGCAATGTAAGATATCCACACCAGTTATCCACAAACCTGTGCATAATGTGCATAAGGTTTGTGGATCTTGTTTTAATAAGGGTATTTATTAAGTAGGTAGATCTGTAAGTTTATTGGGGATAGTGTGGATAAACTGAATGAGGTTTGTCATGTTTGGTTTTTTCTGTTGATAACATTGTGAATATCTTTATATATAGTCGGCATTTTTTTCGGAATAATTAACTTGCGCACATGCTTCTGTAAGGCTTATGATAAGAGCGGAGGCCTTATCGATGAAATATATAAAAATTATCTTACAGATTAGTGTGCTATTTTTGTTTTATTATATTGGTGAAGCGATTCAATCAGCTTTTTCATTATTTATACCAGGTAGTATTATTGGCATGCTGCTCTTTTTCGCGTTATTAACTGGGAAAATAATCCGAGTGGAATGGATAGCTGATGGAATCGATTTATTAATGAAGGATATGCCGATATTCTTTGTTCCCGTTACCGTCGGAGTTGTACAATATTTAGACTTCTTTTACGGCAAAGGGAGTTTAATGATTCCGCTTGTCATGCTTAGTACTTTTTTAATCATTGGTATCAGCGGGTTGATTACATCGTTGCTGCTGAAGAAAGAAGTAGATGCTCATGACTAAATTATCGATTGGAATGTTTTTTTTAATTCTTACTATTGCTGTCTATGCTTTAACGAAAAGGATATATCGTAAGTATCCCAGTCCATTTACCTTACCGATTTTCTTAACTTCTGGAATTTTAATTATGCTTTTAGGGTTTAGCGATATTTCTTATCAAGCGTATATGCATGGTGGACAATGGATTGATCTGTTTCTTGGACCAATCGTGGTAGCACTTGCTTTACCACTCTATCGCCAGCTAGATTTAATCAAAAAATACGTACGGACGATATCGATTGGCATATTTGCTGGTTCGATTATCGGTATAGTTACAGGAATTGCCGGCGCAAAAATGCTCGGATTTGAGGATTGGATTATTCAGTCTGTTGCAGCAAAGTCAGTGACAACACCCGTTGCATTAAGTATTACAGATACGGCAGGCGGGAATTTATCTTTTGCTGCTGTCTTTGTCATGATAGCTGGTATTAGTGGTGCGATGTTCGGGCCAGTTATTTTGCGATTACTTCGCATTCAACACCCTGTGGCAAGAGGGCTTGGTATTGGAACGGCATCACATGCGATTGGCACTTCCAAGGCATTGGAGTTAGGTGAACTGGACGGTGCAGTCAGTGCATTATCGATGACAATTAGTGCAGTGGTTGTATCCTTCTTAGTGCCGCTGTTTTTAAACTTGCTGTAGAGTGATAATCTCTACAGCTATATTTTTGTACAATAAATTCACAAGCAGCGCCACCTTTTGCGAAACGTGAGGCTTCCAACAGTGAGGGTTTTTGACCCACACTGATGGTTAGTGAAACTTATTAGGGTTATACGAACGATTTAGCACCGTGATAAAACTTATAAGTTGACAAAGTAGTAATGATAGGGTTAGTTTATAGAATGATTCTCTTTTTGTCTGTGGTAAAAGTCATACAGACATAGATGGAAGGTGATATGTTGGGAATCGTCGTTGTAGAAATATGTGATAGCAACTTAATGAATACATTTGATATAGAGAATATTATCGAATCACAATATCCCGAGGTGGCCGTATTAATTAATGACTGCCTGAACTTCTGTGGATTATGCAGGTTAAAACCGTATGCCTTAGTGAACAATCGTCGAATCCACGGCAAAACACCCGAGGAAACATTGGAGAAAATAAAAAAAGCGATTGAAGAAGAGTTGGCTTTCTTTCATTAAAAAAGTGGTCCCTATTATGGAACCACTTTTTTCGTGTTATAATATGGAAAAATATAGATAAAAGGAGATGTTTGTTTGGCAAAAGTACTTGTGCCCTTATATGTCTTTCTTTTAGGTACATCGCTGATAATGGAAGCTATTTCTTTTTTCAAAGAAGCTTCGTATTGGTTTGCTTTGCCTGGAGGATTGTTTGGTATTGCATTAATATTATCTTTAGTTGGATTCTTTTCGAACAAGAAAGCATTACTATGGCTTACTATCATTTCCGTTTTTCTGTATAGTCTCTATATAATTGGCTCAAATGTTTATATGCTTTTCACAGATTTTTCAACATTTCTAATTGTAATCTCCCTTATCCTTTTGCCTATTCATTATTTCGTCATTCAATATTCACGCCAACAACTAACTTGAAAATTTCTACTCAAAAATGGAGCTAATGTCGATATATCTTCTATCATGTGCTTTCGCTACCGCTTCATGGACAATTTTCCCTTGGTATGTGTTAATACCTTTTGCAAAAGCTTGATCAGATCGGACAAACTCTTTTAGTCCTTTGTTTGCAAGTTTTAAAATATATGGAGCGGTGACATTAGTTAGTGCATATGTGGCGGTTTTTGATACTGCACCTGGAATATTAGCAACAGCATAGTGATTGACACCATGTTTAACGTAGATCGGATCTTCATGTGTTGTAACGTGGTCAATTGTCTCAATCGAACCACCTTGATCGACCGCTACATCGACAATTACAGAACCTGCTTCCATCGATTTAACCATTTCTTCTGTTACCAGTTTTGGTGCTCGTGCACCTGGAATTAGTACTGCACCTACTACTAAATCTGCTTCTCTTACCTTTTCTGCTAGATTAAATTTATTTGATGCTAAGGTTCGGATTTTCCCTTGGAATAAATCCTCTAACTGACGTAATCGTTCGATATTAATGTCTAATAATGTGACATTTGCTCCTAAACCGATCGCCATTTTTGCTGCATTGGTTCCTACTATACCTCCACCAACAATGACAACATTGGCTGGTGAAACACCTGGAACACCACTAGGAAGGACACCTTTACCTCCGTGCACTTTTTCTAAAAATCTAACACCTGCCTGCACTGACATACGGCCTGCAATTTCGCTCATTGGCGTGAGCAGTGGTAATCCACCATTGGCCAATTGAATCGTTTCATACGCAATACCTGTCGTTTTATTTTCTAATAAAGCTTCTGCAACTTCTTTCTCAGCAGCTAAATGCAAATAAGTAAACAGAAGTAAATCTTGTCGAAAGAAAGCAAACTCTGATGGCTGAGGCTCCTTCACTTTTACTACTAATTCCTGAGCCCAAGCCTGTTCTGCTGAAGGTACAATATCCGCTCCTGCTTGTTGAAATGCTTGATCATCAATACCACTGCCAAGGCCTGCCCCGCTTTCTATCTTAACCTCATGACCTGCACTTTTTAACATCATTACTCCAGCAGGTGTGATCGCCACACGATTTTCATTGCTTTTTATTTCCTTAGGTACACCGATTTTCATCATTTCACCTCTTTCTCTTTGCTAGTATGGTATGAAAAATTGTTATTATTCGTTTTCCCTTTTTTGGGGGAAAATAATACAAATAGTATAAATCAGTTTAGCGAAACAGCAGTAATGATATTCGAAGGCCAAAAATGGGACGATCATGGAATTCAGCGAATATTTAAGTAAGAGGACATTCGTTCCGTTAAATAGCGGAAAAAGGTATGTTTTGAGCATTTTAAGGACATTTATTCTGTTATTGACCGAGATTTTGCTTCTATTTAAAGAATTTCTTATAAATAACGGAACGGATGTCCATGTAACCTCTAAAACTAGGTATTTCAGGTGATTTAACGGAATAGATGTCCATTAACCCTCGATTTGACATACATTGTTGTTAGTTACTTATTGCTAATTAATCATTTATAAGTTACTATACAAATATCTAATCGAAATGATAGATTTTCTCCTTCTATCCTCCCTTTACAATGACCCATCCAAACCTATTTTGAAAAGGACGTGTTTAACATGCAACCATTTAAGCAAGCTATGGACGACTGGCTTCAAAAAAATATTTCTGAAGAAAAAAATCATAGGAGAAGAGAAATTTTGAAAAAAGGATTAGGCCATGGTACTGTTGAATTTCTTCGTCTTATTTGGTATCCCACCGTCGGCAATTTTGATCATTTGTATCCCGAATGGGAAGTTCGTGATTTCAATAATGGATATCGTTACCTCGACCTTGCCTATATGCCTGGAGGTGCTAAAGGAGGAATCGAAATTCAAGGTTATGGACCCCATGCCAGAGATTTGGATGTCAGAAGGTTTAAGGACTTATGCTGGCGACATTCCTTGTTGGCTCTGGACGGTTGGATTTTCTTACCTATCGCCTTTTTATCGATTAAGGACGAACCTAAACAGTGTCAGCAGCTTATCCTTTCTTTTATAGGCAAATTCATTTCAGTTGAAGCACCTTCCTCCTTAACTTGGGTCAAATCAGAAATTTTGCGATTTGCTCAACGTTTACTTCGACCTATTACACCTCTCGAAGTAGCCCAACACCTTAATGTAAGTGATCGCCATGCTAGACGCCTTTTACATAAAATGGTGGATTCCCAGATTCTAAAAGTAGAGAATGGCAAAGAACGAATAAGAACATATCGGCTAAGATAAAGTAACAGACTTTGTAGATGCCCAAGAGGACCTAGATCCTTTATAGTAAGCCGGACATTCGTTCCGTTAAATAGCGAAAAAAAGTTTGTTATGTGCCTTTTAAGGACATTTATTCCGTTATTGACCGAGATTTTGCTTCTATTTAAAGAATTTCTTATAAATAACGGAACGGATGTCCATGTAACCTCTAAAACTAGGTATTTCAGTTGAATTAACGGAATAGATGTCCGCTGATCCCTCCGTGGACTTATCCCACCCAAAAAAAAACAACACCATTCCTCATGATGAGAAACGGTGTCGATAGATGGAGCATAGCGGGCTCGAACCGCTGACCCTCGCGCTGCCAGCACGATGCTCTCCCAACTGAGCTAATGCCCCGATATTTCATAACCCTATTATAATAAAAAAAGAGTCCGAATGCACGATGAACTGCCCCCTGTCAAGTAGACAGTGGAAATAATAAAAAGGATTTATGCGGCCTTATTCCTACACTCCATAGGACTGAGGCCGTTTAATCTTTTCTGGTATCGCTCCACATTATAGAAATGGAT
>NZ_JBQQCK010000021.1:0-33923 GCF_052246695.1 Gracilibacillus sp. D59 | reverse complement strand
CACTCTTATCTAGTTTTTAGGGTATATCCCTTTCATAACATACAAAGTCTGGTGGCGATAGCGGAGAGGTCACACCTGTTCCCATGCCGAACACAGTAGTTAAGCTCTCCAGCGCCCATGGTAGTTGAGGCTCGCGCCCCTGCAAGAGTAGGACGTTGCCAGGCAATTGAAAAACTTCTTAGTCAATAGACTAGGGAGTTTTTTTGTTGTTATAAAAGGTTAGAGCATTTAGCTAGGTTAAATTCAAGTTAATGTAGACAACAATTCACATGATTGAAGAGGTAGAGAGACAGGGATATCTTATAAATGAGAGATTTGAAGAATATTTGATCCCCAAAATTAAAATTTAGTATATAATAGGTGAAAAGGTTTGGAGGAATTTTATGGATTTTTGGTCTTCTGCTTTGTATGATGATAGACATGGGTTTGTATCAAGTTATGGTGAAGGTGTGATGAAATTACTTTCTCCAAAGGAAGGTGAGAGGATTCTTGATGTAGGTTGCGGTACTGGAGATCTGGCAAATGAAATAGACAAAAATGGCGCAAGTATTATAGGGATAGATCGTTCAACTAATATGGTGCAAGAAGCTCAAAACAAGTATCCACACCTTACTTTTCACACAATGGATGTATATGATATGGACTTTCATAACGAATTTGATGCTGTATTTTCTAATGCTACTTTACATTGGATTACGAAACCAAAAAAAGCTTTGGAGAAGTTATATCAAAGTTTGCATTCAGATGGAAGATTTGTTGTTGAATTTGGTGGAAAAGGTAATGTACAAAATATTAGACAAGCTATTGAAAAGTCTTACCAAACATTATTTCCGAATTATGATCGTTTAGAAGAACCATGGTATTTTCCAAGTATCGGAGAGTATACAACGTTAATGGAGGAAGCTGGATTTACAGTTGGATATGCTAGATATTTTACTAGACCAACTTTATTAGATGGTGAAGCCGGACTGAAAAATTGGATCCTTATGTTTGCTGCAGGTATGTTAGCACAGTTAAATGATGATGAAAAGGAACAATTAGTAAAGCATGTTGAACAAGTATTAAAACCAACTTTGTATCGAGATCATCAATGGATTGCAGATTACTGTCGAATTCAAGTGATTGGATATAAAAAATAAAAATGTTTCACGTGAAAAAACATTAAAATTGTCGAAATTAAAAAGGAAATAATGTCTTAAATGGTGCGCAAAATAAACATAAACTGCGAAGTTATACTTTTTAGATTTGCTTTCTTTCATTCTATTATGAATGAGTGCTTGATCGCTACGGAAAAATACTTCCTTTCCAGGGGCACTGCCTTAGCTATTGGTAAAGAAAACCGTTTTACCAAGTGGATCTTCGTCGCGTGAGTCCCCCAGGAGTGTCGCATTTTTCTGCAGTTTAGAATAGTGTTCTAATAAAGTGACAGGAAATACAAAGATTACATATCCTTGGGTTCTGTTCTTTCAATAATCAAAATATTGAAATTAGCGTAGGCAGAATACGGAGACTCCTGTGGGACAGCGAGAGCTGAAGATCCACTTTGCAAAGTGGTCTGCTTTGCAAAGTTAGCTGAAGCCGAGCCCACGGAAAGCGGAGTATTCTGCCGAAGCGAGTACCAGCACTCAACTTTAGGAGAATAGAAGAGAGCCATACTAAACACAATATTTTCATTGGTTCGCAGTTTGTATATAGTACGAATAAGGATCGAGCGGGTTTATCATAAAAATTCTATTATTCTTTGTATATAATTTAATAGATTGGCCATACTAACTAATGGAGGTGTGGCATATGGGGAAAAATATTCATATTTGTGGTATATGTAATCAAACAAAGGATGACGGTATTTTTTTATATCAACTTTATATCTGTGATGAATGTGAAAGGCAAATCATTTCCACAAGTCCTAAGGATGAAAATTATCAATTTTATGTAGAAAAATTACGTGCTATCAATCAATCATTTTATACTATATAATGGAGTCACAACTAGTGATTCCATTTATTTTTTTAGGCGAAAAATATAAATAGAAAAGGAATTAAAAAAGAGAGGCCATAGAATGGATAACAAGCAAAATCAAACACCACTCTATCAAGCAATAAAAGACTTTAAAGATAACAAAAATGTATCACTTCACGTCCCAGGCCATAAAAATGGGGAAATATTTGTCTCAATGGCAAAGGAGCAATTTCAATCTTTTTTGCAAATGGATCTAACAGAATTGAATGGGTTAGATGATTTGCATGCACCAGAGGGTGTTATTCAAGAGGCACAGGATTTAGCCGCAAACTGGTTTAAATCCTACTATACCTATTTCTTAGTGAATGGCAGTACTGTAGGAAATTTAGCAATGATATTAGCAACATGTAATCCAGGCGACCAAGTACTCGTGCAGAGGAATTGTCACAAATCGATTTTGCATGGCATGGAATTAGCAGGGGTGCAACCAATATTCCTGCCTCCTTCATATAATAAAATCAACCAGAGATATACAGGACCTTCTGTAGCAACTATCAAGCAAGCTATAGATACATACCAAGAGGCAAAAGCAGTTATCCTTACTTATCCCGATTATTTCGGAGACATATATCCATTAGAGAAAATTGTTGACCTTGCTCATTCTCGTAACATAACAGTTCTGGTCGATGAAGCACATGGCTGTCATTTTTCATTACCTTACATATCAATAGCATCTGCTGTAGAGTTGGGGGCAGATATCGTGGTTCAATCCGCACATAAGATGACACCTGCACTGACAATGGCAGCTTACCTTCATGTACAAACTAGTCGAGTAGACCGGCAAAAACTCAGCTATTATTTGCAAATGCTGCAGTCGAGCAGTCCGTCGTATCCGATAATGGCAAGTTTAGACTTAGCTCGTTATTATTTAGCTACCTATACTCTAGAACAAAGTGAGGTTCTATTTACTTATATTGAAAAAATTCGAACTTGTTTTACTAATACTGATGATTGGATACTAGAAAAGAGCAATGATCCATTGAAATTATGTTTGCGAGTAAAAGAAGGTGTAAATAGTCAGTATGTAAAAGAACTATTTGAAATAGAAAAGCTTTATCCAGAATTGACAACTGATAGACATATATTGTTTATCTTAGGATTAGAACCGACGATTGATCCGGTAATTTTAACAGAAAAAATAAGGAGAATTACAGATAAATTAATTTTTTCTGCTAAGCGTGCTACAATAGAAGTTAAAAACCATTACTTTTATGAAGAAATTACACCACTAGCTTTATCATATGCAGAAATGCAACATCAAAAGCAGAAGTGGTGCTCGTGGGAAGATGCAATAGGAGAAATTGCTGCAGAGGCAATTATTCCGTATCCCCCTGGAATTCCCTTCCTTGCAAAAGGAGAAGAAATAAGAAAAACAACAGTGGAAAAAATAAAAGATCTATTCGAACAAAAAATAAACTTTCAACCAAGCAATCGAGAATTTGGTTTATATATTTATGATGTATCAGAAGGAGAATGAACGTGTTTATAACATTTGAAGGTGGCGAGGGTGCTGGTAAAACGACTATTTTAAATAGGTTGGCACAACGCTTAACAGAAGAAGGATATCAAGTAATCAATACAAGGGAGCCAGGTGGTATCCCAATTGCAGAAAGAATTCGCGATATTATTTTAGATACAAAAAATACGATGATGGATGCACGAACTGAGGCACTTTTATATGCTGCTGCAAGAAGGCAACATTTAGTGGAAAAAGTAGAACCTGCACTGATAGAAGGTAAAATTGTACTGTGTGATCGTTTTGTAGATAGCAGTCTTGCCTATCAAGGTGCAGCACGAGGACTTGGTGTGGACGAAGTGTTTCAGATTAATCAATTTGCGATTGCAGATCAAATGCCGGATCTCACCTTATTTTTTGATATAGAGCCTGAAGAAGGATTAAAACGAATTAATAAAAATGCAGAAAGGGAACAAAACAGGTTAGATTTAGAATCATTAACCTTTCATCAACAGGTATATGAAGCGTATCAACAATTACTTGTGAAATTTCCTGAACGTATAGAGAGAATTGACGCAAATTTTGGTATAATAGAAGTAGAAGAGCAAGCATATAAAAAGATTAAAGCATATTTATCACGGTGAATAATCGCCCATAAGACCCGAAGAATCAACTATAATTGAGGGTGATGTTAGCATCCTGATAACATTAGTGGGGATGAAAAGAAAAACACTACTGATGGAAGTCTCGTATTATAATAAGGTGAAATATAAAAGGAGGCGGCAATTGTGAAATTAATTATGGCAGTTGTGCAGGATAAGGATAGTAATCGTTTGGTTGATGCCCTTGGAGAAAAACAATTTAAAACGACAAAATTATCATCTACTGGTGGGTTCTTAAAGGAAGGTAATACGACACTAATGATTGGTTGCGATGATGAACATGTTGATGATGCGCTAGAAATAATTCGTGATAACTGCAGTCAACGAGAGCAATTGGTTTCACCTGTTTCTCCTATGGGTGGGAATGCGGATTCTTATATTCCACGACCAGTCAATGTAGAAGTTGGAGGAGCAACAGTATTTGTTGTTCCAGTCGATGCTTTTCATCAATTTTAAAAGGTAGGTTTCACTAGTTATGAAAATTAGTCAGGAAATGCGAACACAACTAGATGCATTGAACAAGAAAGATCAACAATCAAGGCCACCATCACAACGTTTTGATACGATGGTGAGACAGCAATCAACACAATTAAAACAAGCTGAACTGCAAAAATTAATGAGTGAATTGACAGTTCAAGGGCAAAAAATCGCCCGTTTTCGTTCTTTTAAAGATCTTGCTACGTATAAAAGAATGGTAAAGCGATTTGTCAAAGAAGCAGTTAACTATGGGATGGCATTAAAACAGTCTCACAGCTTTATGTTAGATGGTGATAACCGCAGATTAACCATTGTAGAAGAAGTTGACGAAAAACTAGTGGAATTAACAGAATCTGTTATGGATCAGGAAAAAAACTCGATACAAATCTTAGACTTAATTGGAGAAATAAAAGGGCTCCTCATTAACTTATATACGTAAGCAAAAAGAGGGTAGATTAGCTGAGGGAAACTAATCCATCCTCTTCTTTGCTTCATAATCTTTATTTAATAAAAAGAGGAAAGTAGGCAATATAATGGATACTGTATGGGCGGACATGTTAGAAAAACAATCTATTGTCGGTAAGATGGTAATGAACAGCATCAAAAAATCAAGAATATCTCACGCCTATTTATTCCATGGCGATAAGGGTACGGGAAAGTATGAGCTTGCACTCCTTTTCGCAATGAGTATCTTTTGTAAGGAACGAACAACAATCGACCCATGTCATCAATGTAGTGACTGTCGACGGATTAAAAGTGGGAATCATCCTGATTTACATATCATCATTCCTGAGGGTGCAAGTATTAAGAAAGAACAGATCTTACATTTACAAAAAGAATTTACCTATACTGGACTAGAATCAAATAAAAAAGTATATATTATTTCACAGGCGGAAAAGATGACGGATAATGCCTCGAATCGCTTGTTGAAGTTTTTAGAAGAGCCTAATCAGCAAACAACAGCAATTTTATTAACAGAGAATAGCCATGCCATTCTTTCAACGATTCGTTCCAGATGCCAAATTCTATCACTTAAACCATTAAATCCTAAGCAATTAGAAGATAGTCTACAACAAGAAGGGTTAACAGAAGCAAATGCCCGTTTAATGACGCAACTTACAAATAATTTATCAGAAGCAATTGAAAAGAGTAAGGATACTTGGTTTGCACAGTCACGAAAATTAGTGGTACAATTAGTTGAAATGCTTCAACATAATACAGACGAAGTGCCAATATTTGTGCATACGCAGTGGATGCCACATTTTAAGGAACGTACACAATTACAAGAAGGTCTCGATTTATTATTATTATGGTTTAGAGATATTGTTCATTATCATTTAGATGAACCTGAAGTGCTTGTGTTTGCTAATCACCATAATAAATTAGAAGCAGCAGCTATGTATTGGTCTTTGAACCATGCAACTGATAACTTACAATATATTATGGAGGCAAAACGGAAATTAGAACAAAATGTGCACCCACAGTTAGTATTGGAGCAATTAACACTTCAAATATAGAGGTGAATATTTGTGATAGAAGTTATAGGTGTCCGTTTTAAAAAAGCGGGTAAAATATATTATTTTGATCCAGATGATTTAAAAATCGAAACAGATGATTATGTCATCGTGGAGACGGTAAGAGGAGTAGAGTTTGGTAAGGTTGTTGTTGCGAATAAACAGGTGGATGAAGAAGATGTTGTTCTTCCCCTCAAGAAAGTGATCCGTATTGCCAATGACAAAGATAAATTGATTGTCGTGGAGAATAAGGAAATTGCAGAAGATGCTTATCAAACATGTCAGGCAAAAATAAAGGAACATGACTTGGAAATGAATTTAGTCGATGTAGAATATACCTTTGATCGAAATAAAGTCATTTTCTATTTTACAGCCGATGGCAGAGTAGATTTTCGTAATTTGGTGAAGGATCTTGCATCTGTTTTCAAAACACGTATTGAATTGCGTCAAATTGGTGTTAGAGATGAAGCTAAGCTATTAGGTGGAATCGGTCCGTGTGGTCGTATGCTTTGCTGCTCCACATTTTTAGGTGATTTCGAGCCGGTATCAATTAAGATGGCGAAAGATCAAAATCTTTCATTGAATCCATCTAAGATTTCTGGTCTTTGCGGTCGATTAATGTGCTGTTTGAAATACGAGAATGATGATTATGAAACGGCTAAAAAAGAATTACCGGATCTGGGTGAAGAAATAACGACAGCTTATGGCAAGGGAAAGGTTGTCGGGCTAAATATTCTAGAACGTCTTATTCAAATCGAAATTCCAGAAAAAGAACGAATGATTGAATATACATTAGATGAACTTATAAATGAAGGAGTTATTAATACCCAGGGCACAGAATAATGGGGTGGAAGTACTTGAAGAAAAAAGAATTATTTGAACAAGTTTCTGACATGGAGGAGCAAATTGGCCAGTTATATCAGCAATTAGGGGATCTAAAGCAGCAGTTAGCAGAAATGCTGGAGGAAAATCACCGATTAGAGATGGAAAATCATCATCTTAGACAAAGATTGGACAATGAACCTGAGAATTTAGATCACAACGAACAAGGTGATCATGAAGAAGCTGTTGGCGAAGGGTACGATAATTTAGCAAGACTTTATGAAGAAGGCTTTCATATATGTAATGTTCATTTTGGAAGCCCAAGACAAGAAGGCGACTGCCTATTCTGCCTACTCTTCCTAAACAAAACCAAATAAACCAATCAAAGGCTGGCATATAAAGTGTCAGCCTTCGTTTTAGAATAAAGCTGAAATGAATCATGAAAAATACATAAACTGCGAAGTAACTGGACATGGATTTGCTCTCTTCCGTTCAGTGCTATCATTCGCTCCGGCAAGATACTTCGCTTTCCACGGGCACGGCCTTAGCCTCCTCGACAAGCAAAGATCGCTTGTCTGCGGGGTCTTCGGCTCGCGCTATTCCCGTAGGAGTCTGCGTATCTTGCCTCCGCTTAGTGTAGAGTACTGACTTTTACAAGAGTGAACCTATGGAATTACTCCCTATGGATCTCCACTTTCATAAGATAGAAAATCTATCATAGCGCAGTATTCTGCCGGAGCGTTTCTAAGCACTCATCACTAATCAGAATGGAAAGAAGCTACACCAAGACAACTTTTCACAACTTATCAGTTTATATCAACTATGTACTTTATTTGAAGGAGATTAACAAATGCAATTAAATGAAGATGAGCGAATTGATGATCTGTTGGCAGACCAAACAATGCAAATCATTCAAAGTCCGACTAAGTTCGCTTTTTCCATCGATGCCGTACTATTGTCGGACTTTGCCACAGCACCAAAAACAAAGGGAAAAATACTTGACCTTTGCTCAGGCAATGCCGTTATCCCACTATTATTAACAAGACATTCTAAGGTCCCCATCACAGGCGTCGAAATTCAAGCACGACTTTATGACATGGCATGCCGAAGTATTAAGCTCAATGACTTAAGCGATCAAATTGACATGATCAATGGCGACTTGAAAGATATGCCTGCTTACTTCAAAAATAACAAATTTGATTTAGTGACCGTCAATCCACCATATTTTCAAACCGAAAACAAAAATCATCATAATCATAATGATTATCTAACGATCGCAAGACATGAAATATATTGTACATTAGAAGATGTGGTACAATCGTGTAGTAAACTCGTTAAGTCAGGTGGTAAAGTGGCTATGGTACATCGCCCATCACGTTTTGTCGATATTATTACGTTATTCAGGCAATATAAAATTGAACCAAAGCGAGTTCGCTTCGTCTATCCAAAAGAGGGAAAAGAAGCAAACATTTTATTAATAGAAGGGATAAGAGATGGAAATCCTGAACTTAAGCTACTTCCACCAATATTTGCTTTCGACAAAGATGGAAATTATACAAAAGAGTTAGAAGGTATATTATATGGAAGAAAAGAATAATCATTATGTCTATATTCTCAAATGTAAGGATGAAACATTATATACAGGTTATACAACAAATGTCGAACGAAGGCTAAAAATGCATGAACAAGGAAAAGGTGCCAAATATACAAGAGGACGTGCTCCCTTCCACCTTCAATATCAGCAACAATGTCAGACAAAATCAGAAGCACTGCAACTAGAAGCGAAGATTAAAAGGCTCTCAAAGGAACAGAAGGAATTATTGATAAAAGAAAAGCAGAAGGAAAGGTATGGCGTATATGCAGATACAAAAGAGCTACCAAACTAATGCAGAAAAAGGTACGTTATACGTGGTGCCGACACCAATTGGTAATTTAGAAGATATTACAATTCGTGCATTACGAATATTGGAAGAGGCTGACGCTGTATTAGCTGAAGATACTAGAAACACAGGAAAATTGCTTCATCATTTTGAGCTGAAGAAAAAAATGATCAGCTATCATGAACATAACAAAATGGCAAGACAGGACCAAATCATTGAGCTGCTTAATAATGGGGAAAATCTTGCACTAGTGAGTGATGCAGGGATGCCAGGAATCTCCGACCCAGGCTATGAAGTAGTCCAAGCTGCAATTCAAGCTGACCTATCAGTTGTTGTATTACCAGGGGCGAACGCTGCCTTATCTGCCCTGGTTGGCTCAGGTTTGCCTACCGACCACTTTTATTTCTATGGATTTCTGCCACGAAAGAAAAAAGATCGTGATCAAGCCTTACAATTATTACGATCAATTGATACAACATTTATCTTGTATGAATCACCTCATCGTATTGAGGAGACAATCAAACAATTAGCAGAAACACTTGGTGACAAAAATGTAGCGATAGCAAGGGAAATAACCAAAAGATATGAAGAATATATAAGAGGAACATTACCAGAAGTGGCAGAATGGATAACTGAACACAAGATCAAAGGCGAATGCTGTATTGTGGTTGAAGGTATCATACACAGTACAGATACGAACTGGTGGGCAGACCTTTCTTTAAAAGAACATGTCGAAAAGGTGATGGAATCAGAAGGATATTCAAGTAAAGAAGCCATCAAAGCTGTAGCAAAAGAACGCAACATTCCAAAAAGAGAAGTATATAGCGCTTACCATATGGAATAAAAAAAATAGAAGTAAAAAACCCCTTTTCATTGATTGAAAAGGGGTTTTTAAAAAGCTAAGTAAGTATATACAAAGATGTTTACTTGTAAGAATTATTTGTTTAATTTATTTTGGATTTCTTCAACTAGTGTCTGAGCACCTTCTGGGCTGAGTACTAACTTTCCATCTGCTAATGTAAAGTTGTCGTCAGAGATATCACCAGTAATATGACAAGTCATATTTGGTTTGTATTTTTGTAAGATGATACGTTCATCATCTACATAAATTTCTAACGCGTCTTTCTCTTCAATTCCTAGTGTACGACGAAGTTCGATCGGAATTACAACACGACCAAGCTCATCTACCTTTCTCACAATACCTGTTGACTTCATTATTTATTCTCCCCTTTGATAAATAAATTCGGCAAGATTCGACATCTATAGCGTTATAATACCATTAGTTGCCATTATTGTCAAACTTAATTTTTGCATTTTTTTCAAGCTTTTATAAAAAAATTGAAAAAAAACAGGTCAAAAGTTTGTAGGGAAATTTCGACAATTTTTGTTGTTTTAAAAGCTAATTAAATGGCGAAAATGTATTTATGATGGAAAAATGTTAGAAAAATCGCTACAATAAAAGCAGACTGTTTATATATAGAATTTAAAAATGTATTGAGGAGGTATAGTATGACAGAACAAAAGAAAACTTTTTATATAACGACACCGATTTATTATCCAAGTGGAAATTTACATATTGGCCATGCATATAGTACGGTTGCTGGGGATGCAATGGCGCGCTATAAGAGACTTAGAGGGTATGATGTTCGTTATTTAACAGGAACGGATGAACATGGTCAAAAAATCCAGAAAAAAGCGGACGAAGCGGGGGTTACACCTCAGGCATATGTAGATGAAATCGTAAGTGGTATTAAGGATTTATGGGAGAAGCTAGATATTTCTTATAGCGATTTCATTCGTACTACAGAAGAGCGTCACAAAAAAGTTGTCGAAAAAATCTTCGCAAAATTATTAGAGCAAGGCGATATTTATTTGGATGAATATGAAGGGAGCTATTGTACGTCTTGTGAATCCTTTTTCACAGAACGACAATTGGAAAATGGCCGTTGCCCTGATTGTGGTGGTCCAGTTGAACATGTGAAAGAAGAATCATACTTTTTCAAAATGAGTAAGTATGTCGACCGTCTGCTTGCTTTTTATGATGAAAATCCAGAGTTCATTCAGCCGGAAAGCCGTAAAAATGAAATGATCAATAATTTTATTAAACCAGGACTGGAAGATTTAGCGGTATCTCGTACAACATTTGACTGGGGAATTCAAGTTCCTGGAGATCCTAAACACGTCATCTATGTATGGATTGATGCATTAAGTAATTACATCACTGCCTTAGGGTATGGTACAGACGATGATAGTTTATATCAAAAATACTGGCCGGCTGATGTTCATTTAATGAGTAAAGAGATTGTTCGTTTCCATACGATTTATTGGCCTATTATGTTAATGGCACTTGATTTACCATTACCTAAAAAAGTATTTGCACATGGTTGGATTTTGATGAAAGATGGAAAAATGTCGAAATCTAAAGGGAATGTCGTGAACCCAATAGATTTAACAGATCGTTATGGGTTAGATGCTTTACGATATTACCTGTTACGTGAAGTACCGTTCGGTTCAGACGGTGTTTTCACACCAGAGGGATTTGTTGATCGCACGAATTATGACCTTGCTAATGATTTAGGGAATTTATTAAATCGTACAGTAGCAATGATTAATAAATATTTTGATGGTGCAATTCCTGCATTCCGTGCTTCCGAGGAATCTTTTGATGAACAATTAGAAAATTTAGCTAAAGAAACAGTATCGAATGTAGAAGATGCATTAGATGAGATGGGATTCTCTGTGGCATTAACAAACATTTGGAAATATGTAAGTCGTACAAACAAATATATTGATGAAACAGAGCCGTGGGTTTTAGCGAAAGATGAAAGCAAAAAAGATCGTTTAGGTAATGTAATGGCGCATTTAGTCGATAGTTTACGTCGAGTTGCGATTTTATTACGTCCATTCCTAACCCAAACACCAAATCGTATTTTTGAACAAATTGGAGTAAGTGATAACAAGTCACTTCATACTTGGGATAGTTTGTTAGAATTTGGGGTAATTGAAGCAGGAACGAAAGTAGTTAAGAAAGACCCAATCTTCCCGCGTTTAGATGTCGAAAAAGAAGTGCAAATTATTAAAGACATGATGACCAAACCTGAACCTGAGAAGAAAGAAGAGAAAAAAGAAGCAAAAGATGAAATCACATTTGATGATTTTATGAAATTAGATTTACGAGTGGCAGAAGTAACACATGCAGAAAAGATGAAAAAAGCTGATAAACTATTACGTATCCAACTGGACCTTGGCGACGAAAAACGTCAAGTAGTGTCAGGTATTGCGCAGTACTACACTCCTGATTCCTTAGTAGGGAAAAAAGTAATCTGTGTAACAAACTTAAAACCAGTTAAGCTACGTGGTGAGTTATCACAAGGCATGATACTATCCGGAGAAGACAAAGACGGCTCCCTTTCCCTGGCAACAGTCGATTCAGACCTGCCAAACGGATCCGTAGTAAAATAAATATACACTAAAAAGTATACACCAGCTCAGTATCTGACACTGTGTATACTTTTTGTTTAGAAAGAAATAAATGTACAAAATTAAAAAACTGCGAAGTAAGGTGACCCCCAAGTAAATCTGGGCTGAGCGCGGACATTTGTTCCGTTATTTTTGACAAAAGTGCCGTTTTTAGGTTGGTCGCGGACATCTATTCCGCTATTCATCGAAAATAGTGCTAATTGAAGCCGAAATGAACCAAATAAGGGATTCAATGTCCGCTAACATGAAGAAACAAATGATTTTCATTCAAATAACGCACTAAATGTCCGCTCAATAAATGTTAGCACCTAGATAAATTTTCATTAGTTCGCAGTTTTTATCTACACCGTATTAAGTGAGTCGTTGTTTTTATAAGGAGGAATTAGGATGTTATTTGATACACATGTACATTTAAATGTGTCACATTTCGACGAAGACCGTGAAGAAGTGTTACAACGTGCGAAAGAGGCTGGTGTCGAAAATATGGTCATTGTCGGATTTGATCATGAGACAATCCCGAAGGCAATAGAGATGGCCGAAGAATATGACCATATTTATGCAGCAGTTGGCTGGCATCCGGTTGATGCTATTGATATGTCAGACAAAGAATTAGACTGGTTAGAAGAATTAACTTCCCATCCAAAAGTAGTCGCTTTAGGCGAAATGGGTTTAGATTATCATTGGGACAAGTCACCAAAAGACGTACAAAAAGAAGTATTTCGTAAACAAATCCAGTTAGCTAAAAAAGTCAATTTGCCAATTATTATTCATAACCGAGAAGCAACAGAAGATATTATCCAAGTGCTTCAGGAGGAAAAGGCTGAAGAAGTTGGAGGGATCATGCATTGTTACAATGATTCTGTTGACTATGTTGATTCTTGCTTAAAGATGAACTTCTATATCTCATTAGGTGGCCCTGTAACGTTTAAAAATGCAAATTTACCAAAGGAAGTGGCCAAGTATGTACCGGCAGATCGTTTATTAATTGAAACAGATTGTCCATTTCTCGCACCCCATCCCAATCGAGGAAAAAGAAATGAACCAGCGTATGTCAAGCTGGTTGCAGAAAAAATAGCAGAACTACGTGAAGAAAGCTATGAAGAAATTAGTAAGCAAACAACTGAAAATGCAAAAAGATTTTTTGGTTTAACACACTAATCATGCCTGTTATAGTATATGTTTCAGCCAATGTTACTGTAATGTAAACAATTTGAAATATTTCAATAAAAAAAGCAGCAAACTCCTTTGAATTCAAGGAGTTTGCTGCTTTTTGCGTTCCATAAGCCCGTTTGACACTTAAAAAGGATCTATATATAATACAACGGCGAGTAAAAGGAGGGGAATAGTTCATGCAGCGTCTTAAAATTAGTCACATTTTGAACAACAAAGACTTCGTATACGCACTTTCTTTATTTGTATTTATCGGATTTATCTGTTTTTCATTTTATGAGTTATCAAAGGCAGAAGTTACAGTTGTTCAAGAAGGTGAAACAACGACAGTTCGGACACATGCCAATACTGTCGAAGATGTTCTAAATGAACTTGCAATTAATGTGGGAGAACACGATGAACTCTCACATGAACTAAACGACCTCGTAAATGGAGAAATGAAAATCGAGCATACAATTGCAAAACAAGTAACAGTCAGCATAGATGGAAAAGATCAAACATACTATACAACTAGTGATACTGTTGAAGAATTTTTGACTGAACAAGAAATTGACGTATCAGAAAAAGATCAATTATCATTAGCAGCAAATACAAAAATTGACAACAATCTTGTGATCGATATTGAAAAAGCATTTCAAGTTACCATTAATGATGCTGGAGAGGAACAACAAGTCTGGACAACTGGCGGGTCTATTAAGGAATTGTTAGCGAAACATGACATTAAACTAAATGAATTAGACCGTGTGGAACCGAAACAGACAGCGTCAATAAACAAGAGCACTGATATTAATATTACACGAGTAGAAAAAGTTAAAGATGTTGTGGAAGAAGAAAAAGACTTTAAAGTAGTAAAACGTAGCGACAGTTCACTGGAAAAAGGTAAAGAAGAAATTATTTCAGAAGGTGAACCAGGAATAGTTGAAAAACATTATGAAGTAGTTTTAGAAAACGGAGAAGAAGTGTCTCGTGAACTTGTGAAAGAAGAAGTGAAAAAAGAAAGTAAAGAAAAAGTTGTTGCAGTGGGTACGAAGGTAAATAAACCGAGAACAACAGCATATGCTGACACATCTTCTAGCACTGAAACCGTTTCACGTGGCGGTAGTGAGGATAAAGGGAAAACGCTATACATGAAAGCAACAGCATACAATTGGGATTGTGCCTCATGTGATGGCAGAGGTTTAACATCTACAGGTTATAATTTAAAAGCAAATCCAAATGGTGTAGTAGCTGTAGACCCTAGTGTAATTCCTTTAGGTACAAAAGTTTGGGTAGAAGGCTATGGTTATGCAATAGCTAGAGATACAGGTGGTAATATCAAAGGGAATAAAATTGACCTTCATATGCCAACCAAACAACAAGCAGCAAGCTATGGTATGAAAACCGTTCAAGTAAAAATTGTTGAATAAAGCATAAAGCTTACCTTCCTGAGCAAAGGTAAGCTTTTTTGTGTTAAAATAAGAAAAGTTCGGTGCACTTGCCGTAGACATTTTGTTATATATTTTCTTAACATAAACAAAGCTATATCAAGCAAGAATGGAGGAGCCTTTTTGAAGGTGAAGGAAATCATTGTAGTAGAAGGAAAAGACGATACCGCAAAATTAAAACAGGTATTAAATGTCGACACAATAGAAACAAATGGTTCAGCGATTAATAAAGATATATTAGAACAAATTGCACATGCTAAAAATAAACGAGGTGTTATCGTATTCACCGATCCTGATTATCCAGGACAGCGGATCAGACAAATCATAGATCAGCATGTTCCTGGGTGTAAGCATGCCTTTTTAACAAAAGAAGAAGCCGTTTCAGAAAGAAAACAGCATAAAAGTCTAGGAATAGAACATGCCTCTCCAGATGTCCTACGTGAGGCACTCTGTCAAGTCTACGAGTTAACAGAAAACGGTGAAACAGAAATTGCAAAATCAGATTTAATTCGTTTTGGTTTAATTGGTGGGTCTGGATCAAAAGAAAGAAGAAAGAAACTAGGGCAGCGATTAAGAATTGGCCATATTAATGGCAAACAGTTATTAAAAAGGTTACAAATGTTTCAAATTGCTAAGGATGAATTCGAACAAGAAATGGAACAAATAATTCAGGAGGAACGTGCATGAGTGAGCAGAAAGCAATAGCCACACCAAAACGAACTAAGGGTATTCTTGAAAAATATGGTTTCTCATTTAAAAAAAGTTTGGGTCAGAACTTTCTTATTGATGTAAATATTTTGAAGAATATTATTCATAATGCAGGTATTACGAAAGATATTAATACAATTGAGATTGGTCCTGGTATTGGTGCCCTCACAGAACAATTAGCCATTGCTGCCAACAAAGTAGTCGCATTTGAAATAGACGGGCGGTTATTACCAATTTTAGAAGATACATTACAAACGTATGATAATGTCGATGTTATCAATCAGGATATTTTAAAAGCAGATTTTGAAAAGGTGTGGGGCGATTATTTTCAAGATGAAAAACCTGTAAAAGTAGTGGCAAATCTCCCTTATTACATTACAACACCTATCTTAATGCAATTATTGATGGCTAACTTACCTATTTCCAGTATTACCGTAATGATTCAAAAGGAAGTTGCTGAAAGGATGGCAGCTGTTGAGAATACAAAAGAATATGGATCCTTATCGATAGCAATACAGTATTATACAGAAGCAAGCGTAAAAATGATTGTACCGAAAACAGTTTTTATGCCACAACCGCGTGTAGACTCAGCTGTTTTACATTTAGAAAAACGTGAGACACCACCAGTTACCGTTGAGGATGAAGAATTCTTTTTCCAATTGGTACAAGCGAGCTTCCAACAACGACGGAAAACTTTGCGAAACAATTTATCACGACATTTTAAAGACAAACTTTCAAAGCCTGAAATAGAACAAGGATTTGAACATGTTGGAATCGATGGGACTAGACGAGGAGAATCGTTAGACATTAAAGAATTTGCTGCTTTAGCAAATTATTTTAAGCAGAAAGTGAAAGAAAATTCCTGAAAAATTAGGGAGTTTTCTTTTTTTATACATAATTTTCTTAAAAATAGGCAACCTATAGTCATAACTTCCAAATTTTTTTATTGACAGCTTTCAATTAATATTGTTATAATAGAATATTTTTGGTTGACGGTTGGACAAGAATGTAGTATAATTATATTTAGTGAGGTGGAGTGTATTGGCTAAAACATTGGTTGAAATCAAACAAGGTTTAGATGGAAATGTCGGCAAACGTCTACGAATTAAAGCAAATGGTGGAAGAAAAAAAACCATTGAGCGTTATGGAACTTTAGCAGAAACATATCCTTCCGTTTTTATCGTTGAACTTGATCAAGATGAGAATGCATTTGAGCGTGTATCTTACAGTTATGCAGATATTCTTACTGAAACAGTTGAATTGAACTTTACGGAAGAATTAGAAGCAGTAGCAGGAGAGCAGTAAACCATGTTTGCTGCTTTTTTTAATAGGACAAGAAAGTAAACTGCGAAATAACTCTTAAATGGATTCACTTTCTTCCGTTCTGAATTTGGATGAATGTATGTCCGACGCTGCTGAAAATAACTCCTTTTCTGGCGGTTCAGGCTTTGAGCTAACTTTGGATAATATATACTTTAGCAAAAATCATTTTAAATGCGAATGGAATTTTTGATGCCAATAATATTTCTTTATCCCTTTTATTGCCTCGTATCAAACGTGTAAAAAAACATAAAATAGGACTGTCGTAAAACACGACAGAAAGGGAGTATCTTCAATGAGCCGAAGACGTGGATTAATGTCTCATCGTTTTAAAGAAGAGCTTGCTAAAGAATTAGGTTTTTACGACACTGTGCAAAAAGATGGTTGGGGTGGAATTACCGCACGAGATGCAGGTAATATGGTGAAAAGAGCAGTACAAATGGCAGAAGAGAATTTAAATAAGGACAAAGTCTAAGACTTTGTCCTTTTTGCGCTTTTATTTGCTTTTATGGTATCTTTACATAAAGTAAGACTTCGGTAGGGGATAGAATATTGACCCCACTGATGGTTAGTGAAACTTATCAAGGTGTTAGCGTCGTTATCCCCCCACTTTATTTCTTTGATTTACTCGAACCTTGAAATGGGGGTTTTACTGACGAATAGCACCGTGATAAAGTGAATTCTGAATACAAAATTGTCAGTAGGTGAGCGACTTGTATATTATAGAAAAAGCCCCAGCTAAAATAAATTTAACATTAGATGTACTCTATAAACGGCCTGATCAATTTCATCAAGTTGAAATGGTAATGACTACGGTCGATTTAGCGGATCGTATTGAATTCTTTTTGCTGGAAAAAGATAAAATAAAGGTGTCATCTGAAAATCGTTTTGTTCCAAACGATGAACGAAATTTAGCATATCGAGCTGCAAAATTGCTAAAAGAACGTTATAAGGTGAAACAAGGAGTACGTATAAAAATAGATAAACAAATTCCAGTGGCTGCAGGACTAGCTGGAGGGAGCAGTGATGCCGCTGCTACATTAAGAGGATTAAATCGTTTATGGGGGCTGAATTTAACACTAGATCAGTTAGCAGTTTTAGGCTCTGAGGTCGGCTCAGATGTTTCGTTTTGTGTATATAATTCCACGGCTTTAGCTAAGGGGAGAGGGGAAGATATTACAGAATTGCCTGCACCTCCTCACTGCTGGGTGATATTGGCTAAGCCTGTTCAAGGTGTCTCTACACAATCAGTGTATCAATCTTTGCAGTTGCAAGATTTAGACCATCCTGATACAGAAGGAATGATTCGTGCGATTAAACAATCTGATTATCAAGGTGTTTGCAGTAGACTTAAAAATGTACTTGAAACAGTAACATTACCTAAAAACCCAGAAGTGGAACAAATTAAACATCAGATGAAACGATCCGGTGCAGATGCTGTATTGATGAGTGGGAGCGGTCCTACAGTATTTGGACTCGTACAACAAGAAAGTAGAGCAGATCGCATTTATAACAGCTTAAGAGGGTTTTGTGAAGAAGTATACGTGGTTCGTCTATTAGGAAGTCAGCAAAGACTTGATTAAACACGTATAAAATGTTATATTTACCTCAAAATATTCGGATTTTGGGGTGTAGTAATGAAAAGAAGTGATCGTCTTGTTACGATGACAAATTATTTAGTAGAACATCCAATGGAATTAATCTCTCTTCCTTTTTTCTCTGATACATATGGAGCTGCAAAGTCCTCGATTAGTGAAGACTTGTCCATAATCAATCGCATGTTTAAAGAAGATGGAATTGGCTATTTAGAATCGGTTTCAGGTGCTGCTGGTGGAGTAAAATATGTACCAGATGTTTCAGTAGACAGAAGTGAATTCATCATAGATAAGTTATGTAAGGAACTGGAAGATCCGAATAGGATTTTGCCAGGAGGCTATTTATTTATGAGTGATATTTTAGGTGCGCCAAGTACTGTTAGAGATATCGGAAGACTTTTTGCTTCTCGTTTTGCAGGATTAAATATTGATTCCATTGTAACGGTAGCAACGAAAGGCATTCCTTTAGCCTATGCTGTAGCTTCGTTTTTAAATGTACCTGTGGTAATCGTCCGTCGTGACCCTAAAGTAACGGAAGGGTCAACGGTAAGTATTAATTATGTATCAGGATCTTCTAAAAAAATTCAGACTATGGTGTTATCTAAGCGCAGTTTAAAACCAGGTGAAAATGTTTGTATCATTGACGATTTTATGAAAGCAGGCGGTACCATAAACGGGATGAGAAGCTTACTTCAGGAATTTGATGCCAACGTAAAGGCAATTGGTGTACTAGCAGAAGCAGAGGATGAAGAAGAAGATCGAGTAGTAGATGAATACACTTCTTTATTGCAAATTAAAAATGTAGATTCTAATAATAAAGAGATAGAGGTAATAAAGGGTAATTATTTCCAATAGTAATAAAGGGACATGTAAAAAGGTCTAAATATATCAAATTATGTCACTCACCACTTATTATAAGAAAATTTTCTTAAAAAGATAAAAGTTTTTTAAAAATTAAGCAGGAATTTTAAAAATTTTGTTGAATTAAGATAATAAGTTCTTAAAAAGGGAAAAGGTGGTGAAACATAGTGGAAGTAACTGACGTAAGATTACGCCGCGTGAATACCGATGGAAGAATGCGAGCTATCGCATCCATTACATTAGATCATGAATTTGTGGTACATGATATCCGAGTGATTGATGGAAACAATGGGATGTTTGTAGCAATGCCTTCTAAACGTACACCGGATGGTGAATTTAGGGATATTGCGCACCCAATTAACTCTGGTACAAGAGCAAAAATTCAAGATGCTGTTTTAGAAGAGTATCATCGTGCTGGAGAAACTGAAGTTGAATATGAAGAAGCGGGAGCTTCCTAATATGAGCAAAAAAGTCTAATCAAATCTTTTGATTGGGCTTTTTATTTATGTGGACGAAAAGTATATAATCTTTGCACCAAATACATAAACCACGCAGCAACTTTTATGTTCCTTCCTCCCATCCTTTTGAAGATGAGTGCAAGTCCAACGCTGCGGAAAAACACTCCCTTTCCGTGGAGAACGCTTCAGCCAGGGAACTTCTTGAATAAACTTCCTAGCTCCCTTGCACCGAGAAATCCTACTACGAAGGGTTACTAGAAGACGCAGGTGCATCACACGGGGTCTTCAGACTGTTCCTTTCCCACAGGAGTTTCGCAATTTTCCGCAGCTTAGAGTAGTTTCCTGGATAAGTAAGAGGAAATCCATAGAATATAATCAATTAGTTCTATTCCAAAGAATCACTACTAGCGCAGGCATAATACGTAGACTCCAGTGGGAACAGCGCGAGCTGAAGATCCACTTGGTAAAGTGGTTTTCTTTACCAAGTTAGCTGAAGCCGTGCCTACGGAAAGCGGAGTATTATGCCGGAGCGTATTCAAGCACTCATCACTAATCAGTATGGAAGGAAGTAATATCAAGAGTGGTATTCGTAACTTCGCAGTTTTTATCTTTAAGTAATTAAAGCTAATCATTTTAGTTCAAAAATATTCTGTATTTTTGAACACTAAATTGCTTAGTACCAATAAGCAAGCAATATTGAAAAGTTACAGCCGTATTACTGGTTATTTAAATTATGCCATCTTTATTGAAAATACGCTTGTTTTCGTATATATTCATAATTGGGATATTAATGTACAAAATGAGAACCACATCCTTTTATATAAATATAAGAAATGAACGAGAACGGAGGGACTATCTTGTCAAATCGATATGCAATTGTTTTAGCTGCAGGAAAAGGAACAAGAATGAAATCTAAACTATATAAAGTTCTTCACCCTGTTTTAGGAAAGCCAATGGTACAACATGTGGTCGATCAATTGAAAGGTTTAAACCTTGCTAATATAACGACCGTTGTTGGTTTTGGAGCTGAAAAAGTACAAGAACAATTAGGTAATACTTGCGAATTTGTAATTCAAGAAGAACAGTTAGGGACAGGGCATGCTGTACAACAAGCAGAAAAGTATTTAGCAAATAAAAAAGGTACAACAATTGTTGTTTGTGGTGATACACCGTTATTAACGAAAGACACATTGCAAGCTGTATTAGATCATCACGAAAAGGAAAGTGCAGCGGTAACTATTTTAACAGCACATGCAAAAGACCCGGCGGGATACGGGAGAATTGTAAGAAATGCGAATAATCAAGTCAGCAAAATTGTAGAACAAAAGGATGCAACAGAAGAAGAAAAAGCATTACAAGAAATAAATACGGGTACCTATTGCTTTGATAATGAACTATTATTTGAAGCGCTGAAGAAGGTATCTAATGAGAATGCACAAGGAGAGTACTATCTACCAGATGTAATCCAAATCGCACAAGAAGAAGGCCAAAAAGTCGCTGCTTTCCAGACGGATAATTTTGAGGAGACAATTGGTGTTAATGATCGAGTAGCATTATCTCAAGCAGAAGTACTTATGAAAAAGCGTATTAATGAGCAACATATGAGAAATGGTGTAACCATTATAGATCCTGATAATACTTACATAGGCACAGATGTGAAAATTGGCACAGATGTGGTGATTGAGCCTGGTTGTGTATTAAAAGGTAGCACGACAATAGAAGATGAGGCAGTAATTGGTCCCAACTCAGAAGTAAATGATTGCCATATCGGCGAAAATACGGTATTACGCCATAGTGTTGCAACGTCAAGTTATATCGGCAAGCGTGTACAAGTTGGACCTTTTGCGCATATTCGTCCGGACGCATCGATTGGAGACGATGTGAAAGTAGGTAATTTTGTTGAAATTAAAAAGTCAAAGATAGATAATAAAAGTAAAGTTCCACACCTCAGCTACATTGGTGATGCAGAAATCGGAAGTGGCGTAAATATTGGTTGTGGAGCGATTACAGTTAATTATGATGGTAAGAATAAGTTTAAAACAACGATAGAAGATGATGCTTTTATCGGATGTAATGCTAATTTAATCGCACCTGTTACCATCGGTAAGGGAGCACTAGTTGCTGCAGGTTCGACCATTCATCAAGATGTACCAGGTGATGCATTATCGATTGGCCGAGCAAAACAAGTCAACAAAGAGGAATACGCAAAAAAATATAAATAATTATAAGATCACATGGAGGTATAGAAATGTCCTATAAGGATTCATCCTTAAAAGTATTTACATTAAACTCGAATCCAAGCCTAGCAGAGGAAATTGCGGCCAATATTGGGGTGGAGTTAGGAAAAAGCTCGGTAACGAAATTTAGCGATGGTGAGATCCAAATAAATATTGAGGAAAGTATTCGTGGTTGTGATGTATATGTTGTGCAATCTACTTGTGAACCAGGCAATCAACATATTATGGAACTATTGATTATGATTGATGCCTTAAAAAGAGCATCAGCAAAGTCGATAAATATTGTTATGCCATACTATGGATATGCTAGACAAGATCGTAAAGCACGTGCACGTGAACCAATTACAGCAAAATTAATTGCAGACTTACTGCAAACAGCTGGTGCTACTAGAGTAATTACATTGGATTTACATGCTCCGCAAATTCAAGGTTTCTTTGATATTCCAGTTGATCAATTAGTAGGTGTTCCTATTTTATCCAGTTATTGGAGTAAAAAAGGCCTAGAGGATATAGTAGTAGTGTCGCCTGACCACGGAGGGGTAACACGAGCACGCCAATTGGCAGATAGATTGAAAGCACCAATTGCGATCATAGACAAACGTAGACCACGCCCAAATGTCGCAGAAGTGATGAATATTGTAGGTAATATAGAAGGAAGAACAGCAATTCTTATTGATGACATTATTGATACAGCAGGAACGATAACATTAGGTGCTAATGCTTTAATTGAAAATGGTGCCACTGATGTCTATGCATGTTGTACTCACCCAGTATTATCTGGACCTGCGATTGAAAGGATAGAAAACTCCCAGATAAAAGAATTAGTCGTTACGAATAGTATTCCGCTAAAAGAAGATAAACAAATTGATAAGGTTACTCAATTATCAGTTGCCCCTTTAATTAGTGAAGCAATTATTCGTGTGCACGAACGTCAATCTGTAAGTATTCTATTTGATTAAGTTTTCTGAAAAAAAGAGGTTTAGCCTATTACACTCGAGGGAAATATACTAATAGCAGTTATTTTAAATGGAGGGTGATTAATTTGGCAGTAACTTTAGAAGCAAAAAAAAGAGAAGACTTAAAAACTTCCAATACAAAAGCAATTCGATTAGCGGGTGAGGTACCCGGCATTATTTATGGATATCAAGTAGAACCGAAAACAGTCTCAGTAAATAGTTTGGATTTATTAAAAACTGTAAGAGACGAAGGTAAAAATGCGATTATCTCACTACAAGTAGATGGTGAAACGGTTGATGTTATGTTACATGAATATCAAATCGATCCATTGAAAGATGAATTAGTACATGCTGATTTTTATGCTGTAAATATGAAAGAAGAAATAGATGTTCAGGTACCAATTTCGTTAGACGGTGAAGCAGTAGGTACGAAAGAAGGCGGCGTTCTGCAACAACCATTATATGAATTGTCAATTAGAGCTAAACCTAAAGATATTCCAGAACAAATCTCCATTGATGTTTCTGACTTAGCAGTAGGAGACAGTATTTTAGTTTCTGATCTCAAAGAAAGCAGAAACTATGAAATTTTAGAAGATGAAACAGCAACTATCGTTTCTATCTTAGTACCTGATGAAGAACCAGCAGAAGATTCTGCGGTCGAGGATGAATCTGCAGAACCAGAAGTTATTAATGGAAACAATGGAGAAAACGAAGAATAAGAGAAAATAGTAAGTGCCGGTCGAAACTAAATATCACTTTTGTAAAATTTTTTAAGGTTAATTAAGACGCAACTATTCAAAGTTGCGTCTTTTCACCGTAAGGTAGAAAGCACGTAAACGTTGGTATCACAGCATTTTGGTCGCCTATTCACGTTTGAAATGTGTCATAAATAAATAGATAGTTGACTAGTCAAGTTGTTTATTATGAATGTCCATCGTGTGTAAGGAAGTCGCTTCGGCAGTCTACTTCCCTTAAACAGGGATAATAACCTAGGTTGCTAGGTCTGACAAATGTTGAAGCGCATGTTTTAAGCGAAGGGCCCACTTCAACTCCTGTGGGACTCGTTTGCCCTGAAGATCAACTTTTTTGAGGTTTTTGCTCGTTAGCTGAAGGGCAAGCATATGGTTATAAGGCTGGGCGAGTTTTGCCCAGTTAAAATTACCCCTTTCTAGGTGTTTTCTCCTTTACGGTGAAAGTTATCTTAGTCAAAAGTCATACGTTTTTAAATGGGCACTGGTGCTTTTCTTATGTTAAACTATAAAGAAGAAAAAATTAGTTAAAGGAAGTCTATATGCCATGAAATGTATAGTAGGTTTAGGAAATCCCGGAATTAAATATCAACAAACAAGACATAATGTCGGTTTTATGGTTATTGATGAACTACTGGCACGTCACGGGTGGAAGTTAAATAAAAGTAAGTTTAAAGGGCACTTTACAATGGAGACCTTTGAGGGAGAAAAAATAATTTTACTTCAACCACAAACCTATATGAACTTATCTGGTGAATCACTTCGTCCATTAATGGATTTTTACAATCTTCAGTCAGATGAAGTAACGGTAGTCTATGATGATTTAGATTTACCGTTGGGTAAAATCAAATTACGACAAACTGGTGGACATGGAGGACACAATGGTGTCCGCTCTTGTATTGATCAATTAGGAACAAAGCAATTTAACCGATTGCGTTTTGGTATCGGTAGACCTAATACGCCGATGTCTGTGATTGATTATGTTCTTGGGAAATTCGATGAAACAGATCATGATACATTAAAACAGTCTATTGATCATGCTGCTGACGCTTTGGAAGCATGGCTAAAGGAACCATTTCCAAAAGTAATGAATAAGTATAATTAACAAAAAAAGAAGTCGTTCGCTGCTGTGAACTAGACAACTCTGATTATACTTGCAGACATAATAAATAAGTTATCTTCGCGTATAGTTTTGATCTTAATCGGTTACAATACAACTAATCAAACTATAGCTTTCTTATAAGGGAGGCGCGAATGATGACTTTGTTATATACTTGTAAACATTGTGGTACGGAGATCGGAAGACTGAGACCTCAAATGTTGGATTTAGAAAAGATAGGATGGAATGTATTATCAACGGAAGAAAAGCACAAGCTGATGAATTACCAACAAAATCAGACCGTTACACTTCAATCTATCTGTGAAGATTGCCAACAATTATTAGATCAGAATCCACAGTACCATGAGTTAGATTATTTTATTCAATAAACTTTTATCGCGATATTAATCGTAAGACCCCGCTAAGTGGGAGTAAGGTGAGCTAAAGTTTCGCCGGGCCTATAGATGGCAAAACCGCTACTGATGGAAGTCTTACTTTATAATCATTTTATTTACAAAGATAAGCTTTGGTAAGTTAACCAAAGCATTTTTGTATGGTTTAGCAATTATCGAAGAAATGAGCATATATTAGTTTTAAGGTATTTAGGGGGAGCATTATGTATGAAATAAAACAATACTTACAAAGCCGAGATGATGTCTATTCGATTATTAACGGTATTGAATCGGGTTTAAAAGAACAATTGGTTTCAGGATTATCTGGATCTTCAAGAAGTATGTTTACGGCCATGATTCAAGAAGCTACTCATAGGAAAACATTAATAGTAACTCATCAATTGAATCAGGCGCAACAATTATATGAAGATATGTTAGAGTTTTCAGATCAGCAGAATGTCTATTTATATCCTGTTAATGAATTGCTTGCTTCAGAATTAGCGGTTGCTAGTCCAGAGTTATTAAGCCAGCGAATTACTGCACTGACCAATTGGCTTAATAAGGACAATTCCATTTTAATTGCTCCGGTAGCAGCATTAAAACGTATGTTGCCACCAAAGGAGTATTGGCAAACGTATCAACTTCATTTTGAACTAGAGCAAGTTATAAACATCGACCAAACATTAGAGTATTTAGTGGAGATGGGCTATAACAGGCAAGATATGGCGTCGAGCCCTGGTGAGTTTAGTCTCCGTGGCGGTATTTTGGATATTTATCCGATAACCGAAGAACAGCCACTCCGAATTGAATTATTTGATGATGAAATTGACTCGATTCGTTATTATGATGCTGAATCACAACGATCATTGGAAAAGCAGAAACAGATTACCGTTGTTCCAACCACAGAATTACTTTTAAAAGATAGTGATTTGGTTGCTGCAGCTCAGAAATTAGAACAATCATTAAGTAAAACCATTAAAAAGATTAAGAATAAATCAGATCAACAAGTACTTACAGAGACGATTAATGCAGACATAGACCGTCTACATCATTGTCAGCGTTTTCAGGAAATGAGAAAATATGTCTCCTTTTTCTACGAGGAGAACTATAGTTTACTAGATTATTTACCAAAAGACGCACTTATAATTTTAGATGAAATGAGTAGAATTCAGGAAACAGCTACCCATTTAGATAACGAAGAACAGGAATGGTTAAAAGATAATTTACAACGCGGAAAAGCTGTCAGGGATTCTAGGTTGTCATTTGATTGGCTTGAAGTTTGGAATAATATGAAGCAGCAACGATTATATCTTTCCGTTTTTTTACGTCATATTCCAAATACAAACCCGGCTAACCTAGTGAATCTCTCTTGTCGGGCAATGCAACAGTTCCACGGACAAATGAATTTATTGCAAAATGAGATGGACCGTTGGCAAAAAGGCGATTTCTCTGTCATTATTCTCGCACCAAATCAAAGTAGGATGGAAAAAATACAATCGGTACTGGAAGATTATCAAATGAGTGCATCGATAAGTGAGACATTACCAGATTTGCCGGTTCAGCAACCTGTGATCACTATTGGTAATATTAGCGGTGGTTTTGAATTACCAATGCATAAAATTGCCATTATTACGGAAAATGAATTGTTTAAACAAAAAACAACAAGAAAAAAACGTAAACGAAAAATTTCGAATGCTGAACGCATTAAGAGTTATCAAGAATTACAGGTCGGTGACTATGTCGTACACGCTAATCATGGTATCGGTCGATATATTGGTATTGAAACTTTAGAAGTGAATGGCTTACACAAAGATTTTATGCTCGTTCAATATTCTGGGGATGATAAGCTTTTCGTTCCGATAGATCAGATTGATTTAGTACAGAAGTATGTTGGTTCAGAGGGTAAGGAGCCTAAATTATACAGATTAGGCGGCAATGACTGGAAAAAGGTCAAAAGCAAAGTACAATCCAGAGTGGAAGATATTGCAGATGATTTAATGAAATTATATGCAGAAAGAGAGGCAGCTAAAGGTTACGCCTTTTCTTCAGATACCGAAATGCAACGTGATTTTGAAGCATCCTTTCCATATCAGGAAACAGAGGATCAATTACGCTGTATCGAGGAAATTAAACAAGATATGGAGAAAGAACGACCAATGGATCGCCTTCTTTGCGGTGATGTAGGTTATGGTAAAACAGAAGTAGCAATTCGTGCGGCATTTAAAGCAATAGCGGATGGAAAACAAGTTGCCATACTAGTACCTACAACTATCTTAGCTCAGCAGCATTATGAAACGGTAATGGAGAGGTTCCAGGATTATCCGATTAATATTGGTTTATTAAGCCGCTTTCGAACTAGAAAACAGCAAACTGAAACATTAAAAGGTTTAAAGAATGGTGTAGTAGATATAGTAATTGGAACACATCGGTTACTATCAAAGGATGTTATCTATAAAGATTTGGGATTACTAATTGTCGACGAGGAGCAACGCTTTGGCGTAAAGCATAAAGAGAAGATAAAACAGTTAAAAACAAATGTAGATGTTTTAACCTTAACTGCTACACCAATACCAAGAACATTGCACATGTCGATGTTAGGTGTGCGTGATTTATCGGTCATTGAAACACCACCCGAAAACCGTTTCCCAATTCAGACATATGTTATGGAATATAATGCACCTTTAGTAAGGGAAGCGATTGAACGTGAGTTATCTCGAGGCGGCCAGGTATTCTTCTTATATAATCGTGTCGACTCTATCGATAAAATAGCTCAAGATATTCAAGCACTGGTGGAAGAAGCCCGTGTTACAGTTGCTCATGGACAGATGAATGAATCTGAATTGGAGAATGTCATGTTTTCTTTTTTAGAAGGGGAAGCAGATGTATTAGTAAGCACGACGATCATTGAAACGGGTGTAGACATCCCTAATGTAAATACATTAATTGTTTATGACGCCGATCGAATGGGCTTAAGTCAACTATATCAATTACGTGGACGGGTAGGACGTTCTAATCGTGTTGCTTACTCTTATTTCACCTATCAGCAAGATAAAATTTTGACCGAGGTTTCGGAGAAAAGATTGCAAGCAATCAAAGAGTTTACAGAATTAGGTTCCGGTTTTAAGATTGCGATGCGAGATTTATCGATCCGAGGTGCCGGGAATATTTTAGGTGCTCAACAGCACGGATTTATCGACTCTGTTGGTTTCGATATGTATTCGCAAATGTTAAACGAAGCTGTTGAAGCGAAAAAACAAGGTAAAGCTGTGGAAGAAGTACAACCATTTGAAGTGGAATTAGACTTGAAAATTGATGCTTATATTCCAGATGATTATATACCGGATGAAAAACAAAAAATTGATATGTATAAACGATTCCAAGCTATTTATTCGCAAGAAGATATCCATGATTTACGCGATGAGATAATTGATCGTTTTGGAGATTATCCTGAGGAAGTCGAAAATCTTTTCCATGTATCAACGCTGAAAATGATGTCCAAAAAAGAAAGAATCGAAGCAATCACAGAACGTAAACAAAAAATAGAAGTAATAGTGGATGAAGAAAGAAGTCAGGAGCTTGATGGTGCGAAATTATTTGAGTTTGCTAATCAATATGGAAGGTTAATTCAGTTAGGTACCGAGGAACGTAAGTTAAAAGTTGAGTTCCGCTTTGAGAAGGATCAATATGTCAAACGATATGACATTTTAGAGGAGTTTATTCAGACCTTGAATGAAATGAAACAAACACCTGTAGCCTAAATTAATGAAAATTTCTCCGAAAAAAGGTATAGTTTCCAATTGAAATAATCATACTAACCTTACAACATAATTATTTCAGCTAAAGAAATAATTATATGTACTGCTTAATTATAGAAAGTGAGGTAAATGATTAATATGAAGGCTACAGGAATAGTACGTCGTATTGATGATTTAGGAAGAGTTGTTATCCCAAAAGAAATTCGCCGCACGCTACGGATTCGTGAAGGTGATCCACTCGAAATTTTTGTGGATCGTGATGGTGAAGTGATTCTAAAAAAGTATTCGCCCATTAGTGAATTAGGTGATTTCGCAACAGAGTATGCGGAGGCATTATTTGATTCTTTAGATTTATCGATACTTATTAGTGATAGAGATGAAATTATCGCCGTTGCAGGTGAATCGAAAAAAGACTACTTAGGTAAACACATATCTAAAAAGATTGATCAATTAATGGACAGTCGTGAGTCTGTTATCGAAACGACTACTAACACTTTAGAGATTATCGAAAATAAAGATGAAGAATTAGAGGCATATTTACTTCAACCAATTATTGCAGGGGGAGACCCGATTGGTTGTATGGTGTTTTTTACAAGGGAAAATAAAGATTTTGGCGATGCAGAGAAAAAGGCAGCCCAAACCGCGGCTACCTTCCTCGCAAAACAAATGGAATAAAAAAGCAACTGATAGTATAGAAGCATTTTGCTTCTATACTATTTTTTGTTAGAAGTTAAAATGGTGCACAAAATACATCAACTACGAATTAACTTTATCGTGGATTTGCTTTCTTCCATTCTGATTAACGGTGAGGGCTAGGAAACGCTAGGCAAGATACTTCCACTGGCACGGGCTCAGCCAGAGAACTACTTGAATAAACATCTTTGCTTCCTTGCACCGAGGAAGCGTGACTAGAAGACGTCAGGTGCATCACGGGGTCTTCGGACACGTGCTGCGTCGTTAGGAGTCTAAGTATCTTGCCTACGCTTTGCGTAGTGTTCTGATTATTGAAAGAATGAATCCATGGGAATTATTATTCTATGGATTTCCGCTTCCAAAAGATAAAACAATCTTATTAGCGTAGGCAGAATACGGAGACTCCTGTGGGACAGCGAGAGCTGAAGATCCACTTGGTAAAGCGAGTTCCTTTACCAAGTTAGCTGAAGTCGAGCCCACGGAAAGCGGAGTATTCTGCCGGAGCGATTACCAGCACTCATCATCAATCAGAATGGAAGAATGCAACACAAATAGTATTTTCACTGGTTCGCGGTTTGTATCTAATTTGAATTAGGTAGTCAGGTCAGGTTGAGGTCTTTGTTGTCCGATGTCCTGTAAGTACTTCACTTGGAATAATGAATGGGACATTGGACCTAATCCTTTAACACATTACAGGTGATATCTGTGGCGGTTTTTAGTAGAATAGTGTAATGTGTTATGGTGGATAAGGAGGTGGAGAGTTTGGACGAGCAAATGACAGTCAAGAAAGCGCTAAATAATAATGTGATTATCGCGACCAATCCATTATATAAAGAAGTTATCTTAATTGGTAAAGGCATTGGTTTTGGCAAGAAAAAGGGAGATATTGTTCCACAAGAACAAGCCGAAAAAACATTTTTGTTAAAAGACGAACAAGAGCAGGCGCAATATAAACAGTTAGTATCACATATTGATCCACATGTAATGGAAGTGTTACATGAGATTATGCTATTAATAGAAAAAAGAATGGGTGAAACACTTCATGAACATATTCATGTTGCTTTAACGGATCACTTATCATTCGCGATAAGTCGCGCCCACCAAAATGTACAATTTTCTAATCCTTTTCTTTTTGAAATCGAGTCTTTATATGCGAAAGAGTTTCAAGTTGCTCAGGAAGTTGTTTCGATAATGGAAAAACGAGTAGGCGTTACTTTTCCTGAAGGAGAAATTGGCTTTATTGCATTGCATATTCATAGTGCCGTAACCAATAAAACTATTCATGATATGAACCGCCATCATCAACTTATTTCGAAACTAGTTTCAATTATTGAGGAAAATTTAAATATTAAACTGGAACGAAATAATATTAACTATAACCGTCTGATTCAGCACCTCCACCGTGCAATCGAAAGGGTTTACCAGGGCGAACAAGTCGGAGAGCAAACAAATTTAGCAAAAGTCTTGAAAACGACTTATCCAGTATGCTATAATCTTGCTTGGAAATTGATCAAAGTAATGCAACAACAATTACATATACATGTAGATGAATCTGAGGTATTATATTTAACGATTCATTTACAACGACTAACGCAATCATAAACGTGTTACTGATACGATCAGGCATGAGTAAAAAGGTTGTTTTAGGAAAAGATAGGGGTGAAGTGTATGCTTCTATCATTTTCCTAATTCCCAAAACCTTTTACTCATGCCTTTTTTATTTGCTTACGTATATGGCATTTAAGATGCTGTTGCATGTACAAAAACAACAAAAGGAGGAGATTGATCATGTCCAATTTATTTGGTACCTTGCAAAAGGTAGGTAAAGCATTAATGCTACCGGTAGCATTATTACCTGCTGCTGGTATTTTAATGGCCTTTGGTACAAGCTTTGCTCAGGAACAATGGGTAGAACGTTTTCCTTGGTTTGGAAACCCTACTGTACAAAAGATTTTAGAGGTAATGTCTGAAGCAGGTGGAATAGTCTTCGATAACCTGCCATTACTCTTTGCAGTCGGTGTTGCAATCGGTTTAGCAAAAGGTGATGGTGTTGCAGGTTTAGCCGCTATCATTGGTTATTTAATCATGAATGTAACGATGAGTGTGTTTGGTGATATTACAGTTGGAATGACGGAAGAGGCAGCATATGAAAGTGTCCTTGGTATTCCAACCTTAGGGACCGGGGTATTCGGGGGTATTATTGTCGGTATACTCGCCGCCTATATGTATAATAGGTTCTTTGATATTGAACTACCACAATTTTTAGGTTTCTTCGCGGGGAAACGCTTTGTGCCAATTATTACTGCGTTTACATCATTAATTTTAGGTGTTGTAATGTATTTAGTATGGCCATTCGCTCAAGAAGGATTAAATGCTGTTTCTCACTTTATGTTAGAAACAAACAGAACTCTTTCAACTTTTGTGTTTGGTGTGGTTGAACGTGCTTTAATCCCATTTGGTTTACATCACATTTTCTATTCACCGTTCTGGTTTGAATTTGGTTCTTATACAAATGCAGCAGGTGAAGTTATACGAGGAGATCAAACAATCTTCTTCGAACAGCTTAAAGATGGTGTGGACTTTACAGCTGGTAACTTTATGACAGGTAAATTCCCTTTCATGATGTTCGGTCTCCCAGCAGCAGCATTAGCGATTTATCATACAGCAAAGCCTGAGAGAAAGAAAGTTGTTGGAGGTATTATGTTTTCCGCAGCATTAACCTCCTTCTTAACAGGTATTACAGAGCCACTTGAATTCTCTTTCTTATTTGTGGCACCATTATTGTTTGCGATCCATACGATTTTTGCAGGTTTATCATTTATGACAATGTACTTATTAGACGTTAAGATCGGTATGACGTTCTCTGGTGGGTTAATTGACTTTATCCTATTCGGTGTGATGCCTAACCGTACCGACTGGTGGTGGGTAATCATCGTTGGTTTAATTTTCTCAGTAATCTATTACTTCGGTTTCCGATTCGCGATTCAGAAGTTCAACTTAGCAACTCCAGGTCGTGAGGATGAGGCACAAGATGCTGAGGAAGATGGAGAAGTTGACGATCGTCCATTTGAAATCCTAGAAGCTATGGGTGGTAAAGAAAACATTACTAACTTAGATGCTTGTATTACGCGTCTGCGAGTTAGTGTAGATGATAAAAATAAAGTGAATAAAGATCGCCTAAAACAATTGGGTGCTTCTGGAGTAATGGAAGTAGGAAACAACATCCAAGCTATTTACGGTCCGGTTTCAGATACGATCAGAGGTCAAATGCAAGATATTATGGATGGAAAAACTCCTACAAAGAAGGCAGAACCTGAACAAGAGACTGCACCGTCTGGAGACATTGCAACTGCAGATCTTGATTTTGTCAGTCCAATGCAAGGGGAAGTAATGCCTTTATCTGAGGTACCTGATCAAGTATTCTCACAAAAAATGATGGGAGACGGTTTTGCAGTGAATCCGACAGATGGCGAAATTGTGTCACCGGTTAACGGTAAAATCATTAATATCTTCCCAACAAAACATGCGATTGGTATTGAGGCAGACAATGGTACAGAAATTCTAATTCATATCGGTATTGACACGGTAAACTTAAAAGGTGAGGGCTTCACAGCTAAAGTATCAGAAGGCGATGAAGTAAAACAAGGTCAAACCTTGATGGAAGTAGACTTGGACTTTATTAGCAACAATGCGCCATCAACAGTAACGCCAGTTATCTTCACTAATTTAGCAGAAGGCCAAGCTATTCAGCTAAATGCATCAGGAACTATCAACAAAGAAGACAAAGACATCTTCCAAATTAATCAATAATAATAAAGAGGTACACGCGTTTCATGTAACTTAGAAACGCGTGTATTTTTTTTATAAGTAAAGAAAGAATACGTTAGTATATAGAGGGAGTATATAATCCGCGGTATCAACGCATTTGTAAGCAGAGTAGCCATTTTGAAATAGCTTGTACAGGAAACCATCGCTGCGGCTGTCCACTTCCCTTTCCACGGGATTTTCGCCTAAGCTAACTTTGGTAAGCAATGAGCGCTTACCAAAGTTAGCTGAAGACACGTCCCACGGAAAGACCAGCTATGGAAAGTCAACCATAAAGAGTTATTTTTTAAAAATTATTTTTCATTTAAAAAAAGGCATGCGAAAATACACCTCCAGTGAGAGGTGTTTCGAAGGAAAGTATGTTCGATTCC
>NZ_JBQQCK010000020.1:0-36996 GCF_052246695.1 Gracilibacillus sp. D59 | reverse complement strand
CCTTGAGCTTCCTTCCGATTCCACGTCACCGTGGACACCGTTGCTTTTGGCTATGTGCTTACCGCTACTAGGTCGCACTCAGGACTTTCACCCGTTAGAGTTCGCCCATGCCGGGCGAACAAAAAAACCCTTGAGAGATTGTCTCAAGGGTTAAATATTTCCGCTCTATTATTTTTCTAGAAATGGTGGCGAATATTTGATAAAGCTGGTGGTGATACCACAACCGTATATACAAGGAGCAAGTGCGATAAATGCAACTAAGTTCCAAGTGAATAATACGTATAATATAGCTAGAATAAATAATATATATAAAGATCTTAAAGGATATTTTATCGAAGAAACGAAAGCTAACGCTAATAGACTTTTCCACTCTTTTATACCGTTAGTTAGGTAATACAATACAAAAGTATAGTTAATAACAAATAATACCATTAAATAAATAATAACAATGACAAATGCTAGACTAAACGAATGATCAGATCGGTTTGCAAAAAATAAAGCAGTGTAACTTAAAATAACAAACATCACACTAAAAAAAGAAGCAAAGTAGTACGACTGATATCCTTGATAATTTTCCTTAAATATGACACCGATATCTTCTGGATTTTCCTTTATTAAAAATTGTTCACTCGTTTTTAGTAATGACGCAGTTGCCGGTATAAAACTATAAATAACGACTCCCTTCAGAAGGTACAACCAATAATAAAAACTAATTAAAAAAAGTTTATAACAAAACTGAAATACTTTTTGAATGGAACCATTCATCCATCATCACCCTTTTACTCCATGTTGACATACAAAAACCAAGGCAATTTCACCTTGGTTTTATTTATCACGGTGTTAATCGTCCGTAAAACCCCTACCGAAAGAGGTTTACTTTATTTTACAGCTTTTACTGACTCGCGATAGATAATCTTTCCCTTCACTGCCACTCTTCCGAATTTCGCTTCTGGGTTATCCATTTTATCGCAAATAAATTTAACCGTGTTTTTTGCCATCTCCTCAATATCTACTTCTACAGTCGTCAAATGAGGTGTTGTCAGTGTGGCATAAATATCATTGTCAAATCCGACCACTGAACAATCTTCCGGTACCTTATATCCTTCTTTATTTAATCTTTCTACAAGTAAATGTGCTACCTGATCACAGTTACAGACGAAAGCAGTTGGCATTTGTTCTGGTAAATCCATTTCAATAAAGACTCCGCGGTCATCTCGATCACTAATTACATATTCTTGCTTTAAATGAATTTTATGTTCTAACAACGATTTATAGTATCCCAGAAAACGGTCCTGAATACTACTCGTAGAAAATAAATTCCCAACATACGCAATGTCTTTATGTCCTTGTTGTATTAATGAATTCGTTATTTCATAAGCTCCGTAAAAGTTATCCGTAATCACTGCATCGACATTATCATTCTCATCATAAAAATCCAGGAAAACTAAAGGCATTTCAACACTCTGCATTAGCTCAATATATTCCTTGCTAGGTTGCCCAAGCATGATAAAACCATCTACTCTTCGTTCATGATAAATGCGTGGTAACTTTAGTTGATCTTCATCCTCATTAGGTAAAATATGTATAATACCATAATAACCACGATCTTCTAAAATCTGTGCAATCGCTTGGTATACTTTTAAATAGAATGATTGTGTCATGCCAGTATAACGTTCAGGGATGATAACACAAACATTGTATGACTTACCGTCTTTCATCGATTTTGCCATCGTATTATAACGATATCCCATCTTATCCGCTAATGCTTTAATTTTTTCTTTTAATTCCTCACTAACGCCTTCTTTATCATTCAACGCTTTAGATACAGTGACACTGCTAACATTTAACTTTTCTGCAATATCTTTCATCGTGACATTAGACTTCAATTTGTTCACCCCATACTCTAACTTCCCATTTTATCCATCATAACATTTTTAAAGAAAAATTACTTAATAATTTAACTTAATTCCTGTTTATTATACCCTAAACGACATTAATCTACTTTTTTACGTGATAGAAAAGGGCGAACAGTCATGTCACCTTTTTAATAATGCCTCATTCTTTTCGATTAATTCTTTGCGTTGCTGTGCATTTTCTAAAGAACGATACGGATCTTCTGGTGTATTAAATGTGTAATCTACTAACTGATCTATCGTCGTTTTCGCGACATGAATTCTCGTATCACTGGATGCATAATAAACAAATACTTCTTTGTGTTCATTTACGACTGCACCATTACAGAAGATAACGTTAGACACATCACCTGTACGCTCTTCATCATATGGCGCAATAAAATGACCACCTGGTAAAGCAATTAGTTTCGTAGGATCTTCTAAACTCGTTGCAAATGTATAAAGAACATAACGCAAGCCTGCAGCTGTGTTACGAACACCATGTGCAATGTGAATCCAACCTTTATCCGTTTTAATCGGAGCAGGTCCTTGACCATTTTTCACTTCATAAATAGTATGATATTTCTTGCCATGAATAACTTGTTCGTCCTCAATAATCGGATTCGTTATATCCTTTGTTAATCCAAACGCAATTCCTCCACCAGAACCAGTCGAGATAAATCCGTCTTGAGGTCGAGTATAAAAGGCATACTGCCCGTCAACAAATTCAGGATGTAATACGACATTACGTTGCTGTGGTGATGGTGTCTTAATATTCGGTAAACGCTCCCAGTTTTTGAGATCGTTAGTCCGAACTAAGCCTGCTTGTGCTACCGCACTGGATGTATCAAATTCATCTGCATTCGGATCTTTACTCTCTGAACAATAAATACCGTAAATCCAACCATCTTCATGTTTGACTAATCTCATGTCATAAATATTCGTTTCTTCTTGATCGATATCTTCCCAAACAAGTGGTGTATCAATAAATTTGAATTGATCAACACCGTTTTCACTTACTGCTAAAGCAAAAATCGATTTACGATCTAATCCTTCCAAACGAACCACCATATAATATTTTCCTTCATGATAGATTGCACCAGGATTAAACGTTGCATTCACTCCTAAACGCTCCATAAAGAATGGATTCGTTTCCTTATTCAAATCGAAACGCCAATGAAGTGGCACATGGTGCCTTGTCAATGCCGGGTATTGATATTTCGTATAAACACCATTATAAAATTTTACATTTTCCGGATTTTTACGATTTATTAATTTTTCTTGTTCTACTAATAGTTGATAGTACTTTTCATGGATCATTGTTTGTTCATCCTTTCGATAAATTCTAAACAAAATCTACTATTATGATATGAGGTCTTCCAAGGCTCACCTATTGCTCTTTCAGTTGGTTGTCCATTGGACTCAATTGACCAATACCACTCTCCATTTTCACGTTCGTCCACGAGATGCTGCTTAATATAGTTCCAAAGATTATCGATTAACAATTTAAATGTTGGATCTTGTGTATGTTGAAATGCATTTAAATAGCCGACCATCGCCTCTGCCTGTACCCACCAAATTCTAGTTTTGTCATATTGGTCACTAACCTGTTCATTGATTAAAGATCCATCTTCTTGCATCGCGTATTCTGCGATATTATAAGCAATATCCAGTACCATCTGGTCAAATCTTTCGTCTTTTACACCAATCGTTTTAATCGTTTCATCCATTAACCAGCTTGCTTCTATATCATGACCGAATGATTTCATATTAACTAATGAGTTCCACTGTTTATCAAAAAACACTCCCAAAAACTTTGTATCTTTGTTATAAATCTTCTCATAATGAACTTCTAATAAATCCATTAATCGTTGTTTCAGTTCACTAGTTGGATTTGCTTTGTATAAATTGGTATAAGCCTCTAAAACGTGAATATGCGTGTTCATAGTGATATCTGCAACAACACCGTTTTCACTTAACATTTCGTTCGATACTGGATTCCAAAATTGATCAAATTCTTCAAGGTAAGCACGATTATCATTATCATAGCCTTTCTCTTCGATTAATTGATAGATTTCATTTGCTAAATTTAATGCTTCCTCTGATTTTGACGCTCGATAATACTCACTTAATCCATAAATCGCAAATGATTGGGCATATACATGTTTTCTTGTGTCTCTCGGTTGTCCTTGGTAGTTTACTAACCAATAGATTCCTTGATTTTCATGATCATATAGTTTGTTTCTAAGAAAATGATAAAGGTGATGTGCACGTTCTAAGTATTTTTCTTTCCCAGTAACACGATATGCTGCCGAAAAAGTCCAGAGGAATCTCGCCGTCGCAATCCCACCTTTATCTGCTAGTTTTTGGATTTCAAGATTATAGTCTACTTCACCGTAAAATCCGCCATATTGTTCATCCTTCAACTTCATCCAAAACGGGAGGATTTTTTGTTCTAAATGTTGTTGGATTTCGTCTGTAAGCTTTTTCATAAATGGAACCCCCTTTTTTTATGTTTATCGATAACTTAACAAAATAATAATAATTAACTTATCGTTGTTTGTCAATTACCTACTTCGAAATTTAGTTTCAGCTTGAAAATCCCTCCTTTCCTATTCTTAGAAAAGAAGGGATTTGAGTTTAGATTATTTCCTTATTACTCCACAATTCAAGTTTTTGTTAGTATAATATCCTCAGATAAAAGTACCTATTCCCTAATCTAACGGTAACTGTTTTTTTAAACTAATTAATATTTTCACTTATTTTTTTACTTGCAAAAAATATAATCCCTATGCCCAAAATAAGTAGAATCCCCCCCAATAACAACCATTCATATATTGATGTGGCAGTATCTGGAAGACTACTTTCTACATTTTGATTTTTCAGTTCCTTTGTTTGGTTATCGTTTACTTTTTCATCATTGTTAATAGTTTGTTTATCTATTGGTTGCTCTTCCTGTTTATTTGTATCCTTGTTCTCTTGATTTTCATCCTCTAGCTCCATCACTATATCATCAACATCAAATACTGAAAAAGCGGTAAAATGATCAGTATCTGCAGTTATCCAATTATTTTCGATAGTTCCACCAATTACTTCCCATACCGACTGTTGTGCATCCCAATAATAGATTTTTTGATTTTTACTAGGTTTTTCAACAAAAAAAGACAGTTGAATGGCTGAAGAAAATTGATCGATAGCCTGTCCATTTTGAACGAATGTCACATCATATATTCTTGTCGCTGCATGCTCACCGTTTTTTAACTCTGATGTTTTTATTTTAGCTATCTTTAATATTAGTGGTGAAACAGTTTTAAAGGATTGCAAATCAAAATTTAAACGGAAATCTTTCTTGACTACTTGAATATCACTATTTTTTTCCTTTAAAATATTTAATTGCTCTTGATTAAACACAATTTCTGTATTGTCAGTATCTTCTGGCACATGTAATTTAAGCACGCCGTTGTTTACTAGATTATTTACTTCACCCTCCGGTAAAATAAGGTGATCTTTTTCTCGCACAAGCTCTGTAGTAATAAAGTTCGCTAACCTTGTTACATGCAACTCATATGTCACTTTCGTTCCGTCTTCTGCTGTAACTTCGATATTTATGAGATTCTCTCCTAATTTGAGCTTAATGGGCTTTGTTAAATCTTTATTACCATTTATGATGATAGTTGCTTCACTCGAGTTAGCAACAGGGTTCAGTGTTATTTCTTCTACTGACTCTGTTACTTCTAAGTAATATTCCTTTACATCCTTAGAAATGCTTGGGGTAAGTACACCTGTATTCACCGTTAAATCCTGGAGACTCGCATCTGAACTTTCCTCAAGTCCATAAGATTTCAAATCTGGAAGTTCTTCCAATGTAATAACATTTTCGTGGTTATATACTTTCTTTAAATGCTCATTACTATTATTATCTGTTACTAAGCCAATCCAAGTTGTAAAATAGCTATACATGGAGTTATAGGTGTTTAACATATCTGGATCAGGGATAGGGCCATTTTCTGTCATTGCAATTAACTTCTTGTTCGAAGAAAGGTCTACAAGTGCTTCATATTTATCATTTTGCGGGGAATAATTATACTCTCCTGGATAAGAGTCAAAACTAACAATATCAACATAATCATCACCAGGGTACCAATTTGGATCAACCGAATTCCATACCCATATTAAATTATTTAAATGATGATAATTGGTTAATCGGTCATACATTAGTTTCCACAGCTTTTTAGTAGGTTCAGGTCCTTTAGCTCCCCACCAGAACCATCCTCCTTCTGCTTCATGTAATGGTCTCCATAAAACTGGCACATTTGCATCTTGTAGTCTTTTTAATTCAGCTGCGATCGCATCGATATCTCGAATAAGCAATTGATAATCTTCCGAATCGGGATTATTCATTGCATATTTCACGTCAAAAGTCGTTGCATCTGTATAGAATCCACTCCACCAAGGTTGCTCTTCTGTATCAATGAGGTCTTTTGGTGCGTTCCAATGCCAAGAAAATGCAACAATCCCCCCGCGCTCATCCCATTCAAGCGCAATGTCAACATCATGAGAAATTGCTCCTCTCTCGACACGTGACGGACTGTAATCCATCAAGTCTAAGCCTAGAATAGCTGGCGTTTTTCCTGTTAACTCTTTAATATGTTTGACATCAGCTAAATCATTATTAGCATCATCTTGTTGACCTGAAATTATATTTTCACCAAAGTTATCCACTAAATAGCTAAACAAAGCCTTTGATTCTTTCGTTGCATTAGGATTGATTAATTGTTTTTTAACTTCATGATCAATTGGCGGTGGTGCTAAAGATAACTTGATATAGTCAAGTGCAAAGTGTGTCCAATTTGGTGTAAAAGAAATAGTGTTCACCCCATCATTAAGTAACACTTTTCCCATTGCAGCTTCTCCAAAACCGTCTCCTAATTTAAAGGAAGTAAATGGTTCCCCGTTCAATTGCATATTGGTGTGTTTACCTTCACCATATATTCCACCATAACCCACTGTTAGGTTATATAAAGCAGTGTTTGGCACTTCAATAGTAAAGGTAACTTTAGAATCCTCCTCAGCAAAATCACCTACATAACCAGTTCCAGAAAAACCAGACACATCATCTTGCACTATGAGTCCGGTTAGGGAAGCTTCTTCCGCCTCCAGCTTCAATTCTTTAACTTCCTCTACAACTTCTACATTTTCTGCAAATACATTTGATTCAGATAAAACTAGTACCAAAGTAATAACTGATAGTAAAATAATTGTTCTAATAAATAAATACCTTCTCAATATTAACTACCTCCATAGATTTATTAAGGTTAAAACGTTTACATTTTTAGTTTTTGCAAAATTAACAACATATCTACTGAGAATTTCATTAGAAGTAGAATGAATAACTATATGATAAGTAATAGAACTCTTCCAGATATTTTTCAGGCCTAGTAAGTCTTTAAAGACCTTAGCGCTTGTAGAAAAACACTTTCTATCTTTATTTCATGTTAGGCAGTTTATCTAACGTAATTACATACTCGTGATTATATACAGTACTTAAATAACCGGGTGTATTTTGTTCCTTAACGTGTATAGTATGCCATGTTAAGAACCACACCCATTTCGCATTCTTTTCCAACATTTCATCAGGATTTGGAATAGTGCCACACTCATGAAAAGCTACCGGCACTTTTTCACCTACAATATCAACAACTTTTTGATATAAATCAGCTTGTGGTCCTGGATTATACGTATCCGCACCAGCAATATCAACATATTCAGTTCCCGGATACCATCCATCTTTTATTTCTCCAGAATAACCAAGTACCCAAATCAAATTGTTTAAACCGTGATAATTTGTATAACGGTGATACATGAAGCGCCATAACTTTATAAATTGTACTGCTCCACCTTTCCCCCACCAGAACCAGCCTCCGTCAAATTCATGAAATGGCCTCCAAAGAATTGGTACTCCTGCAACCTGCAACTTTTTTAGTTCTTCTGCAACCTCATCCATTTTAGCAAGCATACCCTTATATAAATCTGTACCTTCTGTTAATACTTCTTCTAAATCAATAGTTCCTTTTGAAGATTCGTACCCTGTTCCATCTGGAGGGGTACCCCAATGCCAACATATTGATACAATTCCCCCCTTTTCCCACCATTCTATGGATCTGTTATTGATACTTTGGTAGTCTTCATTGATATAGTCAAGCCCCCTAATAGCTGGTAGTTTACCTGTTTTTGCTTTTATATAATCTAGTTCGTCATCTGCTGGTGCTTTCCCATCTGACTCTTGTTGTCCGGAGAGAATGTTCTTTCCATAAATACTACAAATATACTCAAATAATCTTTTTGCTTCATAACTGGCCTTAGAATTGGATAAATTCCTTTTGTTAATACCTTCATTACTTTCCATTACTAGTTCCTCCTTCAATTTTCATGTTTAAAACACATCTTTGAAAACAATAAGGCAATCCACGGAATACTGAATAGTTCTCGTGGATTGCCTTAAATTGATTAGTTACTCCATAATTCCACTTTATCTTGGATTAATTTCGAATATTCTTCTTCTGCTTTTTCAATATTTGCCTTTTCAAGTGAAGTCATAAATTCATCCCATACCGTGTCAAATTGATCTGGATTAGCTAATATTGCTTTCGGCACGAGTTGTTTTGTAATATCTAAAGCTCTCTGATTAAGTGTTTGTAGTTCCGAGTTAGCAGGAATGGAAATATTATAAGCTGCACCCCATGGTTTGACAGGGAATTCATCAGCTAAAGGGAATAAATCTTGCCACAATTCCACACCATACGCTTCTAGTACTTCTTTTTCAATTTCTGTTTGATTTTCTATGACTATTTCACGTGTATTTGTTGTAAAAGGCTGCCCCGATGAATCTAAAACGCCATCACCATAACGTGGAGCAAATCTGGCAAAGTTATAGCCAATACCAGTTTTCTTTAAATATTCTTGATCAGAGTTTCGTTTTTCCCATTCTTCTTCAGGAATGACACGTTTACCATCAACAATTTCATGGTGCTCACCTTCAATACCCCAGTTCAGCATGATTTGTGTTTCTTCAGATGCTAAATAATCTAGAAATTTAATGGCTCGCACTGGATCCTCACAATCTTCTGTAATACTAATCCCCCAACCGACCTGAAGGCCATTGCTTTGATACGTATGACTCTTATAATCTTCATTTAAAGTAACTGGATATACACCATACATCCTTTCTTCCATACCGGCTTCACGCAAGGCTTCTTGCGCATTATACATTAAATAATCTGGGCCGATTGTAGCTAAGACTCTTCCAGAAGAAAGCTTTGAATCAAATTGATCACTTTTTTGCACAAACATTTCGGAATCGACTAGACCTTCCGCATTCATCTCATTCCACCATTGAAACACCTCTTTTTCCACGGGACGACGATAATGTAATTTTGCTTCATACGTTTCCGGGTCTACATAATATTCTCCGTCATCACTTGCCCCAGTCATCATAAAACCTGAATTCAGAAAAGAGGATTGAATTCTCCAGCTATCAGTATTCATTGTTAAACCGATAGTTGGTTGACCATCAATTTCTGGATATAATTCTTTATAATCTTTTAATACTTTTTTTAAATCATCTAATGTTCTGATTTCTGGGTAACCTAATTCCTTCACCACCGCATGCTGTACCCATGCACCATAGCCAGGCGTCAACGCTTGATGATCTACAGGAGACGTTGTTAAAACATAAATAGACGGATCATCCTCACTCCATTTCAAACGATTTATTCCATCTTCACCTAACATCTTTTTAATATTTGGAGCATGCTCTTCAATTAATGGCGCAAGATCTATCAAAGCTTCTGCATCTACTAATTGTCCCGCACCTTTGGATACAATCATATCAGGATAATCTCCGCTGGCTATCATTAAAGGAATCTTCGTTTGACCACCTTCAATGTCAAATTCAGGATCTAAGGTAACTCCAGTATCTTCCTTAATTTTGCGACCGACAGGTGTGTCCATGTCCTCTACCCAATCAGAGTTTGTATCCGAATCAAAAACTGTAAATGTAACGGGCTCTGATTGATCAGATGTACTATCATTTAATCCTGTATCCTCTTCATTTGTTTGACTATTTTCAGAGGACCCATCACTTTCCTCTGAATTTTGGCACGCGACAACCCATAATAGTAGTAACAAAATAAAAACTAGTTGCACACTTCTTTTCAATAACCCCACTCTTATTCCTCCCATTCTATTTATATCTAATTGTATAAACAGGTATCATTACCTGAAAACACCGCTTTTTATTGCTTTACTGCTCCAAGTGTCATACCTTGGATAAAATATCGTTGTACAAATGGATAAACCATAATAATGGGTATAACAGTAACCATCGTAATGGCCATTTTTATTGATTGTGGTGACACTCTTACTTGTTGCTCATCATTAGGTCGCATTACATTAGCATCCTGCCCTCCACCCATGGTGGTATTATCTAATATTTTCATTAACTCATATTGCAACGTCGTTAAACTTTCATTCATACTGTTATATAAATACGTATCAAACCATGAATTCCATTGACCAACCGCTACGAATAGAGCTATTGTAGCCAACACTGGTTTACAAAGTGGTAAAATAATACGATAAAAAATAACAAAATCATTCGCTCCGTCCATCTTCGCGGATTCTTGCAGGGAAAAAGGTAAACCATCCATAAATGAACGGATAATAATAATATTAAAAGCGCTTACTAATCCAGGTAATATATAAACCCAAAAAGAGTTGATTAATCCTAAATCTCTTATTAACATATATCCCGGAATTAATCCCCCAGAAAAATACATTGTAAGTACAATCGCCGTGGAAACAAACCTTCTTCCTTGAAAATCGGTTCTACTTAAAGTAAAAGCGACCATAGCTTGAATAAATACACCTATTACCGTTCCAATTATTGTCCTTAAAACAGAATTCACAAAACCCGTTACAAGATTGTCATATTTCAAAATCTCTAAATAATTATTTAAAGTAAATTCTCTCGGCCAAATATATATACCACCTCTAACTGTGTCAGTAGAATCATTTAAGGAGATTGCTAAAACATTCAAAAATGGATATAAAGTGGCAACAATAACAAAAGATAAAAAAAGGTAATTTACGATATCAAAAATTTTCTCTCTCACAGTTGTTTGGTAGAGATCTGATGGATTCGCCAATTGACTCCCCTCCTACATAACACTTTGATTCGAGTATTTTCTAAATATTCCATTCGCTAGCAACAATAAGAAAATACTAACGACTGAATTAAAAATACCAATTGCTGTTCCGTATGAAAATTGCCCTAAACCAATACCGTAGTTAAGCGCATACAATTCCAACACTTCTGCATACTCAATCACAAGTGAATTACTTAATAGCATCTGTTTTTCAAAGCCAATCTGGATTAAATGGCCAATATTTAAAATTAAAACAACTAAAATAGTAGGTCTAATGCCTGGAAGTGTAATATGCCAAATTTGTCTAAACCTGCTGGCACCATCAACCTTGGCAGCTTCGTATAGCTGTGGATCTAACCCCGCAATTGCTGCTAGGAAAATAATAGCGTTCCATCCCATCTCTTTCCATATATCAGAGACGGTTACTATTGTCCAAAACCATTTGCCTTCAGCCATAAATTGATATGGTTGATCCAAAATTCCCATTCCCACTAACAGATCATTGATGATTCCTCCATCCGTAGATAGCATTTTTGTAACAATACCTGCCACAACTACCCATGAAACGAAGTGTGGTAAGTAGGTGATAGTTTGCGTTACTCTTTTAAATAAAGAATGACGGACTTCGTTCAGTAAAATAGCAAAAACAATAGGAATAGTAAATCCAAATAACAGTCCCAGAAAACTCATAGCAAGTGTATTACGTAGTGCTAAGAAAAATCGCTCATCTTGGAATAATTGTATAAAATGATGAAAGCCTACCCATTCTTGTTGCCAAAATGAACTTCCAGGAACATAATTTTGAAAAGCCATCGTCCAACCCCACACAGGTAAATAATTGAAGACGAAAACCCATGCAACAAATGGTAATGACATTGCATAAAGCATTTTTTGACTTTTAAAAGCTTTCCAAAACAGACTATACTTTTTTAGTTTTTTTCCTTGTCTTTTTTCAGCTACATCCATATGCCCTCCTCCTTTGTTAAACTAATGTTAACTTAATGAATAACTTTATAAAACCCGATAAATTAATAATCATTTCATATAAAAAATAAAGAAAACGCCCCAAAAATAGGAAGCGCTTTCTTTTGAAGTGAATATATTCATTGATGCAATTTATTCTTTTAAAAATGTATTAACAGCACTGGAATCTTCCTTGATCTCTTTTTTCTTAGCTTTGCGGTAAACGGATGGGGACGTTCCTTCATACTTTTTAAACTTACTATGAAAATAATCTGAAGTCGTATATCCAACCATTTTCGCTACTTCATATACTTTAAAACCCTCCATTAATAAACGTTTACTATTTTCCATTCTTACTTTGTCTAAATAGGTTTTAAAGTACTCTCCAGTTGTTTCCTTAAATACTTTCCCTAAATATACTTTGTGATAATGTAATAGCTCTGCCATTGTATCCAATTTAATATTTCTGTTGTAGTTTTTGTTGATAAAATCAATCATACGCTTCACTATTAAATCTGATTCATCAACATCAATTACAGAAGATAGTTCTTTAAAATGTTCAAAAGTGATTTTGATCAGTTGTTTTACGTGATGACTTTGTTGAATGCGAACAATATCACTAAGCTTGATCGTTATTTTATCTTGGACTTGCGGATAATGAGAGGCTAATTTGTTATTAATATAGGTTAGTATTGTAGTGATTTTTTGTTTGATCTCTGTTTCTGTATCGCTTGATTGTGCTACTTTCACTATTACTTCGATAATAAGTTGCTTGAACGTATTTTCATCACCTATTTCAACTGCATAAAATAACTTTTCTTTACAATCGGATAGCTGTGCTACAGATTTATCGATGCTTCGCTCTTTAATCATAGGTGTATAAGGAGTAATGATATACTCTTCCTCATAGAAAAAGCTTTCTTGTAGAAAGGATACCGCCTGCCGATAACAATTAGCTACACTTTCAAGTTGTTCAACATAGTTAGACACAGCACCAATGAATTCGAGTTTTTGTTCTTTTAAACAATGATAAATAGGATAATATACTTTTTCCGTATTACTACCGGCATAGCTTTCCTTTACTAAAACACCTATATAGCAGTCTTTTATAAATAGAACTCCATCTTCTTGATTTACACTTCGTCTTATAGATTTAACAATATCAACTAAATCTAATTGCTTTTTATCAAAAAATTTTATTAATAGAATGGCATAGTAGTTCCAGCCATTTTTCTCTTGAAAGAAACAGCTGACTTCTTTCGTTATTTTTTGTTGGATAATTAAATCTATATAACTTTGTGATTGATCAAGCTTTTCTTTATCCTTTGTTTCTTCTGCAAATGCTTTGTTTATCTTTTTTAAATAACTAATTAGTTCTTCCTCTTCCAATGGTTTTAATAAATAACCTTCTACATGATATTGTATCGCCTGTTTCGCATACTGAAATTCTGCATATCCACTAAGTATCAGGAATTTGACTACTTGATCTTGTTCTCGAATAGTTTTTATCGTCTCAATGCCAGACATTTTCGGCATTTTGATGTCTATAATGATCAGATCTGGCGAGTGTTGCTTATATTTTTCGATTGCTATAAAACCATCTGATGCTGTATCTACTACTTCAAAACCAAATCTTTTCCAATCAACTAGAGTAACAATTCCTTGCCGCGTTCGTCTTTCATCATCAACTATTATTACCTTCAACAATTTTATCTCCTCCTAATATGATCGAAAAAGAGACACTTGTTCCAACACCTTCTTTACTTGTAATCATTAAGCCACTATTTTCTCCATATAAGAGTTTTAATCTGTGATGGACATTTCGCAATCCTATTCGAACCCCCTGTTGCTCTTCCTTCTTATCTAATACTTGATAAATGCTAGTAATTTTCTCCTGACTCATACCTATTCCATTATCACTTACACTTATGATTAGTTGATTTTCCATCATTTTTGATGATATGATCACTTTTCCACCCGTTCTGCGTTGTTCTAACCCATGAATCACACTATTCTCCACTAAAGGTTGGATAATTAGCGGTGGTATTAATAGTTGTTTGGTAGCAGGATCGATATCAAACAAATACTCTAACCTCTCTTCATAGCGAAATTTTTGGATATCCAAATACCACTGTATGACTTCTAATTCCCTTGCTAGTTCTATGCTCCCCGTACCAACTTCAATATTATTTCGCATTAATTTACCTAACAGTTTGACTACATTTGCTATTTCTGTGTCACCTTTATAGTGAGCTTCCATTCTAATCGATTCTAAACAATTAAATAAAAAATGAGGATTAATTTGAGACGCCATCATTTTGAATTTAATTTCATTTTGTCTCCTTTCAAGTAAAGCCTTTTGTTGATTACCATGTTCCACTTTGCGTATTAACGTTTTTGTATTTTGCACCATCTGATCTAGGTTCTTTGCTAATTTTCCGATTTCATCATTACCATCTATTACAATACGTGTATGGAAATTCCCTTTAGAAACTCTATCTATTTGGCTGCCCAACATGATTAATCGATTGGAAAATAATTTAGATACTATATATATAAGAATAATAGCAATACAAATAGTTATCGATACTAAAACAGTCCCCATTTTCCCAAACTGGTGTGCATTTTTGACAATCTTATCATCTTCAATGACTGAAATAATCGACAACTGATTGTCTGTATTTTGCAGGGGAATTGAATGGACAAATATCCGTCTAGGTTGCTCCGCTTTCTGATCATGAAAAATACCTGTTTCTCCTGCTAATACATTATCCTCTTGAATAAAATCGTTTAGCTTATGTCCTATTTGTTTCTTGTTATTTGACGCTATAATATTATTTTGATCATCCACTAGCATCGTTAAAGAAGATTCTTGAGACAAAATAGTTGTTAGCGTTTTCAAGTTTACATTAATAACGAGTACTCCATTAGTTTGATAAGAGGGAAAATCAATTCTACGAACCAAACTTAGATACTTTGCATCTTTTTTTGTTTCATCTTGTATATATAGCCAATGAATAAGACCTGGGTTCTCCATCGCAAATTGGTACCAATCCGCCTCTTTTATATTTGAATCTACCGGGATAATCCCCCAGTTATTGATAAGTGTAGAGTTATCCATATAAAAGCGAATATTAGAAATTTCCGACTCATATATTTTCTGGTACTCTTCAAAGGTACTATATTCCCAATAATCTGAAATAACTTGATAAGTTGTTTCATATTTATTGTTGACGATGTCCTCAAGGCGATAATCTAGCATGAAATTATTAGAGATATAAATAGGTACTTTTAATACTTCCAGTGACCGTTCCTTTACCCTTTCCATATTAATTTCAGCTTGTTCCTCTGCTTCTTCAATTGCTTGATTTTTTAATTCATTTGTTAAATAACCTCCAACAATCACAACAGGAATAAAAACAACCAACACAAACGTGATAAATAATTTATTTCTTACATTTATATTGTTTACAATATTCTTGATACGTTTAAGAATATTAACCCCCCCAATGAAGCTAATCGATTAAGTTATCAGTTGTATATTCATTATATATCATAAAACGAGTAACATACTAGATTTTTTTCATTAAATTGCGATTCTTTATCAAAGCTTCATAACAGTACATCCGCAAGTTTATATGCATATAAAAAGCCGACGAAAGATTAAATTGCTTTCACCGGCTTTCCTTTATACTTTAAATCTCGCAAATGTTTCTTCTAATTCATGTGCCATCGATGCTAATTCTTGTGATGAAGCTAGTAATTGTTGCATTGCTGCATTTTGCTGTTCAGAGCCTGCTGCAATTTGTTCGATACTTTCTGCTGACTTTTCAGAGATTTCCCGAATATTAGTGGTCGCCTTGCTTACTTGATCTATTTTGCTATTTGTAACGTCAATCATTTCGCTAGCTTGCTGATTATGGTTATTTAATGTTTCGATCGATCCTGATAAATGACCAAAAACCGTGCCTACCCCTTTTACTTTCTTTACACCTAAGTTTACCGATTCCGTACTCATTTCCATTACATCAACTGCTTGATCGGTATCCTCTATAGATGTAGCAATTAAAGACTGGATATTCTCCGTCGCATTTGCTGTCTGTTCTGCCAACTTTCGAACTTCATCTGCGACAACAGCAAATCCTTTTCCATGATCACCAGCTCTGGCTGCCTCTATCGTTGCATTTAGTGCTAATAGATTTGTTTGCGATGAAATGGAATGAATCATATCTACAATACTACTAATCTTTGAAGAATGTTCACTTAATGAGTGTATAATTGCTGCTATTCTGTCTACCTGTGTTTTAACAAGATTCATCTGTTCTACCGTATTCGTTACATCTTTAGTTCCAGTCTCTATCTCTTGTTTCGTTTCATTACTCAAGCGAATGGCCGCTTCCATTGTTGACGTTACTTCTGTCCAAGATCTTTTCATTTCTTCCATAATATCTGTCGTTTGTTGAACCGTTTGAACCTGGTCTTCACTGCCATTTGCTATATCTACCATCGTAGAAGTGATCTGCGTATTCACTTCGGTTGTTTCTTCTGCATTTTCTCTTAAGGTTTTCGACATATTTGTTACTGTTTCCGTCGTTTCTAATAATCGCACAATCGAATGTTGCAGATGATTGGCCATTCGGGTCATCGCATTTTGGATAACGGCAATTTCATCTTGACCTTCTGCCTCGATTCGTTCAGCAGTTAGATCTCCATCTCCCAAACGTTTCGCAAAACTTGCTAAATCTGCAAATCTTTTAGACATTCTTCTATTTACTACTACTAATATCAGAATGGAACTAACTACAACCAATACAACAATCGTTGTGACTACAATCATCGTTATGGTTGATTGTTTTTGCATATTGTCTTGTAAATCACTTCGCTCTGATAACATTAGATCCTTTAATTCCATTAATTCTTGAATCGTATAATTTCGTAATGTTGTTGCTTGGTTATGTAAATCAGTCTGAACAAAGATGTCAACTCTTTCGCCATTATCTCGATATTCTGCTGTTTTGGGAATGATTTCATCAAAAAATAACTGATCCATTTGTTCATTATAATCTAATACTTTTTCATAAATTCTTTGTTGTTCTTCTGTCTCTAATTGTGCTTCAATCATTTCCACAGAGGTCATGAATGCATCACCTTCAGCCTGATAGTCTTCCGCTGTCGTTGTTGGATGTTGCTCCGTTAAAATATCTGATATAATAATTGATTTTTGTTTAAAGGTAGAAGCCATTTCTACAATTTCTATTGATGCATTACTTTTTTCATCTACTGCTTGTGATTCTTGTAATACCCCATTCATTGATAGTATGGTAATCAATGATGATAGTACAAACAGCACTAAAACACCAGCGAACAATAAGCCATATTTTTGACCAATTTTTCGCTCCGTCAGAAAATCACGATTCCAACGCAGTTTTTTAATATTCATTTTGGGCAAAGATATTTTTCTCCATCTTTTCATATGAAATCCCCTTCCATCTCTTAAACTGGCAACAGCTTCGACACCGATAACGAAGGTGTCGCTAATTGAACTCAGGAAATCTGCACTGCTTCTGATGCCATTTTGATCTGATAAAATTCTCCTTGTTTCTTTACTAACTCGTCATAGGTCCCCATTTCCACACACTGACCATTTTTCATCACGACAATACGGTCTGCGTCTCGAATCGTTGATAATCGATGTGCCACAATGAAGGTTGTTTTTCCTTTAATTAATTCTTTCATAGCATCTTGAATTAATTTTTCTGATACATTATCTAAAGCCGAAGTAGCCTCATCCAAAATAACCATTTGCGGTTTTCGAATAAAAGCTCTAGCAATGGCAATCCGCTGTCTTTGACCACCAGACATCCGATCACCATGTTCCCCAATTTTTGTTTCTAGACCGTCCGGTAATTCATTAATAATATCTTGTAAATTAGCCATTTTAACTGCTTGTTGCACCTCTTCTTCTGTAACCTCTGCTAAACCATATGTGATATTATCACGGATGGATCCCGAGAACAGAATTGTATTCTGCGGCACTACCGCTATCATTTTACGGAAGCTTCTCATACTCCAATCATCCATCGGTAAGTCATCTATTAAAATTCTTCCATTACTAGGTCGATAAAATCCTGTTACAAGATTCAAAATAGTAGATTTACCTGCTCCAGATTCACCGACAAAAGCAATGGTTTCACCTGGTTTTACATCTAGCTGGAAGTCTGTTAATACATGTTTATCTGAATCACGATACTTAAAATAAACATGATCAAAATCTACTTTACCGTCTAACTTTTTCAGCTTCGTTCTCCCCTGGTATTCTTGCGTCTCCTTCGCAAAAAGAATTTCAGAGATCGAATGAACTGATTCAAAGCCTTTTGCTAATTGCGGATAAATGTTAATTACTCCGGAAATAGACATTAAAATTTGCGTGAAATATGTCTGGTATAACACAACATCCCCAATCGGTATTTGGCCTTGATAAGCAAGATACACTGTAAAAAGTAAACATAAGACTTGGAATAGTTGAAATGCCACCCAGTTACTTGCTCCAAAGAATGCCTCTGTAATATCCAAGCGATAACCTTTCCCACGAACATGGTGTAATAATGAATCTACTTTATTAATCTCTACTTTTTCTAATCCGTGTGCTCTTGTTACCGGGATCATCTCTACTGTTTCGGCAACTTGACCAGACATTTCTTCTACTTGCTCCCGAAATTCTCGATTTCGTCTCGTTAACTTCCCACGGAAAAAATAAACAATCAAAATCGAAATTGGAATCGCCACCAAAAAGAAGGATGTTACAGTCCAACTTCTATTTGCCGTTACTGCAATCGCCACAATCACATTCATAATTGCCGGCAATACACCCATCATCGTCTGTTTAGACATAATCTCGATCATCTCAACGTCACGCAACACTTTCGCCTGTAACTTCCCTGACCTTAATTCACCATGAAATGAAATGGAGAGATGTTGTAATTTGCGGATTAACGTACTTCTCAAACCAGCCTCTACATGTCGAATAGCTTTACTCATAAAACTAATATGTAATATTTGACTCGGCAAATTTTGAATAATGACAATCGTTAATACTATGATATTCATCCATAAATAACGTACGTCATAAGCACTTGAATCAGATGCAAAATTGATTAGATTTGCCGTTACAATCGGCAGAATCCAAACAGGTGAATGTTTTAGCAAAAAGAATATAAATGAGACAAATAATTTCAGATAATGACCTCGGTACATGACGTGTAATGTTCTAAAGAGTCGACCTTTTATATCTTGTTGCTCTTCGAATCGTTTCTCGAAGTCTAAAGAAATACCATTATGGTTAGACACATTATCCCTCCTGTATATTTATATCGGATCATAACTTAATCCATTAAGTAATATATTAAATCTTTTTCCTTTTAATTGTCTATATTTTTATCTTAATCTTCCATTACACTTTGACAATCGTCTGTATTTTTACTATATTTAAGTAAGTAAACGTTAACTTTTCATTTTAAAAAAAGGAGGAATTATTATGCCTATCCAAGTAAACAAAGAGCAATTAGAATTCCATTTATACAACGACAATGTAAGTTATATTTTCCGTGTCTTAGAAAAAAGCCACCAGCTTGAACATTTATACTATGGTAAGCGAATTCATCATCGGGATTCTTTTGCACATTTGATTGAACGGGAAATCAGACCCTCGACAAATATGTTTGAAGGTGATCATACTTCATCACTGGAACATATTAAACAAGAGTATCCTAGTTACGGATCTACAGACTTCCGTTATCCTGCTCATGCTATTGTAAGAAATGATGGAAGTCATATTACTAACTTCAGCTACGATAGCTTTCGAGTAATAAAAGGAAAAAAGAAGTTAGCTAACTTACCTGCTACATACGTAGAAAGTGATGAAGAAGCAGACACACTCGAAATTGAGCTAATAGATGAAGTATTAAAATGTCGGTTAATTCTTTCCTACACCATCTATCAAAACCGAAATGTGATAACCCGAAATGCTAAATTCATTAATGAAGGACAAGAAAACTATTATTTGGATCAAGCAATGAGTATGAATGTTGATTTACCTGATGATCAATTTGATATGTTACATTTACAAGGAGCCTGGGCAAGAGAAGGGCACGTGGAAACCAAACGATTATCTAAAGGCATTCAGTCTATCTATTCAAACCGTGGAGCAAGCAGTCATGTTTTTAATCCTTTTTTTGCTTTGAAGCGATGGAACACGGATGAAAATCAAGGAGAAGTGTATGGTTTTAGCCTTGTCTATAGCGGGAATTTCTTAGCACAAGTAGAAGTGGATACATACAACGTGAGCCGTGTTAACATGGGAATAAACCCATATCGTTTTAAATGGAAATTAGCCAGTGGTGAAAGCTTCCAAACACCTGAATGTGTAATGGTTTATTCTGATCAAGGACTGAACGACATGAGCCAGACCTTCCATAAGCTGTATCGTGAACGTTTAGTTAGAGGATTTTGGCGAGATAAAGTTCGTCCTATTTTAATTAATAATTGGGAAGCAACTTATTTCGATTTTAATGAAGAAAAAGTATTAAACATTGCCCAGACAGCACAAACATTAGGCATAGAATTATTTGTTTTAGACGATGGCTGGTTCGGAAAACGTGATGATGATACAAGTTCACTCGGAGATTGGTTTGAATATGAAGAAAAATTACCAAATGGCATTGATGGTTTGAGTGAAAAAGTAGAAGCGTTAGATATGCGCTTTGGTCTTTGGTTCGAACCAGAAATGGTATGTAAAGATACCAAACTTTTTGAAGAACACCCTGACTGGATTATTTCTACACCGGAACGCAGAGTTTCACATGGCCGAAATCAATTTGTATTAGATTTCACTCGCACTGAAGTAGTAGATTATATTTTTGATTTAATGGATACGATTATTTCAAAATCGAAAATATCTTATATTAAGTGGGACATGAATCGTCATATTACCGAAGCCTATTCACAAAACTTACCTGCAGATCAACAAGGTGAAGTGTTCCACCGTTATATATTAGGTGTGTATGATTTATATGAGCGTCTTATCAAGAAATATCCTAAAATCCTCTTTGAATCATGTGCTGGTGGTGGAGCCAGGTTTGATCCGGGTATGTTATATTACGCACCACAAACCTGGACAAGTGATGATACCGATGCAGTCGAACGTTTAAAAATTCAATACGGAACATCAATGGTCTATCCGTTAAGCGCGATCGGAAGTCACGTTTCTGCCATTCCGAATCACCAAGTCGGACGTCTTGCATCAATTGATACTCGAGCAGCGGTAGCCTATTTTGGTACATTTGGCTATGAGTTGGATATTACGCAACTTACAGAAGAAGAAAAGCAAAAAGTAAAAGAACAAGTTGCTTTCTTTAAAGAGAAAAGATCCTTAATAAGAGATGGAGAATTCTATCGACTATCCAGTCCGTTCGAAAATAATGAAACTACATGGATGGTGGTAAACCAAGATAAATCGGAAGCATTAGTTGGATATTATAAAGTACTAGCAAAACCGAATGAAGTATATAACCGCATTAAATTAACTGGACTGAATCCAGATACATTGTATGAAGTAAATGGCGAAACTACGTATTATGGCAGTGAGTTAATGAATATTGGGCTTATTCTAGCAGGTAATTATATTGATCGTGCTGATGAGTATTGGGGTCAAGAACATCCTGGAGATTATCAATCGCGGTTGTTTATGTTAAAGGCGTTGTCGTAAATAGAAATTTCCGTTATTAACATTGTTAAAAAGCTTAGAGAAATAATATCTCTAAGCTTTTTAATTAAATATTCGGCAATAAGTTGTAGTTAGAACATCACTTTTTATTTATGCTGTCATTTAGTTAAGGAAGTAGTAAATCAAGAGCGCAATAACAAGATTAGGTATTCCAATCAAACCTGAACGAAAAGTAACACTTCTTCGAATACGTCTATCATCATCAGATTCTGTTGCAAAATTGGCCCTCATTCGATCTCCACTTACCATTGAACCTGAAAAAACCATTGAAATTCCAATAAATAAGAATCCAATACCAGCAGTAATCACATAAGCCTTATCCATGCCCCACACGATGAAAGAGATTAAAACACCGATTACAGATAAAATAAGTCCTATAAAAAAATACCTCAAGGTTATCCCCCCTACACCCTAATAATACGAATTAATATTTCATAGGTTTCATCTAATAAGTTAAACTCACAACTCCACACTAACATAATATTTCAAAAAGCAATATTATTACCGGGAAAGCCACCATAGACAAAGATTAGTTGATGACACATACGGAGGATGATACGCAATAAATGTATAACAATGAATCAAAATCGCATTTTAAAAGGAATAATTTCTTCGTTTTTACACTGATCATTTTTCCAGGTACAAAACTACGTATGATTTATCCAGAAAACTAAAGATACATCTGCCGATATTTAGTTGGTGTCATTCTCTCATTTTCTAAGAAAAGTTTATTGAAATAGCTAGGATTAGGATATCCAGATTTTTCGGCAATGTCTCTGATCGTAAGATTTTTTTCTTCTAACAGTAATTGTTTACTCCATTGCAAACGACACAATGTTATAAAAGCCATTGGGGTCATCTGTGTCACACGTTTAAATAATCGACAGAAATAATAAGTGCTTACGCCCGTTTCTTTCGCCCAGTATTCAAGGTCAAATGGATCTGGAGCTTTTACTTTCATTTTCGGTAATAGTGATTGGATCCGCAAATCTAATTCTTGTTTGGAATTGGATTCTCTTGGCACGGCAATAGTTGTAAAAGTGGACAAAAAAGAATAGGTAAGTGTAGATAATTGTGTTAATTGTAAAAAGCTATTTTGCTCTGCTTCCTGTAATAATTGCTCATGCGTGTTCTCCAATTTAGCTAAATGTGGCAGTCTCCATAAGGTAAACCTTCCAAATCCAATCTCAGATAAAAAGGTGTGTAAGGTAGATCCATAAAAATGTATCCACCTAATGCTCCACGGGTCCTCTGTACTACTATAATATCTTTGTTCTTGTTGTGGGTAATAAAGAAAGGCGTCCCCTTTTTCTAATGCATATTGCTTTCCGTCGATTTCTACAAAACCAGTTCCCGATAAGACAAAATGAATACTAAAATTATCTAATGAGTCGGCCTCGCGATATACATCATGCTCCGCTGCTAACCCATACCACCCGACTGACTCGGGAAGGATCATGTATTCATGTTTTTTTATGGTTGGCAATAAAGCTTGACGGTTCATCACTTCACATCCTAAAGGACAATATTGTGTTATCTTATAGCAAAAAGCTTCTATTTTAATATTAATATGAATCTATTATAATAACAACAAAGTTATATATGTTGTTCAAAAAGCATGGGGAAAATCGCTATGAAATTCTTCGATGGCTTACATCTTTGCGCTTTTTATTCTCCTTTTTGAACACGTACTTATAGAAGGAGGTTAAAGGATGACAATTAAATGGGGAATTATAAGCACAGCGAATATTGCTCAAAAAGCGGTTATTCCTGGAATCAAAGAATCCAAAACAGGTGAAGTATTTGCCATTGCTAGTCGCAGCTTAGACAGTGCAAAAGAAACAGCGAAGGAATTAGAGATACCCATTGCATACGGGACATATGAAGAGTTATTAGCTGATCCTGATATTGATGCCGTTTACATCCCGTTACCGAATCATTTACATAAAAAATGGTCGATTAAAGCAATGGAAGCAGGAAAACATGTACTCTGTGAGAAACCCATTGCTTTAAATGCCCACGAAGCTCAAGAGATGGTAGAAGCAAGCAAAAAGGCCGGAGTTGTTCTAGCAGAAGCCTTTATGTATCGGTACCATCCAAGATATCAAATGATTCAGGAATTGATTCAATCAGGAGAAATTGGAGAAATCCGCGGAATTCATGGCGTTTTTACCTTCAACAATGCAGCAGCGAAAGAAAATGTTCGCTATAAAAAGGATTGGGGTGGTGGCTCTTTATATGATGTAGGGGTTTATCCAATAAGTGCTACCAGAATGATCTTAAAAGCTGAACCACAGGCAGCAACTGTTCATGCATTCTTTTCAAAAGAACATGATCATGTTGATATGATGGCGTCAGGAATGTTGGAATTTGACGACGGAGTTGCTCTTACTTTTGATTGTGGCATGTGGGCAGACTTCCGTAATCGTCTAGAAATTTTAGGGACAGAAGGTAGAATCGAGGTCCCATCTGCTTTTGTTGTTAATCAAAATGAACAAGATCATTTTGATGTTCACACTGATAATGGAGCTAAAAAGGTAGAAGTTCCATATGTAAATCAATATGCTTTACAAGCAGATGCGGTTGGGCAAAGTATTCAAAGCGGTGAACCATTACCTTTTCCTGCTAAAGATGCCATTTTGAACATGAAGGTTTTAGATGCATGCCTTACTTCTGCTGAAGATAGAAGACGTGTAGAAATTAAGGAAGGATGATCGAAATGAATACAATTCAAATTAATGGGCTCGATAAGCCTGTTACTACTTTAATTCAAGGGTCAGATTATTTTAAGCCAAGTGTTTATGATAAAGTTTGCCAGGTGTTAGATCGTTATGTAGCGATTGGCGGTAATACGATTGATACAGCTCATATTTATTGTGGTGGAGAAAGCGAAGTAGCTATTGGTATGTGGTTAAAGGAACGAAATAATCGAGAAGATATTGTAATATTGACTAAAGGAGCTCATCATGACCAAAATGGACCACGTGTAAATTCTGAAGCAATTAGACAAGATCTATTTGAAAGTTTAGAAAGACTTGGTACAGATTATATTGATTTATATGCCTTACACAGAGACGATCCAAATGTTCCAGTCAGTGAGATCATTGATGCATTAAATGAACATATTGAAGCTGGTCGAATAAAAGCAATTGGTGGATCCAACTGGACAACTGAACGAATTAAAGCAGCGAATGAATATGCAGCTTCCAATGGCTTAGTAGGTTTTTCATTTAGTAGTCCGAACCTTAGTCTGGCTAAGGCTAATGAACCATTCTGGAAAGGATGTGTCTCAACAGATAGTTCAGATCTGAAATGGCATGAGGAAACACAATTGCCAATTCTATCATGGTCTTCACAAGCAAGAGGATTTTTTACTGGTCGATTCACTCCAGAAGATCGAAGTAATGAAGATCTTGTTCGGGTTTTTTATAGTGATGCAAACTGGGACCGGTTTAACAGGGCAAAGATATTGGCAGATAAAAAAGGCGTAACAGCGATCCAAATTGCTTTAGCATATGTATTAAATCAATCTTTTCCAACTTGTGCATTAATTGGAGCACAAAACGAACAAGAACTTGTCTCCTGTTTAGAAGGATCAAAAATCGAGCTATCCCAAGAAGAGGTAGATTGGTTGGAAAATGGTGAATAAGACAGACTCTAGTTGGCAGAAGTAGTACAAAAAGGAGATATGCCAATAACGGTGAATGTCCACCTACATGGTACAATTAATCGTTTAGAACAACATCAGACTAATATAGCGAATATGCTTATAAAGTGAGACTTCCATTAGTGAACCTTCAGAGTGTTAGCGTCCGTTATCCCCCACTTAGAGCTTCTTTAATTTTCTCGAACCTTAAAGTGGGGGTTTTACGGACGATTAGCACCGTGATAAAAGGACAAAAATCTCCACATATTGTGGAGATTTTTTGAGCTTTAATCCTCCCTAGAACAACAGACTTTCTCGTGACAATCCTTTTTTTGTTAAATTATCTTCTACTCGAATGTTATGGTGAAATTATTGTTAATAAGCTCTGACAAAAGCCTTTCCTTTAAACCATACCCAGATAGCGATAGACATCCCCATCACTCCTGATACAAGAAGAATTAATTGGATGTTCATTCCTGCTGAAGCTAGCGCACTGACAACACCGTATGCAATTGGATCGAAACCATTCATTGCCAAGAATATAATACTCATTACCCTTCCCATTATCCGATTTTCTGTATTTTCCTGAGCCGCTGTAAAAAATGGCACAAACACAAAAGCAATCGAAAATCCTATTAGGAACAAAATGGCTGTCAGGAACATTAAATTAGTAGCAAAACTAAAAATAATTAATGATGTCAATGATGCAAAAAGACCCATCAAAGACGTAAATCCTTTGCGCTTCACTTTTATAATACTCATCATCAATGTCCCTATTACCATACCGCTTCCTAAACTGACTTCCATGAAACTTAAATTAATGGGTGTTCCGCCAAGAAGATCAACTAACAGCGGCATCGCAATTTGTAGTCCACCAAATATAAAGAAATTTAAAGTAATCAGCACAATGATCCCTGTCAGCAAAAATGTAGAAGATTTCATATAAGCTATACCTTCACGAAAATCTTCTAAAGTGCTTTGATTTCCTTCATGCTCAACTGGATCTTCCTTAATAAAAGGCGGGAACACGACAAGAGCAGATAGCAGAACCAAAACTGTTGCAACAAAGTAACTTGTCGCTATATCACTTGTTTCCATGATAACTCCCGCAAGAATCGGCCCAATAATAAAAGATATTTGATCAATACCTTGAAAATAAGCATTTGCTTGCTGTAATTGCGATTTTTCTACTACTTTTGGTATTAATGATGAGCTCGCCGGCCCGAAAAATGCATCTAGCATACCAAATACGCCTACCGTAACAAATAATAATGCTAGGGTCATAGAGTCACTTGCAACAAGCCAGTAAATACAAAACAAAACCAATGCCTGAAGCAAGTTAGTACCAAACATAATGGTAGTTTTTTTATATTTATCTGCCAACACTCCACCAAATGTGATTAAAATTAATCGTGGGACAGTTGCCGTAATTAAAGCAATTCCTAAGACACCTGCTGAATCAAGTACATTTATGATATACCAAGACGTGGTTGTCAAAAACATACTAAAGCCCACAATCGCAAAAATACCAGCAACTAACAATAACATATATGTTCGATTACGAAAGATTGATTGTTTCATCATTATTTCTCCTTCATCCTTAATTCCAACACGTAATTCGTTGTACTAGATCATCTTATGGTATATAGTAACTATATAGTCAAGAGTGGAGAGATAAAAAATGAAGGAAAAAAATATTAAATATTTCACAACTGGTGAATTTGCGAAGCTATGTAAAGTAAACAAACAGACACTTTTTTATTACGATCAAATCGGACTTTTATCACCTGTATACAAAAATGAAAAAGGCTACCGGTATTATTCCATTCGCCAATTAGAGTTATTCACGGTCATTAGTTTGCTAAAGGATCTTGGCATGTCCTTACCAGATATTCGACGATATGTTGAACATAAATCACCTGAAAAATTTCTATCCATCATGTACCAACAGAAGGAAAAAGTAGCGAAACAACGAATGGAGATTGAAATGAAGGAGAAGATGATTGATGCACAGATTGAATTAATGAATACTGCATCAAATCTTAACTTTGATCAAGTTAAAGTAGAACGATTACCAGAACAAACATTTTATTTAAGTAAAAATATCGAAAATATTACGGATGAAGAATTCTTTGGGGTGTTCTCAGACTTTCTAGATGAATTGTACAAATACCATCTTGATACAGGACATCCTATAGGTGGCTTAACAAAACGCGAACAAATGTTGAAAGGTGAATTCACGAATTACAGTTATTTATATATTAAGCAACCACATCCAACGAAGGATAATCCCTATTTTAAAACAGTGCAAGGTGACTTTTTAATTGGCTATCATGTAGGAGAAGATAAAAAAATACATCATACATATGAACGACTATTGTCAGAATTGGATCGGTTAAATTTAGATATGGGTAATTATGCATTAGAAGAATATATTTATGACACAGTGGTAAAAGACAGTGAGGAACAATACGTCACGAAAATTATGATTCATGTCAATCGGAAAGAAAAGTAAATAAGAAAAGCGCAGAGCGCCCGCCTAGAAACGTAGCGACTGGAGCTAATCAACTGAGATAAAGGAATCACTGAGAAAAGCGAACCGATGATGACTTTCACCCAAGGGTATAAGGGCGACTAAGCCTCTGGCTTCACCAATCGGCAAGTCTTCTTTATCGTAGGCGATTCGTGAAGTCGCCTAGTTTTTGGGCGCTCGGAGCTAGACATCCGCGCAAATTTTATGCTTTCTTTACTTATAAAAGAAAGCTAACAAAATCGAATATAGGATTTTGTTAGCTTTTTCTTACACAATATTAGTATAGCCTTACTTTTCCTTATGAAATTGTTTTACTTTTTATTCGAGGAAATCCAATCAAAATCGCTACAATGCCACAAATACCTAGTAATACCGGATAGAAGGAATATGGCATGATGCTTAATGGAGATATGGAAGCAAGACCGGCAACGGCAAGCATCTGGCCACCATATGGTACGATACCTTGCCATGACGCAGCAAAAACATCAAGGATACTGGCCGATTTCCTCGGATCGATTTGATATTTGCTGGCAATGTTTTTAGCTAACGGACCAGTCATAATGATCGAAATCGTGTTATTGGCAGTACTGATATCTGCGACGCTGACAAGTCCAGCAATACCAAATTCAGCACCTTTTTTCGATTTAATCCGACTTGTAACAAAATTCAAGAGATAATCGATCCCGCCATTGTGCTGAACAATGCCAATTATTCCACCAATAAATAAGGCAACAATCGCGATATCTTCCATGTTGATAATCCCTTGAGAAGCGGCCTGAATTAAACTTGTTCCCGTATAAGATCCGTCGATCAAACCAATCACACCAGCTAAAATGATTCCGCCGGTTAATACTATTAGCACATTCACTCCTAGGATCGCAACTATTAATACGATAATGTATGGTAATACTTTTACAATATTATATGAATAGTCCTCCAATGCATTGACATGGCTGCCTGATGTAATAATCCATAAAATGATGGCAGTAATGATCGCACCAGGAAGTACAATGAAAAAGTTCGTCTTAAACTTATCACTCATCGACGTATTTTGTGTTCGTGCAGAGGCAATCGTTGTATCAGAAATCATGGATAAATTATCACCAAACATAGCCCCACCAATAACTGTAGCCATCGCTAACGCCATTGGTATATCAGTTTGTTCTGCAATTCCAATACCAATGGGTGCAAGTGCTACTACAGTACCCATCGAAGTCCCCATCGTAATGGAGATAAAACACCCAATTATAAATAGCCCTACCATTAATAGATTTGCAGGAAGAAGTGAAAGACCCAAGTTTACTGTTGCATCAACAGCACCCATTCCCTTTGCAACTTCTGAGAAAGCTCCTGCCAGCACAAAAATAATAACCATTAAAATAATATTTTCATGCCCGACACCTTTCGTAAACACTTCTATTCTTTTTGATAATTTTTCTTTATGATTCATGGCAATAGCTACCGCCGAAGCGATGACAACTGCTACATTAATAGGCATATTGGAAAAATCTTGTGTAATAATTCCAGTACCGATAAATAATAAAACAAATATAAGTAATGGTAATAGCGCGAATGCATTACCCTTTGACTGTTGTGTCACTCTTAATCCCCCTAAATAAAATTAGTGCATGGTCATGCCGCCAGTAACATTAATGGCTTGACCTGTCATATAGTCAGAATATGTTGAAGCTAGAAATATAACGACATATGCGACATCTTCTGGTGTTCCAGTTCTGCCAAGTGGTACCTGTGAGAAATCCTCTTCCTTAATCGCTTCTTTATCCAGCCCTCTTAATTTTCCACCGATAACTCGTTCTCTCTGTTTCATACTTGTTTCCACAATTCCTGGACATACAGCATTGACATTAATCTGGTCTTGTGCAAGCTCCAATGCCATCACTTTGGTCAATCCAATCACTGCATGTTTTGAAGCAACATAACTCCCCATTAACCGATAACCATTTTTACCAGCTTGTGAAGCTATATTGATAATTTTGCCGCCATCACCTTGATTCCTCATCTTTTTCGCCACGGTCTGACTAGATAATTGGACACCTTTGGCATTTACCTCCATAGTCTTGTCCCAATCTTCTTCTTTGATGTCGACAAAATAATCCATCGTAGAAATTCCAGCATTATTTACTAATATATCAACTTTGCCAAAATATGATATTACCTGATCAACCATCTTTTCTACATCGTTTTTATCAGTAACATCTGCCTGAATAAATAGCAAATCGTCTTCATTTCTATGGTGACTCTTATGAATATCAACAACTGCAACTTTTGCTTTAGAGTATCGTAAAGCATCGGCAATAGATTTACCAATACCATTTGCACCACCTGTTACGATTGCAACTTTGCCTGTTAGATCCATAGTAAACATGGGCTAACCTCCTATATAAAGTGAGACTATGATCAGTGTGGTTTTGCCCCCCACAGATCATTAGCGAAACTTACCAGGGTGTTAACGTTTGTTATCCCTAAACTTATCCTTGTGTTACTTGAAGTGGAGGTCTTACATACGGTTAGCACCGTGATAAAAATAAAAAAGACCACTTCCAAAAAAGAAGAGGTCAGTAAAATTCTTTATTCGCTCTTCTTATCTATTAGCTAATCGCTACTGGAATTGGCACATTGCTTATTAGAGCTGTTGCCGAGGTTTCGTAGGGCCAGTCCCTCCACCTCTCTGGATAAGAATATTATTCAATTGTGAAATACTATTAATTTACAATTAGAAGACGATAAAGTCAAGTATTTTAATTGGAATTGTTATATTTGAAGAAGATTCTTATATGTTCACTTAATGAAAATTCTTAATTATACCCTTGATATTATGAGTGCACATGAAGAAAAGAATTCTTGCGCCTGTTAGCTTCATACTGTCAAAACACTAACTATGTTATAAATATAATCAAATATTTTGAGGTAAACAACAATATGCACTTTACAATAGTGTGCGTCATACACTATACTGAATGTAGGAGTTGATAAACATGAATGACGCTAAAGGATATATGGATAAATTAATGCAAGAATTGCGCCGTGGTACGATTACGATTGGTGTGCTGAGTCAATTATCAGAACCTCAATATGGATATTCACTTGTTACCAGACTCGAAGAAAAAGGAATTCATGTAGAACCTGGCACACTTTATCCACTATTAAGAAGATTAGAAAAACAAGGGCTACTTGAAAGTAAGTGGGACACAAATGAAGCAAGACCACGTAAATATTACTTATTAAGTGAAACCGGAAAAGAAGTATACGAACTGCTGATCGTTGAATGGCAACATATCGTACAGAGCATGAGTAATGTTATTGACATTAAAGGAGGAAAAAAAGATGGAGATGATTGATCGTTATATTTATGCTGTAACACAGAAGCTCCCACAATCACAACGGGAGGATATTGCAGAAGAACTCCACAGTTTAATTGAGGATATGTTGGATGAACGAGTCCAAAGCAAGAATATTACGGATGATGATGTGGAAGAAGTATTGATGGAGTTGGGAAACCCTAGACTTTTAGCTCAGAAATATAGAGGCACCAAAAAATATCTAATTGGCCCTGAATTTTTTGATTCCTACATGTTGGTACTAAAAATAGCTTTAATTTCTACTTTCTCTGTTATACTTCTTACCTTTGTTATTAAAAGTGTTATTAATCCCGTTTCTATTCTTGATCATTTCGTTGAGTTTATTGTTGCACTTGTTACCGCTCTTCCCGCAGCTGTTGGTTGGACAACATTTGGATTTGCGATTCCAGACCATTTTGGGGAGATTAAATCAAAAGATTTAGAAATAGGAATGGAATGGAAGCCATCGGATTTAGCTCCTATTCCAGATAAAAAAAGACAAATCAAGTATTGTGAGCCGCTAGTAGGTATTGCATTTTATACCTTATTAATCATCATGTTTGTTTTTTCTAATGAATATTTGGGAATTTGGATTTTCCATGATGGATTCTCTGGTGTGGTTCCATTTTTAAATAGTGAAACATATAGTTCTTCCTTGCTTTTCATTATTCTAATTATGGGTATTGGTATAATAAAAGAATCTCTAAAGCTCGTTTATGGAAAATGGACATACAAATTAGTCATTAATACAGCACTTGTCAATTTAGTTTCGATTATAGCAGTATTTATGATGATTAATGGAAATGCATTTTGGAATCCAGATTTCATGCTTGAGCTTACACAAGCTGGATTAATTACTGAAAACAGTGACGGATATAGAACAGTAAGCGTGATCTGGGAACAATCTACATTATGGATTGTAGTACTCTTGGTGATTGGATTAATTTGGGATGTAGTTGATGGCTTGATTAAGGCAAACAAAAAATAAAGCAAAGTGCCACATTTTCACATATTGCATTATTGATTGTGCTTAGAACCAATCAATAATGTTTTTTGTTTTAGCCAAAGTCTATTTTTTAAGTAAGTGTGGCAGATGGCGGACATTATCATTCAAAACTCGAAGCATATCAGCATCTATTCTTGCTTGTCAGCCATTTAATGATGGCCAGCATTAAAATAGAAATAGATATGAAGACAATTATTATAGATAACAAAAAATTACTAAATGTAATATCAGTCGGATTTTCCCAAGGGGATGAGACATTTGTAGTTACTGGAAAATCAAGGGGTGTATGAGCCGATTGATCTTCAATAGAAAGCGTCTTAAAATTTCGCTATTGCCAAAAGAAGAATGTGAAAGTTTTTTTGTGTATCGATTCAGCGTAATTAACTCATACGTGCAAAAAAGCTGTTAGCAAAAAGCCAAATTAGAGGGGTTAATATAAATAACAAAAATAATCCCGTAAACATATATTTTATGTATTGATTTCTATTCACACCTTCTCTTAATTCCCAAAGGCCTAAAGTAATGAAATATAGACCAACCAAAATTAGAATAATTGGAAGTACAATTATTAAATTTACCATTTTGACATCTCCTTACATGATTTTAATTCCTTTATAAACTTAAGTTTCTATGTAGTTAAAGAAAAGATAAACCACTAACTGACCCAAATCTCTTTTAAGTCTTTAATAGTCCAGATTCCATCTTTGAATTGAATAATTCCTTTTACACCAATTGCGCCATTACCTGCTCTAGTTTTTGAACCTTGAAATATAATTTCAGTATCATTTACAAAATCAACCTTTTCTATTTTAAGGAGAACACCATCCAAAACCATTGTCTCTGAATTATATAAACCTTTTTCTTTCAAATTTTCATAGGAAGCATTCATTACTTTAATGTTATATTGGTCCTCGAAAAAACTTATAATCCCTTCTCGCTCTTCATCAGTTAACGGTTGTGCGTTCCATTTATCGAAGTTACTCATATCAATCGCTATAAATTCGATACCGTCATTTAAACCTTTATCTCTTTCCATAATGGTGTTTAGTGCAATACTATATATTTCAGTTATATGTTCTTTAGGGTCTACCGTTTCAGCATTACACCCTGTCACTATCAACAAAAACAAAATAGTTATTGCAAACATTTTATTCACCATAAGCTTTCCCCCTAGTATTAAAATAACCCAATCTGTAAAAAATTAGGTTATTATTTATTGAATTTATTCTCAAATTAATTTTTAAAGTTAGGTAGTCCTAATTGTTTTATCATTACTGGTCATACCAACAAAATTAAGAATTAGTATATAAAACGGATAAACAATCAATCCTCCTATTGCAAAAAGACCAGTAACAGGATTGGGGGAATCACCACCATAAGTTATTGGCAATAAAGAAGTGAAAACATAAATAAAAAGGACAAAATAGGGTGCCCAAAGGATGACTGTCCAAAAGTTTGCCTTTCGTCCATCTAACCACTTTTTTGTTAAGAAGTAGAGTAATATGGTACCACCTATTATTTCAACAATTAGCGTTAAGCCAGTCATTATATTTACCGTGCCAATTTCCCAATTTGTTAGTCTACTAATTCTATAAACATTTAGCATTATTTCAAGAGGAACAAAAACAATAAGAGCATATAGAATACTAACAACATTTAATCGCAAGAAGTAATTCATTTGACAAGCCCCCAATAATTATTATTTATTATCTGTGTCCTTCTTTTCTTGCTTGAATATATCCGTAATAAGAACAGGTTCCGTTTTCTGCTAAATCTTTTACCTCAAAACCAGATTTTTTATAAAAACCAAAAATGTTTGAAGAGGTATGGGCAAACCAATCACCGTGTGGAAGCTTTTGAACACATAGTTCTACTAATTTTGTACCTATCCCTTTCCCACGGTATTTTGAATCTACTACTAGGTCCATTATATTAGCAGCCATTATTTGGTCTGAAATAACTCTAACCATAGCTATCATTTTATCATCATCCCAAACCGTAAAGGCCCAAGTTGAATTTTTGAAAATAAGAGTGAATTTTTCTTTCTGCCAATCTGGTGTAGTTCTTACCCACCCAGCATCTTTAAATAGATATTCAACATATTCAGCAGAAACTCCTTCTGTTCCCTCTCTAATGACAAGTCCATTAAAATACTGATACATACCTCATCCCTCCACACTTATTAATTAACGGAATCTATAAATCAGAACCATTTACCTCTATTTTTTCAATAATAACATAATATTCCAAATAAAAGATGAATTTTTCACACTTATCGACCATAGATAATCGTCTAGCTTAACACTTACATTTGTTACTTTAATATAAGATTTAGCAAAGCCAACCATTGTTAAACAAGGTTGGCTTTTTAAGGGTTTACTATTCAGTCAAATCAATTTTAACTTTCTCTAACTCAACAGGAATATTAGAACTCAATGATCCCATATTAACTCTTATTACATAGTCTTTGAGGTTGAAATTACTAATTCCACTAATATCAAACGTGCTTGTAAAGGTTAAGTTATCTTTGTTAATTACATCAACTGAGTGTTTAATTGGCTTCTCATAAATATCCTTTACTGATTCTTTAACTAAAGCGACATCATTGCGGGCAAAATCACTAAAAAACGAGAAGTGCCGATTCATGTTATTACCGTTATTTATTTGAAAATCAAACGTAATGCTCTTATCTTTAACAGTAATCTCCCCTATTTTAACAGCAAAATCTTGCCTTTCAGCATGTACTTCAAAAGGAGTTTCTTCATCTAATTTAATAAATTGATCAGGCTCATTTAATGCTACTTTAGGAAGCACTTCTATATAACTAGTTTCCCCCTTTATAGCCTGCGGAATAATACTTCTTCCTTTGACTATAATTCTATCGTTCTCTGTAAGAGTTTCTAAATCAATTCCGTCTGTAGAGATATTGATTTCCTCACCTTGGTCATCATAAGCTTCAAGTCGTACTTGATCATGTTTTCCTTCCGTCGGAAAAGTAGCAGTATAATTAATAGCTGTTGATGCTTTACCTTCAATAATTGAATCGAAATGAACATTTACATCTGCATCTTTTTCGATAGATCCAATGTCAACATTTACTGTCTCATATGGTAACTGATTTATCGGTACGTCGAATCGCCAACTTCCTTCCTTTCCTCCTATCCTCTTAAATTCAAGTGGGAAAGATGTTTCTGAAGGTAATTCCGTTTTGGGATAGCTTAATTGTATATGCCCTACATAGCTATTATCCGATGGCTCCATATATACTAATTCTTTACTATCAGATATGCCAGCCTCACCATCAAATATTTCGTAGAACCCTTGAACACGGCCATCTTCTTCTGTGCTTACATTTCCTTTAACAGAAAAAGTGACTCCTACGACAACTCCATCATAATATGCATTTGTAATAGATACATCTATACCTTTATAGCTAGAGGTTTGATTCAATTCTGTTATTAATTCTTGGGATTGCAAACTCCGACCTACAGCATCATTAAAAGCAGTATACACATTTCCGAGCAACGGTGCTTGCGCCATTACGTGAGATATGGAAGGAGAAATGAAACTGGAAGAAACAATTATTGTTGCAGCTGCAACTGTAGACCATACAATTTTCCTAGCACTCTTTTTATTTTTAGCTACCTCATAACCAGCACGTTCCTTTCCTGCCTTGATTGCATCTAAGACACCATCTTTAGGTACTTCAATCTTCTCATATACTTCTCGAAGTGATTTTTCCTCCATTATAACCCATCCCTCCTAGCAATTTTTTTAATCGAGCTCTCCCTCTGCTTAAATAAGTTTTCACCGTATTTTCAGGTATGTTCATCAATTTAGCTACTTCACTTATAGGAAGATCCTGAAAGTAAAAAAGAATAATTGCATTTTTATGTTTATCATTTAGCCTATTAACTGCTTCTAATAAGTCTAGACTCTCCTCTTTGTTGTCCTTTTTATCCACAGTATGTTCGACTATATTATTCCATGGTAATTCTTTCTTGCTCTTTTTTAATACATCATACGAACAGTTTATAAGTATTTTTGTTAGCCAAGTTAAAAAGAACTTTTCGTTTTTCAATTGCCCAATTGATAAAAAAGCTTTATAAGATGTTTCTTGAACAATATCCAGCGCATCTTCCCGGTTCCGAACATATAAGTAAGCGGTGCGGTATAATTGATCGCTATGTATAACGAGCAGTTCCTCAAGGCACTCCTTATTTCCTTTTATCGCCTTTTTAATAAGTTTGTGTTTTTTCATCAATTTAACCTCCCTTCTGCCTATTAGAGCCAGACTATTATTAAAAAGTTTCAATTTTTTTTCATGGCAATACAACGGTTTTGTCTACATAAAAAAAGAGCGTCTCATGACGACTCTTCTAAAATAGCATCAAATTTTGTATTTTAAGAATACTTATATTACTTTACCTGACAGTTATTAATTATTTCAAAAATAAAAACGCATGAGATTCAATAGGTGGTTAGGTGGTTACCCCCAAAAGTTAGAGTTTTTATTATGCAGCTAATTGGCTGGACTGAGTTCGGTATTCGACTGGACTCAATCCAGTCAATTTTGATTTTGAACGTTCATTGTTATACCAGTAGATATA
>NZ_JBQQCK010000019.1:0-52122 GCF_052246695.1 Gracilibacillus sp. D59 | reverse complement strand
ACGTTTTATGTTCCGTGCTTTTTTTGTACGTTAGGAAAGTATAAAATTTTAGTAATGAAGTAATTCGACAAAGTAAAAATTTTGAATGTACAAAGTATAAGAAAAACTTCGGCACTCGTTAAAAGACGAGGCGAACGCCGAGTTCTTCTAATAAGAAGTTTCTTTGTGAGGACACACAACATCAAAAAAGATGGACGAGTTAATTAAATAGTAATCGAATTATTTGTTTCTGATAACGTCAAACGTGGCAGGTCCAGAAATTGCTGAATTCCCATTGCAGAAGCACCAACTACACTTGCCTTTGCACCTAGACCTGATATTACAATATCTCGGTATTGAGAAACAGAAGAAATCAAATGTTTTTTAATTTCTTCAAGTGCACAAGAGTAAATTTTTAATATAGGACTATTTAATACAATCATTTCAGGATTATAAAGGTTGATCACATTGTTTAATCCGATTGCCAAATCAGATATCCATTCGTTCAAGACCTTGATGAGATCTTCATTTTTTTCGTTTAATAATCTCTTTATATCTGCGTGTGTTTCTACTTTTGTTTCTAAATATTTATTTGCATTTTCAAAAAAAATGGGTTCAGAAGCATAGCGTTCCCAACAGCCCTTATTGCCGCATCGACAAGGTTTTCCTTTCGGATAAATAATCATATGTCCCATTTCGCCTGCATGTCCATGATAGCCTTTGTGCAATTCGCCATTAATAATGATTCCTGATCCAATCCCAGATGAAAGGTTAATATTTAATAAATTTTTGCTTTTATGATACTGAAATATTCGTTCGGCGTATGCAGATAGATTAGCATTATTTTCGATCGTAATATTATTGATGCCTAGTTTATTTAGATCCGTTAAAATATTCTTATCTCTCCATTGATTTCGTGGAATAAAGTGAATTCTGTTGTCACTAGATACCGTGCCGTGGATAGCGATTACTGTTTTAACCAAACCATATCTAGTTGATTCGAAATCTGCTTGGTACTTTTTTATACGATCTGCAATTAAGGCTACTATCTCATCATAAATATCAGTAAGTAGATCTACTTTTTCATATTTAACAGTGTTACCTTTTAAATCTGTAATATTAAAAAGTAGTTGATCATGTTCAAGATCGATCCCCAAAAAATAGGCTGTTTTCTCATTAATAGATAGTAGAATCGGCCTCCTACCGACAGAATGGTGTTCTTCTTGTCTTTCGTAAATTAAATCCTCGTCAAGCAGGTCATTTACTTGTACAGAAATAGTTGCTTTGTTAAGACCTGTAACTTTTGAAAGGCTAGCCCTTGAAATTTTATGATGCTCAAAAATCTCTGTTAATATATAGCTGCGATTTATTTTTTTTATGTAAGCTCCATCTCCTGTATGCATAAGTTACCTCCATATATTTATATTTGTTTAGAAAACAAACTAAAGAAATTGATTATTTTAATATAAATTATAACAAATACAGATAAGAAAAAGATAGTGGTTTAAGAGATAACGATCTAATTGAACTTATTCTTATTAAAAGGATTTATCACTTCTTAAACGTTCGTAAAACCCTGATAAGTTTCGTTAACATAAATATTATTCTCCACTCAAAAACGAACACTACTATAAATCTAGATGTGCAAAAGAAAAGACAACGCGACACAACTCATAAGCTAAGAAACTGTGTGGGAGATAAACGGATGCTAACCTCCTGATAAGTTCCGCTATCAATCAGTAGAAGTATCACTTTATCTGGATATCTGCTTTGATAAATATGCTTATGAACGTACCAGTTCTAAACTAAAGTTACTCCAAGAAAAACGATTACACAATAATAAATACATATTAATATGTATTTTTTACTCAAGATGAACATAAAAAGTCCGTACTAAACGTTAACTGTGCGCGTTTAGCACGGGACCTCTATTGATGTGGTACGTTTATTTATAATTAGCGGTAATCGGATGCTCAATAATAATTACCGTTCCACAGCCTTTTTTACTTCTAATGATAAATTTATAATCATGATTATAAATCAGGGACAACCGCTTTTGAATGTTCGTTAATCCTATATGGTCTGTTGTATACTCATTTTTGTTTATTTTATTTTGAAGATCATGCAACCTATCCGATTCGATTCCTTGTCCATTGTCAATAACGGTAAATCTAATAATTTCATGATCTAATCTAATTTTGATTTTTAAGTGAAGACAGTCGGCATCACTCTCATAATCAAAACCATGTTGCAAGCTGTTTTCAATAATAGGTTGTAAGATAAACTTTAAAACCTGTACATGTTTTAGGTCAGGTGAATAATCCCATTCCACATCGAAATATTTATCAGATCTAATCGCAAGAATTTCCAGATAATTCTTTGTGTTTTCTATTTCTTCTTCTAAAGTAACGGTGTGATGTTTAATTCTTAACGAAAAATTAAGTATATCTGTAAGGGTCTCCAACATTTTTGTCACTTTATTTGGTTTTCCTGTAAGCGCCATTGCTCTCCAATAAATGATAGCTAGCGTATTAGACAGAAAATGCGGATTAATTTGATTTTGCAGTGCAAGTAACTCCGCAGATTGTAGTTGATATTCCTTGTTATTAAGTTCTTTTTCCAGATTGTTTTGTGCAATGTAATTTTTAAGGATTCGTCGAACGATCAGCTGATATTCATTGTCCTTGAAGGAGACGTTTTTGATCAATTCTTTTTCATTTTGATTGGTAGTGTTTAAAATTTTAATAATATCACTAACATGTCGAGCATTTTTTCTTGATAAATAATAAATAGTGGCAGCTCCTAAAATAAGTGATAAAAATACAAATACAATTGTTAATAATCGTAATTGATTAGGTAAGAAGTAGATAATATCTTTTTCAATTACGGAATAGTATCTTAACTTATGCTCTTCAGAGTAGAGTTGATTGACAATATAATTCTTATTATTAATTTTCAGTTCATATGTTTCTTGTTTGTTAGTCAGTGATAAATCATTGATCTCCATTTCATCACTAATAGAATTGCCATACAATTTATTATTATTTTCATCTATTACAAAAATACTTTGGTTATGGTAATGGTTGAGCTCACTAATTAAATTTTTGAAAAAGTCTTGATTTATATTTAAGACGATTAACCCTTCAGCATTAGGAGCGTTTGTCTTAAAAACATTTTTATAAATGGTAATCACAGGATCTGGTTTCACAAATTCATAAGGTGCTATATTTCTCGTTTCGAACCAGAGCTTTTCATTGGTCGAATTAGAATTGAATTCTTTATACCAGTCTTGATCATACATAGTATCAATGTTTCTTACACCAGAACTTGAAGTGAGCACACGATCTTTATCATTCATATAGTATACATAAATTGAATGGATATAGTCGGTTGCAATATCTTTTCTGCGTAACGTTCCCCTCCCATATTCCAGATTTCTTTTTTGATCAAGGGTTAAATAATCGGAATCAAGAATGTTTTGAAGTGATAAAATAATTTGCGGATTCCAATTATAATCTAAATGTAATAAATGCATTTCATTCAAAACGATGTTGGTTTGTTGTTCGAGTTGTTGAAGCGTGTTTAAATTATTATTTGTAATTGATTCCTTCATATATTTATCTGTTATGATGATGGCAAATGACCCTAAAATAAACACAGGAATCAATAAAGGAAAAAGAAATAGCACAATATTTTTGAGTAATATTTTATTATTCATTACTATGTGATGCTTCTTTCTGTTTTCTGTATTCTCGTGGTGTCACACCATAGAACTTCTTAAACACACGAGTGAAGTTTTTCGGGTTTGTATAACCAACTAAACTGCTTATTTCATAGGTTTTATAATGAAAATCCGCTAACATCTCAGCAGCTTTTTTCATTCTGATTTCCGTTACATATGTTGAGAAATTCTTTCCGGTATTTACTTTGAAAAAAGTACTAATATAATTCGGTGACATTTTACAGAGGGCAGCTAAGTCCTCTAACGATATATCTGCATAATTTTTTATCGTAAACGCTTTGATTGTTTCAATAATATTGTCAGTATAGTTTGGGTAAGCTTTTGAATATTTAGTAGAAATATCTGTATCGAGTTGTTGTTTCAAATTAGTAAACACTTCCTGTATTTCATCGTATTTCCCTGGTTTTACGATATAGTCTACCACTCCATATTTCATTGCTTCTTTTGCATAATGGAATTCTTTATAACCACTTAAAAGAATTACCTTCGTTTGCTTTTTATCATGAAATACTTTTTTTGCTAGTTTAATCCCATCCATTACGGGCATACGAATATCAGTCAGTATAACATCCACCTGGTTCTCATCTAGGTAAGCTAATGCTTTTCTTCCGTTTTCACAATCATGGATAACCTCGAATCCTAAATTGTTCCAAGGGAAATAATTTTTTAAACCACTGCGGATCTCTATTTCATCATCAACCAATAGAATCTTATACATCCAAAAACTCCCTTCATTAAAAAAGGTATCATTTATTATTAAATAAGATAGAATATGAAACTTTATAATGTAAGCGCTTAAAAAATAAGTGTTTTTATTAATTGTAAGGCCTTTTTTGATAGTTTCGATCGAGTATACTAAACATATCGATTAAACATTGATTGCTTTGTTCTATTCTAATGGAACAAAGGAAAATTGACAATGTTAAACAGAGGGATGAGGAAATGAATTCGGTAAAATTAACGGAAATTATGCGAACATTTTGCATCACTGCGTTGAAATTAACTTATTTGAATACCTTGTGGTTTTTATTTATGCTTTTGGGTTTTGTTTTGTTCGGATTAGGTCCGGCCACCGCTGCATTATGTAAAATTCAACACAGTTGGTTAAAGGAAAAAGACGTTTCCTCTATTTTTTCCTCGTTTTGGAAAGAATACAAGTTAAGTTTTCTCAAAGTAAATATGTTAACCATCATTTTGATTGTTTTAGGTGCTATTATTTATTTTGATCTCCAATTTTTTATGGAAAAGGAAGGACTATGGTACAGAACAATTAGTATTCTCATTTTTATTTTCTCTATTTGGTATATGATGGTTGTTTTATATGTATTTCCTATTTATACCCATTATCAAGTAAAGTTATTTACAACCATCCGTTACGCTTTTATTGTGGCAATGTTAAATCCTTTTAAAACAATTGGAATGGCTGTTGCGGCTGGCGGGATGCTATATCTGTCTTTATACTTTCCGCAAATCATGTTTTCTATAGGAATTAGTTTAACTTTTTTTATAATAATGATCATGGCAACACATGGTATAGACCAAATAAAAGTATTAAAAGAGCGCTATAGCAATTAATGGTGATTTAAGACAATGAAAATTGTTTTAAATATATATTAAAAGAAAAGGGGAGATTGAAAGATGCAACGAATTTGGAAAAACGGCATGTTCATTGCGGTATTATTTTTGCTTATCAGTATTTTAGTAGCTTGTAGCTCTGATAGTGATTCTTCTGGATCTGATGCTACGGAAGATGAATCAGAATCAAGCGAAGATAAAGTTGAACTACGGATACTATGGTGGGGGTCGCAAGATAGACATGACAGAACTTTAGAAGTAATTGACTTATATATGGAAGAGAATCCTAATGTAGAAATTTCAGCGGAATTTACTGGATGGGATGGATATTGGGAGAAGATGGCAACACAGGCGGCAGGTGGAAATCTTCCGGATATCGTCCAAATGGATTATAAATATTTAGCTGAGTATGCAGGTAAAGATTTATTAGCAGATCTAAGTACACATGTTGAGAGTGGTGCACTTGATTTAAGTGACGTGGAAGATACGTATATTGACGGTGGTTATATTGATGATCAATTATTTGCCGTTAATATCGGCGCTAATGCCCACGCGATAGCGGTAGATAATGCCATGTTTGAAAAAGCAGGTGTTGAACCATTTGAACCAGGTTATACGTGGGAAGATTTAAAGGAAGCTTCAGCAAAATTGACGGAAAACCTAGGTGATGGTGTTTATGGTGTACATCCAAATGCTGGAGTAATGGGCTTTAAACATTATTTAAGACAAAACGGTCAATGGTTATATAATGATGATGGTACAGCGTTAGGGTATGAAGATGATCAATTATTAGTAGACTATTTACAAATTACAGCAGACATGCTGGAATCAGGTGGAGCAGCACCACCAGAAGTATTTATGGCAGCAAGTACTAATATAGAGCAATTTCCTATAGTTACGGAAGAAACTGCAATTGTTATGGATATTCATAGTAACCAATTAATCGCATTAGAATCAGCTGCAGGTAGACCTTTAGACTTGATGCTTCAGCCAACTCTAGAAGGCGGTGAATTAGGTCATTATATTAAACCAGGTCAGTTTTTATCTGTATCAAATGATTCAACAGAACAAGAAGAGGCAGCAAAATTCATCAGCTTTTTCACTAATAGTATCGAAGCGAATGAAATTTTAAATGCTGAACGTGGTGTACCTATAGCAGGAGCTGTTAGAAAGCATTTAAAAGAAAATGCATCAGATGCCGGTAAAAAAATGTTTGAATATGTAGAGTTAGCTCAAGAATATAGTCGAGAAATTGATCCGCCAGATCCACAAGGTGCAACAGAAATCGAATCATTGTTTGAGAATGAGGTGCAAGATCCGATTCATTATGGAGAAATAACTCCAGAGGAAGCAGCGGAGAATTTCAGGCAAAAAGCATCAGAAATACTAGCAAAAAATAAATAAATTGCAATAGTGGCCATCTTTTAGGTGGCTTCTGATTGCTTTAATTACTGGAGGTGTAGGGGATGGCTGAAGAAATAAATGAATTAAACCAAAAGAAACACACAGGCAAATTACGTAGTCAACTTAGATTGGATTTAATAGGGTTTGCATTTATTGCACCATGGCTAATTGGCTTCTTAGGCTTTATAATTGGTCCGATGATCGCATCACTATATTTTTCATTTACCAATTACGATTTATTATCTGCCCCGAGCTGGATAGGTTTAGATAATTACGTCAATATGTTTACAAATGATGATCGTTTTTGGAAGGCGATTCGTGTCACACTTGTTTTTGTGTTTGGAAGTGTACCATTAAAGTTAGCGTTTGCTTTGTTTGTAGCAATGCTATTTAATACAAAGCGTCGAGGTGTCGGAGTATATCGTACACTGTATTACGTACCATCAATTCTTGGAGGAAGTGTTGCGATTGCAGTTGTTTGGAAACAACTATTTGGTCGTGATGGTGCAGTAAATGATATATTATCTATTTTCGGCATTCCAACGACGAGTTGGGTAACAAGTCCTGATTTTGCATTATCGACATTAATATTATTGGTAATATGGCAATTTGGGTCGCCAATGTTAATATTCTTGGCAGGTTTGAAAGCGATACCATGCGAATTGTATGAAGCTGCTTCTGTTGATGGAGCGAATCCATTCTTGCAATTTATTAAGATTACATTACCTATGTTATCTCCTGTTATCTTTTTTAATCTTGTGATGCAAACGATCCAGGGTTTTATGGCATTTACACAAAGTTTTCTGATCACAAATGGTGGACCAATGGATAATACTTTATTCTATGCTGTTTATTTATATGAGAAAGCATTTGCTCATTTTGACATGGGTTATGCCTCTGCATTAGCATGGATTTTACTTTTAATTTGTGGACTATTCACTGCATTTATATTTAGAACCGCTAAAAGTTGGGTTCACTACGAATCGGAAGGAGGGAATTAATGATGAAAAAGAATAAATCACTTCGAACACTTGTATATCATGGATCCATATGGGTGATAGGATTATTGATGATTTATCCGATTTTATGGACGATTGCTAGTTCATTGAAAGCAGAAAATGAAATATTTCGCAATGCTGCATCATTAATCCCTTCTGAATGGAAATGGGAAAACTATGCAAAAGGCTGGGAAGGATTTGGAGATCTTAGTTTTGCTACCTTCTTTTTAAACTCTACATTTGTGACTACTATGGTCGTAATTGGAACCATTTTTTCTTCTACATTAGTGGCATTTGGTTTTGCAAGAGTGAATTTTCGTTTTCGTACACCATTGTTTGTTTGTATGATCATAACGCTAATGTTACCACAACAGGTAACATTGATTCCGCAATATATCCTTTTTCATAATTTGGGATGGGTCAATACGTATTTACCTTTAATTGTGCCAGCTTTTATTGGTGGTATTCCGTTTTTTATCTTTCTAATGATTCAGTTTATCAGAGGGATTCCAAGAGAATTAGATGAAGCTGCTTATATGGATGGTGCTAGTACGTTTTCGATCTTTTGGAGAATTATATTACCATTGACTACACCAGCGATTGCGACAGTTGCTATTTTCTCATTTTATTGGACATGGGATGACTTTATGACTCCATTAGTTTATTTAAATGATACCAAATTATACACGGTTGCCCTAGGTCTTCAGATGTTTTCAGACCCATCTTCCGTTTCAGCATGGGGACCAATGTTCGCAATGAGTGTTGCCTCCATTGTACCTCAGTTACTTGTATTCTTGTTTTTCCAAAAGTATTTAGTGGAAGGGATCACGGCAGGAAGTGTGAAAGGGTAATGTATGGAAGAGCCTGGGACAGATGTGCATTGTAATTAGTGAAATCTAAACGTTTGTTCGAATGTATTTCGATATCTTTTGGATTTATATACATACTAGGAAGATACTGCACAGTATCCGCTTATTGCTCAACAATATTTAGTGCATCGTTCGTGTTTGAAGTGAAGAAGAATATTATATACCAGGTTCTTTTTGCTTTGAAGGTGTGCACTCTCAGTCAAAAAATAAAATAAATAAAGCAATATTAGTTATTTTTTTATCCTATCGTTTACAATAGAATAAAAGTGTAAGTCTAATTTACCAAGAAAAAGTGAATATGTTGGTAGTCACATCCATTTTTCACCGGACGTAATAGAGCCAGCGTTATCATCAATAGGGGCGTCTTCTCGGTTAGATGTGTTCCACAAGCTTCATCATTGATTGATTCGCTCCTCAAAGCGGCAAGATATTGAAGAATTGGAGCAGTTAATCAAGAAGATGAGTGAGGTAAAAAATGATCAGCTGGCATCGGAGAAAAAAAGGTATGGGGAATGAAGACATTATTGATTCAGGTTCTTGTTCTGGTTAACCGTCTACGCCAAACCTCGCTGTCAATGATAAATACGATAAAGCACAGCACGCAAAAAAAATAGCCACCTATATCAAGGCGCACTTCAGCAAAAAAATGTCGATTGACCAGATAGCGGAAACATTGAATTTAAGTAAATACTATGTATCACACGTCTTTAAAGAGATGACAGGTTATCCCATTATGGATACGTAATGGCGACAAGTTTCCAAGAAGTCAAATTTCTTATAGAAGTAGATGAAGAGAAAATATTACAACAAATAGCAGATGAATGTGGTTTTGAAAGCGTTTCCCACTTAAGTCGTTTTTTAAAATCAAATGTTGGAATGACTGCTAGGCAATACCGACAGAAACGTCTTGAAATATACAAAAGGAGTGAAGGTTAATGTCAAAAGTGAAATTAGGAATTATTGGTTTAGGACAGCAAGGTGGCGCTTACGGGAATATGATCAAAGAAGGTCATGTAAGCAATATGGAACTTGGAGCAATTTGTGATATTGATCCCGAAAAGAAAAAACGCGCGGATCAAGAATTTCCTGGTGTACCTTTTTATGAAGATTATATGGAGATGTTAGCTAGTGGAGACGTTGATGCGATCGTAACTTGTGTACCACATTACTTACATCCAGAAATCGGGATCGAAGCACTAGAGCGCGATATTCATGCTTTATTGGAGAAACCTGCAGGTGTGTATACCAAACAAGTAAAAGAAATCAATGAATTCGCTAAAACTAAACCGGATCTAACCTACGCGATTATGTTTAATCAGCGTACCAATCCGCTTTATCAAAAAGTAAAAGAAATTATTGATAATAGAGAAATCGGTAAAATTAGGAGAACTAACTGGATTATTACGACATGGTGGCGTCCACAAGGTTATTATGATGCAGGTTCCTGGAGAGCAACATGGGATGGTGAAGGTGGCGGAGTTTTAGTAAATCAAGCACCACACCAAATTGATTTATTGCAATGGATTTGCGGGATGCCTGAAAAAGTTTACACGAAAGCACAATATGGCTTCCAACGCAATATTCCGGTAGAGGATGATGTAACAACGGTATTGGATTATGGGAATGGTGCGACAGGTGTATTTATTACTTGTACTCATGATGTGATGGGAACGGATCGTTTAGAAATCCACGGTGATCAAGGAAAAATTGTGGTTGATGACAGTAAAAAGGTAACGATTAAACGATTGAACAAACCTGAAAAAGAAATGAGCGACACTATGTCGATGAAAGAAGTTTCGAACTTACTAAAGGGAGAAGGACCTGGAGCGATCTATCAAGAGGAAGTTTTAGAGTTTGGTAGTGTTTGGGGTGGCCAACACTTAGCGGTATTAGAAAACTTCGCTGCTAATATATTAGACGGGACGCCTTTGCTTGCTCCTGGCAGTGATGGGATTAATGGTGTGGAACTGGCAAATGCCATGCACTTATCAAGCTGGTTAAATAAAGAAATATCCCTTCCAATCGATGAGAATTTATATTTAGAAGAATTAAATAAACTTAGAGAACAAGAAAATAGCTCCCAAATGCAATCATAAATTAAGTTTCTTCCTATGAAAGAAAGGGTGTGATAACATGCTACGAGTCGGAATAATAGGTCTTGGTGATATTTCAAAGATTCATATCGCTGCGATTAACGAAAGTTCATATGTAGAATTAGTAGCAGTTTGTGATATTGATACAACACTGCAGAGTAGTTTTAAGGAAGTGCCGTTTTACACAGATTATCAAGTTATGTTAGAGGAAGTAGTACTTGATTGTGTCCATGTTTGCTTACCACATTATTTACATTATCCAGCAACAGAAGCGGCAGTTAAACAAGGCGTGCATGTGTTACTAGAAAAACCACTTGCCCATAATTTAGCAGATAGCCGTGCCATTGTTGAACTTGAAGAAAACTATCCTGAAGTGAAAATCTGTGTTAGTTTACAAAATCGATTAAACGAAACAGTAGAAGAATTAGCATCGATAATTGCCGATGGTAAATATGGTGAAGTGAAAGGGTTGAAAGGAATTGTTACATGGCACCGTCCTAAATCGTATTATGAAGCAAAACCATGGCGTGGTTCGATGGAAACTGCCGGTGGCGGTGTGATGATTAATCAATCAATTCATACGTTAGACCTTTTGCAACTGTTTGGTGGCAAAATTGATAGAATTCGTGGTTCTGTCGACCGGTTACTAGATTACGGTTATGATGTTGAGGATACGGCGACCGCTCATATAATATACCAAAATGGAGCAACAGGTCTTTTCTTTGCTACTATTTCCAATGCACAGAACTCATCGGTTGAATTTCAGGTTATCTTAGAAAAGGCAAAATTAACGATAAAAGACAGTATATTAACGATTGCTAATGAAAATGGAAAGAAAGTAAAACTGGCAGAAGATAGCAAGTTAGCAGGATCGAAATTTTATTATGGAGCAAGTCATACGAAATTAATTGATCAATTCTATCAAGAAATTATCAATGATGGCAACCATTATATTCATGCAAAAGATGCTCAAGTTTCGGTGGAAATGATCCATGTAATACGTGAATCATCAGAAGCGAAACAGACACTGAATATGGAGCTTTTCCATGATCAAAAATAAAAGGTAAAGAAGAAAGAAAAGTCCAGTTAACACAAGGTTACATACAAAACTAATTGTTTTTAATAGGAAAATGAATTGAAAACACTTACAATAGATAGTAGATTAATAGTTATAAGGAGTGTGAGTTGATGAGTAATGCAGATGGTATGAATTATGCACCAAAGGGTAAACCAAACCCTGTCGTCAAAGAAGGAGAATTTGTTTTTGCAGCAGCAGGATTAGATCATGGACATATCTTTGGTCAATGTAATGGATTACTAGAAGCGGGTGCTACTTTAAAGTGGGTCTATGATCCGGATCAACAAAAAGTGGATAACTTTTTGAAAAAATTCCCGCAGGCTAAACAGGCAGAGTCTTTAGAACAAGTGTTAGACGATCAAGAAGTGAAACTTGTCGCAGCAGCGGCAATTCCATCTGAACGAAGTGCTTTAGGAAATCGAGTCATGAGAGCAGGGAAAGACTACTTCACAGATAAAACACCATTCACAACCCTCGAACAATTAGAAGAAACGAAGAAAGTAGTAGAAGAAACAGGACAAAAATATATGGTTTATTACAGTGAACGTATACACGTGGAAAGTGCTGTTTTTGCTGGACAATTAATTGAACAAGGCGCGATAGGTAGAGTTATTCAAGTAACAGGCTTTGGTCCCCATCGACTAAACGCGCCAAGTCGACCGGATTGGTTTTTTGAGAAAGAAAAATATGGTGGGATCTTGTGTGACATTGGTAGTCATCAAATTGAACAATTTTTATTCTATGCTGGCTGTGAAGATGCAGAAGTATTACACAGTAAAATAGGAAATTATGCTAATCCGGACCATCCTGAACTTGATGATTACGGTGACGCGACATTAAAAGGAGATAATGGTGCAACACAATTTTTCCGTGTCGATTGGTTTACACCAGACGGTTTGAGTACTTGGGGCGATGGGAGGATGTTTATTGTTGGGACGGAAGGAACGATAGAGATCCGGAAATATGTTGATTTAGCCACAGACAAAGGTGGAAATCAGCTTTATCTTGTCAATCACGAAGGGGAAAAACATTATGATCTAAGAGGTAAAGTTGGATACCCATTTTTTGGTGAACTAATTAAAGATTGTATCCATCGTACTGAGAATGCTATGACACAGAAACACGCATTTAAAGCAGCTGAACTATGCCTGAAAGCACAAGAAAAAGCGATAGATGTTACAAAATGATCAAGTTAGAAGGGCTGCCCGTTATGTGTGGGTAGTCCTTTTTCATTTGTGCATAGATAAAAAACTATAAATAAACTTCCCGTCGAATAAAAGAAGCAGTCTAATCGACGCTCAGCACTGATTTTAAGCTCATCACGTCGAATAGAACGAGTCTAATCGACGTTTTGCACTGGTTTTAAGCTCATTGCGTCGAATAGAATAAGTCTAATCGATGTTTGACACTTCCAACACGTCGAAAACAACCAACCTAATCGATGTTTATGCGAGTAAAGAAAAAAGCATATTCCTTTTTCCAAAATTATGTGATAAAATCAAAATAACAACGTTGTTATACGAAAGAGAATATAATCTTTTGATAAAAAGGGGAGTGAGCATTTGGCAGAGTTTCTCGTCATCTTTAAAGATGTAATTCTCCCTATTTTTATTTTGTTGGCGATTGGGTTTTGTTTACATCTTAAATTTAGATTGGATATAGCGACATTAGCCAAAATAAATATTTATTTTGTCGTGCCAGGTTTTATTTTTGTGAGATTGTATGAAGCAACCTTTAGTCTTCAGCTATTCGCGCATGTGTTAGCTTTTTTTCTGTTATTAGTATTTTTGCTATATTTGGTAGCGCTAGTAATTGCCAAGATAATGCGGATTAAAGGTGGAAAGAGGACGACATTTGCTAATAGTGTAATGTTTTTTAATTCAGGTAATTACGGTGTACCGGTAAATGACTTAGTTTTTCGTGGTGACCCATATGCAATGTCAATTCAAGTCATAGTGCTAACTTTACAAAATATTTTTCTTTTTTCTTATGGGATTTTTTCACTAAGAGCAGCTAAAGATGGAAAATGGAAGGCAGCTTTAGGTTATTTTAAAATGCCAGTGCTATATGCCATGCTTTCAGGAGTCCTGTTAAATGCATGGAATATTTCGATTCCTGAACCAATTTGGGTATCAGCTAATTATATTGCTGATGCGATGATAGCGTTTGCGTTGATGACATTAGGTGCACAGGTAGCTCGATTGAAGTTCAAGCGAGGGTTATATACGGTTTATGCCAGTATTACCTTGCGTTTAATTGGTGGCCCGATTGTCGCATTCATTATTATTAGTCTTTTTCAATTGGAAGGTATGATGGCTCAAGCATTATTTATCGCTGCTGCGATGCCCACTTCTGTTAACAGTGCCGTCATTGCCGAAGAATACAAAAGTCATCCGGATTTAGCAGCACAAACAGTACTATTTTCAACGATAGCAAGCATGCTTACAGTGACAGGAACCGTTTACGTTGCGCAGCTATTATTTTAACCAGTTAGAAATGGAACACATCCTTATATGAAAGGGTGGAATAATTAATTTGTCCACCAAACAAATTAATGTTATACTAAACGCAATAAAATTAGCAAAACGGTACCATACTAATGGAGAAGGAGTGAATCCGATGGGGATTTTACATGAATTAGTGCAAGATATTCCGATTCCTAAAATGATGAAAGTGAAACAATACTTTGATGATCAGCAAATCGATGATTTAGGAGCAGTCTTGAATCAGCAATTAAATCAAAAAGGAATAGAGAATCAGATTAAACCTGGGATGGAAGTGGCAGTTGCAGTTGGTAGCCGTGGGCTTGACCGTCTTGTTGAAACAACGAAAGTAACAATAGATTTTCTTAAAGAACATGGTGCTAAACCATTTATCGTTCCATGTATGGGTAGTCATGGTGGTGCAACAGGTCCAGGGCAAAAAGCGGTACTTGAGCACCTCGGTGTTAAAGAAGATGTAGTTGGAGCAGAAATCCGTTCTTCGATGGAAGTTATTAAAATTGATGAATTAGAAAACGGCTTACCAATTTATATTGATAAGCTTGCATCAGAAGCAGATGGCATTGTGGTTATAAATCGTGTAAAGCCACATACCGCATTCCGAGGTCCTGTTGAAAGTGGTATTATGAAAATGATTAGTATTGGTTTAGGAAAGCAAAAAGGTGCAGAAGCTTGTCATCAATTAGGTTTTAAACATATGGCAGAACACGTACCGGCAATGGCAAAAATCATCATCGATAAAATGCCGATACTTTTTACCGTAGCAACGGTGGAAAATGCGTTTGATAAAGTGGCTACATTAGAAGTGTTATTACCGGAAGAAATTGAAGAACGGGAACCAGAGCTACAAAAACTTGCCAAAAAATCGTTACCAAAACTTTTCTTTGAACAGATTGACGTACTAGTGATCGATGAAATAGGTAAGAACATCAGTGGGGATGGAATGGATCCAAATATCACTGGACGCTATCCGACACCATATGCATATGGTGGTCCAGATGTAACGAAAATGGTGGTATTAGATCTAACTGAGGAAACAGAAGGCAATGCCAATGGTGTAGGTACAGCAGATTTCACCACACAAAAGCTGGTAGATAAAATGAATCGAGAAGCAACCTATGCTAATGGTTTAACTTCTACAGTTGTAGGTCCTACACATATATCAACGGCAATGCCTGACGATAGAACAGCGGTTCAAGCTGCCATTAAAACATGTAATATTTTAGATTTTACTAAAGCTAGAGTAGTTCGAATTAAAAACACACTAGAAATTGGTGAAATAGAAGTGTCGGAAAATATGCTCGACGATGTAGAAAAACATGACAATCTTGAAAAATTGTCCGACTTATATGATTTCGAATTTGATTCTGAAGGAAATCTAAAATAAAACAGAGAGGGGAAGTCTATAATGAGTAAATTATTTGATTTAACAGGAAAAGTAGCTGTAGCACTTGGAGGAAACAGTACATTAGGTGGTTCGATGGCAAAAGGTTTGGCTGAACATGGAGCAAAAGTTGCCATTGTTGGACGTAACTTAGAAACAGCTGAAGAGGTCGTAAAAGAAATTCAAAACGATGGCGGCGAAGCTAAAGCTTTTCAGGCAGATGTAAGTGATCTTTCAACAGTAGAAAACGTAGCAAAAGAGATTGAAGAATGGTCAGGTGGATGGGATATCCTTGTCAATGCACCAGGTATGAATAGTACCACACCATACTTAGAGCTATCTACTGAAGAATGGGATAAAATAATGGATGTTAACTTAAAAGGGATTGTATTTGCCACACAAATTTTCGCGAAGAAAATGGTAGAACAACAACGCGGTGGTAGCATTATTAACATTTCGTCCGTTTCATCTACCACACCACTTTCTAAAGTGTTCACTTATTCCGCTTCAAAAGCAGCGATCAATAGTGTAACACAATATTTAGCCCGAGAATTTGCACCACACAATATTCGTGTCAATGCGATCATTCCAGGGTTCTTTCCAGCAGAACAAAACCGTAAAATTCTAAGTGAAGACCGTGTGAATTCGATCATGAATCATACACCAATGAATCGTTTTGGAGAGCCGGAAGAATTACAAGGTGCAACGGTTTACCTTGCATCTGATAAAGCAAGCGGCTATGTTACAGGTGAGTTGCTGCGAGTTGATGGTGGTTTTGGAAGCATGACGATATAATAAAGTGAGACTATTATTAGGGTGTTAGCGTCTGTCCCAACTTAGCTTCATAATGTGTGCAGACGATTAGCACCGTGATAAAGACCAACAAACCGCAAAGGGGGAGAGATAGAACATGATTGAACAAAAACATCAAAACTTAGTTTCTATTCTCCAGGAAATGAAAAAAGTAGTTGTGGCTTTTTCAGGTGGTGTGGACAGTACCTTTTTATTAAAAGTAGCAGTGGATACACTAGGAGTCGAAAATGTTCTGGCAGTGACAGCTGACTCGGAGACTTATCCAACAAGTGAACTGGAAGAAGCCAAAAGGTTAGCTGAGCATATCGGTGCCAGACATCAGGTGATTGAAACGAGTGAACTTGCGATTCCGGGTTATACAGAGAATGATAAAAACAGATGTTATTTCTGTAAAAACAGCTTATTTGACCATCTCGTACCGATAATGCAGGAAAAAGGATTCCAGAACATTGTTTATGGTGTGATTGCCGATGATATGAGTGAATACCGCCCAGGCATGAGAGCGGCGAAAGAGCAAGGGGTGCGCGGTCCATTACAGGAAGCCGATTTATATAAAGAAGAAATTCGTGAATTATCGAAACAAATGGACTTGCCAACATGGGATAAACCATCTTTTGCGTGTTTATCCTCAAGGATTGCCTATGGTGAAACGATAACGAAGGCAAAGCTTACCAAAGTTGATAAGTCGGAAGCCTTCTTGAAAACAATCGGCCTTCGACAGGTGAGAGTTAGGACTCATGAAGACATTGCAAGAATTGAAGTTGAACCGCAAGATATGCAGAAATTATTAGCGAATCATCAACGAGTAACGGAAAAACTGCAGAGCTATGGCTATAAATTTGTTACAATGGACTTGGTAGGATATAAAAGCGGTAGTATGAACCGTGCTCTATCATAAAATGGAGAAAAGCTTTGGATCTTGTCCAAAGCTTTTCTCTTCTGGGTAAGGAGGACATTATGGAGGAATTAGTGATTGGTCTCGATTTTGGGACTACAAGTGTGAAAGCAGTAGCATTTGACTTAAAAGGAAACGTAAAAAAAGAAGCAGAACAATTGATTGAAACCTATTATCCTAAAACAGCATTTGTTGAACAGAAACCTGATGAAATCGAAGCAAGTGCTAGAAAGGTGCTAGCCGATATATTTGCTGAGACAAAACACCAAAACGTATTAGCAGTCGGAATTTCATGTGCAATGCACTCATTGATCTGTGTCGATCAAGATGGAAGTCCATTATCTGATATGTCGATTTGGTCAGATGGAAGAAGCAGTGAATTAGTCGCAGGTTTAGACCCTACTATTAAAAAAAGTGTCTACAGTAAAACGGGTACACCGATTCATCCGATGTCACCATTATTAAAGCTTATGTGGATGAAAGAAAATAACTATCAACCGTATCAACAAGCGGCATATTTTATGTCGATGAAGGAATATCTGTTGTTTAAATGGTTTGATAAGCGAGTCATTGATTATTCGATGGCATCAGCTACCGGTTTAATGAATGTAAAATCATTGGATTGGGAAGAGGAAGCATTAGCGCTTGCTGGCGTTGAGCGTTCACAATTATCAAAGATTGTTGGACCAACGGAAATAGTGGATGGCCTAAAAGCGGAAATTGCTGCAGAACTTAGTTGGCCAGAAGGAACCCCATTAGTAATTGGCGCTGCAGATGGACAATTAGCCAATCTTGGAAATGGTGCGATTAAGCCTGGAGAAGTAGCGGTGACAGTCGGTACTAGTGGTGCGATTCGTCAATTAATATCCGGACAGCATGTCAACGAAAATGGTGAAACTTTCAGTTATGCCTTTACATCAGATACCTCCATAATTGGTGGACCGACTAATAATGGTGGAATAGCTTTACAGTGGCTCAAGGATATGATGGAATTCGAAGGTAGTCACGAGCAATTTTTAGTAGGAGCAGAAGATGTGGAGATAGGTGCTGACGGGTTGCTTTTTGTCCCTTATGTCAATGGAGAACGCGCACCGGTATGGAATCAAAAAGCACGAGGTAATTTTTATGGTTTAAACGTAACGCACCGTCGTCCGCATTTAGTTCGTGCTGTTTTGGAAGGAATCGTATTTAATTTGTATCAAATTGGACAATCACTTGAAGAAATTGCTGGAGCGCCAACTACTATTTCGGTAAATGGAGGGTTGTCAAAATCTCCATTATGGGTTCAAATATTGGCAGATGTGTTTGGACAGGAGATACAATTAGCCGATACACACCATGGTGCAGCGTGGGGAGCGAGTTGGACAGCTCTCGTGGCAACTGGTAAAGTAGAATCATTCGAAAAGATTAAAGAGAATATACCGATTGACCAGGTTGTCGAACCGAATACCGACAATCATACAAAATATAAAGAAGTGTTCGCAAAATATCAGCAAATCGCAAAGGACATAGAGAAGTATTTTTAAAGTGGCCATTAAATTGGAAATAGTGGTCATTAAACCAATAAAAGTGGCCATAAAATCCTTGAGAAAGTGGCCATAAACTTTGTGTATCAGTTTATGGATGTGATGAAATGCTTGAAGATATCTTAAAAAAAGTAGCTAGTGGGGAATTATCACCAGATGTAGCAAAAGAAAAGCTTGCCACATTTGAAAATCTTGGCTTTGCGAAAGTCGATCATCATCGAAAAAAACGACAAGGCTTTCCTGAAGTGATTTTTGGTGAAGGGAAAGAACCGTCACATATTATCGATATTTCCCGGGCAATGATGGTGAAAAAGGAAAACATATTGATAACAAGAGTTACTCATTCTAAGGCAGAAGAGATTGTTGAACGATTACCTGATTTTCAATATGACCATACAAGTAGAACATTGTTTATGAAAAATAGTCTGGAAGAAACTCATTATAAAGGCTATATTGCCGTGGTATGTGCGGGAACTTCTGATTTACCAGTCGCAGAAGAGGCTGCCAAAACAGCAGAAGCCTATGGTGTGGAAGTCAGACGTTTTTATGATGTAGGTGTAGCAGGAATACATCGCTTAATGGCACATATTGATGAAATAAGGCAGGCGACAGTATCTGTTGTTGTAGCTGGAATGGAAGGCGCTTTACCAAGCGTAGTAGGAGGGCTTGTCTCTCATCCGATAATGGCAGTGCCGACTAGTGTTGGGTACGGTGCGAATTTTCAAGGGCTATCTGCTTTGCTAACAATGCTTAATTCTTGTGCATCAGGAATCAGTGTGGTCAATATTGATAATGGGTTTGGTGGCGCTTATAATGCGGTAATGATCCACCGAATTGCGAATCAAACATCGTAGAAAACGAAATGGTTGATAAGTCTAAACTCGTTTCAATTACACTTGGAACGAGTTTTACTATTTTAATGGAAAACATCCGATTTCTTAAACTATGCATGTTATAATAATTACCGGTATTTCAATTCAGATAAGGAGTAATCAATAGTGAAGAAATATAGTTTTTTGTTACTAATGATACTTATAGTTATCATGGCAGGTTGCAGTGATAAACCAGCACCTGAAACAAATGCTAAATCAGATCAAGAAGATCAATTGACATTAGCAATCGGGGGAGAGCCGGATGGTGGCTTTGATCCAACAACAGGCTGGGGAAGATATGGCTCACCACTTTTTCAAAGTACGTTATTAAAACAAGATCATAATATGGAAATTACATATGATCTTGCTACAGATTATCAAGTGTCAGATGATGGTTTAACATGGAATGTTACACTAAGGGATGATGTGCAATTTTCTGATGGTGAACCGTTAACAGCGGATGATGTTATCTTTACATATAAAACGGCAAAACAAGCCCAATCGATTGTTGACTTAGCCAATCTGGAAAGGATCGAAAAAAAAGGTGACTATCAAGTAACTTTTCACCTATCACAGCCACAATCGACCTTTGTTTATTCACTAAAAAGATTAGGAATTGTTCCAGAACATGCCTATGATGAGAATTATGCGGAGAATCCGGTTGGTTCTGGTCCCTATCAATTAGTAGAATGGCGAAAAGGGGAACAGTTAATCGTCAAAAAAAATCCTTATTACTATGGAACTCAGCCGGAATTTGAGCAGCTTACCTTTTTATTTGCAGGAGAAGATCAGGCAATTGCGGCAGCGAAAGCAGGGAAAGTTGATGTGTTATCAGTGCCGATTACAATGGCTGATCAAGAAATGAAAGGGATGAAGCAGATTTCTTTACAAAGTGTTGATAACAGAGGGGTAATGCTACCATATCTTGAACCGACAACGAATGAAGAAGGAGAGCAAGTAGGAAATGCTGTAACATCAGACCCTGCTATCCGAAAAGCACTCAATTATGCAGTGGACCGCCAGGCAATCGTAGACGGTGTATTGAATGGCGAAGGATCAGTCGCTTTTTCCAGTGCGGACGGATTACCATGGGGAAACTCTGAAGCAACCATTGAAGATGCTGATCAAGAGCGTGCCGAACAGATTTTGAAGGATGCAGGCTGGGAACGAGGAAAAGATGATATTTTTGAGAAAGATGGACAAAAGGCTAGTATAACGCTTTATTATCCTTCCGATGATCAAATGAGACAATCCCTTTCACTTGTTTTTGCAGACATGATGAATCAGTTTGGCATTGAAGTCACTACAGAAGGTGCAAGTTGGAGTGAGATTGAGCGAAAAATGCATGCTAATCCTGTCATGATGGGTTGGGGTAGTCATGATCCGATTGAAATATATTCGCTTTATCATTCCTCCATGCAAGGAATTGACTATTATAACGCTAATTATTATCAAAATGAACAAGTCGATCACTATTTAGATCAAGCGATACATGCACGCACAGAAGATGAGGCAAATAAATATTGGAAACTAGCTCAATGGGATGGCGAGACAGGCATAAGTACGTTAGGCGATGCGCCTTGGGTGTGGCTAGTTAATCTCAATCATATTTACTATATTAATGAAAAGATTGATATAGGCGAACAAAAAATACAGCCACATGGACATGGTTGGCCAATCACAGATTTTATAACAGAATGGCAAATAATAGAGTGAACAGGAAAGGAGACGTACGTAAATGGCAATTGCGATTATAAAGAAATTAATACGGTTAGGTATATTGCTTTTTGCGGTAAGTCTCCTTACTTTTTTACTTGTCAGCATGTCTCCGGTTGATCCGGTACGAGCATATATTGGAGCAGACATGCTGCTGATAAGTCCAGAGCAACGGGAGCTAATCGAAGCATACTGGGGATTGGATCAACCTCTTTTTACCCAATATGTACAATGGATTTCTAGTATTCTGTCAGGTGATTTCGGTACATCGTTAATTCATCGTGTGCCTGTGATAAAGGTCATAAGTGATAGATTTTTCTCTTCAATTCTATTAATTGCTCTTGCATGGCTAATGTCAGGATTGTTAGGTGTTGTATTAGGATCTGTTGCTGCGATGAAACAGGGAACATGGATTGACCGGTTTATTAAAGGATATTGTTATCTGTTACTTTCCACTCCAGGATTTTGGTTAGGACTGTTACTCTTAATGGTATTCTCGGTCTGGCTAGGCATTTTCCCGACAGGCCTGAGTGCACCGATAGGCATAACTGCATCGGAAATAACCATTGTTGATCGTCTCTATCATGCTATTTTACCAGCTATAACGCTTAGTATTATTGGTGTTGCCAATGTTTGTTTACATACAAGAGAAAAATTGTTAGATGTGTTGCAGACACCTTATATTCTGCAAGCGAGAGCCAATGGTTATGCTGGCATTCATTTATTTATGAGACACGGCCTCCGTAATATGTTGTTACCTGCCATTTCAGTGCATTTCGCTTCATTTGGAGAACTATTTGGTGGGGCGATTATTGCAGAACAAGTATTCAGTTATCCTGGATTAGGACAAGCGGTAGTGGATGCAGGATTACAGGGAGACATCCCCCTATTCCTAGCCATTGTACTAATAAGTGCGATGTTTGTATTTGTCGGTAACTGGATAGCTGATATTTTATATCTCGTTTTAGACCCTCGCTTACGAAAAGGGGGGAACAGGTCATGAAAAAAAATATGATGATCCCGCTTTTCTTATTTCTTGCTATTTATTTGCTATCGTCCGTGTTAACCAAGGATATGATTAGTCTTGATTTAATCAGCAAGAATCAGGCACCAAGTTTATCGCATTTATTTGGGACTGACTGGCTCGGGCGTGATATGCTACTCCGAACACTTAAAGGAATTCAACTCAGTATTACCCTTGGTATTGTAACAGCATTGCTCTCGACCTTCTTAGGGCTATTACTGAGTCTTCTGGCAACGCTCAATCAATACTTTGATAAAATGGTATCATGGCTGATCGATTTATTTCTAAGCTTACCACATCTTGTTACATTAATATTGATCTCGTTTGTTTTGGGCGGTGGATTCAAAGGTGTAGTGATTGGTTTAATGCTGACCCATTGGCCTGCGATAACTAGGGTACTAAGAGCGGAGCTATTGCAATTAGAGTCAATGCCATACGTGCAAATTTCAAAACAGCTGGGAAAAGGATTCTGGTGGCGAGCAAGACATCATTTTCTACCACACCTTTTTCCACAATTAATGGTAGGCTTTACTTTAATTTTTCCGCATGCGATCTTACATGAAGCATCGATAACTTTCTTAGGATTTGGTTTATCAGCTGAAGAACCGGCAATCGGGATTATTTTGTCGGAATCGATGCAATATTTATCTTCGGGTATGTGGTGGCTTGCTTTTTTTCCAGGTTTGACATTGCTAGTTATGGTTATTCTATTTCAACGTTTTGCTAATGCATTCCAAAACCATTTAGAAAGGGATCGTTCCTATGGACACTATTTTAACAGTTAATCAACTTTCTGTTTTTCATCAAAAATCGGAACATTATCTGTTAGAAGACATTCGTTTATCATTAACAAAAGGACAAGTGTTAGCACTTGTTGGTGCAAGTGGTTCAGGAAAGAGTCTCTTAGCTCAATCGATATTGCAACTGTTGCCTGATAACCTTCGTCAAAAAGGGGAAGTGCTATATGGTGATCGTTATGTAACAGAAGATGACCGTGGTAGAAACGTCGTATTAATACCACAGTCAGTCGAGGCACTTGATCCATTGATGAAAGTTGGCAAACAGATAGAAGGTCTGATTCAAGCGGAGGATTCTCATCTGGAGATGCTTGACTTATTAGCAAGATTGGGGTTGGATGCTGAAATTGCAACACGTTACCCGTTCCAATTATCTGGAGGACAAGCACGGAGAGTATTAGTAACGATTGCACTAGGGAGTCCTGCCAACGTGGTGATTGCCGACGAGCCAACTCCTGGACTTGACCAGGTGGCTAAGGATGAAATGATTTCTTTATTAAAAGAGGTTCAACAAGCAGGGAAAGCCATACTCTTGATTACCCATGATTTTGATGTTGCACTTCAACTTGCGGACCAGGTAGCTGTTTTAGATAATGGAAAGATCGTCGAAGTAACTAATGTCGATAATTTTTCCGGTGATGGGGAGAAATTAGCACATCCTTTTACAAAAACATTATGGCAGTCCCTCCCACAAAATTTATTTTTGAAATGATGCAGAAAAAATATAAACTGCGAAGTAAAGCTGTCGAGGATTTGCTTTCTTCCATCCTTTCTTGAATGGAGTGTTATGGCCACCGCTCCGGCAGAATACTTCGCTTTCCATGGGCACGGCTTCAGCTAACTTGGTAAAGAAGACCGCTTTACCAAGTGGATCTTCAGCTCGTGCTGTTCCCATAGGAGTCTCCGTATTCTGCCTCCACTAATGACATTATTCTATATTTTTAAAGTGGAAGTACTCGGAAACCAATTCCCGTGTATTACCTCTTTCAAAAATCAGAACACTACGAAGAGCGAAGTATCTTGCCGTAGCGTGTGCCTGCACTTATCAAAAACTAGGATGGAAGGAAGCAATTTAAAATATTCATTAGTTCACAGTTTTTATCTACTATGAATCAAGTAATATTAAATTTTTTTTCATAAGGAGCTTGTTAATGCTAGAGGTTGCGAAATTATCTTATACTTTGCCGAATCGAACAACGCTTTTCCGTGATATTTCTTTGACACTTGATGAAGGAGAAATTGTTGGGTTAATTGGTGCTAGCGGGTTAGGCAAGACGACATTTGCTAAAGTGATAACAGGTTATCTTCCTGCACAATCTGGTGAGGTCAATTGCAAACCATTAAAAAACAAACCGAATCCTGTCCAATTAATATGGCAGCATCCAGAACAGTCGGTCAACCCAAAATGGCGCATACATAAGGTCTTAGAAGAAGCAGGGGAGATAGATAGGCAATTGCTCGATGAGTTGAACATACCTTTTGAATGGTTACATCGTTATCCACACCAACTTTCAGGCGGCCAACAACAAAGAATCTGCATTGCACGTTGTTTATTAACGACTCCTTCCTACATAATTGCAGATGAAATTACGACGATGTTAGATCCGATTGCACAAGCAGAAATCTGGAAGCTGGTAACGGAATATGTCAAGAAACATAAGGTTGGATTACTAATTATTAGTCATGACCACACTTTATTAGATAAACTATGTGAAAAAATAATTGATTTTACACAATTTGTGAAACCAACCGATGAGCTTTCTCGTAATAATGAAGAAGGGGTGAGAAAATGAGAGAACAACCAAATGAAAGAATTGCCACCGATGCAATTAAGGCGTGGAAATTAACGGCACAACTTATAGCGATTATACCATTATTATTGACGATAGCAGCTTTTGTTGTAGCATACTTTTTCGAATTTTTACAGTATTGGGTAGGTATCGTACTTGTAGGTTTAACTGCTTTGGAATGGGGAATCACCGTATATTTCATACCTAAATTAAGATGGAGAAGATGGCGCTACCAAATCTATGACCAGGAAATATACATACAGCATGGAATTTTAATCGTGACCAGAACCGTCGTACCGATGATAAGAGTACAGCATGTCGATACACAACAAGGTCCGATTTTAAAGAAGTATGGATTAGCAACTTTACAAATTTCAACTGCTGCTACAACACATGAAATACCTGCCTTATTAGAAGATGAAGCAGCAGATTTACGAGATCAAATCTCCGAATTAGCGAGGGTGGAACAAGATGATGTCTGAACCAAAACGATTACACCCGGCAGGAATGATATTTAATATTATTCAGGCCATCCGTCAATCCGTGTTTGGATTTCTTCCTATTGTCATTTTAGCAGTAGGTAATGACGAGTGGTTTTATGTCATTCTTGGTGCTTCCATTTTGATCGGTTTAATTATTGTATTTAGTGTTTTATCCTGGTTTCGTTATACCTATCAATTAGAAGAAGATCAAATTCGTATTGAACAAGGTATATTAATTAGAAAAAAAAGAACGATATCTAAACATCGGATTCAATCGATTGATCTATCGCAAAATATAATTCATCGCATAATGGGTTTAACAAAAGTACAGATTGAAACGGCGGGTAGTGATCATCGGATTGATGCGGCTTTATCTGCGGTGACGATGGCTGATGGTAAAATGCTTCACGATCAACTTAAATATAAAAAACAAGTGAAAGTGGATGAGAACGAAGATACAGAAGGAACCCAGCAGGAGATAAAAGAAGAGGTACAAGAAAAAGATTATCCTCAGAAAAAAGTTACACCAAAAACATTACTTGTAGCTGGTTCAACTTCAGGAAGTTTCGGAATTATTCTTGGTTTATTTGGTTTAGTCTTTTCTGAAATAGAAACGTTTATTCCTGACCGATTTTATAATCAGGCAACAGAATGGTTGTTTTCTCAAGCAACTCAAGTGTTGATCGCATTTACTGTTATCGTATTGATTTTATTGTGGATGTTAGGTATTTTACAAACATTAATCCAATACTGGAATTTTACCATTACGAGATATGACAAAGAATTATTTATTACGAGAGGATTATTAGAAAAGAAACAATCCACTATTCCTTTAAAAAGGATTCAAGCGGTCGGTATTAAGGAAACGATTATTCGCCAGCCATTAGGACTAGCCTCGGTCTATGTCGATATTGCCAGTGGTGAAATCGGCAAGAGCCAAGAGATGCACACGTTAATCTTCCCTTTAATGCGTAAAAAGCATATCCCTAGCTTTTTAAAGGAATTATTACCTGAATATCGCTATGAGCCTGAAGGAATGATAAAACTATCGAATAAAGCAATCCCATATTATTTAGTTCGAGCAGCTATATTACCATTGATCGCGACAATTGTAATTGCCATTATGTTTTTTAAATTTGCTTGGATTCCACTAGTAGTGACTTTACTTACTTGCATATATGGTTATTTTCAATTTAAATCAACGGGATATCTTATTCAAGATCAACAATTGCTGGTGCAAAGTCGTGCTATTAGCAAGGATACCGCTTTAATACCTCACAAAAGATTACAGTCTTTAAAAAAGAAACAGCACATTTTACATCGGAAACAGGGATTAGCGACATTAGATACAGCAATCTTAAATATGTTTGTTGGTCGACATTTCATTGTTAGAGAATTAAGAGTAGAGGATGTAGATCACATAGCAGATTGGTATTCATACCGAGATAAGCCTCTATAACTCTATATTTTATATTTAGATAGTTAGTACATGTGTACTAACTATCTTTTTTTACAGGTACCCATTTTGAAATCACAGAATAATAAAATGAGGCTGAGACAAAAGTGATTTGATAAACATAAAAACTGAACGATTATGTGAATTCTACGATTAGAAATTGTTATCGTTCGGATTTTTCAATTACGTAATAGGGACAGTGGAAATTTTGACATGTATAAAATGCTTAAAAACCGCTACGACTTGCCCATTTCGTTTTCCGAGGGGCGTGTTTTCAGCTAACTTTTGTAAAGAAAATCACTTTACAAAAGTGGATCTTCAGATCACGCTGATCCCTCAGGAGTCGAAGCGGGCAGCCGGAGCGGATGTTTAGCAGTTCCAACCATTTCAATATTTGCAACAGAGTACTGCAGGTAACCTTCTTATGTTCATTTTAATACATTACATTATTCGTCTTTGGAGTGAAAAAAATGGATTTGTCCCAACCTCAAGTGAAAATAGAAAACTACTGTTTTACGGCATGGATAAAATGAATGGTCTCGAATGCAGTCAAATAATCCGACCGTCCACTAAAGAAAACCTGCTTTATCTTAGTTGGGGATAAGTGTTCATAAATAAGTAATCCTGATTTTTCTAACATAGTCTCCATTTCATTATAAGTGAAATTGGATTTCATAGGTTCACCACTTGCCGAAGCCATCTTCACCATATTTTTAACTCTATTAGAAATTCCACTTTCCTCAAAGAGTTTCTCGTCTGCATAATCAATAACAATTGAACTTCCCCGTGGGACATTAGCAAATAAATGATTAAGTAGGTTGGCATTTTCCTCTTTAGTTAAATAATAGGAAACGCCCAGTAAGCTAAAGAATGTTTTTTGATTTACAAACCCTGCATCTATTAAATCTTGATTAGAAAAACTAGTGGTGAAGTCCATTGAAACAAAATGAAGGTTATTCGGTATAGAAAACTTGCTGGCAGATAGCTTCTTCTTTTTGAATTCTTGTGTAGCTGGATAATCAATTTCAAATATATTTAAGCAACTTTTCAATTCTGGATGACGTAAGGCGAAAGTATCTAACCCAGCTCCGAGTATGACATACTGCGCTAATCCTAAGCTAACTTCGTTAAGTAATACTTTTTCACAATATGCAGATCGTGCTAAGGGTGTAGGAGAAAGTTGAATTTGTGTAATCCATTTTAATATTTCTTCTGGATCATCTTGATGCCTTTGCGCAATATCTGGGTTAAAAAATTGAATTCCTTCAATCATATTTTTACTAATCGCTAAAAATTCTTCCTGGGAAATTAAATCTTTTGCAATAAAATCATCAAAAATTTTTGGTGTGTCAAATTGGCTGTGATAAGCTCGCCCAAAAGCAGAGACAATGGAAGTTAAACTAGATTCATTATGTTTCATATTATTTCCTCCCACAAAAAAATAAGATTCCCCTGGCCAGGAGAATCTTATTATAAAACAATAGTAACTAATTGTAAATTATAGCATAAATGAAATTTTTTGTCAATTATTTTGATTGTGATCACTTTAAGAATAATAAAAATATTGACGAATTTTTGCGTTAGGTGTATTATTTTTCCCAAGGGAAACTTTTCGGATGTTTGGGCATATATATAATTGAGATCTATAATCACGGTGAACAAATGCTCATAATCCCCGCTTCAAAACACAAGGGTTAAGAGCGGGGTAACTCACGCTAACCTTGATAAGTTTCGCAAATCATCAAGTGGGAAGAAGTATACTCTCACTGATGGAAGTCACATTATTATTGTTTGAATAGGAGAGGTGGACAGCTGATGGAGTTTGAAGGAGTGATCTTAGCGTTTAGTTTGACTTTGCTTGCAGGTTTGGCAACAGGTGTTGGTAGTATTCTTGCATTTTTTACATCCAATACAAATACGAAATTTTTGTCCTGGGCATTAGGGTTTTCGGCTGGTGTAATGATTTATGTCTCTATGGTGGAAATTTTTGTAAAAGCACAAGACTCATTGGTTGGAGAATTAGGGGAAAAAACAGGGGCTTGGTTAACAGTTATAGGTTTTTTTGCTGGTATGATTTTAATAGCATTAATTGATAAATTTATTCCGAAGCAAGGTAACCCACATGAGTTGAAAAAAGTAGAGGATATGAACAAAAATCCAAATGGTGATGGAAGTTTATTAAAGATGGGTACGTTCACTGCATTGGCCATTGGTATTCATAACTTTCCTGAAGGAATTGCTACTTTTACGGCTGCTTTACAAGATCCTGGTTTAGGGGTTGCCATTGCTGTTGCAATAGCCATTCACAATATTCCAGAAGGAATTGCCGTTTCAGTTCCGATCTATTTTTCAACAGGAGACAAAAAGAAAGCATTTAAGTTATCATTCCTTTCAGGTTTATCTGAACCTATCGGAGCTTTAGCTGCCTTCTTATTTTTAATGCCTTTTTTGTCAGACGTGTTGTTTGGCATGATTTTTGCGGCAGTGGCTGGAATTATGGTATTTATCTCTTTGGATGAATTATTACCCGCTGCGAAGAAATACGATGAAGCTCACACTTCTATATATGGGCTTATAGCAGGGATGGCATTAATGGCGTTAAGCTTATTATTGTTCATATAAAAAAAACGGGGTACGTTCCCCGTTTTTTCTATTTTCGTATCATTTTTGCAATAAAGACTACTAGCGCAATTACTAGTAAAATGTGAATGAGACCACCTGCAACTTCAAATAAAAAGCCAATAATCCATACTAATAGTAGAATACCTATAATTGTCCAAATCATGAAGTCACTCCTTCTTAACGATTGTACGTATACAATACCCATTAACGACAATAATAAACTTTTTTCAATAAAATGTTGCAAAATTTGAAGTAGCTTGTTATAATAATCAACGTGGTTTCGTTAAGAAATCGTTAATTTTATTTAATAAACTGTTAATAAACAGTGTTAGTCATTTTAATATGCGGGTGTAGTTTAGTGGTAAAACCCCAGCCTTCCAAGCTGATGTCGAGGGTTCGATTCCCTTCACCCGCTCCATACATAGGGTTGAACGTAGTGTTTCGTTTTTAATGAAGCATTACGTTTTTTTGTGTTTCGCTACGACAGTAAGTATCTTGACAAAACGGTGAATAACCACGAAATAATGAAGAGTATGAATAAAACACTTGCGAATCATCGTTTATAACTTGTATTGTAGAGGTTGAATAACTATATAAGAGGAGTAATTAGTATGAAAAAGTTACAACAACTCTTACAAAATATAGATGGAAAAGGATATAAAGCCTATAAATCTATCCAAGGTCGTTATTCCTTCCATCGTTATGAATTGTGTGTGGACTATGTTCAAGGAGATCCATTTGCGTCTCCTTCGAAAATACGTATTGTGATTCCAGATGCATATCGTCCGATTAAAGATGAATGGAAACAGTCAAATGAAAGAAATATATATGTAGCTGATCATATGGCTCGTTCGGTAGCAAAAGCGATTCAAGCGGAATCCAAACAATTGCGTGGATCTGGTAAAAGTGGATTAATTCATATTGATCAACCAGGTCAGGAAATTCTTGAACGAACAGCAGTTCAATTAAAAAAAGATAAAACAATTGTCTGTTTATCGGTTGGTTTGCCGGCAAATGGGCGTCGTATTAATGGTAAGGAAGCAGAAAAGTTATTTTTTACGATTCTGCCCTCGATTCTGAAATACTCCATTTTTGCTATTAAGGATGAGGAATTAGAACAGAGTGTCCAGCTAGCAGATCAACATATTGCGATAAGAGAGAAAATGAAGCAAAATAATTGGATTGGGTTTATTGCAGATGGTGCGATACTTCCACGGGAAAGTGGAGTGAGCAATAGACCATTAAAAAAAGCAGTGCCTTTTGAAAGTCCACAAGAAAATAGAGTAGAAATCAATCTGCCTCATCGTGAGGATCCTTTAACAGGTATGGCAATTAAGAAAGGAATAAGCCTAATTGTAGGAGGCGGCTACCACGGAAAAAGTACGTTACTGCAAGCATTGGAGCGCGGTGTTTATCATCACATTCACGGTGATGGCCGTGAATATGTGTTAACTGATCCTGACGCTGTAAAAATAAGAGCGGAGGATGGCAGACAGGTGACCTCGGTCAACATCTCAGCTTTTATTAATGATCTCCCACATGGGCAAGCGACGACTAATTTTACGACAGAGAATGCCAGTGGTAGTACCTCACAAGCAACTAATGTAGTGGAAGCAATTGAGGCAGGGACGACAACATTGTTAATTGATGAGGATACAAGTGCGACTAATTTTATGATTCGTGATGTACGGATGCAAGCTCTTGTTCACGAGGACAAAGAACCGATCACACCATTTATCGATAAAATCAAACAATTACGAGATGATTTAGATGTATCAACAATCTTAGTAATGGGTGGTTCTGGTGACTATTTTGATGTGGCAGATGAAGTAATCATGATGGATCAATATAAACCATTTAGCGTCACAGACAAAGCACGTGAAATTGTGAAAAATCATCCTGTATCACGTCAGTCGGTAACGGAAAAACTGACTATTAATATGAATCAACGTGTCTTTTTACCTCAAAGTCTAAACTTACAAAAGGGAAAAAAGAAAAAAGTCCAAGCAAAAGGTCTTTATACCATTATGATGGGGACGTCAACAATCCAGCTCCAAGATGTAGAACAGTTAGTCGATGCTTCGCAAACTCAGGCCATCGCAGAAATGTTACGTTTCATGGAAGCGAAAGGGGTTTTAAAGCAAACAAAACCATTATCGGAGTTGCTTGACGACTTGGAAACACTAATAGATAAAGAAGGTTTACAAGCTTTTGCTCCGTTTCCAAATCAACATCCAGGTGACCTAGCCCGGCCAAGAAGATTTGAAATAGCGGCGTGCTTGAACCGAATGAGGACAGCAAAAGTTCGATAAAAAGGAGGTGAGTGTAATGGCATATCAAAAGCTTAAAGAAGAGTTAATTGCTTATAGTAAAGAAATTGGTATTGATAAAATCGGTTTTGCCAGTACAGAACCTTTTACTGAATTTAAATCGAGATTAGAAGAACAGCAAGAATTAGGTTATGCTTCTGGTTTTGAAAAAGGAACCAATGAAGAAAGAACGGAACCGGAACGACTAATGCAAGGTGCAGAATCGATCATCGCTATTGCACTTGCCTATCCGACAAAAATTAAAGACGAGCCTAAAAGTGTCAAAGGAGATCGTCGCGGTTTCTTTGCCCGTGCATCGTGGGGAACAGATTATCATATTGTTTTAAAAGAAAAATTAGATAAGCTCGCGTCTTTTTTACAGGAAAAAGTGCCCGGCTTTCAATACAGTTCGATGGTGGACACGGGAGAGTTATCTGACCGAGCTGTTGCAGAACGTGCTGGCATTGGTTTTAGTGGTAGTAATACATTAATCATTTCTCCAGAATACGGATCTTATATGTATCTAGGAGAAATGATTACTAATATTCCTTTTTCAGCTGATCAACCGCTTGAAGATGGATGTGGGACTTGCACGAAATGCATTGACGCTTGTCCAACTGGAGCGCTTGTTGAACCGGGAAGATTAAATGCACAGCAATGTCTCGCATTTCTCACTCAGACAAAAGATTTTATGCCAGAAGATCATCGTACGAAACTGGGAAATTACATCTATGGATATGAAACTTGTCAGGTCGTCTGCCCGTATAACAAAGGAGTAGATTTTCATAATCACGAAGAATTTGAGCCTGATCCTGAACTGGTAAAACCGCGACTTGTTGATTTGTTATCCGTTTCCAACCGTGAATTCAAAGATAAATTTGGGAAAATGGCTGGTTCATGGCGTGGTAAAAAACCACTCCAACGTAATGCAATTCTCGCCTTAGCCCACTATAAGGAAGCTTCGGCGGTTGATAAGTTAATCGAATTGATGAACGATGATCCACGTCCAGTCATCCGTGGAACAGCAGCATGGGCAATTGGCAAAATTGGCGAAGAGCGAGGGTTCCGAGCTATTGAACAAGCAATGGAGCGAGAAAAAGATCCGGAAGTTATCGCAGAAATGGAAAAAGGTTTACAATTTGAAGCTGTTTCAAAATAATATACAGTGGGAGGTTCTATAATGAATACGCTGGTCTATTATCCATATGATTCACCACTTGGCACTATTTTACTTGTAAGTTATGATCAAGATCTTATTCTAATTAAATTTGGTACGATTCAGGAGAATGAAAAAGAGATTACAGCATGGGCAGAAAAACATTCACTCCCAACTTCATTAACGGAAGCAATAGAGCCATTACAAGAGACGATTTACCAATTAGATCAATACTTTAATGGAGAGCGAAAGACGTTTTCCATACCATATAAGTTTTATGGTACACCTTTTCAGCAAAAGGTTTGGCAAGCGTTAGCTGAAGTAGAGTATGGCAAAACTTGCTCTTATTTGGATATTGCTCATCACATTGATTCACCGAAAGCAGTACGTGCTGTTGGAGGTGCTAATAATAAGAACCCCATTTCCATCATTGTTCCTTGCCATCGTGTTATTGGAAAAAATGGCAAGTTGGTTGGCTATGGCGGAGGGCTAGATAAAAAAGAATATTTATTAGCACTAGAAAAGGCGGAAGCTTAATATGCTTCCGCCTTTATATGTTTTATTCTGTTGCTTCTTCATCAGATGTCTCAGTTGTAGTTTTTTCCGTTTGGTCTTCAGTGTCACTTTCCTCTTCTCCAGCACATGCAGTAAGTGCGCCAAATGCTAAGAAAGCAACAGCAAATAGAGAAAGCCATTTGTTTTTCATCAATTATCCCTCCTTCAATTTCCATTCTAAAAATCAATATGGATAATTACAACTAAAAATTCCATTTATTAACTAAAATTTATATTATTTACATGAGGTTAACATAAAAAAAAGCGCAAGTGCCCGTTAAGAAAAGGAATCACTGAGAAAAGAGAACCAATGATGACTTTCACCCAAGGGCATAAGGACGCTTCGTGGACGTGGCTCAACACAACCATATTTATCCACATAGTCAAATTTTATAATTTCCATAAAAAAAGGTAAGCGAGTAGCTCGCTTACCTCTATTTACTATTACTCTAGCCCAACATCGCTTTCCATTTCTGTGTTTGCTTGGGTATCGTCTTGACTATTTTCTTCTGTACCTTCTGTACCAGTACTGTCTTGATTACCTTCTTCGGTTGCGCCTTCGTCTGCAGGTGCATCTTCAGAAGGAGCTTCATCACCGGTAGCTGGATCTTCCTCTGGAGCTGGAGCCTCATCACCAGTAGCAGGCTCTTCTTCTGGCGTAGGTGTCTCTTCCTCAGCCGGAGCTTGTTCTTCCATTGGCGTATCTTCTGCTGGATCTGGACTTTCCTCCTCGTTACAAGCTGCTAGACCACCAACTGTCAGTACAGAAATTCCAATCAATGATAATATTTTTTTCTTCATGTTTAATTCCTCCTTCTTGTATGTTCACAAATCTTATTCCCAGGTAGTAAACCAATTAATCATAAAAAAAGCCTATTTAATATAATGTTAATCTTCCTTAAATATAGTAATAGATTTGAAAATTTTATGATATAACGAAACAAAATTGTAAACTTAATCAGATCATGTTAATCAAGACTAATTGCAAATCTTATGAATATATATGGAAAAAGGGAGGGGATTGTGTTGTCAGAATGGAAGTTAATTAAAAGTCATTGGGAAGATAACTGGGATAAGAATGAGCATTCTCTTCGCAAAAAGCAACAGCTTCATAGGAAAAATGGTAAAAGTATTAATCATATAGATATAATAGGAAAAAAACAGGATACAAAGACAGCTAACGATCGGTCAGAGGTAGCGTATCAATTGTATATAAAACTATTTATTCAGGATCACGAAGATTTTTACCATGAAGAAGTGGTAGAAAATCGTATTGCAACTATAAAAAATAATGAATTAATAGAAGATAAAGAAATTTCATTTCAGACTGTGCTAAATCAAGAGAAAGTAGAGGTTGATCAAAATCAGGTTCGTTTTGCATATGATAGGAGAGCAGCGGTTCAATATGCAGAACGATGGTGGAATGATGCCAATCCTGCCTATCATTTTTTTGAAGATAATGATTGTACCAACTATATTTCGCAATGTTTACGAGCAGGAGGAGCTCCGATGAATGGTGCCCCGAATCGTTCTAAGGGCTGGTGGTATCAGAATAATAATTGGAGTTACAGCTGGTCGGTAGCTAACGCGTTTAGGTGGTATTTAAGTGGAGCAACATCAGGGTTAAAGGGAACAGAGTTAAGTGATCCGAAAAATCTATTACTAGGTGATGTAATTTGCTATGATTTTCAAGGAGATGGCAGATGGGATCATACTACTATTGTTGTGGCAAAAGATAGTCAGAACATGCCGCTAGTAAATGCCCATACGAATAATAGCCGCCATCGATATTGGACCTATGAAGATTCAGCAGCATGGACACCGGATTGTAATTATCGTTTTTTTCGAATAGGAGAGGAAGATCGTGCAAAAGATTAAGATTATGGTATAATAACTAGGGTTAATAAGCAATATTCGAGGTGAAAATACATTGGCAGTCCATGTCGTTCTATATCAACCAGAAATCCCAGCAAATACGGGAAATATCGCTAGAACTTGTCTAGCAACAAATGTTCATTTACACTTAATAAGACCACTCGGTTTTTCTACTGATGATAAAATGTTACGTCGTGCAGGATTAGACTATTGGCATGATGTTTCGATTAATTATTATGATTCATTGGATGAGTTATATGAAACATTTCCAAAAGGTGAGTTTTATTATATCGAAAACTTTGGTACGAAATATTATTCAGACTTTGACTTTAGCGACAGTGAGAAAGATTTGTTTTTCGTTTTTGGTCGTGAAACCAATGGCATTCCGAAAGAACTATTAGCAGGTAAAGAAGATCGTTGCCTGCGTATTCATATGACAGATAAAGTTCGTTCCTTGAATTTATCTAATACTGCAGCGATTATCGTCTATGATGTCTTAAAACAACAAGGCTTTCCAGGCCTAGATTAACCACAGCATAATTGTTGTGGTTTTTTGATTTATCACGGTGGTAATCGTCTGTAAGCCCTCACTTCGAGCTTCTAGTAACACAAAGAAGCTAAGTGGGGGTAAAAGACGCTACCACCCTGATAAGTTTCGCTAATGATCAGTGGGGGTCAAAAACCTCCACTGATCAAAGTCTTACTTTAACGAATGAAGGTGATGAAATGGAGCAGACAACAGTAATTAAAAAAACAGAAGACATGGTGCGTGAGAAATTATTGGGTGAGGGATCGGGCCATGATTGGTACCATATTGAACGCGTGACCACTACAGCTAAAAAACTAGCCGATCAAGAAAACGCTAATCTATTTGTTGTGACACTAGCAGCGCTATTACATGATTTAGCAGATGATAAGGTAGTAGAAAGTGAAGAGATCGGTTTGAAAGCAATTCAGGAATGGCTTGGGCAACATGGTGTAGAAAAACAAGACGTGAGGCATATTTTATCTATCATAAAGAATATGTCATTTAAAGGTGGTAACGGAAAGAAGCTAGAAACAATAGAAGGACAAGTTGTACAGGATGCTGACAGATTAGATGCGATTGGTGCGGTTGGCATTGCAAGGTGCTTTGTTTATGCTGGAAAAAAAGGTCAGCCTATGTATAATCCGGATTTAGAAGTACGAGAAGAAATGAGTATTGACGAATATCGTAAAGGTAAATCAAGTGCGATTCACCATTTCTATGAAAAATTGTTAAAATTAAAAGATTTAATGAATACGCGTGCAGGTTATCAATTAGCTCAAGAGCGACATCAGTTTATGGAACAATTTCTGGAAGTATTTTATCTAGAAGTCGGGGAAGATACAAAACCTAAATAAAGGAGAGGGTTAGCTTGACATCGATATGTTTTGTAAGACATGGGGAAACAGATTGGAACGCACTAGGGAAAATTCAAGGGCAAACAGACATCCCATTAAATAATAATGGGCGCTCACAAGCAGATGAATGTGGACGTTACTTACAAGATTCCGAATGGGACTTGATGATAACCAGCCCTTTACTGCGAGCAAAAGAAACAGCAACAATCATTAATAAATATCTCGATCTGCCTTTAACAGAAATGGAGGATTTTTGTGAAAGAGGCTTTGGTGATGCAGAAGGAATGACAGTAACGGAACGTTTGCAAGTCTTCCCGGATGGGATCTATCCTAATCAGGAAAGTTTTGAAGCACTTACGGAGCGTCTTGTCGAAGGAATACGTAAAATTCATAAGTTACATAAAGGAAAAAAAGTATTACTTGTTGCTCATGGTGCTGTGATCAATGCAATTTTAACCCATTTTTCAGACGGAAAAATCGGTTCAGGAAAGACTAAGCTTGTTAATGGTTGTATTAATCATATTGAATGGTTAGAAGAAGAATCCTGGAAAATAAAAAGCTATAATCAGACAGGTCATCTTTCAGCGTTTAGTAAAAAAGGTACTGTATAGATAACATAGAGGTCGATGAAAATAATAATGCTTAAAGTAGCTTTATAGCTTTTCATTGGCTGCTTGCGTCGAATAGAAGTGATCTAAACGACGTCAGGAGCCTCAAAAAGGAAGCGAACGTCGAATAGAAATGTCTGAAGTTAATTATTAGAAAGTTCTTTTTTGATAGTAGTGACATTTTTCCTTTTTTATTATATACTATATTCAAATAATCAAATGAATATTTGAATGAGGTGTTTCGATGAAATGTGAAACATATTGTTATGATGAAGCGGTTGTAACACGTGTACAGCCCGAAATAGAAAAGCTTACAGGTGTCGAATTGATTTTTAAAGCATTGTCCGATGCAACACGATTAAAAATCACATATGCCTTAACATTAGAAAAAGAATTATGTGTTTGTGATGTGGCTAATATTATCGGATCTTCAACTGCAACCGCATCCCATCACTTACGCATGCTTCGCAATATGGGATTAGCGAAATATCGCAAGGAAGGAAAGCTTGTCTTTTATTCATTAAAGGATGACCATGTGCGTCAACTTGTAACTATTGCTAAAACACATGCGGAAGAAGGTGTACAAATTGGCTGAGAAACAAGTCTTTCGACTACAAGGTTTATCATGTACGAATTGTGCTGCTACATTTGAAAAAAATATTAGAAAAATTGACAGTGTCGAGGATGTAGATTTAAATTTTTCCGCAGCTAAGTTAACAGTGCATGGTAAGGCTACCATTGAACAGTTGGAACAAGCTGGTGCATTCGATCATATCAAAGTGTATCCGGAAAAAAAGAAAGCTCCAATCATTCCTTTTTACCAGAAAAGAGAAAATCAGTTAACGATGCTTGCATTATTACTTGTCATTATTGGGTATGTCTTTTTCTTTCAATTAGGAGAACATCATGCTTTTACAATCGGGACTTTTTTACTTGCGATTGCAATAGGCGGATATGATCTGATAAAAGCTGGAAGTAAAAACCTGATTAAATTACAATTCGATATGAAAACGTTAATGACAATCGCCGTGATAGGAGCAGCAATTATTGGTGAATGGGCAGAAGCAGCTGTGGTTGTCTTTCTATTTGCATTAAGTGAGGCTTTGGAAAGTTATTCAATGGATAAAGCCCGTAATTCGATCCAATCGTTAATGGAAGTTGCTCCTAATCGTGCGACCATTAAGCGTGGGAAACAATTGATAGAAATAGATGTAGAAGATGTACAAATCGGTGATACAATGATCGTCAAACCAGGAGAAAAGATTGCCATGGATGGCATTGTTAAAGAAGGAATGTCGTCTGTTAATCAAGCAGCGATTACCGGTGAATCTGTTGCGGTTGAAAAAGAAGAAGGGGCCGAAGTCTTTGCAGGTTCGTTTAATGAAGAAGGAGCATTAGTTGTCGAAGTAACCAAATCAAGCGAGGATACAACGATTGCTAAAATTATTCATTTAGTCGAAGAAGCACAAGCAGAAAAAGCACCAACACAGCAATTTGTCGATCGTTTTGCTAAATATTACACCCCCGCTATTATGGTATTGGCTTTCCTTGTCATCGTTATTCCACCTATTTTTGGTGCGGACTGGCAGACGTGGATTTATAATGGCTTAGCTGTATTAGTTGTTGGTTGTCCATGTGCACTGGTTATCTCGACTCCAGTTGCGATTGTGACAGCGATTGGCAATGCAGCGCGAAATGGTGTGCTGATCAAAGGTGGTATACATTTAGAACAACTGGCAAATATTGATACTGTCGCTTTTGATAAAACAGGTACCATTACACTTGGTAAACCTGTTGTTACCGAAGTAAAAGCTATTCATGGTACCGAAGAAGAACTTCTGCAAATAGCAGGGGCATTGGAAGCCTATTCCGAACATCCGATAGCACGTGCCATTCATAAAAAAACAAAAGACTTAACGTTACCTGAAGCAATACAATTTCAATCGATTACCGGAAAAGGGATTACAGCTAAGATTCATGGAATAAATTATCAAATTGGTAATGCCAGACTTTTTGATGGAATTGAGCTACCTTCTGTGTCAGGAAATACGGTTTTATATATCGGAACAGAGGATAAACTAATAGGTTATCTAACTATAGAAGACCAACCTCGGCCTGGTATCAGACAACAGATTGCAAACCTCCATCAATTAGGTGTAAGCAAAACGGTGATGCTGACAGGTGATGTATCCAATGTCGCAGAACAAATTGGAAAAGAAACAGGTGTATCTGAGGTAAAGGCAGAACTTTTTCCGGAAGAAAAACTATCATTTATTAAGCAGTTAAAGCAGTCTCACCGTGTTGCGATGGTTGGTGACGGAATTAATGATGCACCTGCATTAGCTGAAGCAAATGTTGGTATTGCCATGGGTGGAGCAGGGACGGATGTTGCCTTAGAAACAGCGGATATTGCGTTAATGGGCGACGATATTTCGAAAATTCATGATTCGATGCACTTAAGCAAGCGGACATTACGCATTATAAAAGAAAACATAGGATTAGCTTTATTAATAAAAGTGGTTGCCTTGTTACTAGTGATTCCAGGGTGGTTAACATTGTGGCTAGCCATATTTGCAGATATGGGAGCGACTTTGCTAGTCGTTTTAAATGCTTTACGGTTAATCCGCAAAAATGATAAATAATGTTCCGCAAATTAGCCTGTTCACAAGATAATCTCGTGAACAGGCATCAATATATCACCACAAGTTTTACATAATTTCAAAATTAGTTCCGACCAGAACGAATAATGTTTTGCATTTTTTCTATATTTGGATAGTCAAAATCTTGATATTGCTGGCACACCTTTTCAAGATCATATGGAACACGCACATGACTTGTTTGCACCTGTCCACCAACAATATCAACGATCACATAGGATGCTTTCGCAATCCCGTCAAAAGGTAGACCAACACTCCCTAAATTAACAATGGTTTTGCCTTCTATTGTCCGTTCATATGCTTTGTGAATATGACCGTATAAATAAAGGTTTGCCTCTTCTTTTGTCGTTAATTTTGCTAACAAATCATTGTCCGTTACATTTGGTAAGACGACATCAAATAAACTGTCAGGTGTTGCATGGAAGGCATGAATGCGGACTCCTTCTTCCTCTAACGTTAATTCTGTTGGCAGTGATTCTAAATAGGAAATTTGCTCATCATTTAGTTGATTTTTTACCCATTGCTGTTCCTGTTCCATTGTGTCAAAGGCTTGCTGAGGAACTTCTCCTTCCCGGACACCTCTAACGATCCATTGATCAGCATTGCCTTTGATAACATCTGTGTTTAAACCACGAATTAAGTTTATCGATTTGGATGGTTCGGGTCCACGATACGCGATGTCACCAAGTACAGCAATACGATCAACTTGTTTTCTTTCGATATCATCCAAGACTTCTTCCAAAGCTACGGCATTTCCGTGAATGTCAGAAATAAAAGCGAATCTCATTTTTATCACCTCAGATCTATCACGGTGCTAATCGTCTGTAAACCCCACCACTTCAAGTTTTTAAATAAATAAGGGGTGATAACGGACGCTAACACCCTGATAAGTTTTACTAACCATCAGGGTTAAAAACCCCCACTGATGGAAGTCTCACTTTATGATAAAATAGATTCTTTTGATAAAGCAAAGATTTTGACGTTCTAAAGGTTTGAAACATATAATGATTAGTATAAAGATAATCTCAATATTTCCTTGGCCAACGATGTAGGTTTTCGTTTTATAAAATTGGGAATAACTCTATAAAGGAGGTTATCAATATGGTTTCATTTTTTACGAATGGCATACCTACATTTATGAAGACCGAATTAGAAAAATTATTTCATAAAATAAATCCTTTAATAAAAAAGAATGCTAAATATATGATGTTTGCTGTTCCCTTGTTATTTATTTCAATTTTCAACTTATTCTTTTTCTTGTTCTTTGATGGATTCTCCAATGGTATGGTAGCTGTTGCGGTCGTCTGTGCATTAATGGCAGCCGTTGGTATGGCGCTATATAAGGAATCAAAGCACATTAAAAAGAAAATTAGGGAATTAGAGATGGAACATATCGTAACTAGAATTGAGAAAAGTAACGTCATGAATGAGCTCAAGAAGAAGGATTATATTTCTCTAATAAAGTCACAACCTAAAATGGGGATACAAACATTCATTAATTTCTTAACAGAAGAAAATGACAGAAGAAAAATGATGGAAGAATAAGATTTAAAAACTCTGTTTTATATTGAAACAGAGTTTATTTTTTTGAAAAGAGAATTATTTTGCCGAAGCGTATCTTGCACTCACTCATAACTATCTTATATCTGCGAAATTACAGTTGACAACCTTTTTAAATCATGAGAATATGTATTTGTGTTCTTTATAAAGAATAGGTGAAATGACAGAGCTGTAATTGAACAGACATAAAGTAATGATTACATCAGTATTGTCTTTGTCTACAGGCTCTTTAATAAACACATACACTCGTCTGTTCGTTATAATGAAGTGCAAGATTCGAAATTGGAGGTACAAAAAGTGGAAAGTGCATTAAGAATTCTGCATGTTGTAGATAGCATGAGTCATAGTGAAATAGGAACTATGATAATGAATGTTTACCGTAATTTAGATCGAAGTAAAATACAATTTGATTTTTTAACATGTGAGGAAGGGGATTATAACGAGGAAATACGTCAGTTAGGTGGTCTTATCTATCATATACCTTCTAGAAAGGAAGCTGGAATTAAAGGTTATCAAAAAGCATTACGCCACTTTTTTAAGGGGCACAGGTTTTATATTATTATGCATTCACATATAGATCAAATGAGTGTCTTTCCTCTGAAAGCAGCAAAAAGAGCAGGAATACCTGTAAGAATAGCTCACAGTCACAGTACAAAAAGTATCAGAACAGAAAAAAGGGAGCTGTTTAAAGAAATTGCTGGTTTTATAATTCCTATATATGCTACCGATTATTTTGCTTGTTCAACAGAAGCTGCAGAATGGTTGTTCAAAAGGAAAGCTAAACAAGCAGAAATTATGTTTAATGGAATCGAATTAGAACGCTTTTGCTATTCACATTCGCGTAGAGAACAAGGGCGAAAAGAATTAAATATAATCGATAAAGAATTTGTAATTGGACATGTTGGTAGATTTACACCACAAAAAAATCATGACTATTTAATAGAATTATTTGTTGGTTTTCGCAGGAGGATACCTCAATCGAAATTGATTTTAGTCGGTGATGGACCATTAAGGGCGCAAATTGAAGCGAAAATAAAGCAGTATCACATACAAGATCATGTTATTCTATTAGGCGTCAAAGAAGATATTAAGAAATGGAAACAGGTTTTTGATCTGCTTGTGTTCCCATCTCAGCATGAAAGCTTTCCCCTTACATTATTAGAAGCCCAAGTCACAGGGTTACCGATTATTACCTCTGACTCAATATCCAAAGAAATTGATTTGGGAGCAGGATTAATTCAATTCATTCCCTAGATAATAAGCGAGAATGGTTGGATGCTATGTATGATGCCTATGACCAAAAATATCGAAATCCAGTTGCACCCGAAGTGTTAGAAAAAAAGGGCTATCACGTCAAAGAAGTAGCTCAATTAACAGAGCAAAAGTATTTGCAACTTAGGGATGATGGCATATAAGTTAGGTTACTGTCTTACATAATCAAAAAAATAGAATATTGATAGGATTTGAGGTTTGTAAAATGATAGGGACAAATATAAATCGAATTAGGAAAAAGAAAAATTTAACTTTATCAGAATTAGCGGAAAGAGCAGATGTGTCTAAATCTTATTTGAGTAATATCGAACGCAATTTAAATGATAATCCCTCGATACAAATCGTTGAAAAATTAGCAGAAGTATTAGGTGTAGAAGTGGTGACGCTACTAGGAGAAGAAGGTCAAACTTTTACAAATGATAAAGAATGGCTGGATTTTATAAATAATCTAAAATCCTTAGGGATAACAAAACCAAATTTTGATGAATATCGAATCGTCTTTGAATTCATTAAATGGAAGAACCATAAGGACGCACAGAAATAAGAACAGAGAGTTTTTATATACTATATAGCTAATATTAATGAATAGATTGCTTAATATGTGTGACGAGTCTAAAGGAATCATCAAAAGCAATTAGTTACAACGAAAAATGGATGGAAAGAAGGAATGTTCATGAAAAAAGTGTTATTTGTAATGGATTCATTAGATCCTGGATTATCAATTGAACATCAATTACACCTTATCCATCGTCAGCTTGATCCTGATGCTGACACTTATCTCAAATTATTAAATTACGATTCCCTATTTTTACAACAACTTAATAAGCATATCCATATATTGCTACCAATTAGTCATATAATTTCCTCTGCAAGAAAAGATACCCACTTCCCTAGGGGATGGCGTTTTTCGATGAAATCTCGGCCGGTGCCATTGCATATAAGAAAAGCATATTACAATTATCCAACAATAGTCCGGTTGTATTGGCAATATATAAGCAGGGGAGTACCAAAAAGTCATATCCATTATGATGAGGCTATTAGTCTTTCTGCTGGTATTCCATCCTTTTACTTAAGAGACAAAGTGAAAGCCGAGAAGAAAATCTACTATTTTCCTGTCAGACAGTTTCAACAGGTTGCAGCACCTATTGTTGAGCAATTAAGTCAACAGGATTTCATATACACCGCTTCAAAATCGATGTATCGTGAGTTAAAGGCAAATAATCTTCAGGTAAAGTACTACGCGGATCCTTACTATCATGAATCACTCTACCGTGTTTTGCAGTTATTAGATGCAAAAAGGTATCATCCGCGTTGCTTATCTATTTTATCGGCAAATAATCTTCAAAATAAGAAGCATATCGAAGAATTTATTCGTATGTCCATATACTTGGTTAAACAGAACACCCCTTTCAGGTGGTATTTTTATGGTGATAACCAAAATGAAACGATAATACGTGAAGAGCTTAAAACTCATCAACTAGAGGATCATGTGGTGTTTATTGGTGATATAGCAAATGTTTTTCAATATTTGGAAACAGCAGATGTCTATGTTGAATGGGAAAAGCACTCTTCCATCTATTTTGAAGCAATAACATTACAGAAGCCTATTATTGATATGAAAAATGAATCATTCGATCACAACCATATATTACCAAAAGGATGGTGTAATATCGTACAAGCGATAAAATCGATAAAAAAGATATAACATTGGATAATTAGTCCATTTGACGGGGATAATCCCAAATTTTAACGAGTAATGGACAATTTTATTGAAAAAATAGTTAATTTAAACCAAAATGTTCTTTAAAACGAATAAAAAATACGTTATAATAAAAACATGGTAGGAATAATAGTAATATCAGTGTTCGAAATTATAAATAAATTAGTAAATAGGAGGAGGAAAATAGTATGACAAAGCATACGGTAGTTGTGGCAGAATCACAAACACTTTTTCGTGATATGATTACGAATTTTGTAGAAGACATGGATGAGTTCCAGGTGATTGGAACGTTGAAAAATGGACAAGAAGTCATCAATTTTATAAAAGAGAAGGAAGTTCGTCCCTATTTAATATTGTTAGATATTCATATGCCAGTTATGAATGGTTTAGAATGTGCCAAGCAGTTAAAAGAATTGTACCCAAACATTAAAGTAGTTTTATTATCTGCATATGATGACGAAGAATCGATTGAAACGGTATTATCTGCATCAGCTGATGGATACATATTAAAAAGTTCAGGACTTGATGAATTTAAAGATACACTTCGCTTTATTATTGATGGCAAGTTTGTTGCACCACAAAAACTAGTTCAATATTTCTCCCAGCGTTTAGAATCTTTACTAAGAATCGAACGGGAGAGTTCGTTGCATTTTATAAAAGAACAATTTAATCAACATAAGGATTTGAATAACAGAGAATTACAAATTATTCAACTAATGAAAAAAGGCTGGACAAACCGAATGATTGCTGAAAAATTAGGAATTAGTGAAGGTACGGTAAAAAATTATTTATCACTTATATATAAAAAGCTCCAAATCAAAAGTCGTGTGGAGCTCTTGCAAATACTATCTGATATGACCGGTTGATAGTCCTACATTTTTTCACGGTAGGCTCTTGGAGAAACGTTGTAATTCTTCTTGAAAACGCGATGAAAATAAGAGTAAGAACCGAATCCACAATTTTGTGCAATATTTTCGAGTGTCATCGTTGTATATTTCATTTGGTTTATCGCTGCAGATATTCGAATTGATTGAGCGTACTCGATTAATGTTTGATTCACATGTTCTTTAAATAGGTGCACACATCTTGAGACACTTAAATTGCAATGATTGGCAATGTCTTCAACCTTGAAGCCTTGTTTTGTCGCGTTTTCTTCAATGAAGCGCATCATCTTCGTTACAACATATGGCCGATATATTTCATGTGATCTTTTATCAATAGCTCTTTGTAAAGAAACGCAAAGGGCACTAACCAAATAAAAGGTAAGTTCACTATTTCTTTCTTTTTTGGGTCTTCTTTCTTCAATGATAAGATGATGCCAGAAATCCAATACAGCTTCATCAAGTGTGATCTTTGCAAAGGTTGGAGCATCCTTAAAGCGTTCGTCAATCCATTCACCTTCACAATATAAATGAAAGTCACCACTTTGTTGTCCTTCCTCGACATACAACACATAATTCTCACCCGGTTTGATAATCAACAGATCGCCTTTCTCTACTACTCGTGTATCTTCATTCACTTTCACCTTTGCCTGTCCTTCTGTTTGAAGCCTAAATAAATATGACGCATAACGCGATTGATGTGACGTGTGGTAACGATAATTATGATAAGCATAACCACAAAAACCAATCTTCATAAGAAAATCCCCCATCTTTAAAATAAATACAATAAAATTATGATTAATAGCAAAATAGTTCATGTTTTGATTATATCATTTATGTTCAAGTTGTATATCATCATTTATTATAATAGATAACTTATATTGCAAATGAAAAGGGTAACAAATTTAAATTAAATGATTCTCCTAGATAATAATTATGGTTGTTAACCCCTATTATTTGCGCAAATACGAAATGTGGAGGAGGAGCATAATGAACGTTTTAATATGGAACGAATACAGACATGAACAACAAGATGAAGAAGTAGCAAAAATTTATCCAAAAGGGATCCATGAAGCGATAAAAGAATTTTTGGAAACAGATGATATTCATGTTGAAACCGCTACACTAGACGAGCAAGATCACGGAATAACTGATGAAAAATTGGCAAAAACAGATGTCATGCTGTGGTGGGGACATTTAGCTCACCATGAGGTAGCGGATGAAATAGTTGATAAAGTTCATCAGCGTGTTTTGGAAGGAATGGGTTTAATTGTACTTCATTCCGGGCATTTCTCAAAAATATTCCAGAAATTAATGGGAACAGGTTGTGACTTGAAATGGCGTGAAGCAGATGAGAAGGAAAGAATGTGGGTAATTAATCCATCACATCCAATTGTAGAAGGTATTGGAGAATACATTGAAATTGAAAAAGAAGAAATGTATGGCGAACATTTTGATATTCCAGCACCTGATGAGTTAGTGCTTGTTAGTTGGTTTGAAGGTGGCGAAGTGTTCCGTTCCGGTTGTACATATCGTAGAGGTCACGGAAAGGTGTTTTATTTCCGTCCAGGTCATGAAGCATATCCAACGTATTATCATAAAGATGTCCAAAAAGTGATTCAAAATGCAGTGAGATGGGCTAAACCGACAACAAGGGAATTTTCCAGTTACGGTAATGCTCAACCACTAGAAGAGATAAAGTGAGACTATGATCAGTGAGGGTTTTGACCTCCACTTTAGCGAAACTTATCAGGGTGTTAGCGTCTGATGTCCCTAAAATTACTTGAAGCATGAAATGGGGGTCTTACAGACGGTTAGCACCGTGATAAAGTAAGACTTGGTTAGCGCCGAGATAAAATCATAAAAGGAGAAATGAACTATGGAAAAATTAAAAGTTGCAGTAATCGGCTGTGGAAGTATTGCGATTCATCGTCATTTACCAGAATATCAAGCTAATCCTTTCGTTGAGATTGTTGCTGTTTGTGATATTAAAGAGGAGCGCGCGCAATTAACGGCATCTGAGTATAATGCAAAAGCCTATACTGATTATAAGCAAGCGATAACAGACTCTAAGGCAGATCTAGTCAGTGTTTGTTTACCGAACTATTTACACGCCCCAGTTTCGGTTTTTGCAGCAGAACAAGGAAAACATGTCCTATGCGAAAAGCCGATGGCAACCTCAGAAGAGGAAGCACAACAAATGATCGAAGCAAGTAATAAAGCAGGTAAAAAATTAATGATTGCACACAATCAACGCTTTGTACCTAGTCATGAGAAAGCAAAACAATTAATTGCAAATGGTGAGATAGGAAAAGTGTACAGCTTCCGTACTACATTTGGCCATGGTGGACCAGAAGGATGGAGTATCGATGGCAAAGAAAGCTGGTTTTTCCGTAAAGAAGAAGCGTTTATTGGGGCGCTCGGTGACCTTGGCGTACATAAGGCAGATATGATTCGTTATATATTAGGTACAGAATTTACTGAAGTAGCTGCCATGGTCGAGGCATCAGCAAAAGAAAACAGTGATGTCGATGATCAAGCTGTATCCATCTTACGTAGTGAGAATGGGATTATTGGTACGTTAACAGCAAGCTGGGCATATGGAGCTGGTGAGGATAATTCAACCGTCATTTATGGTGAAAAAGGTATGCTCCGTCTCGAAGATGATCCTGCTTATGGATTAATAGCAACCTATACAGATGGATCAAAAGTAAATTATGAGCTTGGTCAAATCCAAACAAATGACAGTGGTGGTCAAACCTCTTCAGGAGTAGTCGATCATTTTGTCGAAAGTGTACGAAATGATACAAAACCATTAATAGATGGAGAAGAAGGATATAAATCGTTACAGATTATACTTGCAGCTTTAGAAGCAAACGAAACAAAGAAAAATGTATCGTTATAAAAAGAGACTTCAATCAGTGGGGATTTTCTTGATCTCCAGCTGATTGTTAGTTACGGACGGTTGTTCACAAAAGGAGGAGAAAGTCTTGAAACTCGGGGTATTTACTGTTCTTTTTTCAGATAAAAACTATGAAGAAATGTTAGATCATGTTAAAGCAAGTGGTTTAGATGCAGTGGAAATCGGAACTGGAGGTTATCCAGGTGATGCTCATTGTAAAATTGATGAATTAGTAGAGGATTCAGCTAAACGCGAGCAATATTTGCAAGCGGTAAAGAAAAGAGACTTAACTATAAGTGCATTTAGCTGTCACGGAAACCCATTAACACCTGATAAGAAATTTGCTGAAGAAAGTGATCAAATTCTTCGTAAAACAATTGAACTTGCGGGCCTTACTGGAGTACCAGTTGTTAACTGTTTTTCGGGAACACCAGGTGACCAAGAAAATGCAAAAGCACCAAACTGGCCTGTAGCACCTTGGCCAACGGAATATGCAGATGTATTAGAATGGCAATGGGAAGAAAAGCTTGTTCCGTATTGGAAAGAAATCGGAGAACTAGCAGAAAAGCATAACGTCAAAGTCGGAATCGAGTTACATGCTGGATTTTTAGTACACACACCATACACTATGCTTAAACTTCGTGAGAAAACAAGCCCAGCGATTGGTGCAAATCTAGATCCTAGTCATTTATGGTGGCAAGGGATAGATCCAGTCGCAGCCATTAAAATTTTAGGAAAAGAAAATGCGATACATCATTTTCATGCAAAGGACACCTACATTGATCAGGATAATGTCAATATGTATGGTCTTACAGATATGCAACCATATGGCAACATTCAGACAAGAGCATGGAATTTCCGTTCTGTCGGATGTGGCCACAGCTTAGAAGATTGGTCTAACATGATCAGTGCACTACGTACTTTTGGTTACGATTACGTGGTAAGTATTGAACATGAAGATCCATTAATGTCGATTGATGAAGGATTTGCTCGTGCTGTAGATAATTTAAAAGCAGTTAATATTAAAGAAAGCCCAGCAGAGATGTGGTGGGCGTAAGGAAAGGAAGTCACTAATGACAAAATTAAAAGTTGCTCTGATTGGTGCAGGAGGTATTGCAACAGATGTGCATATTCCTGCATATAGAAAAGTTCCCGAACAAGTAGAAATTGTAGCGGTGGCAGATGTAGCATATGATAAGGCAAAAATGGTGGCAAGTGATTATGGTATTGAAGCAGCATTTGATAATTATGAGACTATGTTAGCAGAAACAGAAATAGACGCGGTGAGTGTTTGTGTACCGAATAAATTTCATAAGGATGCAGCGATTGCTGGCTTAGAAGCAGGTTGCCATGTCTTATGTGAAAAACCACCGGCAATGAACCAACAAGAAGCAAAAGAAATGGAAGAAGCGGCTACTAAATCAGGTAAATTGTTGATGTATGGTTTCCATTATCGTTTTCAATCTGAAACACAGACAGCTAAACGATTTATTGATGCCGGCGAATTAGGTGAAATTTATTCTGGTCGTGTGCAAGCAATCAGACGTAGAGGTATTCCTGGTTGGGGTGTATTTACTAACAAAGAGTTACAAGGTGGTGGCCCATTAATCGATATCGGTGTCCATATGTTAGATACGGCGTTATATTTAATGGGTTATCCGGAACCAGCCGTAGTCCTCGGTCAAACACATCAACAACTAGGAACGAAAAAAGGTGTAGGTTTATTAGGTGAATGGGATTACCAAAATTATACCGTAGAGGACATGGCTGTAGGAATGATTACCTTTACAAATGGTGCATCACTTGTATTAGAATCCGCTTTTGCAGCCAATGTCGAGAAGCGTGATACGATGCAGGTTTCCTTAATGGGAAATAAGGGAGGAGCAGATATTTTTCCATTAAAAATGTATCAGGAAAAACACGATACATTAATAGATATTACGCCAGCCTATTTACCAGAAATCAATGCTCATCAAACAGAAATTCACGCCTTTGTAGCAGACTGTATCGAAGGAAATGTAACAGACCGTTTTGCAAAGCAAGGAACCAATATTCAAAAAATTATCGATGGACTTTATCAATCGGCTGAATCAGGTAAAGCTGTCTACTTATAAAATTTAAGAGTGATAAGGAGTGTGCTACACATGGGGAAAATTGCTATTCAATTATATTCTGTTCGTGATCATACGACGAAAGATTTTTTAGGTACTTTACGTAAATTAGGAGAGATGGGTTATGAAGCGGTGCAATTTGCCGGATTCTTTGATACACCTGCAGACGAATTAAAACAAGTGATGGATGAGTCTGGCCTTGTAGCTGCTGGCAGTCATATGCCGTTTGACAGTCTAACAGGAGATCAACTGGAGGCATCGTTAACGTATAATAGAATAATTGGTAATGATTTGATCATTTGTCCGATCCTTCCGGAAGAACTGCGAGCAGATGAAGGAGCATATTATCGTGCAGCTGAAGAGTTAAATGAGATCGGTCGAAAATGTGCGGAAGCAGGCTTTTCCTTTGCTTACCACAATCATAATATGGAGTTTTTTGATCTTGGTAATGGAAAAAGAGGATTTGATATCTTATTTGAAGAAACCGATCGTGAGTATGTGAAAATGGAACTCGATTGTTATTGGGCAACTCATGCCGGTGTAGATCCGTTACAAACGATAAAAGCATATAATGATCTTGTGGTCTCCTTACACATCAAAGATATGACAGTAGAGAATGATGAAAAACGTAGTATTGAAATTGGAAAAGGATCACTAGATATTGCAACGTTATGGGAAACTGGAGAATCTGTCGGAGTTGATTGGTATGTAATTGAGCAGGAACAATTTGATGGAGACCCGCTAGACAGTGCCAAAGAGAATGTTGTCAACTTGAAAAAAGTTATTAATAAATAAGAAGGATACTCCTCATTTTATAATGAGGAGTATTTTTGTGTTAAATGATTTGTCGTTAGCGAGATAGGTTTTGCTCGATTAATTTTGATGGAATATTTTAAAATGATTATTATGGCTTATTTTGGGGTAAAAGTATCTATATAATGACGCTAATGGAGGGGTTATGCAATGTTAAAAAATCTATTTAAGAAAAAAGCTGCAAACACGGACTTAATAGCACCATTAACAGGAAAAGTAATACCATTAGATCAAGTGCCAGATCAAGTGTTTTCCCAAAAAATGATGGGGGACGGAATAGCGATTGAACCTACGGATAAACAGGTTGTGTCACCGGTCGACGGAGAAGTGGTCGATGTATTTAAAACAAAACACGCAATTAGCCTGAAAACCGAAGGAGGGGCAGAGATCTTAGTGCACATGGGACTTGAAACAGTTGAATTGGATGGTAAAGGTTTTGATATTCAAGTAGAGAATGGCCAAAAGGTAAAAAAAGGAGATCCATTAGCTATATTTGATATTGATACCATTATAGCGGAAGGATTTAAAACGGTGACTCCAATTATTTTGCTGAACGGTGAAGAATTTGCTATGAGTAATGTTGCAGGTGAACAAACCGTAGCAGCAGGTGAGAATGTACTATTTCATATTGAGAAAAAATAAACCTGTTACGATTAAAATTAGTCGAATACATTAAATGATTAGTAAACGAAAATGCATGGGTA
>NZ_JBQQCK010000018.1:0-61236 GCF_052246695.1 Gracilibacillus sp. D59 | reverse complement strand
GATCCATATCCAATGTTTCCCTCTAAATACTCAGTGATTAACTTCATTTTAAATTCTTCACTATATTTTGCCATAAAAACACCCCCAAAAGTTAGATTTATTACTCTAACTTTTGGGGGTCGGTACCTAATCAGCAGACTTTTCTTTTAATTTTTTTTATCCTTTACGAGAATCTTTGTTCCATCCACATCTGCTATTTCCACTTCGGTATTTTTTTTGAGCCATTTTCCTTGTGTTATTGCACTATATTCTTTCTCATCAATTAACACTGTTCCAATCGGTCTCATATCTGTTGTTGTTAATCCTGTTTTACCGACTAATTCTTTATATGATTGATTGATGCTCGAGTAACCTGCTTCATCTGTAAGTTGATCAAATAACGTTATTTTTGACCACATCTGTCGTTTCTTAAAAACCTTTAAAAAGCCAAACGAACTGAAGCCACCAATAAATACACCTAAAACTGCATAAGAGCCAGCAACCCAGTTAGGAGCGGTGAATCCAACAGAAACGATCATACACACAAGCCCGATTACGGCAAGGGTTCCATCATTTAAAACCTTTCCGTCTATAACCATCAGCATTAATCCAAAGAAGTATATAATAATCATGACAAAAAACATACCTGGATCTAAAAATGAAGAAAAATAAATGGTAATAAATCCAAAACCTAAAATACTAAAAACGCCTTTTGCATTGACGAGTAGTTCCCCAATCAGAAAAAGTGTTGCAAGGGCAACGATAACAAAACTCATCCAATCAGCAGTTAACGTAAACATTCGCTCACCTCAAATCGGCTTTATACTTTCTATCATATCATACGAAATGAAGTATTAATTAGTTTCAGAATTATTATTTTTTCTTTAAGAATAAGGTTTGGTACTTCTCTTTTCTTATTTTAACCTTTATAATGGACAATGGTAACAAATTTCTGCCACTGATTATGTTTAAAAAACTCTATCAGGGATTTGCCATTTTATATGTTTGAATTTTTGGGAAACTGAATTAAAGGAGCGATTTTATTTATGGCTTTAATACATCGAAAAGATACACGACCTGTTAAAGTTGGGAATGTGATGGTTGGAGGTAAGGACCAAGTAGTTATCCAATCCATGACAACTACCAAAACACACGATGTCGAAGCAACCGTTAAAGAAATTGAACGGCTTGAAGAAGCAGGTTGTCAAATTGTGCGTGTGGCTTGTCCAGACGAGCGCGCAGCTAACGCAATTCCTGAAATTAAAAAAAGAATCAATATTCCACTCGTAGTTGATATTCACTTTAATTATAAACTAGCGCTAAAAGCAATTGAAGGTGGCGCAGATAAAATTCGTATTAACCCAGGTAATATTGGAAAAAGAGATAAAGTGGAAGCAGTCGTAAATGCTGCTAAAGAAAAAGGAATTCCCATTCGAATTGGGGTAAACGCTGGTTCTCTTGAGCGCCACATCCTAGAAAAATACGGTTATCCAACCGCTGATGGAATGGTTGAAAGTGCTCTACATCATATTAAAATTTTAGAAGATCTCGACTTTCATGACATTGTTGTATCCTTAAAGGCATCAGATGTTAAATTAGCAATTGAAGCATATGAAAAAGCAGCTGAAGTTATTCCATATCCTTTACATTTAGGTATCACAGAATCAGGAACGCTTTTTGCTGGTAGTATAAAAAGCGCAGCTGGTATGGGGGCAATCCTAAGTAAAGGGATTGGAAGCACCATGCGTATTTCATTAAGTGCCGATCCTGTAGAAGAGGTAAAAGTTGCTAAAGAATTATTAAAATCCTTTGGGCTTGCATCAAATGCAGCAACATTAATTTCTTGCCCAACTTGTGGACGAATTGAAATTGACCTTATTAAGATTGCAAACGAAGTGGAGGAATATATTTCAACCATAAAAGCACCTATCAAAGTAGCAGTACTTGGTTGTGCTGTAAACGGTCCTGGAGAAGCTCGAGAAGCTGACATTGGTATCGCAGGTGCTCGTGGTGAAGGTTTATTATTCCGTCATGGTGAAATTATTCGAAAAGTACCCGAAGAAACCATGGTAGAAGAATTAAAAATCGAGGTAGATAAGATAGCAGAAGAATATATACAAAAACAAAAAGAAGAAGAAACTCAGGAAGTATAATTAAAAGAAAAAGTTAATTAGAACGTTCACCAGTTTATTATTAAAAGGCAAGCCATAAATGGCTTGCCTTTTTTCTTTATAATGGTATAAATATCAGCGAAATTATTATCGAAACGATCGCTGTTACGATAGCCGCATTACCTAGCGTATCGGCACCTTGTCGCTTAGAAATAAATCCTAAGACAATACCACCTATAGCCATCAATAGTGGCCAAATAAAAAAGGAAGCTAAAGCTATAACTAAACCTGCCCAACCATATGCAGTATTTACATCTGATTTCATTTCAGTTTCTTGTTCTTCAGATTGTATAGGACGATTAAATTCATTTGCTGATAACTCAGCAGACGCCTCAGCTTCCCTCTTATATGCCTCATCTACTGAATACAATTCATCAGTGTTTACAAATTGTTTTGATTGCGGTGCTTCATCGATATGACCATTATCGATTTTGGGCGCATTCTCAACACGTTGCTGTGGATTCTGATTTTCTGGCATACTGTTATACCCTCCTTTTCTTTTAGAGGTACATTTCTAGTATGCCTTATTTATTTTCACACTTACGTGGTAATTTCTACTTTCAAATTACGGTGCATATGCAACAAATTCTTTATACTTTTGAGCATTTCGTTGAATACGCGTTGCATATTCGCTATTCGCATGACCATTTTTAAGTTTATATTGCTCTAATCCTGCCATGCCACGATGATATGCTGTTAAAGTTTCGTCCCAATTATCATATTGACCATATAAATAATCAAGATAGACTAATGATAATTTTATGGAATAATACGGATCAAATAAAAGATCTTCTTTATATGGCATAGCCGCCATATCTGCTATCCATGGTGCTGTGTTTTTCATAAACTGTGCCATACCGTAAGCATGACCGTATTTTGTTTCCGGCCCAACTAATTCTGGATCAAAACTGTTGCCTGTTTCAATTTTTAAAAGTTCATAGACAATAAATGGATCAATCCCATACGATTCTGCCTCTTTCACTAAATAAATAGCCCATGGCCTTAGAAATTTCCCATCACTTTCCTCAACCATGACTTCTGCTATATCAAAAAATTTTGGCCATGTTTCATGTGTTAATTCAATTTCTTTTTGATTAGCTTGATTCAAGATATATTGAGCTTGAGACTCCATATTTTGCATCTCTTGCTCTAATTCAGCTTTATCTTGCTTCAGTGCTTGCATTTTTGATTTATATGAATTTACTTGATAATAGCTCCAACTTACAAGCACCAAAGCCAATACAATACTAATCCACTGCATTTTTTTTGACATTTAATGATACACTCCTTTGCGGTCAAAGCATTGCTCGACATTGTAGTTTTATCTACAGCGCTATATGTTAGCGAATAATGTCGATTAATGCAAATGATTCAACTTTACTCTTATTACCTTTATGCACAAAACTTAAACATTCATGCATAAAATAATGAAACGAATATAAAGGAGTTTTAGAATGAACGGTTTAACAAAACGAATTATAATTAGTAAATTGAAAAAAATCAGTGCCAGGGAAATAATGGAGTATGCAAGCAAATATCATATTTCCATTACTAAAGACCAAGCTAAATTAATATCTAGCCATTTACAAAGCACTACTTATGACCCAACAATTGCTGAAGATCGAGCAAAAATGCTAAAAAAATTAGCCCAAATCACTGACATCAAAACAGCCAAAGCTTGCCAGCAACTATTTCATAAAATGATTAAAGACTATGGAGTAGAAGATTACTTCCAATAATAGATAAACATTACAAATACAAAATAACCCATTTCATCATTCATGAAACGGGCTAATTACATCCGCAACTGGAATATACAATTCTGTGGAGTGAGAATATTCCAGTTGCATTAAAATTATTGATTTACTATTTGTTCTTTTAAATCTGTAACAAAAGATCCATTTTTCAGCATTTCGATCTCAAATTTATATGGAGGTTTTTTATTTTTCTTATCTTCTCCAACGTAAGGAGTTTCCAAAATCTTCGGCAATTCTGTTAACTGATCATGATAGACAATGTTATGAATCGTTTCAAAACCGATATGTCCAAATCCGATATTTTCATGACGGTCTTTTCCTGCACCCTGTACATTTTTACTGTCATTAATATGAACTACTTTCAAACGATCAAGCCCAATTATTTTATCAAAATCATTTAATACGCTGTCAAAATCATCAACAATAGGATATCCTGCATCATGAATGTGACAAGTATCCATACAGATAGAAAGTCTATCGTTATGTGTTACACCGTCAATAATTCTTGCTAATTCATCAAAACTACGACCAATTTCTGATCCCTTACCAGCCATTGTTTCCAAAGCAATCTGAACATCTTGTTTTGGATCTAATACTTCATTTAATCCTTCAATAATTTTGGCGATTCCTGTATCAACACCTTCACCAACATGTGCCCCTGGGTGTAGTACAATTTGTTTAGCACCGATAGCTTCTGTACGATCAATTTCATTCTTTAAAAACGTTACCCCTAGTTCGAATGTTTCTTTCTTTTTCGCATTGCCAATATTGATAATATATGGCGCATGGACAACAACATCCAAAATACCGTTATCCTCCATATGTTGACGACCTGCTTCAATATTTAACTCTTCAATTGGCTTTCTTCTCGTATTTTGAGGAGCTCCTGTATAAATCATAAACGCTGTAGAACCGTATGAGACTGCTTCTTCACTTGAACCTAAAAGCATTTTCTTCCCACTCATTGACACATGTGATCCAATTTTTAACATAATTCCCTCTCACCTTTTCTATTTTTTCTTATATTGATTTCTTTCTATTTTCTTCTTTACTTTTTGCTGTTGTTTTTTCATTTTTTTCTTATATCCTGGCTTCACTTTTTTCGGTTTTCTTATTTGTTGCCATGCTTTTTTCTCAACTTCATTTTCTTGTCTTTCCCGCTTTTGCCTTATGTTCCATGCTTTGGCTTCTCGCCATTCTCCTTTTACGACATCGTAAAACATAAAGCTTAATCCTTTTTTCTCTAGTTTCTTAATTAGTGATATATCTTCTTCCTGATAAAGGCTAATAGCCGTACCTTCCATACCTGCGCGAGCGGTTCTACCAACTCGATGTAAATAGAATGATTCTTCTTTCGGTAATTCCGCATTAATCACATGGCTAACACCCTTAATATCGATACCACGGGCAGCGAGATCAGTAGCGACAATATATTGATATTTCAGCTGCTGAATTTCTTTAAGGACTCTTTTTCGTTCCCTTTGATTAAGTCCACCATGAATCAGCCCGACATCTAAGCCTTTAGTCTGTAACTTTTCCGCTAATTGGTTGGCATTTTCCTTTCCATTCGTAAAAATAATAGCTAAATATGGTTGAATTACCTTGGAAATTTCAAAAATCACATCATCTTGTTCGCGATGTCTAAGATCAATTAAACGATGTTCTAGCTTCTCTGGAGCTAATCGGTCATCAATATTGACATAAAGAGGTGCATGTAAATATTTCTTAAGAAATGGCTGTAGTTTTTCGGGAATGGTTGCCGAAAACACCATCACTTGAATGTCAGAATTTGCATTTATAAGGATCCGATCAATTTCTTCAATAAGTCCTAATTCTAACATTAAATCTGTTTCATCCATGACAAAGGAACGTGCGGAATAAATATCTAATACACCTTCTTGTACTAAATCTAAAATACGCCCAGGTGTACCTACTACGATATGTGGATTCTGCTTCATTTTTTCAACCATTCGTTTTTTATCCGTTCCACCGATGATTAACTTTGCCCGCCAATTATCCTCATTTTCGGAAAGCTGCATAATTTTTTTTACTTCATCATATATTTGGGTAGCAAGTTCCCTTGTTGGTGCAGTTAAAACAATCTGTGTTTCAGATTGATTCGAATCGATTTTATTCAGTAATGGAATTAAAAAGGCATGGGTTTTGCCTGATCCAGTTTCCGATTGACCGATAATGTCTTTTCCTTTTAAAGCTTCTGGAATGACCTTGGCTTGAATAGCAGTGGGCTCATAAAATCCTAACTTGCCAATCACTTCATTCATCCAATCATTCAATGCATATTGTTTAAATAAATGCTTTTCCATGTTAATCTCCTTCTAGTTAACAAATATCTTTGTCAATTGTAGCAAATACCTTTATAATATAAGTATTGGACAAATTCAAGTCCGCTATTAACATTTTACTTGATCTCTAGTAGAAAGTACAGAGGGGGAACCAGGATGGACGTAATTAAGATTGCTCCTAGAGGATATTGCTATGGAGTTGTCGATGCAATGGTAATTGCTCAAAATGCAGTGAAGGATCCCAATCTACCTCGCCCTATTTATATACTTGGTATGATTGTTCATAATTCGCATGTAACCAACGCCTTCAAAGAACAAGGTGTTTATACATTAGATGGAAGAAATCGTGAAGAGCTTCTAGATGAAATTGAAGATGGAACAGTTATTTTCACTGCTCATGGTGTATCACCAGAAGTTAAAAAACGAGCAGAAGAAAAAGGGTTAACTGTTCTTGACGCAACGTGCCCAGATGTTACGAGAACACATGATTTGATTCGTGAAAAAGTAAAAGAAAATTATGAAATTGTCTATATTGGCAAGAAAGGACATCCAGAACCTGAGGGTGCTGTAGGTGTAGCTCCTGATCATGTTCATTTAATACAAAACCAAGAAGACGTTGAAAAACTTAACATTCATTCAGCAAAAGTATTAGTGACGAATCAAACGACGATGAGTCAATGGGACGTTCATGATGTGATGTTAAAAGTACAAGAGAAATATCCGCAAACAGAGATGGAACAAGAAATCTGCATGGCAACTCAAGTTCGCCAGGAAGCAGTAGCAGAACAGGCAAAAGATGCCGATCTAACTTTAGTAGTTGGAGATCCACGCAGTAATAACTCCAACCGTTTAGCACAAGTTTCAATTGAAAAAGCAGACACTCCAGCATATCGAATTGCTGATGTATCTGAAATTCAATTTGAGTGGTTAGAAGGTGTTTCAAAAGTTGCTGTGACTGCTGGTGCTTCCACCCCAACACCAATTGCTAAAGAAGTAATTAAATTTATTGAACAATATGATGCAAATAATCCTGAAACATGGGATCGTACATCAAAAGTAAAAAAAGACAAGATCCTACCAAAAGTAAAAGCCAAAAAATAAGAAGCAAGCGCCGTTGTGGTGCTTGCTTCTTCTCTATTATTGATAACGAAATGGATCTGTTGACAATCTTGATATTTCTACCTCAATTTTTTCTGGTAATGCATCAAGGTTTGCTAAGAAATAATCTTTTACTCCTTGTTTCATTACTTCCTCGACATGGTGACCTGGATCAATTAGGCAGAGACCCGCCTCTTCAGCATCTTGTGCTTCATGAAAAGTTAAATCGCCAGTTATGTATAGCTCGGCACCAGCGTACCGAGCTATATCAATATACCCTTTGCCGCTGCCTCCTAATATAGCAACTTTCTTAATGATTTGGTTTTGATTTCCAACATAACGTAATGCCGGAATATGTAAATTACGTTTAACTACTTCAGCATACTCTGCTAATTTCATCGGCTGAGATAGCTTACCAATACGCCCTAGACCAATCTGATTACCTTTATTGGCAAGCGGTATTACATCATACGCCATTTCTTCATATGGGTGTTTCTTTTCTGCTACTTGCAATATACGTGACAATTGTGATTTTTTAATAATTGTTTCTACTTTATATTCATTAACTTCTTCTATTTCATCTTGTCTGCCAAGGAAAGGGTTGGTTCCTTCTAACGGTTTAAATGCACCGGTTCCCGCAACTCGGAAAGTACAATGGCTATAGTTACCAATATGTCCTGCACCAGCGTCTCCTAAAGCATTGACCATCACATTCAAGTGCGTTTGAGGGACATAAACGATAAATTTAAATAATGGTTCCTCCACTGTTGGTACTAATACCTTTGTGTTTGTAAGTTCTAGTCGTTCTGACAACATGTCGTTCACACCACCTTCTACTACATCAAGATTGGTGTGGGCTGCATAAACGGTGATATTATGCTGGATTAACTTTTTTACTACTCGCCCTTTAGGATCTTGGAAGTCAATATGCTTTAAGCCTTTGAATAATAGTGGATGATGAGCAATAATAAGGTCCACGTTTTTATCTATCGCTTCATCTACGACAGTGTCTATCACGTCCAAGGTTATCATTAGTTTATTAACCTTTTGATCCTCTGACCCCACTTGTAGGCCAACATTATCCCAGGACTCTGCATAATGCTTAGGAACCCAGTTCTCGAATAAACGAATTACATCCTTAACGGTCGTCATCTGCTATTACCTCCCTAATCCATTCCATTTCAGTTTCTAACTTGTTGATTTTTTCAACTGGTAAATGTTTGGCTTGTTTCATCTGATTAATCAGCTTCAGACGTTTCTCTTTCTCATGGAACCATTTCTTGTAAAAAACTTGACTTTTTTCTTTAAGAAGATATGGACCAAAAAATAGATCCTTTTCAGAAAGATCAAGTGGCTCATTCCAATATTCGCTGACAATGATCTCATAAATATAGCCATCTTCTAAAATTATATCTTCTGCCACAATTTTATATTGATGATCCATTAACCACTCACGAACGATTTGGGCATCAATATTAGGCTGTAAAATTAATCGTGAGACACCATGTAATTTAGATTTACCCTCCTCAAGAATAGTTCGGATTAGCTTGCCCCCCATACCGGCAATAGTTATCTGATTCACTTCTTCTTTTTTAATAACTTCTAAGCCATTCCCTTTTCTTACTTGAATTCGATCGCTAAGGCCATGTTCTCTAACAGTTTGCTTTGCTCTTTCAAGCGGTCCTTGATTAACCTCCCCTGCGATGGCAGTTGCATGTTCATGCCGTAAACAAACATAACATGGTAAGTAGGCATGATCAGAACCAATATCGGCAAAATGAATCGGTTCCTTTAAGTATTCTGCTACCTGTTCTAGTCTTTTTGATAACATGATTTTTTTCCTTTCACTTTTTAAAGATGAAAAAAGCCTTCTGTCGATACAGAAAGCTTTTGAAACTCTATTCTTCCCCTTTTGCAGCCAACCATTCAGCTAATATTGCGGCTTCCTCATTACTTACTAGGCCAGCGGGCATACCTTTATCAGGTCTACCTTCAATAATTGTCCTTTCAATTTCCTCTACACTTAATCTCTCATGAACATCATTAAGAGATGGTCCACTTCCACCTTCTAAGTCACCACCATGACATCCAATACAGCTTTGAATTAATGCTTCTGGATCTGCTTGTGTAGTTTCTCCTTCTTCTCCACCATTTGCTATTCTTTCTTGTTCATTTAATCCCACTACGGCTAAAATGATCATAGCTAAAATCCCAAGAACAGCAATAAGTGCAAAAGGTATAATTGGATTTTTCTTCATCGTTTTTTCCTCCTTCAATTACGCATCAAACTAGGTTTACAATCCTCAACAAATTTTTCTTATATGTATTATGGAAAACCATCTTTATTTTACTTCAAAATAGGCAAATAGAAAAGTAATACTCATTAAAATTCATGAAATTGTCTAAAAATAATGGAAACCAAACATGATTGCCAAAATAATCAAAATAAATACCCCTGCAATTTGTAAGAAAAACTGCCTTCTTATTTTACCAAATATTATCCAAGAAATACTATTAATTAAAATCCATGTATAAGTGATCCAATATACCCGAAAGTACTCATTAATCCATAACATCGTGGAAAATAAAAAAACTAAGAAGAATATCATCACAGCATAAGAGTCTTTTAATTGATCATTTCGCGAAAAAGCCTTTATCATGCCAAGTGAACAAATTATAGTGAGAGCGATACCAATTATATAAAAAAGTTTATTATCTGTAAACTGGAAAATTAAAATAGGGAATAATATCAATAATGTATCCAAAAAATATAAAAGCAAATAATACGGTGTTTGTCTGCTTTCACTAATTTTATTTTCTTTCGTTCCTTCCCCTTCCGTATAAAGAGCTAGTAAAAAATCACAATACTGATTTGGTAATAAGTGATGTGTCTTCCAGTAATTAATTTCGTTAATAATTATGTGCTTACGTTCTTCATCCATTAATACCATCTCCAAGTCTAATCCACTTTAACCATTATATCGGCTAATAATATAAAACGTTGATAGTCTTAGTGAAAATTCAAAATGAACTATCTTCTCTGATAAGAAGATAGTTCATTCATCACACTTAGAGAATTTATTCCAAGAAATCTTTTAATCGTTTACTACGACTTGGATGACGTAATTTACGTAATGCTTTCGCTTCAATTTGACGAATTCTTTCACGAGTTACGCCAAATACTTTACCGACTTCTTCTAATGTTCTCGTTCTGCCATCATCTAAACCAAAACGTAACCGTAATACGTTTTCTTCACGATCTGTTAGTGTATCTAAAACATCTTCTAATTGTTCTTTCAATAATTCATATGCTGCGTGATCAGAAGGCGAAGTAGCTTCTTGGTCTTCGATAAAATCACCAAGGTGCGAGTCATCTTCCTCTCCAATAGGTGTTTCTAACGATACAGGCTCTTGAGCAATTTTCAAGATTTCTCTTACCTTATCTGGTGTTAATTCCATGTCCTTAGCAATTTCTTCTGGTGTTGGTTCTCTCCCTAGGTCTTGTAATAATTGTCGTTGAACCCGAATGAGTTTATTTATTGTTTCAACCATATGAACAGGAATTCTGATCGTTCTTGCCTGATCTGCAATAGCTCTTGTGATGGCTTGTCGAATCCACCATGTTGCATAGGTACTGAACTTAAATCCTTTACGGAAATCGAATTTCTCGACAGCTTTAATCAGACCCATGTTTCCTTCTTGAATTAGATCTAAAAATAGCATACCGCGTCCAACATAACGTTTTGCAATACTTACAACTAGACGAAGGTTTGCTTCAGCTAATCTTTTTTTAGCGTATTCGTCGCCTTCTTCAATTCTTTTTGCAAGATCAATTTCTTCTGTTGCTGATAATAAATCTACTCGACCAATTTCCTTTAAATACATTCGAACCGGATCATTTATTTTAATTCCTAACGGTACACTTAAATCATTTAGGTCGAATTCTTCCTCTTTAGAAAGCTGTTGCATGGTAGGATCTTCATCCGAATCCCCTATTACTTCTACACCTTGTTCATTTAGGTACTCATAGAATTCATCCATTTGATCAGATTCTAAATCAAAATTTGCTAATCTTTCTGCTACTTCCTCATATGCTAATACACCACGTTTTTTACCTAATTCCAATAACTGGTCTTTGGCCTGCTCAATTGTTAATTCAGCTTCTTTTGAACGTGATGGCTTGTTTTCTGCCATGAGTGCCCCTCCTTCCAAAACTAACTCCAATTTTTCGATTGTTGTTTTATCTTTATGATCTCCATTGCTACTTTAGCTGCTTCCTTTGGATCTGATTTCTCTAACTGTTTCATTTTTTGTTGTAGTTGCTTAATTTCTTCATTATCTGTCTGTTCTGATTGAATTAGATGGATATAATCTTGAAGCTCCTTTTCTGACATTTCCCAAGAATAATCCATCATCGATAGTTCTACAACAGTTTGTTGAAGCTTTGCATCATCCAGATATGTTAAGAAATGACTGGGATCGGGTTGGTTCCCTTCTTCATAATATCCGTACAGATGGGTTACAATAATTTGATGTTGTTCTAAATTAAACTTAGATCCAATCGTTTCTCTGACTTTTTCTGCAATGTGAGTATTTTGTAGCATAAATGCGATTAACCGACGTTCTGCATTCTGATAAGCTGGTGGTAAAACATTTAATTTTTTCGGTACATATTTCTGTTGATTTCCACCATTAGTATTACCAAACCTCTCGCGGTTATCATCATTTTTTTTGATATTTCGTATTCGAGAGTTTAATTCTTGTGATAATACCTCATAAGCGAGATTAAATTCTTCTGCTAACTCTCGAATGTAATGGTCTTGTTCAATCGAACTATTTAGTTGTGCAACTTCCCCAATTACTCTTTCTACATATTGCAGTCGATCTCCTTCAAGTTTTAAATTAAAATTCTTTTTTAAAAACTTCATTAAGAAAGCCATTTCTGTATCAGCAGTTTCAATAACTTGTGTTCGGAATTTTTCTTTTCCGTACTCTTGTATATACTGATCTGGATCATAATTATAAGGTAATGTAGCTACTTTTATGTTACAGCCAACTTTTTTCAATAATTGAATGGCTTTATAAGTTGCATTTTGACCAGCGTTATCTCCGTCATAACAGATTAATACTGTATCAACATACCTTCTTAAAAGACTTGCATGTGTTTCTGTTAAAGAAGTCCCTAATGATGCTACACCATTCGTAACACCAGCCTGATGAGCGGCTATAACGTCTGCGGATCCTTCAAACAGAATTACTTCTCCCTTTTTTCTGATTTCACTTCTAGCTAAATCAAAGTTATAAAGTAATTTACTTTTTTTAAACAAAGATGTTTCAGGACTGTTTAAATACTTAGGTTCCTGATCTGTAACAGTTCTTCCTACAAATCCAATGGTTTTACCTAAATGATTACGGATTGGAAAAATAACTCTTGCTTGAAATCGGTCGTAATAATTCCCTTCATTTCCTGCAGTTAATAACCCAGCATTTGCCATTACTTGCTTATGGAAGCCTTTTTTTTCTAAAAATTGTGCTATAAAATCTTTTGATGTTGGCGAATATCCTATTTGGAACTGATCGATTGCTTCATCAGAAAAGCCTCTTTTATAAAGATATTCCAAAGCTTTTTTTCCATCTTTTGAATGTCGTAATAAATGATGGTAAAGCTTTACTAGCCATTGATAAGCATCTAAAATAGTCTGTTCCTCGCTATTAACCTTTTCATTTGCTGGTTCTTTTAATTCAGGAATAGACTGACCAGATTTTTCAGCTAAATAACGGATTGCTCGTTGAAAAGTATATCCTTCCATTTCCATAATAAACGTAATAACATTGCCACCTTTGCCACACCCAAAGCAATGATAAATTTGTTTATCTTGGTTTACAGAAAAAGAAGGCGTATTTTCTGAGTGAAATGGACAGAGTCCAAAATAATTTCGGCCTTGTTTTTTTAATTGAACATATTCTCCAACAATATCGACAACATCATTAGCTTGACGAAGCGACCCAATCGTTTCATCAGACACTTGATAGGCCATTATTTATCACCATTTCTCACTACTACTTAAATTAAAAGTTCGACAATTTTCTCATCATCGGTATGCTATACCTTTCACTGCACAATAAAAAATAGCCTCTTATTTACATAATACCTCTAACAAGGAACATGTAAACACCGTAATAAATACGCTATTTCATGACACAGAGTTATAAAATGTCGAATAATAAAAGATGCTTATGGATACATAATTCTACACAAAACCGCAAATTCCTGCTTGAATCAAAGTTTTTTTGAAAAAATGTTGCATTTTTTTTATAATTATCAACAATTAAAGGCTAACAAAAAATTTAATGTATTAGTCAGTAATATACATTTTATTAATAATATAAACATTTTCACAAAATATAATTATAATATATATTCATATTATTTTCCAACATCTTATCTTATTTATTCACTTGCTTTGTTATCATGTAAATCCCAATAAGGTTGATTAATTAAATTCAAAATAATATTTGCTGTTTCTTCGACAGCTTTATTCGACACATCAATAACCGGACAACCAAGTTGATGAATAAGCTTATTAAAGTAATCTAATTCTGATGCTATACGGTCAACATTCGCATATGCAGCTTGATCATCCAGTCCAAGACTTTTTAAACGTTCTTTTCTAATGCTATTTAATTTTTCAGGACTAATTCTCAAGCCGATACATTTCTGAGTTGGAATGGTAAATAATGAAGCAGGCGGATCTACTTCTGGAACAATTGGCACATTCGCAACCTTTAATTGTTTATGGGCTAAATATTGTGATAACGGGGTTTTGGACGTTCTAGACACCCCGATTAACACAATATCGGCTTGTTCTACTCCTCTCGGGTCTCTACCATCATCATAACGCACTGCAAATTCTATTGCTTCTACTCTTCTAAAATAATCTTCGTCTAACTTATGAATCAGTCCTGGTTCTTGTTTCGGTTCCTTTTGAAATTTTCTTTCCATTGCCTGTAACATTGGTCCCATTATATCAACACATTCGACATTTTTATGAGAAGCTTCTTGAATTAAAAACTCTCTAAACATCGGATTGACTAATGTAAATCCAATCATTGCACCCAGTTGTTTTGCATGATATACAGCGCCTCGCAAAACTTCGATATTTTCTACATAAGGTATGCGATATAAATCATAATCATTCTCACTCATAAATTGACTGAGTGCTGCCTTTGTAACAAATTCTGCTGTTTCTCCTACTGAATCAGAAACAACATAAATGATTGCCTTTTCCATTAACGTTATGTCCTCCTCAGTCCGTTACGACCTATGATTGTTTCCATTGGACTTTAGTTAAATCTGCAAATTGATTAATTTCATTGGTAATAACATTTAGTAAAGCTAAACGATTATTACGAATAGTTTCATCTTTATCCATGACCATTGTGTTGTCAAAGAAATCATGGATAGGCTCTACTAATGGTGTCAACTGGTTTAGCGCTTCATTTGCATCTTTTTTTGCGATGGCACTTCTATACTGATTTTTTATATCTAAATATGTGTTATATAGCTCTTTCTCTTCTTTTTTATCAAATAATCCAGGTTTTACTTCTATATCTTCTTCAGCTTTAGCTGCTAAATTCATAACTCGAACAAAAGCCTCTTGTTTGTCTTTAAAATTAGCATCAGCTCGTTTACCTTTCAATAATTTCGCTTTTTCTAAAAGGAAGGAGAAATCTGATAATTCGTTAACAAGAACTGCCTCAATGATATCAGCTCCAATGTCTGCTTCTTTCATAATATATGCAGCACGTTGTTTAAAAAATGATTCTATTTGAGTTAATACTTGAAATTTTTCAGATGACGAAATATCCCTTGCATCAAATAGCGCGAAAACTTTTTCAATTAACTGATTAATATTTAAATCCCAACTGTTATGTTGATTGATTTGCAATATACCCAACGCTTGTCTTCTTAAAGCATATGGATCTTGAGAACCGCTTGGTATCAAGCCTACTGCAAAACATCCGACAATGGTATCGATCTTATCAGCAATACTCACAACAGAACCAACTGAACTAGCAGGTAATTCATCATGTGCATTTCTTGGCATATAATGTTCCTCAATTGCTTGTGCTACGACTTCATCTTCCCCAAAAATAGTAGCATATTTTCTTCCCATTATCCCTTGAAGCTCGGTAAATTCGTTAACCATGTTCGTAACCAGATCAAATTTGCTTATCTTTGCAGTTCTTTCAATTTGAGTTTTTTCATGATCTGAGAGATTTAAATCTTTTGCGATTATTCCGCTAATTTCCGTTACTCGTTTTACTTTATCTGCAATCGTACCTAGACTTTCCTGAAATACCATGCGCTCTAATTGTTTTAAGTTATGATCAATTGATTGTTTTTGATCCTCTTCATAGAAAAACTGCGCGTCCTGTAACCTTGCCCGTAATACCTTTTCATTACCTCTTGCCACTGTTTCAATATGATCACTGGTACCATTGCGTACACCAATAAAGAATGGCAGTAATTCATTATCTGCGGTTTGTACAGGAAAGTAGCGTTGATGTTCTTTCATAGATGTAATAAGAACTTCTTTTGGTATATGCAAAAATTCCTCACTATATTGACCAAAAAATACTGTTGGATACTCCACTAGATGGGTTACTTCCGTTAATAAATCATCATCAACTGGAATATTCCATCCTTTTTCTTGTTCCAGATGTTTAATACCGTCAACAATCATTTTTTGTCGTGTCGTTGTTTCAGCAATCACATATTGATTACTTAAAATTTCTGCGTATGAAGATGGAGTAGTTATTTCTATCTTCCCTCCTAAAAAACGATGTCCGAAACTAACATTACTTGTGTGTACACCGGCTATCTCAAAAGGAATAACTTTTTCATCTTGTAACGCCACAAGCCATTTTATTGGACGAATAAAGCGTAAGCTTTGATCAGCCCAACGCATATTTTTAGGGAAGTTTAGGCTCAAAATGATTTCTTTAAAATCTGGTAACAACTCTTCCTGTGTTTTACCTTTTAAAAATTTGTTGACATAAACATATTCTGTCCCGTTGACTTCTTTCACATATAGATCATCTACAGACTTCCCTTGCCCTTTAGAAAAACCGATCGCTGCTTTAGTCCAACTACCCTCATCATCTTGAGCTATTTTCAAAGCAGGTCCTTTTGCTTCTTCTTCTTCATCAGCTTGTTTATAGTCTAAACCTTCAATTAATACAGCAAATCTTCTAGGTGTTATATACGTTGTAAGATTTTGATAAGTTAAGCGAATATCTTTTAACCACTCAGTCGTTTTATTCTTTAATTGCTTTTCTGTATCATTCATAAAACGAGCTGGCATTTCTTCTAAACCTACTTCAAATAAAACATTAGTTGTTTTCATGACGTTTTTCTTCTCCTTTCAACATGGGGAATCCAAGGCGTTCTCTTTCTGCTACATACAGTTTAGCAATTTCTCTAGCTAAATTACGGACACGTCCTATGTATCCTGTTCGTTCTGTGACAGATATAACTCCTTTAGCATCTAATAAGTTAAAGGTGTGAGAACATTTAAGAACGTAATCATACGCAGGGAAGACCAAATCTTTTTCCATTGCTCGCTTAGCTTCTTTCTCATACGTAGAGAATAATTCAAAAAGCATGTCTGTATTGGATTCCTCAAATGTATACTTAGAATGTTCATATTCTGGCTGATAGAAAATATCTCCAACAGTTACCCCCTCTGTCCATTCTAAATCAAATACATTTTCTTTATCTTGAATATAGGAAGCTAATCGTTCAATACCATAAGTAATTTCCACCGCTACCGGTTTTGCCTCCAGTCCACCAATTTGCTGAAAATACGTGAATTGTGTAATTTCCATACCATCTAACCAAACTTCCCATCCAAGACCAGCTGCACCTAATGTTGGGTTTTCCCAGTTATCTTCGACAAAACGAATATCATGTTGTGCTGGATCTATGCCTAACTTTTCTAATGATTCCAAATATAGTTCCTGAATATTATCTGGAGATGGTTTCATAATTACCTGGAATTGATGATGCTGATATAATCTGTTGGGATTTTGTCCATAACGGCCATCAGCAGGACGTCGTGATGGTTCAACATATGCAACGTTCCATGGTTCAGGTCCAAGGCTACGTAAAAGTGTCATTGGCGACATCGTGCCTGCCCCTTTTTCAACATCATATGCTTGCATTAATATACAGTTTTGATCTGACCAATGCTTTTGTAATGTTAATATCATCTCTTGAATATTCATCAATAATTCATCCTCCTATGTATAGAACGTATAGATAAAAACTGCGAACTTGAAAATTCACTGTAGTGTAGCTTTCTTCCATTCTTCCCATAGAGAGTGCTAGAATACCGCTTTGGCAGAATACTGCGCTATTTAAAGTTGTTCCTCTCTTGAAAATAGAAATTCATAGGAATTAATTTCAAGGGTTCATTCTTTCAAATATCAGAACGCCACATAAAGCGAAGTATCTTGCCGTAGCGTAGCAACGCACTCATTCAAATGCAGAACGGAAGAAAGCAAATCCAGTACTACTGCTAAGTAATAAATCGAAAAACCCGTCCCTATGCCTTATCGGATCGATAAAGCATAGGGACGGGTTTACCCGCGGTTCCACCCTATTTGTCACCTATGAAAAGATGACCACTTTCATAAACGTTGCTCCAGAGTGCCTTCCTGATTTTGACCTTATTCAGCTTCCACCATCCTGAATTCGCTCTAAAGACAATCTAATCAGTACTACTCTCTTTCTTTGCTAACCGCTATTCATTTCATTTTTACATCATACGCAACATTCTGTCAATTGTCAATTATAATTTATCGTTTAACTGATTCATTTGTTTCAAAAATCTTTTTGATTTCAAATAATAGCCGCCATGTTCTTCATAATATTGATCCATGATTTTTTGAATAATCAATTTATTCTCAGGTTTCACTGATATATTTCCAATTCGCTCTACTTCTAGCCAAGCAAATAATGCCATTAGTTTCGCAACTTTTTCGGGAATAGAGATGGCGTGCTGATCTAATTGTAAGCAATTCCTACATAATAAACCGCCATTCGAGATAGAAAATGCTTTTAGATTATTTGGATTTCCGCATGAAACACATTTTGTCACTACTGGAGCAAAACCAGCTTCTTTATACATTTTCCATTCATAAATCATCGTTAATATCTCAGCATCTTTATCATCATTTATCCGTTCAACCGTATCTAATAATTGTTTATAGATAAAAGGGTTATATTTTTTGGAATCGATTAGTTTATCCGTTAATTCTGCTAAATAGCTAGTATAGGCCGTTTTAAATATATCTTCCCTTATTTTACGAAAAGAAGTAATCACTTCACCTTGCTGTATGGTTGCAAGACCCGATCCAGGTTGTATTAAATATGACCCATGAATAAATGGCTGCGTAATAGCAGCCATTCTACTTTTTGTTTTTTTTGAACCTCTTGCTATAGCACCAACTTTTCCTAATGTAGGAGTTAGTATAGTCACAATTTTATGTGTTTCCCCATAATCCTGTGTTTTCAAAATGAAGCCTTCTACTTTTTCAAACACAAGCTTCACCTTTCCCTTTCAGTTCTAAAAATGTGTATCCTCAAAAAACGTATTGTCCAATTCTTCTTCTTGTTCCTCATAATCATCTGACTCAACTTGTTTCATCCATAAGTACGCTTCAATATTGCCTGTTTGACTAAATATTTTCCATGGTACATCGATCACAATAAACCTCACCTTTCCTTATGGTAATCTTTCATTGTGTTCAATATTAGATTTTCCTGAAATGTTCATTCAATTAGTAAAAATATTTACCATGTATCAAACTACAAACAACAACTCAATCATATTTTCAGCTGAGGGATTATATAATATATATACCTTCTAATATTCATCCTGTTTAAAACCGAATTCTTGTAATTGATGTGGTTTATTCCGCCAATTTTCTTGTACTTTCACCCACAATTCCAAATACACTTTCGATCCTAATAATCGTTCAATGTCCTGTCTAGCTCGTTTTCCGATTTCTTTTAACATTTGACCTTGTTTACCAATAATAATGCCTTTTTGTGATTTCCTTTCAACCACAATGGTTGCCTGTACTAAAACTTTTTCACCTTCACCGCGATTGTTAATGTCGTCAATTACTACGGCAACTGAATGCGGTACTTCTTCTCTCGTTAATTGTAAGACCTTTTCTCGTATTAATTCACCAATAATAAATCGTTCCGGATGGTCAGTAATTTGATCCTCTGGATAATATTGGGGCCCCTCTGGGAGATGGTCTGTGAAAACATCCATTAGGTGATTAACATTATTTCCTTCCAGTGCCGAGATGGGAATAATCTCTTTAAACGGATACTTGTCCTTATATTGGTCTATAAGTGGCAACAGCTGATCTGGATGAACAAGATCAATTTTATTAATAACTAAAAAAACCGGTTTTTTAATTGATTCTAATCGATCCATAATATATTGATCACCCATACCATAACCTTCATCAGCATTAATCATAAACATAATAGCATCTACTTCATTTAACGTGTTTTCAGCTATTTTCACCATGAAATCTCCTAGTTTATGCTTAGGTTTATGAATTCCCGGCGTATCAATAAATACAATTTGTTTAAGATCATCCGTGTATACACCTTGAATCTTATTTCTAGTTGTTTGTGCTTTGTCACTCATAATAGCAATTTTTTGACCAATAACATGATTCATAAAGGTCGATTTTCCTACATTTGGTCTACCAATAATGGCTACAAATCCTGATTTGAAATTGTTATGCATAACTTTTCCTCCGCTTTAATTCCTGTTGCTTATCTATACCATAATAATACTATATCTACTCTGAGATTTCATACTTTCGACAAAACTAGTGGTAAAGTTTAAAAATATGTGCTCTTATTGTTTTTATGATAAAATCTTTGGCACAAAAATGAGAATAGCGATGATGATTGCTACAATAGCAGTGACTAAGACTGCACCAGCAGACATGTCTTTTGCAATTCCTACCTGAGACCGATGTTTAGGTTCCAAATAGTCTAAAGCTCTTTCTAAAGCAGTATTCATCATTTCCATACTGATAACAGCTCCAACTGTTAATGATAAAATCGCCCATTCAATCGTTGATATCGAATAAAAAATACCTGCAATGAATACAATTATCGCCGCAATAATATGAATGGCAACATTCCGTTCCGTTCCAATGGCAACTTTAAGACCGTTTAAAGCATATCGCAAACCGAAATGTAACTTATTTTTCCCGCGATAATCCGAACCCATTTAATATCTCCTCTTGTCTTGAAAACATTATCTTCTCATCCTCTTCATTCATATGGTCATAACCTAGCAAATGTAAATAACCGTGTAGCGCTAAAAAACCTAATTCTCTTGAAAAAGAATGATTGTATTCAGAAGCCTGTTCATTTGCTTTATCCACAGAAATAACAATATCTCCTAACGCTACAGGAATATCAGTACCTGTTATTTTAATCTCATCATCTGCTTCTTCTTCAAGAGCAAATGATAAGACATCTGTAGGTCGATCTAGTCCTCGATATTGTTTATTTAACAATTGAATTTCCTCATTATCTACAAATGATATTGACAATTCTGAATTTGCTGTAGTATTTTCCTGTTTTGCAGCGTAAGAAAGTAGCTCATTTATTAAATCATAATGCTCCTGAGATACTTTTTTAGTTTCATCATAAAAATCTATTTTCATGCTTATTTCGCCTCTTTCATGTTGGATTCCTTTGGATACTGGATTCGAGAGTGGTAGATACCTTTTAATGTCTCACAAATAACTAATTTCATTTGTTCTAATTCCTTAAACGTTAACGTACTGTCGTTTAATTGCCCATCTAATAAGCGATCTTCAAAAATAGAAGATACCACTTTTTCAATTTCTTCTTGAGTAGGGTTCGCCAATGAGCGTGCAGCCGCTTCAATAGAATCACAAATCGATACAACAGCAGCTTCTTTCGACTTTGGCTTTGGTCCCTCATACCGAAAAGCTTCTTCATTTACTTTATCACTACGATCTTTCGCTTTGAAATAAAAATATTTAAGTAAAGTCGTACCATGATGTTGCATTGCAATTTCAATAATCTCATTAGGAATCTTTTCTTTTTTTAATAACTTCGCACTGTCTGCAGGATGTTGCAATATGATTTCTGCACTTTGATGTGGGTCCAGATAATCATGTGGATTTTTCATTCCCATCTGGTTTTCAATAAAATAGTGAGGTCTAACTGTTTTTCCGAGATCATGATAATAGGCTGCCACACGAGCTAGTAATCCATTTGCACCAATCGCTTCACAGGAAGCCTCACTTAAATTAGCTACCATGATACTATGATGATAGGTACCTGGAGCTTCAATTAGCAATTTTCGTAATAGTGGTTGATTGGGACTTGATAAAGCTAAAAGCTTAGTATCGGATAAAATACGCAATCCCGATTCAAAAAAAGGTAACATGCCAATCGTGAGCACAGTAGAAATAATAGCAGATAGAAATCCATATCCGCTTAAAGATAAATAATCTAACCATGAATATTTCTCAAATGATAAGAATAAAAATAAACAGATTGTAACCATGTTAATGATAGATGTAGCTAAACCACTCTTTATGATGGATCCTCTGTCTTTGATTACTGATAAGAAGAAAATACTAGCTAACTGGGAGAACATGATAAATATTCCTGCTTCCATATTTAACAGTCCTGGTATATTCGCATTAAAAATGACGCTGCCAATGACCGAATAAAATAACGACATCACAATTGCCATTCTTTCATTAACTAAAATTTTTAATAACATAGATACAGTAGCTACTGGAGTAACTAAATATAAAGGATTAACTGATGTCGTATAAAGGCTAACTACTTTCATCATTAACACAATAAAAATACTTAACACACTGACAGCCATTAATTTACGAAAATGAAAATCCGAATATTTCATATGATGACGTAATTCAAAAAATAGAAATAAACCAATTAAAGTAACTAACATCAATAAACCTACCGTTGGATAAATATTTCGTTCTTCGTTTAACAGTCCGGTAAGCTCTAGTTCTTCGTATATTTCATTAGTTATCAATTGACCTTCTTCAACAATGACTTCACCTGCACGTATCATTACAGGTTCCACACTATTTCTTGCTTGTTGCTGTGCTTCATTCGTTTGATCAGCAGAGAAAAACGAATTAGGTTGTATACTAAATACTAAAAGAGGATGCAAAGCCTGAACAAAGGAATTATCCAGTGTAGAATAGGTTAGCTTTTGCTTTGCTGTCCGTATGGCTTGATCAACTTCTTCTACTTTAATACCATGATAATACGCATCATAAAGCGCAGTTGTAATCAATTCTTTCGCTAACACTCTCTCTTCATTAGTGGCTTGAAATAATGCTCTAAATGTCTCCGTACCCACTTCGAACAATAATTCATCGTGAACTAAATTTTCTAGATAAGCTACTTTATCAGATACAGAGGTGAGGGGTTTTTCTTCTTCTAATTCAATATTCCCTGTTTCAATTTTGTCAACAGCTTCAAAGACCTCATTTATATATGTAATTTGTTCTTCCGTTACTTCTTCTGAAATTTCAAAATGATCTTCTACTGCTTGAACAACTTCTCGAATTCTGCGCTCCGTTTCTTTTGAATTCTCAATCGTAATAGGGGAACGAATCGTTTCTTTAGCGGTAGAGAATTTTTCAATATCATAGGTTTCCGTATAAACATTTTGGAAACTTACAACAAAAAAGATACTAATAATAAAGAAACAGGCTGTGACTAATTGAATCAGATTATTATATTGAAAAAAAGAAACAAATTTTTGCTTAATCAACCAAAACTTTTTCATTTTGATTCCCCCATCCTTTGGGCTTACCTCTAAAATTTAGCTCTACAAAGGAGTTGCTCGAAAAGTTTTCGCATACCCCCTTCTTCGGGTAAAACATACATCACTTTTTGAGACAACTCCAGTGGGATTATTCAAAGCGGTTTATTTAGTTTTCATATGCTTCAATAATTTTTTGGACAATAGGATGTCGTACAACATCAGATTGCGATAAATAGACGATACCGATACCTTTCAAATTAGATAACTTATCTTTCGCCTCAGTTAAACCTGACTGAACACCATTTGGTAAATCAATTTGCGTAACATCACCGGTAATAACCATTTTCGATCCAAAACCTAAACGGGTTAAAAACATTTTCATTTGTGCATTTGTTGTGTTTTGAGCTTCATCTAAAATCACAAAAGCGTCGTCTAAAGTTCTACCACGCATATAGGCAAGAGGAGCAATCTCGATTGTACCTCTCTCAATTAAACGCATCGTATGTTCTGTACCTAGTACATCATGTAAGGCGTCATATAATGGGCGTAAGTATGGATCTACTTTCTCTTTTAAATCTCCAGGTAAAAAACCTAAACTTTCTCCAGCCTCTACTGCTGGTCTCGTAAGAATAATTCGTTTTACTTTTCCATTTTTAAGAGCGTGGACAGCCATTACTACAGCTAAGTACGTTTTACCAGTACCAGCTGGCCCAATCCCAAATACGAGATCATTCTGTTTCATTGTCTGCAAATAGTGGCGTTGTCCTAGTGTTTTTACACGAATTGATTTACCGTTTGCATTCTTTGTGATCTCGTCCTCGAATAACGTCTCTAATTGATTAATTTTACCTTTTTTGGCAAGGTCTACAGCATAAATTACATCCCGCTCTGTGATCGTTATACCTTTTCTAATGATAGCCAACAGTCCATTTAATACTTCTTGAATCACTTTTACATCTGTATTATTTCCAGAAACACTTATTTGCTCACCACGAGAAGTAATCGATACTGGCAATTGTTCTTCTAATTGCTTTAAGTGCCGATCTTCTGTACCGAAAAGTGTTAATGCTTCATTAGGATTTTCTAATTGTAAATCAATCATCTTTAGATCTTCTGTCATAATCAATCTCCTTGAGTAATTGGTTGTTTCTTTGCAATATCTTCTAGTACAGTATAATATAAGGTTAATTTTACTTTACCATTCTCTACACTTTCGTGCAAAACTTTTTCTCCCGTAATTTCTGCATCATGTGGAATTTCTCTCATTAATTGTCTTTTCCCTTGTTCTATTGCAATATTTTTTGCTTGTTCTTCTGTTATTTTCTCCTTTTTTAACTCTGCTTCATAGATTGTTTGGTTTACATAACTGATCGGAAGTTTCCATTTCAAAAAATAAAAATTTTTTTCCTCAACATCTACTTGATAATGATCGTATTCAGGATTTTTAAAGTTCCAAATCGGAATTAAAAATTTGGAAGCGTGTAAATAACGTTTCTTTTCCATATTTCCATTAAGTACAAGGTACTGGTTGTCCAATGGCACGGTAACTTCACTTTTATACCAAACCTTTGCAATTACCTCCCCTTCAGCCGCCACAGGTCTTCCTTTTTCATCATCATCTTCTTCTGATTCATTAAGATAAGCTGATACTAGAATATCTCCTTGATAGACGACATCATTCGTGCTGACAAGAGGTTGTCCTTTTGAAACGAATAAATCTTCAATAACGCCTTCCTTTTTGGCTACAAGATGTCCTGCTTCTTCCTCTTCTTCCTTTTCTACTATTGTTTTTTCTACACCTTCCAGATGAAAAGCAGATCCATTCTTTTTAACACCAATCCATAATAATTCTGGAATATCAGTTAATAACTGTTTTTGGATAGTAGCTGGTGAATCTATATTCCACTGAAAGCTGCCCTCTTCTATACCATACTCTTCCAATTGTTGCATGACTTTTGTTTCGATTTCTTCATCTAACCCAGATACATCAATTCGCCAAACGATATTTGACAAGAAGAAAATAACTGCTATGGCAATAAAGAAACCAATCAGTAGTGGTTTTTGGTAGATCAAGTGACGAAGGAAAAAAGGCAGTCCATTTCGTCCTTTAAAATATACTTTATATATGGTTTTTCTTTTTACCACCCTTAGTTTAGGCAAATCAGACAATTTTATTTTCCCTATTGCTATTGTTTCATTCTTTTTTTTAATATCCCATGATGGAATATGATATTTTGCACATAGATCGAAAAAATGTTCTGGATATTGCCCTTTTATTTCTATAGTAATGTATCCTGATAACCAATTTTTGCGGTTGAAAAACATAAGCCTTTCCCTCCGAATTCAGACTTTACGATTTCTCAAAGGAAACATCTTTTATATCTCCTTCTAATAAAATGTCTTTATCTATCATTGTTTTCAGTACAAAATCTTCCCCTTTTATTCGAACATGTCCTTGGTGAACCTTTAAAAGTAATTCAGTTGAAGAAAAGATGACTAGACCTTGATGATTTTCTATGTACGCATGAATAGATCCGATCGTTGTAATCCGAGGTAATTCGAGCGTTACTTCAGAAGGCAAATCAAATGTACGTGTAAAGGCAGTCATAAATTTTTCTTTTATCTTTTTCACTGTGCATATGCCTCCCCTCAACTTCATTCTATGAAAATATACGAAATTAAGAACAGTTATACGTAAAGTTAGGCGCTAGAAGATTAAAGAACAGAAATACAGCAAAATTGACCTTCGGAGGTAGGGTGAATGGCAAAGAAATGAAGTTTAGATCAGAAAAACTTTCTTCCAATAAGAAAAACCGAGAAAGGCAGATAAAGATTAGTTGTTGACACATATGGGGGATACGCATTAAATGTATAACGAAGAATCAAAGTAGTCATTTTGAAAGGAATAACAGGGTTTTACATCTGCTCTAGCTTACCCACTCCGTTTTCAGAGGGGCACGTCTTCAGCTAACTTTGCAAAGAAGATCTTTGCTTGGAAAAGTTAGCTTCGGCGAAAATCCCGTGGAAAGGGATATGGCCAGCCGAAGCGATTTTCCTGCACACGATAACTTTCATCATAAACAACATGGCTAGTCAATCCTTATCGAAAGCATGGAAGAAATTAATTCTCCACACAGCAAAACAGCCGAATGGTTTTCCCATTCGGCTTTGATTTATCGCTAGTTTCGATAATATTTTCTTTTTTGGTATGCGCGTGGTGGTCCCAACACTTCGGACATAATAATTCCCTGCGCTATTCCTTTTGACGTTAAGTTTTTTCCAATTGATAGGGAAATTTCATTTTCATTCTCTTTACGATATGCCTTTGGCGTCGGACCATCTTTAATGGCGTCGTGTTTGCCAAGCTGTTCATTTCGTGTTTTATCACGAATATTTTCTGCACGATTGATTTTTTCTTTTAATTTTTCCATTTGCCCTTCTTTTTGTTGAGCAAATGTCTCTTCCCCTGAACCTACATTAGTATCCATTGTTCGAAAATCAGGTACAGTTTCTGTTTTTGGTTGTTGGTTATGGTTGGTTGTTTGCTGAGTAGTTCGTTGCGGTCTTTGTTCCCTCTGCTGATTTTGCTGTTCATCTTTTGATTTTGACAGACCAAACAGCCAAAACACAATAGCTATTATAGGGACAATGAAACTTAACAATTCATCCATTTACATCTTCCTTTCAGGGACTTATACAGTAGTTATTTCACTATCTACATTTATGCAATCTGAAATATATCTTTAAAAAGAAATCTACTATTACAGATGCTGTACCATGAAACGAACTTAACTGAAAAGCCCTTATGAGGATTCTTACTTTTTATTATCGTCTTCCTCATTGTCAGTCTCTGTTAATTTACCGATAGAATCACGCATATCTGTATCAGCATCAATATTCTTATAATTCATATAATCCATTACACCCATGTTACCGGAACGCAATGCTTCTGCAAGTGCTTTTGGTACTTCTGCTTCCGCTTCGACCACTTTGGCACGCATTTCTTGAACTTTGGCAACCATTTCTTGTTCCTGCGCAACCGCCATTGCTCGACGCTCTTCTGCTTTTGCTTGGGCAATGTTTTTATCTGCTTCAGCTTGATCTGTTTGTAAGATCGCACCAATGTTTTTACCGATATCAACATCAGCAATATCAATGGATAAAATTTCAAAGGCTGTTCCAGCATCTAAACCACGGTTCAATACGTTATGAGAAATAGAATCTGGATTTTCTAGCACTTTCGTATGTGCTTCTGAACTACCAATGGTACTTACAACACCTTCACCAACACGGGCAATTACAGTATCTTCACCAGCACCACCGACAAGTCGATCGATGTTTGCTCGAACAGTAATTCTTGCTTTTGCTTTTACTTCTATACCATCCATAGAAATACCAGCAATAAATGGTGTTTCAATTACTTTCGGATTCACACTCATTTGTACAGCTTCTAACACGTCACGACCAGCTAAATCGATCGCCGCACAGCGTTCAAAGCTTAATTCAATATTTGCTCGTTGTGCTGCAATTAACGCATTTACAACACGGTCAACATTACCACCAGCTAAAAAGTGGCTCTCTAATTGGTTTGTCGTTACATCTATCCCTGCTTTGTGTGCTTTAATTAATGGATTAATAACACGTGAAGGAACAACCCTTCTCAATCGCATACCAACTAAAGTAAAAATACTAACTTTTACACCTGCTGCAAGTGCACTAATCCATAGCATTACCGGTATAAAAGTAAATAGAATAGCTACAGCAATGACTATTAACCCAATTCCAATTATGGGTAACAATGTTTGAAATTCGTCCATGTTCTATTCCTCCTAAAAATTATTTTATTTCTCTTACTACTATTCGCGAACCCTCGACTTTTATAATTTTAATCGGAGTGTTCACGTTAATAAAAGACCCTTCTGACACCACATCCAGTCTTTCCTCTTCAAACTCTGCAGTTCCTGCAGGTCTTAGTGGTGTAGCAGTAATGCCTTCCTTGCCAATTAAATCTAATCGGTTTACAGTAGAAACGTATCCTTGCTCTGTCGTTGTAGAGTCTTGTAAAATCACATGTCGAAAGACTCCTTTTTCCAATCCAATTGTTTTGAATAAGATAACAGACACAATAATACTTGAAATAAGTGCGATAGCTATACTCATAGCCATATGTCCAGCATTGTTCGTGGACATAAATAACGCCCCAACTATCGCACCTATTCCAATGAAACCAAGAATACCACCAGGTGCAAATATCTCAATAATAATTAAAACAATACCTATTATCAGTAGTACTATAGCTTCATACCCGGCTAATCCGGCTACGATATGACCATAAAAATATAATATTAATGAAGCTAATCCAATTGACCCAGGAATGCCAAAACCAGGAGAATATAGTTCCACTATTAAACCGACACTTGCTAACGATAATAATATCGGTACTACCACCGGATTAGTTAAAAATCGCGCTATTTTCTCTGCTGCAGTAGGTTCGTTTTCTATAATTTCTGCCTCAGATAACGACAATTCGTTTAAAAGCTCTGTCCGATGACTTACGATCCCTCGAGCATACTCAACTTCTACTGCATAATTAGCATCTAAAGTGAGATACTCTCCCTCAGGTGCTCCATAATCAGGCAAATCAAGTGCGGCATTAGCCATTGCTTCAGCATATAACGGATCTCTTCCCTTAGAGCTGGCTGCTCCTCTCATACTTGCAACCCAGGCTGATTGTGCTTTTTTATCTGCCGCTGTACCATCGGAATTTATGACACCGCTTGCTCCCATGCTAGTTTGCGGCTTCATATAAATATTATCGGTATTTAATGCAATATAAGACCCTGCTGATAGTGCTTTGACTGTAATAAAAGAAGTCGTTTCGATTTTTAGATCCTGTAAAATTTCCCCAATGTTTTGAGCAGCATCTACACGTCCTCCTGGGGTATTAATTTCGAAAATAATGTGATCTGCATTAGCTTCTGTTGCCTCGGTAGTAGTCCTTCTAATAAAAGCTTCTAAACCTCGCTCAACTTCATTTTCTATTGGTATAACGTAAACAAGTTTACCTTTTCCATTCTCTTCAGCAAGAACTTGTGTTTGAAAACCAGTGGTGAAAGAAAAAACTGCTGCAATGACCGAAATCCAGAGCAACAACAAAGTTACGTGTTTTCTCAAAACCCGACCTCCCTTCACTAGTAATTTTACATATTAAATTCATACGTTTATTATGTATAAAAAGTTTCATTTATGAACTAAAATCTTTGTCAACGCATACAGTTTATCATACTTATATCCGAAAGAAAAAACATTCATCATTCAATATTTAACTATAAGACCGTCAATTATTGGTGATTTCGAACTCTATTTTAGCATAACAAACTGCTCGATAGTTGTACTAACCATTGTTCAATAGTCTGATTATCACCATGTTGTAATTAGCAAAGCTTACCGTTACTTTTTCATTATGGTCAAGTTTGCCCAATGGTTTTCCACAACTTCATGCATCAATTCTCTTTGTTAAAGTGAAAGCAAATAGGTCCTTTGCATAGTAAGATACTGAAGATTATTAAATGTTAAAAAGGCCCTTGGCTTATTCGATAAGCCAAGGGCCTTATTGATGAATGAACTCATTATGTTCGTTTATGATAAATTCTTTTGAACCAATTGATTCACTCGTGAGCCTTCTGCTTTACCCTTTACTTTAGGCATAAGCGCACTCATTACTTTTCCCATATCTTTTTTGGATTGAGCTTGAACTTCTTCGATCGTCTGTACAACTACTTCTTCCAACTCTTCATCAGACAGTTGTTCAGGCATATAAGCTTGTATTATTTTGATTTCATCTTCTAACTTGCTTACAAGATCTTCGCGTTCAGCTTCTTTAAATTCGTGGAGGGAATCTTTTCTTTGCTTTAGCTCTCTAGCTAAAACGGTTAATTCTTCTTCTTCAGATAATGCATCTTTCTGTAATTTAATGGCTTCATTTTGCATCGATGCTTTGACCATTCGAATTACACCTAATTTTACCTTATCTTTGTCCTTCATCGCCTGTTTCATATCCTGGTTCAAAAGTTCAACGATTGCCATTATTTTATTACACCCTCTTTAAAATTTACGCTTTCTAGCTGCCTCCGATTTTTTCTTACGGCGAACACTAGGTTTTTCATAAAATTCACGCTTACGATATTCAGATAATGTACCAGATTTTGATACACTACGTTTAAAGCGACGAAGAGCATCTTCAAGTGACTCGTTTTTACGAACGCGAGTTGTGTTAGACATGCTAATTTCCCTCCCTCCGAAGCATACAACAAAATTAATCCAACATATGTATACATACATATGTCTCTTTGCAATTATAATATACCAATTAATATAGGTCAACCGTTTTAAATAGAAAAACTAGATAAAGTAAGACTTCCATCAGTATGTATTCTAATGCCCGCTAGTCCCAGCGATTAGCCCCTCACTTAGTTTATTTGAACCCTAAAGTGGGGTCTTACGGACGATTAGCACCATGATAAAGATTCCATCGCTTCTAATTAGTTAAAAGTAACATCGTAGAAATGGTTATTTCAATCAGAAAAACCATAACAGAATACCTGCTATGGTTTACATTTTAAACAGATAACGCGGCGTCATCCATTACTCGGACAAATTGCCCTTCATTATATGGATAACCTGATTTTGTTATTTTTACACGAACGATCTCACCAATCATATCTTTTGTTCCTTCAAATTTTACTTTCAAGTAGTTATCGGAATAACCTACTAGCATATTTGGTTGGTCAGCATCAAATGTTTCTTCTGGAATAACCTCAACAACCTCATTTTCATAAGCTTTCGCATAGGCCAATGCCTGTTCGTTAGATTGGTCAATTAATGCTTGTACACGACGATTCTTGATTTCATCGTCTACTTGATTATCCATCCGTGCAGCTGGCGTACCAGTTCTTCTTGAAAAAGGAAAAACATGCAATTCAGAATAGCCAATTTCTTTAACAAAATCCATTGTTTCCTGGAACTCTTCTTCTGTTTCACCAGGGAAACCGACAATTACATCAGATGTTATTGCTAAATGTGGTAAAGCTTTTTGAATTTTAGCTACACGTTTTTTATAGAAGTCTGTGGTATATTTCCTCCGCATTCTTTCTAATACAGTATCTGAACCAGATTGTAACGGAATATGCAGATGTGGAACTACTTTTTCGGAAGCATCCAACACTTCGATCACTTCATCCGTAATCTGACTCGCTTCAATCGATGAAATACGGATACGTTTTAATCCATCTACTTTAGATTCAAGATCGCGTAATAGTTGTGCAAAGTTATAATCTTTCATGTCTTCCCCATATCCAGCAGTATGAATACCAGTTAACACTATTTCTTTATAACCAGCTTCCACTAGTTGGTAGGCTTGCTTCAATACATTCTCTGGTTCTCTAGAGCGAAGTAATCCACGTGACCATGGAATAATACAGAATGTACAGAAGTTATTACAACCTTCTTGAATTTTTAACGATGCACGTGTGCGATCTGAGAATTGTGGTACATCCATCTCTTCAAAGACACGATTTTTCATAATATTAGATACACCATTGATCGGTTGACGATGTTCTTGATGTTCTTCAATGTATTGAATCATCTTCCCACGATCTTGTGTACCTACAACAATATCAACACCTGGTATCTCCATAATCTCACCAGGAGATGTTTGAGCATAGCAACCTGTGACACAAACTACTGCTTCAGGATTGCTACGAATCGCTCGACGAATTACTTGTCGGCTTTTTTTATCACCTGTATTGGTTACAGTACAAGTATTTATAACATAAACGTCAGCATGATGATCGAAATCCACTCGCTCATAACCTTCATTTTTGAATTTCTGCCATATGCCTTCTGTTTCATAATGGTTTACTTTACAGCCTAATGTATGAAAAGCCACGGTAGGCATTTCATCACCTCATTTCTTCAAAGTAGTAAGATAAGTTAGCAAGCACGTATAAGGAAGCTGTTTCCGTTCGCAAAATTCTTGGTCCGAGACGAATCGCTTGAAAGCCTGCATTTTTTAAATCGGTTGCTTCTTTCTCACTAAAACCACCTTCTGGACCAATACAAACCATTACCGATTGAGCTACTTTTATTTGTGAAAAATAATTATGTAATTTTAATGATTGGTGTTCACGTGTGGCTTCTTCGTAGGCAAAGAATTTCCAATTATATGTCGCACTATTGTTGATTAATTCATCCGTTGTTAAAACGGAGTCAACTGTAGGGATTTTCGTGCGATGTGACTGCTCACTTGCTTCTTTAACGATCTTTTGCCATCTGGGTAGTTTCTTCTTTAATTTTTTATGATCCCATTTTACGACAGAACGATCAGCTTGAAAAGGGATAAAATGAGATGCCCCAAGTTCTGTCCCTTTTTGCAAGATTAACTCCCATTTATCCCCCTTTGGCAAGCCTTGCACAATCGTAATGTCAATCGGCGATTCCACTTTTTCTTGAAGCCACTCCTCAACCACAGCTTCCACAACTGTATCTTGAATTATATTGACACGACATATTGCTGATTGTCCATCATGACGATTAGCAATAAATGTATCTCCTACTTCCATACGCATTACATGAACAATATGGTGGTAATCATCAGCTACAATTTTTATTTTATCATCATGCCAATTATCTTGTTCTATAAAATAACGTTGCATCCCATTACCTACTTTCTTCAGGCTTTTGGGCAATGATTGAAATCCAATCTTCCATCTGATTGATTTCTAAAATGTCAAATCCCGCTTTTTCTAATCCTTCTTTTACATCCATTTTTTTCTTTTGAATGATGCCAGAGGTAATAAATACTCCACCTGGCTTTAATCGTTCAAAAGCGTCTCTCTCAAAACGTAAAATGATCTCAGCTAAGATATTCGCTACTATGATATCAGCTTCTTCATTTATATTCTCTAGTAAATTATTTTGCTTTACTTTGACTTTGTTATCCACTTTATTTACTTTGACGTTTAACTTAGTGCTTTGAACGGCTACTTCATCTAAGTCGTAGGCATAAACATTCTCTGCGCCTAATAATACGGAAGCAACACTTAAAACACCGGAACCACATCCAACATCTAGTACAGTGTCACTTTTTTTAACGAACCTCTCAAGTGCCTGAATGCTTAATACAGTAGTTGGATGCGTACCTGTACCAAACGCCATACCTGGGTCTAATTCTATGATGAGTTCATCTGTGGAGACAGGCTGATAATCTTCCCATGTTGGTGTTATGGTTACACGCTCTGAGATTTTCGCAGGTTTATAGTACTTTTTCCATGCTGTTGCCCATTCCTCTTCATTAACTTCGCTTAGTGTTATCTTATTTAAACCAATATCAATATCATATAAGAGCAAGTTATTAATCGCTTGTTTAATCTCAGATACCGTTTCACCTAAGAAACTATTAACAGGAAGATATGCTTTCAAACGTACTCCCTCTTCTGGATAATCTTCAGGATTCAAGTCATAGATTTCTCCATAAATACTTTCACGTTCTTTTTCTAAATCCTGGCGATCTTCAATTACGACACCGCTGGCACCTGCTTCATGGATAATGTTCGAAATAGGCTCAATCGCTTCATTTGTCGTATATATACACAGCTCTGTCCACTTCACGCAGATCAACTCACTTTATTAAATATTTTAAAAACAATGATTATTTATTCTCCTTTAAACGCACGCTTTACTCTTTGAAAGAAAGAATTCTCATGCTCGTCAGTCGGTTGGTTACCACTAATTTCATTAAATTCTCTTAACAACTCTTTCTGACGTTCACTCAAGTTAGTCGGTGTAATGACACGGATTTTGATATGTTGATCCCCTTGACCATATCCTCTGACATTTGGTGCACCTTTCCCTTTTAACCGGAATGTTTTGCCTGTTTGCGTACCAGCTGGAACTTTAAGTTTTACTTTTCCATGTAGAGTTGGTACCTCAATTTCGTCTCCAAGAGCTGCTTGAGCAAATGTAACAGGCATTTCACAGAATATATGATCGCCTTCACGTTCATAGAATTCATGTTCTTTTACCTGAATAATAACATATAAATCTCCGGCTGGACCACCGTTCACACCAGGTTCACCTTGACCTGCAACACGAATTTGCTGACCATCATCAATACCCGCTGGAATGCTGATATGAATTGTCTTACGAGTTTTAACCTTACCTTGACCACCACAAGTAGTACATTTATCTTTAATCATTTTACCGCTACCTTGACAATGGTGACACACACGTCTATTGACTACTCTGCCAAAAGGTGTATTCTGTTCTACATTTAACTGACCGCTACCATTACAATGAGTACATGTTTCCGGAGTAGTACCTGGTTTTGCACCTGATCCGTTACATGTTTCACAGTCTTCCTCTTTCGGAATATGGATATCTGTTTCTTTTCCAAAAATCGCATCTTCAAAATCTAATGTCATCGAATATTGAAGGTCATTTCCTTGACGTGGGGCATTAGGGTCTCGTCTTCTGCCACCACCAAAGAACATATCAAAGATATCTCCGAATCCACCAAAGTCTTCTGCACCACCGAATCCGCCAAATCCACCTTGACTTTGTGGGCCGGCATGACCAAATTGGTCGTATTGTGCTCTCTTTTGTTCGTTCCCTAATACTTCGTAAGCTTCTTTTACTTCTTTAAATTTTTGGTCCGTTCCTTCCTCTTGGTTAACGTCTGGGTGATATTTTCTTGCAAGTTTACGGTATGCTTTTTTTATCTCTTCTTTTGAAGCATCTTTGGATAAACCAAGTACTTCATAATAATCTCTTTTACTCACTGACTGATCACGCTCCCGCTCGTTTATTGCATAAACATTATCATAACATTGATTGATAAAGATAAGCAAACATTAATATGTGTAGTGCTCACCTGACGCCAAAGCAGTTTGGAGCAGCGTCAGTAATGCACACAATTGCATAAATTAATAATGTTGACTATTTCATGGAAAAAGTCAAAGCCATGTATTACTGACTTTGACTTTCCAAACATAGATTTAAAATCTATTTCTTATTTTTTATCTTCGTCATCCATTTCTTCGTAGTCTGCATCTACTACATCGTCTGCTTGCTGTTCTTCTGCTCCTGCTGCATCACCGTTAGCCTGTGCTTGTTGCTGTGCTTGCTCATAAAGCTTCATGGAAAGAGCTTGAACCTCTTGTTCTAGAGCTTCTTTTTTCGCTTTAATTTGTTCCTGATCATTGTCCTCTAATGCCTTTTTCAACTCGTCTTTTGCCGCTTCTGCTTTTTGTTTTTCTTCGTCAGAAACATTGTCGCCAAGATCTTTTAACGTTTTATCCGTTTGGAAAACCAATTGATCTGCTTCATTACGCAATTCTATTTCTTCACGACGTTTTTTATCTTCTTCGGCATTTTCTTCTGCTTCCTGTACCATTTTTTCAACCTCTTCATCAGAAAGACCGGAAGAAGATTTAATCGTAATAGACTGTTCTTTATTTGTACCTAAATCTTTCGCTCGAACATTAACAATACCATTAGCGTCGATATCGAATGATACTTCGATTTGTGGTACTCCACGTGGTGCTGGTGGAATATCAGTTAATTGGAAACGACCAAGTGTTTTGTTATCTTGTGCCATTTCACGTTCACCCTGCAGTACGTGAATATCCACTGCTGTTTGATTATCCGCTGCAGTTGAGAATACTTGTTGTGCACTTGTTGGGATCGTTGTATTACGTTCAATAAGTTTTGTTGTTACACCACCCATTGTTTCGATACCTAGTGATAATGGAGTAACGTCTAGTAATACTACGTCTTTTACGTCGCCTTGTAATACCCCACCTTGGATAGCCGCTCCAAGTGCTACAACTTCATCAGGATTTACACCTTTAGACGGGTCTTTACCAATTTCTTTTTTAATTGCTTCTTGTACTGCTGGAATACGTGTTGAACCACCAACAAGCAATACTTTATCAATTTCACTTGCAGTAAGATCAGCATCTTTTAATGCTTGACGAGTTGGCCCCATTGTTTTTTCCACAAGTCCTGCAGACAGCTCATCAAACTTCGCGCGAGTAACGTTCATTTCTAAGTGTAACGGACCAGCATCTCCAGCTGTAATAAATGGAAGAGATACTTGTGTTTGAGCAACACCAGAAAGATCTTTTTTCGCTTTTTCTGCAGCATCTTTCAAACGCTGAAGTGCCATTTTATCTTGAGCAAGATCGATACCATTTTCTTTCTTGAATTCTTCAACCATATGGTCGATTAATACTTGGTCAAAGTCATCCCCACCAAGTCGATTGTCACCTGCAGTGGAAACTACTTCAAACGTACCTTCACCGATATCTAGGATAGATACGTCAAATGTACCACCACCAAGGTCATATACAAGAACAGTCTGATCTTGTTCTGCTTTATCGATACCATATGCTAATGCTGCAGCAGTAGGCTCGTTAATGATACGTTCAACTTCAAGGCCAGCAATTTTCCCAGCATCTTTTGTCGCTTGACGCTCTGCATCGTTAAAATAAGCAGGTACAGTGATAACTGCTTTATCAACTGTATCTCCTAAGTAATCTTCTGCATAAGATTTTAAATGTTGCAAAATAATCGCAGAAATTTCTTGTGGAGTATACTCTTTTCCTTCGATTTCCACTTTATAATCTGTACCCATATGACGTTTGATAGATTGAATCGTATTTGGGTTAGTAATAGCTTGACGCTTTGCTACTTCCCCAATTTGACGCTCACCATTTTTAAAGGATACAACAGAAGGGGTAGTACGGTTTCCTTCCGGATTTGGAATTACCTTTGATTCGCCACCTTCCATTACTGCTACACATGAGTTAGTTGTACCTAAATCAATACCAATAATTTTTCCCATTTTCAACATCCTCCTTACAACTTATGTAATTACTGATTTACTTTTACCATTGCTGGTCTGATTACACGATCTTTTAATTGGTATCCTTTTTGCATCGTCTCAACAATTTGGTTTGATTCATAACCTTCTTCTTCTACTTGCATAATTGCTTGGTGTAAGTTTGGATCAAATGTTTGACCATCTGTTTCAATCTCCACTACACCTTCGTTTTCCAATACTGTCTTCAGTTGTCGATAGACCATTTCCAGACCTTCGACAACACCTTGTGCGGCTTTATCTTCAATTTCTACTTGAAGTGCACGCTCAAAATTATCTAAAACCGGTAATAGTTCTGTTACTACCGATTGTGATTTGTATTTTAGGTCTGCTTCTTTTTCTTTCTTCGTACGTTTTCTAAAGTTATCGTACTCTGCTTGCACACGAAGAAGTTTGTCTTGCAAATCATTTTTTTCTTGTTGTAATTTTTCATACTCTTCTTTTGTTACAACTTCTTCCTCTTCCTTAGTGGATCCTTCAGAGACCAGCTCTTGTTCAGCATCTTCTACTACTTCTTCTTTCACATCTTCTTGTTCTTGCTGTTGTACGTCTTTATCTTCCATTCCTGTCACCTCCTAAATAAAACCATTGTATAGCTAAACACATTTTTGCTAAACAATCAAATATTATACACACACGAGAAAAGAGTACGGGATTGCACCATACCCTTCTCGTCTTAGTACCATGAATTAAATTTATTAGTTAACCTGTTTGACAACACATTCAATATCGACACAACTCTTGAATATTCCATTCTTGTTGGTCCAAGTAATGCAATGGTTCCTAGCTGTTCGTCGCCTAAAGAGTAAGTTGCAGTAATTAGGGTACAATCCTGCATCGCATCCAACTCATTTTCCTGCCCTATCGACACTTTTATACCTTTACCAGATGTCCTGAGCAATTTCGCAATCTCATCTTCTTTTTCCATTACGGAATAAAGAGATTGAATCTTGTGTATGTCATGAAACTCTGGTTGTAACATGATATTTGTTTTTCCATCCATATAGAGCTTTACAGGTTGTTTCTCTAATAAAGCTTCTTTTAAGTACGCATAAGTTGTTTCAAAATCTGAACTATAGCGTTGCAGCATTTGTGCAACTTCGCCATACAGTTTCTGCTGCAAGTGGACGATTGGTACACCAACCAAGCGATCATTTAAAATGTTTACCAATTTTTCTAAATCAGATGTATGCAATGTCGTTGGTACATTGAAATAGCGGTGTTCTACATGTCCTGTACTGGTTACTAGTATCGCAACTGCAGCATGTTCAGATAAACTGATAATTTGAATTTGTTTTAATGTAGTTTCAAATACTTCTGGTCCCAAGATAATGGATGTATAGTTCGTCAAATCGGATAAAACACGTGCAGATTTTTGAACTACTTTTTCAAATTCGATCATTTCACGCTCAAATGTCTTTTGAATAATGCTCATATCTTGATTTGATAAACGAAATGGTGACATTAAGTTATCGACATAAAAACGATATCCTTTTTCTGAAGGTACACGTCCTGAGGAAGTATGAGTTTTTTCAATAAAACCGGACTCCTCTAAGTCGGCCATTTCATTGCGAATTGTAGCAGGACTAAATGAAACCTCTTCTTTTTTAGCGATAGCCCTAGATCCAATCGGTTGTGCCGTCTGGATGAACTCATCAATAATAACCTGTAAAACTTGTACCTGTCTCTCTGTAAGCATCGATGATCACCTCTGTTAGCACTCTAAAACCTTGAGTGCTAAATCTAATAATAAATTATCAAATCCAACACAAAATGTCAATCAAGAAACACATATTAATTTAAGGGTCGGGGATCGTTACCAGTATTACCATGTTAATTGTTTAGTTCATATATTATAGTTCCTTGTCCAATAAGAAGGATTGAAAAACTTCATTCCCAAACGGCTTTCCTGCTTCCGTCAATTTAATAAATCGAGGATCACGATCAATCCACCCTCTTTTTTCTAGCTGCATTAATTCCTCCCCGTACAATGCCTCTAGGTTCACTTGATATTTTTCCTCAAACCGAGGAATCGATATGCCTTCGCTTTTTCTTAATCCTAGAAACATTTCTTCTTCGATTTGTTCCTTTCTGCCGATTTTTTCAACATGAAGGACAGGCTTTCCTGTGTCATTCGCTGCTTCAACATAAGTCGGGAATGGACGAATATTTATGATCCGTTCTCCAGGTAAATACCCGTGTGAACCGGCGCCAAAACCATAATAATAATCATTGTTCCAGTAGGTTAAGTTATGCTTACTTTCAAATCCAGGTTTGGCAAAATTACTAATTTCATACTGCTGAATGCCTTTGTTTTTCATTTCCCTTCGAAGTAATTCATACATATCCGCCTCTATTTCTTCCGGCGGCTTGCTTAATGTCCCTTTCTTATAGCGTTGATAAAAGATGGTTTTCGGTTCAATTTGTAATGAATAAGCAGAATAATGAGGTAAATCAAACTGTAATGCCTCATCCAATGTTTTCTCAAAATGCTCAATTGTCTGATTTGGCAAGCTGTACATTAAATCGATACTAATATTGTCGATTCCAATCTTCACTAAATCATTGACATTCTGATATACATCGTTTACACGGTGCAGTCTGCCCAATTGTTCTAACATCTTATCATCAAACACTTGGACCCCCATCGAAATCCTGTTTACGCCATGCTCTTTTAAAATGCGTATTTTGTCTTCTGTTAAATCACCGGGATTTGCTTCAAATGTATATTCTTCTACACTATTCACATCAAAAAAATGATCAATCATTTTCACCAATTTCGTCAGTTGGCGGTTATTCAGTGCGGTTGGCGTCCCGCCGCCCACAAATATAGTTTTCATTTTCTTTTTCGGTTCTTGTAAATTAGTTTTCATCTCATTCTCTAATGCAACTAAATAATCATCTGCCATTTTCTCTTCATAAAAGAATTTAGTGAAATCACAATAATGGCAAATCTTTTCACAAAAAGGAATGTGAATATAGACAGACGATACCATTCCTTCTCCTCCTTCCACATCGATAAAAACCCCTGCCGTCTGACAAGGGTTTTATCACAGTTCTTTAAGAAAGTATATCCAACATTGTCTAACTCCAGCGCCGCAACAACCATCCACCTGTGTTGGCATGGGCGCAGTCCATACATATAGCCCCTATTCTAGTCATCATCCATTTTAAGGACTGCCATAAAGGCTTCCTGTGGAACTTCGACTGAACCGACCATTTTCATACGTTTTTTACCTTCTTTTTGTTTCTCTAATAGCTTACGTTTACGTGAGATGTCCCCACCATAACATTTACTTAATACGTTTTTGCGCATTGCTTTAATATTCGTTCTAGCAACAATCTTGTTACCAATTGCCGCCTGAATTGGCACCTCGAACTGCTGTCTAGGTATCAACGTCTTTAATTTGTCTGCAATTTGCTTTCCTCGTTCGAAAGCAAAATCACGGTGAACAATAAAGGATAATGCATCAATTGTATCACCATTTAATAAAATATCCATTTTAACAAGATCTGATGTCTTATAACCAATCATTTCATAATCAAACGATGCATAGCCTTTCGTCTGGGACTTTAATTGATCAAAAAAGTCATAGACAATCTCGGATAACGGAATTTCATAGACAACATTCACACGATTATCATCCAAATATTGCATATCTAGAAAATCTCCACGTTTTTTCTGACAGATTTCCATTACTGGTCCAACAAAGTCATTAGGTACCATTATTGTTGCCCTTACGTAAGGCTCTTGAACTTCTTGGATTGATTGATTGTCCGGCATAAATGACGGGTTATCGATATCGACCCTTTCTCCATCTGTCTTTACTACATTATAAATAACACTTGGCGCTGTTGTGATTAAGTCAATACCAAACTCACGTTCAATTCGCTCTTGGATAATTTCCATGTGCAACAATCCAAGGAATCCACAGCGAAAACCAAATCCTAATGCTTGAGAGGTTTCCGCTTCATATTGTAAAGAGGAGTCATTTAACTCCAGACGTTCAAGTGCTTCACGCAAATCATTATACTTATCTGCATCAACGGGGTAAAGTCCACAGAACACCATCGGATTTAATCTACGATACCCTGGTAAAGGCTCTAGTGCCGGATTATTTGCTAATGTAATAGTATCCCCAACACGACTATCCCCTACATTTTTAATCGATGCAGTCATGTATCCTACATCACCAACTGTTAATTCTTCTTGTGCGACTGGCTTCGGATTAAAAACTCCGACTTCATTAACTTCAAATTCTTTTCCTGTAGCCATCATTTTAATTTTGTCGCCGACTTTGACCGAACCCTCTTTAACACAAACATATGCGATGACACCACGATATGGGTCATACAGTGAATCAAAAATAAGTGCTTTTAGAGGTTCATTAGGGTCACCTTCAGGCGCCGGGATTCTCTCGACGATCTGATCTAAAATCTCATCAATACCGATACCGGACTTCGCACTTGCTAAAATCGCTTCTTCTCCATCAATACCGATTACATCCGTTATTTCTTGTTTGACTCGTTCCGGATCTGCACTCGGTAAGTCAATTTTATTAATAACCGGAATAATTTCAAGATCATTATCCAGAGCGAGATAAACATTTGCAAGTGTTTGTGCTTCAATACCTTGTGCCGCATCCACCACTAAAATTGCACCCTCACACGCTGCAAGACTTCGTGAAACTTCGTATGTAAAATCGACGTGTCCAGGTGTATCAATTAAGTGAAAAAGATATTCATCTCCCTCACCTCGATCATATTTTAATTGAACAGCATTTAATTTAATCGTAATACCACGTTCACGCTCTAAGTCCATTGCATCTAGAAATTGCTCTTTCATCTCACGGGACGTCAGCGCTTTTGTTTTTTCTAATATACGGTCAGCGAGCGTTGATTTCCCGTGATCAATATGTGCAATTATTGAAAAATTACGTACTTTGCTTTGATTTCTAATGTTCGTCAATGTCATTCAACTCCTAAATTCGACCACAATACTAGCATTGATTATAGCAGTGAAAACGTGGATGTTCAACAGAAATATGCGTCAGGTATTTCTCCAATCAACTGTTTGACCTCCTCTGTATTTAAAAAATACCATCCACTACTGAATACGTAACATCCACAATCTGATCGAAAATAACTTTGACGACTTTTTCGCCCTCACCTGCAATTGAATGTAAAAAAGTAGGTTTGATCTCCTCGTTCACCTTTACTTCTCTTTCTATTTCCTCTATGATTTTATCTCGGTTCACTACCTCAACATCATCCAATTGCTCTGATTCACTAACCACTTCTTCTTGAGCCTGACCGACTGCTACACGCCCTTCAGATCGATCTATTCCGATATACATTCCTAGCGAAAAAACCAACGTTAACAACAATAGATAAAAGAAGTACTTCACCTTATTTATCCTCCTTATTAGATCCTGAGACTCTTTCTGCATTCCAGTAATATTCACTGAATACCTCTGCAAAAGCTTCTGTGGTGTTATACAACTCTTCCATTGTGTTATCAACCCCACCAATTTCAATAGTTAAGGCATTTTCTGAGATATCTTGATTGTAGACACCGTTTCTTCCTGCACCGCCATACATTTCTACTCCACGACTTAACCCTAAATATTTTTCATCAAATAAAGCATGTAATTTCTCTGCTAACGCGTAATTTTTTTCATAATTCGGATTATCTCCGCCAATCACAAACATAATTTTGGCATATGATTTTCCGTCAATATCTATTGTCGTTAAATCTTTACGAATACTGTCACGGTGTAGATCAAACACGAAATTCACATCTTTATTGTTTGTTAATGCTGCTTCAACTACTTCTTTAGAGGCTTTATAAGAATCTGAAGAGTAATCCCAGCCTCTTTTATTTAAAATGGAACCTATATCTGTATTGTCCACTTCCGCACCAATACCATAACGATTTAAATCTTTTGCGAGCTGTTCACTGACATTCGTAATATTCACTTCTGGATGAAAGGCATCATTCGGATCATTTGTTCCAGGTAAATAAGGTAAAAAGGATTCACGATTATGTGTGTTATATATAAATACAACATTCCTGTCACCAGTTGTTTTTTCTTGTTTCTCTACAGACTTTTCCTCATCTTTCTCTTCAGGTGGGGTCGCTTCTCTCTCTTCTAATACGATGTCTAGTGGTGGCGTCGACTCTACAGTTAGATTTGTATAGTCTGTCCCCTCACCTGCAATTAATATCTGACGATCATACATTTCGAATCCTGGAAGTTCTCTTCCTAATAAACTTCTAACATCATGCATTCTGACATTTGTCCCTAATTCAAAGATCACTTTCCACAAATCAATTGGTGGTTGATCTTCCGGAAGTGCTTCTTTAAACATTCTATTTTCCATCATCATCAAAGATAAGAAATGGACTTCAGTTACATTATTTGTCCATTTCTTAACCGTATTAGAGGCAACACGATAATTCGGGTCTATACTCGTTAAAATACCGACTAAAATAAACATCGCAAAAAACGCAGCAACAAACCCTGATATAATCATTAGTAATTTATGTTTCGAAAACAAATAGACACGTTTTTGAAATCGATTAGGACGTCGCATAGTGTGTTCTCCTTTCTATCTCCTCTATCATATCTAGTAGATACTATGATGATTCAATAGAAAGTAGAACCTGTTTTCACCTTGTATATTGTGAAAAGTTATTAATATTGACGTTTTCGTGCATTGCTGCATTCAGGGCTTTAGCCAATAAATCAGCCATATCTTTAATGTATCCATCAATTTCCTTAGGCGTTACCATTAAGTTATGTCCAAGAGGTGTCAGTACTTCTTTCATTAATGCACGTTTCTCTTGATCATTTAAAGAGCCGATCATTCCAAATATTTTCTCTCTTTTTTCAATTGGTGGTAGATCTTCTTCCGATAGAGAATGATCGCCAAAATTTAATCCTGCTGGTGTCAGGGATTTAGATGGTTTATCTTTTTCACGCCATTCTTTACCGATGTGTTTGAACACATAGTCAATCGCATCACTTGTAATCGTAACAGCGTCTACCACCGTAGGCACACCGATAGCGAAAACAGGTACACCTAATGTCTCTTTACTTAATTCTTTTCGTTTGTTACCAACTCCTGAACCAGGGTGAATTCCAGAGTCTGATAATTGTATGGTTGCATTCACTCTTTCAATAGAACGAGAAGCGAGAGCGTCAATAGCAATTACGAAACCTGGTTTATATTTCTCAATGACACCTTTAATAATGTCACTCGTTTCAATACCAGTAACTCCCATTACACCAGGGTTAATCGTTGCTACTTTGCGATAACCTTCCTGTACATACTGAGGTTCGTGAACAAACAAATGATTTGTAACAAGTACTTTATCAATCGCTAGCGGGCCTAAAGCATCGGGTGTTACGTTTCGATTTCCTAAACCGACGATTAACCCTGAAGCATCCTTTGCCACTTGATTTTTATCCATTAATTCAAGTAATTGTTGGGCTATTACTTTTGCTGTTTCTTCCTGGGATTTTGTATCTTGTTTTTTTATTGCATTGGAATAAATCGTATGATAAGAACCAGGACTTTTCCCAATATTTTTTGCACCTTGCTCATCTACTTCGACATTGGTTACTTCTATATTTCCGATTCGCTTTTCATTTATTGTTACACCGGCTATTTGCTGTTCTTTGTTTTCATCTTTTTCGACATACATATCTTTTGCTTCCACTGCTAAATCTGTTCTTACTTCAAATGATTGATCTTTCACAGTATCATCCTCCTCAGACATTTTTTATAGTTTTACCGAGTAGTTCTGAAAAGATACACGGTGAGTTATTTCTGATGAAACAACAATTTTTATTGAAAACTTGCTTAAGCTTTGGTAAAATGTCATTTGACCTAACTTAAGATAGGGTAAGAAGCAAGATGGAGGTGAAGACATTGGCAAATATTAAATCAGCAATTAAACGTGTTCGTGTGAATGAAGATCACCGTCAACAAAATCAAACCGTAAAAGCAGATATGCGTTCACATATTAAGAAAGTGGAAGCATTAGTAGCAAACAATGATGTTGAAAATGCAAAAACTGCATTAGAAACTGCAGTGAAAAAAATTGACAAAGCCGTACAAAAAGGACTTATTCACCAAAACAAAGGTAACCGTCAAAAATCTCGCTTAGCACAGAAAGTAAACGGACTAAGCGCATAATAAAAAACCACAACAGACAAAGCTGTTGTGGTTTTTATTATCAGAACTCTTCGAAATTATATTCTATGGATTTCTTCTTACTAGGGTTGTCTCACTCAATATGACTTTTCACTGGTTCGCAGTTTATCTTTTTTAAATAAGATCATTCCACTAAGACACTATCTTCCGTTTGGAAATCAATCGATATAGTAACAACTCGAAGGCGAGTGACTTATCCATTCGGCCGGATTTTATTTGAGCATCTGTTTCGGTTAAAAGATCAATCGCTTCTTTTAATTCTTTAACTTGAAACTTATTTTGACGCTGAATCGACAACTTAGCAACATATGGGTGAATCTTTAACTGACTAGCCATTTGTTGTTGTGTGTACCCTTTTTGCTTCAATAACTTCACATGTAGCAATGTCCTGAATTGTGATGCCACAAGCGCTATCAAAGCTATCGGATCCTCATTCATTTTTTCTAAATCTTTGGTGATATCCATTGCTTTCGCCAAATCATTTGCCATAATAGCATCCATTAATTTTAACGCCGAACTATTTTCCTGACTAGATAATAATAGTTCTGCATCTTCCAGTCTAATTTCATTTCCTTCACCCACATATAATGCAAGCTTTTCCATTTCAGAATGAATAATCATTAAATTTGTTCCGATTTCGTTAATAAAATATGTCATTACTTCTTCCGAAATGCTTACTCCATGTTCTTTGGCAATTGTACCGATCACTTCTTGCATATTCCATTCCTTTAATGGTTCACATGCAACTGTTTTTGCCGCCTTTTTCAGTTGTTTGACTACTTTTTTTCGTTCATCGACTTTTTCGTAAGGAGCTATCATCACTAAAACAGAATATGGAGCAGGATTTTGTATGTAATCAATTAGCACTTGTGGCTGATGCTCGATTTCCGTTTTCACTGTTTTTGCCCTTAAAAAATCTGCATTTGTAGCAATAATAATCTTTCTTTCCCCAAGGAAAGGAAATGTTTCTGCATCCGTAACTACTTCCTGTATCGGCATTTCTTCCAAATCATATATAGACAAATTGGTATCTTGTTCATCCTGGGCCATACCATTAGAAATTAATGACTGTTTTAAGGCTTCAATCATATATGTCTCAGTACCATAAAAATAATATACGGGTTCAATTTTCCCCTTCTTCATTTCTTCAATACAAGCTAAATAACTCATTTACTCATCCCCAAATATGTATCATTTTTCTTAAAATAATGTCTCAATCATGATAAAAAGTTGAAAAAAAACTGAATATGTTTTATTGTATAATAAGATTTAACTGATGAAAAGATGTCAGACTGTAAATACCTATATAATACATAAGAATAAAAAAGAGGGAGGAGTAATCATCCTTCCCTCTGCAATCTATATCAACGCAACTTCATTAGCCCTAGGCATCTAATCAAGCTGCGATATTTTCTTATATATAGATTGACCTGATACCCCGAAATATATAGGTGTTAACTCTTGCTAAGTAAGGGAATCCTGAGATATGGATGAAAAAATTTAAGTAATTACAACGGGTAATCGTTGATATTACTTACAATCAGAAGTATTGAAATTTATTTCAACTCAATATTTTAAGGAGGTAATAAGCAATGAATGAATTTGAAAAAGAAGTTCAGTCGAAACGACACGACATTTTTGATGCTGGTTTTGGTTTTGTATTCTCGTTTTTATTCTTTATGATTATTTTCTTTATTGGTGTTATTTTCGATGCAATTGGTTCATAAATAGGGAACGAGGCTAATGATTTAGTCTCGTTTTTTATTTTCTACTGTATGTTATGGTAAAAAAGGAAAAACTGTTCCTCTTTCTTCCGTGAATTTATAAATTATCGCACCATGCTGATCTGTTCTCATTACTTTTACTTTATTTCTTTCCAAATTTTCCAATACTTCTTTATGTGGATGACCATAGCTATTGTTTTCACCTACCGATATCAAGGCTAAATTTGCTTCAATCGCTTTCAAAAAAGATATAGAAGTTGATGTATTACTACCATGATGGGCAACTTTTAACACATCTGCTTTTAGCGTTGGATTCTTTTTTATAATTTCTGCTTCTCCTACTTCTCCTAAATCCCCTGTGAATAACCATGTATCTTCCCCAAATGTACTACTAATGACAAGAGAGTTTTCATTTTTATCAAATTGATTCCGCTCCGGATAATAGACGTCAAATGTTTGCTGTTGAAGCTCAAACGTATCTCCTGCCTTTACAGTGAAAAATTGTGCTTCAGTATCTAAGTTCTTGTATTGTTGAATTAATTCCGTATCAAAATAAGGACTTGTGATCACATAATCGACCTGATAATCAGCTAAAATATATGGTACACTGCCTACGTGATCATGATCAGCATGCGACAATATGATTGCATCTATTTTATTAATACCTTTAAATTTCATAAATGGATCAATTACCTGATCAAAGGTTTCAGATGATGCATCAGAAAAGTCTTCTGCCATTTTCCCAGCGGCATCAAATATAAATACTCCTTTTCTGTAGGGTAATTCAACAATAATAGCGTCTCCCTGACCAATATCCAGTACCGTAATATATCCATTAGGATCAAAATAAGGCTTTAAACTAGTCAGTACTAGTATACTAACTAATAACACTCCGAATTGAAGGGCTTTTCGCAATTGTTTTTTTTCAAAATAATAAAAAAATAACCATAGTACAATATAAAAAGGTAGAAAAAAATAAATAGGAAATTCGCCGGTCATCCATGGAGTTTGTAACATATGATCAATTGCTGATAAAGCCGATAATACTGCCCTATGGAGATGCACAAAAATGATATCTAATATTGGTAAGATGGAAGGTATTAATGAAGCAAGTAATATTAAAAATAAAAACGGCAACACAAATACTGTAAAATATGGAATCACAATCAGATTTAGAAATACAGATAATGGTTGAAACTGATAAAAGTGATAAAGCTGAATAGGCAATATAACAAGCATACTTATTAGAGAAATTCTAAGTAGTACCCATATATAACCAACATCATCGTCCAACATTTTCCTTGATAAAATTATTCCAAATGTAACAATGAAACTAAATTGGAAAGCAATCGAATAAATTACGAATTTATCCAATATCACTAGAATGATAAAAACTAAACTTAACATATCAGTTGTAGCTAGACGAATAGGTGACTTAGAAAGTACTATTATGATGATCGCTAACAGACTTGCTCGCCAGACAGACGGTGCTCCACCTGCCATTGCTGGATAGATAAACAATAAACACACTATTAAAATTTGAATTTTTTCGATAGTAATTCGACATATACATAATAATATAAAGTAGACAATTGCCAGAATTAACCCTACATGTAAACCTGAGATAGCTAGTAAATGGGTGAGATTCCAATTTTGAAATAAGGTTATGACATCATCTTCTAAGTGATCCCGATCCCCAAATAGCAACGCAGAAAACCAGGCATATGTAAAAATACTCACATTATTTTCAATATGATCTAATACTTGATTCCGTACGTCATATATCTTTTGCCAAGACGATTGGCCTTCACATTTGCTTTGATCCAACGATTCGATAACAAATTGTTTTTCAATGCCTTGTGAAGCTAAATAGTTCTTATAATCAAATTGTCCAGGATTACGAGCAGTGGGGATTTTTTGAAATGTTCCATATAATGTACATGAAGCGCCGGTGAGAAATGAGGATAACTTGTCTGAATTATCTTCAGATTCAGTAAAATAATACACTTCGATAAGCTGATGAGCAGAAGATCGAAAATTAAAGCGTAAAAATTGACTTTTTTGTTCTACTAAGGATGAAATATTCCCTTGAATTTTAGTATTGGAGGTTTCTATTGTATCATCATGCGGATTTAAGGAAGGTATTTGATAAAAAGAAAATAGCCCAAATACGATGAGCGAGGTAATAAGCAATTTAGGAAATCGAAGCAAGTAAATCAAATAAACAGTAATCATTCCTAAAATAACCACAAACCATTTCACACTAACATCTTTCATCACAAAACAGATCACATATAATAATACAAACCAATGTAATCGCTGATACAAGCAATCATCACCTCCCTCTCCTAAACTTACTATTATGGTTTCAATGAAATATAATGCTGATCTAATTCCACTTTTTCAACATGGACACCAACTTCCTCAAACAATTCCACTGCATATGGATGATTTTTATAATCTTCTGCATAATAAACCGTTTTAATTCCACTTTGAATTATTGCTTTACAACAATTCAAACAAGGGAAATGTGTAACATAAATCTCTGCATTTTCTGTTGAAGCACCAAATTTTGCGCATTGTAAAAGAGCATTCATTTCTGCATGAATAGTACGCACACAATGACCGTCAATTACATAACATCCTTCATCAATGCAATGAACACTACCAGAAACACTTCCATTATACCCTCCAGCAATAATACGCTTGTCCCTTACAATTGTTGCACCTACCATTAAACGCTGACAAGTGCTTCGCAGAGCTAACAGATGACTTTGGGCCATAAAATATTGATGCCAGGAAATTCTTTCCATTTAAAACACCCTTTCTTTTTACTCATATATAGAAGTGTACCGATCTGGCGGGAAAGCGTCAATAACATTATGGAATTCTGATATATTCTTTCATTCTCTCTACTGTTTTATCACCTATTCCTGATACTTTAGTTAAATCCTCCAGCTTTTCATACGGCCCATTGGTTTCTCTGTATTCAATGATAGCATTTGCTTTAACTTCCCCAATCCCTGGTATGGCTTGCATTTCTTCAGCAGATGCTATATTAACCTTTACTTTTGGATCTTCATCTTGCACCCCCTGCACCACATTTGTTTTTTCTGGAGTCTCCCCTTTCGCAGGTACATATATTACCATTTCATCATATACTCTTTCAGCTAAATTAATCGATTGTTTATTTGCTTCCTTAGTAAAACCTCCAGCTAACTGGATCGCATCCTCAACTCGGTCATTTTCCGTAACTGGATAAACCCCTGGACTTTTAATTTCACCTTTAATATCGATCTTATATTCAGTCGGAACTTTTTCCTTATCATCTGGAAGCTCAAGATTATTTTCTTCGACTATTTGATTAGCTACCTCTTTTTTTTCTGTTATTGAAGGGTCAATGATTAACCAGATAATGATGGCTGCAACTACTAATACTATATACCAATTTTTTAATATCCAAGACATGATTATCATTCCTTTATCATAGAATAGTAAAGTTGTTCATAGGATAGTCTTAGAAACTATCCAGGAGGCGAGATGAAATGAAATGGGGTTTAATTGGGACCGGTAATATGGGAGCAGTTTTAGTAACTGCCTTTCTTGAATCGAACGTAATTGATCAGGAAAGTCTTTATATCACTAATCGCACAGCAGAAAAAGCATATGCAATCCAACAAAACTATCCACATATTCACGTAAAAGAAAATATATTTGAGTTAATTGAAAATGTCGATACGATTTTTTTATGCGTAAAACCAGTAGAAATGATAGATGTATTAAGAGAAATCAAACCATTATTGGATGAAAAACAATTATTAGTATCGATAACAAGTGCAATGTCAGTAGAAGAAATTGAATCACTTGTCGATTGCCAGGTAGCTCGAATGGTTCCGAGTATTACAAATTATGCTCTGGCAGGTGTCACACTATTAACGTTCGGTAATAGAGTAGACTCTTTCAGAAAAGAATTACTTATCAAAAGGTGTCATTACTTTTCAGAGCCAGTGGAAATCGAGGAAAACATCATGAGAATTGCATCAGATATTGTGTCTTGTGGACCTGCCTTTTTTTCGTTTTTAGCAGAAAATTATATCAAGGATGCTGTCAAACAGACAGAAATCACAGCAGAACAAGCGACTCAATTGATGGAAAAAATGTTTATTGGGTATGGAAAACTGTTATCCGAAGATCATTTCACCTTGAATGAATTGATTGAAAAAGTTTGTGTCAAAGGTGGAATAACTGGAGTTGGCATTGCTTCACTTGAGGAAAATATGAATGGAATATTTAAAGAGTTGATTAACCAAACGCATCATAAATTTAAAGAAGATAAAGAAATGATCGCAAATAAATTAAATAATTGATATTGACTGGGCACCGATTGAACTTAATCGGTGCCCGAAAATATTACCCGGGAAACCGCAAATTACGACTTCTTCGTGTCGTAAAAAGTAATATTTCATGACCATAAGATAAGTTAAGTAATAATTTTGTCTTATTTTTGCTCATCGACTATTTTTCTGAAGTTTAACTTTTATATGATAATGTATGTTATCAGACACTTACTTCATCATATAATGCCCATTTCATAATTTTTACTATATCTGTCATTGATAAATGCTGCCTTAAGCATTAATCATTTCCACTCGGTCCCTTCCAGCTCTTTTCGCCTGGTAAAGTGCTTTATCTGCTTCTTTATAAATTTTTTCAAAGCTAATTGGTTCGTCAGTAGTGCTTAATCCAATACTTACAGTAATTTTTTCTTGTTGCTCACCATTTACAAATATAGAATGTTCAGTTAGTTTTTGTTGAAAGCGGTTTGCTTGTTCACCTGCCTGGACAGCATCCTTATGTAACAATACGCCAAACTCTTCTCCACCAATTCTTCCAACAATACTACAATATTTCGTTGGCATAAAAAATTCAGTTAAAGCAATAGCAAATTCCTTTAGCACCTGATCACCAATGATATGGCCGTACTGATCATTAAATTGCTTAAAATGATCAATGTCCATTAATAAAAAGGAAACAGGAAATTCTTTAGATTCCATCATAGTATTATACTTTTCAATGAAAGAATGTCGATTACATATACTGGTCAGTGAATCATAATGAGCCAATGTATACAAACGATTTTCTATTAATTTTTTTTCCGTAATATCCGTTAATACTACAAGCATTATGTCACGTCCGTAATATCCAATTGGCACGATGTTAACCTGTAGATAAAGTTCTTCATCCAACTCTACCTTCCATTCAAAAGATATCGATAAATGTTGATAAATCCCTTCCAAAATCCTTTTATTAGTAAATAATTGATCCACTTTCTGTCCCACCATTAAATTCTCCTGTTGACGGGGCATCCATCTTTTCAGCAGCCTATAACCAGCCTGATTAATTTCTAGAAGTGTATATTTTGGGCCGAATAATATAATCCCTTCATCCAGTGATTCTAAAATTTTATTACGGGACACAGGCCAAATCGAATTAAAATCATAACGTTTGAAAATAAAAATTAGTAGGACACTCATCAATGAAAATGCTAAAGCGACTTGCCCAGGAATTTTCACAGACAAAAAAGGTAATACGCATAAAGATACTAATGGAAGTAAAATAGCAACCGAGGATAAAAGATGACTAGTTCTAAGATGTGATGGCAAATCGTGCATATTTCTTATAAAAGTAAAAACCGCTAGCAGAGTAAGAAATAGCAAATAAGAAATAAAAATAATTCCTATTGGTGTTGGCTTTATGATGATTTCGCTTAAACCCCAGACGGTATGTGTTGTTACACTTGATCTCATCCAATGGTGAATCGGATTAGTTAATAATAAAATAATGCCAGTTACTGCCGGAACACTTAAATAAGTCATATACATTATATTCTTTTCAGCATTTGGCTCAGCTATTTCTCTAGCAAACCCAAAGAGAAAAACTGGACATAAAAATAATGCAATTTGCTGGATATTCCTTAACCATTGCATTGCATCTAAATCATCGATGTATAACTCAAAGGCAGTAGAAATCATAAATAAACTTGAAAAGATTAAACTAACAGATAAAAATATTCGCACAAGATTGTTTGGCTTTTTTAAAAGTACAATTGATAGAAACAAAATAAAAAAAGCCATTATTAATAGATAGAGTGGATAAGGTTCAAACCATTGCATTACGCATCCCCCGAGTAGAAAATAACCTTTTGAATTCAAACTAACTAGACACTAATATAGACACAAATAAACGGGATAAATTTTCACTAGTGCAAAATTTTGCTCGTTATACTATATAATATTCGATATGAATCGGCTAATTCCTGCAATATAATTATAAAATATAAATTATTTTATAATTATATTAACTCGTAAGGAAACAACACCTCATTACATTAAGTTATTCTAATAAATGAGGTGTTGTTTTTATTATAGCAAAATAAGTATAAATGAAGATGTCTAATCTTCGTCGTGTATACGTGTGAAAGACATACGTATTAAAGGAGAGCCACTAAGCTTTTCTTAATGCTCCTGTAATTGTTCTACAGTCACCATATATTTTTGTTCGGGATTTTCGATCGGGTGGACGGTGCAATGTCCTGTACCTTGATCGACATGCTCTATATATACGTTATTCCCATTGTACGTAACATTACGCATATCAGGTGAATCCAAAATTTCTTGAGCGCGCTGTGCATCCATTTTTAAATCCTCCTTACCTATTTATTGAGGATAGTATTCTATGTTTAACGTTAAATTATGTACTTTATTGTGTGGAATTATTTTCTTGATTATTGTTATTTTTCTTAATGAACACGCTCATGATCACGATCATAGTTACTCCTACAGCTAAACCTCCAAGCATACCTAACCAAAAATTTTTAAATACGATTCCGAAAACAATGCCTAAAATAATCGAGTAAATGATCTCCATTATAATCATTCGTTTCATACTCATAATTATTTCTCCTTTATTAAATATCTTATTTCTATGATATCATGTATTCATATTTACCAACAGAATGAGGCCCTTCCCATAACTCGAAAAAAATAAATGTGGTGAAAGAAATACAAATATGTATTTTTAAAACGAAAAAACCAGACGATGCTTCGCTAGTTATTTGATTCGAATTAGATATGGGAATTCTCAGAGCAAGACTTTCTTCCTTTCTTTTCCATATGGAGCGCTAGAATAACCGCTTCGGATAATGCGACACTCCTGCGGAACAGCAACTGAAGACACCGCAAGAAGCTTTTGGGCTTCTGAGGAGGCTGACGCATAGAAAACACAAAGAAAGCGACCTTTGGTTGAGTAGATGTTGCACTTGGGTGAAAGAGAGTATTTTTTCCACGGCGACGATCAAGCACTCATCAATAAAAAATGGAAGAAGCAAAATATAAAAGTAAAAACTTCGCAGTTTATGAATTCAGTGCCATTTTATCTTTATTTTAATGTAAGAAAACCCGGACTTTGTCCGGGTTTTAGTTTGCCTTTGCTTTTTGTGAAGCTGTTTTTTTGGTTGTTTTCTTCCGCTTCGTTGTCGTTTTCTTTTTCCCTTTTTGCGTTTTGTTTAATGATTTTTCGAGAGCTTCCATCAGGTCTGTAACATTGTCTTTTTTTGCAGGTTCTTTTGCTGTGGAAATCTCTTCACCATTTTTCTTCTGTTCAATTAGTTCTATTAATGCCGTTCGATACTCATCATGATACTTTTCAGGTTCAAATTCTGTCGATAATTGATCAATTAATAACTTAGCGGTCTCCAATTCTTTTTCAACGATATTTGACTCCTCTGGAACATTAGGCACTTCTTGAAAGTCCCGGACTTCATCAGGATAATAGATCGTCTCCATCACTAGCGTATTTTGATAAATCCGGACTACTGCTAAGTGTTCCTTAGAACGGATTGTTATTTTTGCCAAACCTATTTTCCCAGTTTCTTCGAGAGCTTTACGTAATAATCCATATGCTTTAGACCCACCATCATTTGGGGACAAATAATAACTGCGATCAAAATAGATTGGATCAATCTCTTCTAATTTCACAAAATCAACAATGTCGACCGCCTTATCCTCTTTTTCTTCCTTTAACGCTTCTAAATCCTCATCTTCCAGTATAACAAATTTATTTTTCGTATATTCAAACCCTTTCACAATATCATCTTGTTCTACCTCTTTTTCACAGACAGGACATACTTTTTCATATTTCACAGGGGATTGACATTCCTTATGCAAATTTCTGAGCTTAATATCCTTGTTTTCCGTTGCTGAATGAAGTTTGACTGGTATGTTAACAAGACCGAAACTAATGGTTCCTTTCCACATCGTATGCATATTTATCACCTCTTTTATCGGTAGTTTTTCTTTTTATGACATAATCATGCAATAGTTTGACAAAAATATTGCTAACTAATGATCGATAAAAGGAGTCTATGCTATGTGGAAACCGATGCTGCCGACACTTATTAACGAAGCACCCTCAGGTAAGGAGTGGATCTATCAAGTGAAATACGATGGATTTCGCTGTGGTTTACAATGGACCGATGAAGAAGTCAACTTATGGAGTCGAAACGGCCATAATCTAAACAGTTCATTTCCTGAAATTATTTTATGGTGTCAACAACACATCTCTACATTCCAAGCATACCTACCATTATTTTTTGATGGTGAATTAATCATTTCGATCACAGACTATCGCACGGATTTTGAGCAAATACAAACACGGTCCAGGTTAAAAAAGAATATAAAAATATATAGTCAAAAGCGTCCTGCTACTTTTGTAGCCTTTGATATATTAGAATCTGCAAATCAAAATGTACGAAAGAAAAGCTTTTCGAAACGAGATCAGTTGTTATCCTCTATTCTGGACAGTGTAACGGGAAGGATTCGAAAGGCTCCTACCTTTGAAAATCTGGCAGCTATTCACGAAGTCGTCGATGTACATCAAGCAGAAGGAGTGGTTGCCAAACAAAAGAAAGCTGTTTATACAGATGGAAAACGCAGCAAAACGTGGCTAAAAATAAAAAATTTCCGGACTATCCCAAGTATCGTTACCAATTGGAATACCGAAAATGATTATTTTACATTGCAATATTTTCAGGACGAAACACTCTATGTTCTTGGAAAATGTAAAAATGGTTTGGAACAACAAGAAAAAGTAACGTTAACAACTTTTTTTAAACGCTATGGTCAGAAGGTAAACGGAACAACTTGGAAAATCGATCCTTCTATTTGTATGGATATCAATTGTCTGAATGCTAAAGATCAAGAACTTCGCGAACCAGTTTTTCATCAATTTCGTTTTGATATCGAACCGACAGATTGTAATCAAAATACTGTTGATCAGGGATTGGCACAATTCCCAGCAACGGTTAACCTGTCCCGATTAGAAAAAGAATTATTTCCTGCTGTCACCAAATTGGATTACTTGTGTTACCTAAGATGGATCGCACCTCTTATGTTACCAGGACTAAGAGATCGCAGGCTGACATTAATCCGTTATCCGGATGGCATTCATGAGCACTCGTTTTATCAAAAACACTTACCAGATTATGCGCCATCTTTTATTCAAACCATCCCAGGTGATGATGAAGAAATGGATATAGTCTGTCAGGATCTGCAAAGCTTAATCTGGTTTGGAAATCATGGTGGTTTAGAATTTCATGTTCCATTTAATAAAATGAATAAATCGGATCCCGAAGAAATTGTCTTTGATCTTGATCCACCATCGTTGAATCAGTTTCCTATTGCTGTGCAAGCTGCTCGTTTAATTAAAGAAATGATGGAGCATCAAGGCTTTACACCTTTCGTCAAAACATCAGGAAGAACTGGTTTGCAAATTCATATACCAATTAATAATATGACCTACAATGAAACGAGAACATTGATGGAAGCGACTGCAAAAGTATTAGTTGACTCTAACCCGGATCTTTTTACAATTGAGCGCTTAAAGAAAAATCGTGGTAACCGTCTTTATATAGATTATGTACAGCACGCAGCAGGAAAGACGATCATTGCTCCTTATTCTACAAGAGCAACAAAAGAAGCAACTGTCGCTACACCATTATATTGGAATGAAGTAAATGAAACATTAGACCCTAGGAAATTTACGATTCAAACTGTACCAGCACGAATTAAGGAAAAAGGATGTCCGTTTAACTTAATGATTTAACTTTAATTCAAATTTTCTGCGGTTATTATTACCTTTGCTTGATTACAACTTTACTTTAAATGACTCCGAATAACATCATCCCAATCAAGTTGATAGAAATATTTGCACTGATGTGAACAAGCCAGGAAGGCAAGATACTGTCTGCCTTTTCATCCAGTTTATTAAATAGCAGGCCGGCAACAAATAAGCTAAATAGGATGAGGACAAATAAGTAAATAGAAAACCAATCTGTCATCATCGCAACATGATAAAGAGCAAAAACCCCCGCACTAAACAGATATGCTATTCGTCTAGTGGTCATTTTTAACAATGCTAAAAATGCAAAGCCACGAAAGAAAAATTCCTCTAGCAACGAATTAACGAGTGCAATATAGATCGCAACAAAAAGGAAGTTACTTTTATTAACTGCCATATTGTCCTTCAACATAACGGTCACATTGGAAAAGTCAAAGAAACCACCGATGATCCAATACGCCGATAAAATAATAATAGCCACACCACTTGCGAGAATAATCGGTAGTTGCATGTATTTCATTTTAAAGGAAAATATGTCTTTAAACGATAAATGGGCAACAAACCGAATATATAGATAAGGGACTAACAAGTAAAGTAACAATTTACAAATTGATTTAACCAGATAATTAGGAGCAATGTATAGTTCAATTGCTGCCATCGAGATACATGCAAGCACGACGAACAACATTAATCGCTTCATTTATCAACACCCTTTACTGTAATCAGCGTCATCTGACTTTGATTAAACATTCTCACATCAATCACACTCGTACCCAATCCACTATCAATGTATAACTGTTGACGTTCTTTCAATTCAAATAACCCTTTATCAAATTTCGGGAAAAAACCTTGTCCAGGAGCGGCAATAGCACCGATTAATGGAAAACGTATTTGTCCTCCATGAGTATGACCGCTTAATATTAAATCAATCGGATCTGGATAAGAAGTACGAGATAGATCGGGTGCATGAGATAACAGAAATGTAACATAATCCTTGTTCAGCCCTTCCATAGCATGGTCGAGATTGTCATGTTCAGTGGAAGGATCTCCTACACCGATCAATTGGAAAGGAATCTCGCCAATTTCCATGAAACGGTTTTGATTATCGATTATTTCAATTCCCTTAGCAGTAAGTCCTTGAAAAAAAGATTCTTGCAACGGATTTTCCCATTCATGGTTTCCAGATACAAAGTAGACACTGTTATTAATCGCTGTTAATTTTTCCACAAATTCAAAAGTATTTTTTAAATCATCCGTTTTTCTGTCAATTAAGTCTCCTGTAATAACAATGACATCAGCATCTAATTGTTCGATCTCATGCAACAGTTGCTCATTATGATTTCCAAATTGTTTATTATGTAAATCAGTTAATTGCAAAACAGTAAAAGACTGATTTGTTCCCAGCTTTGATGTCGTTATAGTAAGTTCTTCAACCTTAAAAAAATTCGTATCGTAATATGCTTTTGCAATTAAGCCTGAAACAACCAAAAACAAAAAAATCATTAAATACATACGGATTCGCCTCATCTTACTACCTCTTTTTTATGGTTATTGTACCATCATTTTAACACAGCTGTATAAAAATGTAATCGTTAGGAAAAGCCATTATATCATAGTAAAAAGCCATCAGCACTAAGGCCAATGGCTTCTTACTTTATTCTTTCTGATTCCTTTTTGATTCTAATTTTTATAATTGTTTACTCTCAAAATCTCGTCTACAGATATCGAACGAAAAAGAAATTAAACTAGATAAAGTAGAATATGCTGTATCTCATTAACCCCAAATTTCTTTTGTGATTTGGACGATATATTGAAGTTTGTTCCATTGGTCTTGTTCGGTTAATTTATTTCCATGATGGGTAGATGCAAAACCACATTGTGGGCTTAGGCATAGTTGTTCAAGTGGTACGTATTTTGATGCTTCTTCCACTCGTGCTTTAATTTGTTCTTTGTCTTCTAGTTCACCATTTTTTGATGTTATTAATCCAAGAACAACACGTGCTCCGTTATTTGGGATATGTTCCAATGGCTTGAATCCGCCAGAACGATCATCATCATATTCTAAGAAAAAGCCATCCACTTTTTCCTTTGCAAAAAGGGTTGGAGCAATTAAATCATAGCTTCCTTCAAAGGCCCAATTCGAACGATAGTTTCCTCGGCATAAATGAGTAGTGACAACAAGATCACTTGGTTTATCTTCTAAGACTCCATTAACTACTCTTAATGCAAGATCAATTAAAAACTCGCGTGAAAAATCACCATCGTTAAACGGAATATCAGGTGAAGACAATCCTGCAATATAGACATCATCAAACTGTAAATAACGCACACCTGCATCATAAAAGGCTTTAACCGCATCACGATATGCTTGGATTACGTCTTCAGCAAAGTCCTCAATATCCGGGTAAATGCTAACATCACGAATTCCTTCATTGAATAACTGATTAGGACTTGGAATAGTTTGCTTGGCTACCGCACGACCATCTACAAATGCATTAAATTCTTTAAAGTCCTGGATAAATGGATGATTGGGATTAAATGAAATTTTACCATTGTTTCGAATATTATATCGTTCTGTTTCTTCATTCCCATTAAAAATATAACCTACTTCTGGTACGTATCCTTCAACTCCATTTAAATGTTCTAAGAAGTCTGTGTGCCAGAAACGACGGCGGAATTCGCCGTCTGATACGAGGTCCAATCCTACTTCAATCTGCTTGTCAACAATGCGAGCAATTTCTTTATTTTCCACTTCACGTAATTGATCTCTTGTGATATTACCTTCCTGATAATCCTTTCTCGCCTTCAATAAATTATCCGGGCGTAATAAACTACCTACATGATCTGCTCTAAATGGTGCTGTTACTGTTTTTGTTGTCATACTACCTCTCCTTATAATGAAAATAATTTTTGGTTAGCATATCTTACCCAGTAAAAAAAGACCTTCTAAGAAGAAGGCCTTTACCATGAACGAAAGTCAATCCTCTTATCTATTGGAATTAGCACCGTGTCAAAAATGACTGGTTGCTGAGACATCATAAGGCCAAATCCCTCCGTCTCTCTGGATAAGAATATATGCAATTTTTACCATGTTTTAATCATACACCAACCAATTGGAAAATACAACCCTATTTTTGGAAGAGTTTAGGTTGACCTATGAGGCAAGCTGGGAATTACAGCAAAAATCTATAATAAGTTTTTCACCATGGCCCCCAAACATCAGATGACCACCTAATCACCTAATACTTTCACCTCTGTTTTATAGGCTGCTTTCTCAGCAAAATTGTACCCAGTACAACTATTCTCCCTATGCGCATTTCTACTGTGTAACCTAAGAAAAACTGAGCAAAACCCGCCCAGCCTTAACTTTATGCTAAGTAAATACGTGGCGATTGCTATTAGTAGCCATTTTGAAATATAACAACAGAATGACCACCACTCCGGCTGCCCATTCCCCTTTCCGTGGGGTTTGCCCTTCAGCTAACTTTTTCGAGCAAAAACCGCTCAAAAAAGTGGATCTTCAGGGCAAACGAGTCCCACAGGAGTTGAAGTGGGCAGCCGAAACGGTTTCCTTGCACACAATAACATTTATAATAAATAACATCACTAGTCAACGATATCTTTATTAAGTACACATTTTTAAACGTTAATAGGATACCAAAACGCTGTGATATCAATGTTTATATACTTTCCTACCTTATAAAAGAAGAGATGTCTGTGACTAAGTAGTTCTGATACTGTGGAGAAAATGTTAAATAACAGTTAAATTATCACACTAAATCGCAGTCACTTTAGCAACATCAATAACAGTACAAAAAGCATACAAAAACGCTTGGGGATGGTGGTTACCCCCAAAAGTTAGAGTTTTTATTATGCAGCTAATTGGCTGGACTGAGTTCGGTATTCGACTGGACTCAATCCAGTCAATTTTGATTTTGAACGTTCATTGTTATACCAGTAGATATAT
>NZ_JBQQCK010000017.1:0-93914 GCF_052246695.1 Gracilibacillus sp. D59 | reverse complement strand
ATATATCTACTGGTATAACAATGAACGTTCAAAATCAAAATTGACTGGATTGAGTCCAGTCGAATACCGAACTCAGTCCAGCCAATTAGCTGCATAATAAAAACTCTAACTTTTGGGGGTAACCACCTTAGAGTGGGCTTTTTTCTTTTGTTTGTACAAAAAAATAATAACCCATCCGCAAGCTCCTTATGTACTTCTACTGATAAATAAGAATTTATTGCTCAAAATAACATATTAAGAAACATTTATTTCTTTGTAAAAATATATCAATAATTTTTTTGTCAAAAAGACTATTATTATGTCCAAATATTGTTATAATGAAATTGTTTGTTAAGGTTTTGTAAATTTTTAATAAAATCCTTTACAAATCCTCAACAAATCATTAATAATGGATTGGTGTGTGAAGGATTTGTCTGATTTTGTCGTAATTTTATAGATATAGAATAATTAAAGGGGCAATACTTTTGACACATTGGTCATACTAAAGAAAGACAAAGTTTTGTGAGAAGGGATGAACACTGTTGGATGTAAATGTACAAGCAATGATTTTTCAATTTATCGGTGGATTAGGGATCTTTCTTCTTGGTATTAAATACATGGGAGAGGGACTACAAAAAGCTGCCGGAGATCGACTTCAAGAGATTTTGGATAAGACAACCAGTAATCCATTCATGGGAGTAATAGCCGGGATGATTGTTACCATCCTCATTCAAACGAGTTCAGGTACTACTGTATTAACCGTGGGCTTAGTAAATGCCGGCTTTATGACATTAAGACAATCTATTGGTGTTATTATGGGGGCAAACATCGGTACGACAATGACTGCATTCATTATCGGTATTGAAATTAAAGAATATTCATTACCAATTCTAGCAGTTGGTGCTCTTATGTTATTTTTTACGAAAAACAATAAGTTATCTAACCTTGGTTTAACAATCTTTGGTTTTGGTGCATTATTCTACGGGCTTGATTTAATGGGAACTGGACTGAAGCCTTTAAGAGAAGTTGAAATGTTCCATGAATTAACTTTAAGTATGTCCGAAACACCTATTCTAGGTGTAGTTATAGGTACAGTGTTCACTGTAATAGTACAAAGTTCAAGTGCAACCATTGGTATATTACAAAGCCTTATGAGCGAAGGGGCGATAGAACTTAAGGCAGCGTTACCTGTTTTATTTGGGGATAATTTAGGTACTACAATAACAGCAGTGATTGCCTCTATTGGAGCAACGGTTGCAGCTCGTCGTGCAGCATTAACACATGTCATTTTTAACTTGATCGGAATTGTTATCGTATTAAGTATTCTTGGGCTTTATACAACATTTATTGAAAATATACAAGCATGGCTAGATCTTAACTCAGCTATGTCAATTGCTTTTGCACATGGTATCTTCAACTTGAGTAATACTATTATTCAATTTCCGTTTATCGGATTGCTGGCATTGTTAGTAACTAAAATTATTCCTGGTGAAGATACGGCCGTAAAATATAAAGCACAGCATTTAGATCCAATTTTTATTAAGCAATCTCCTTCTGTGGCGTTAGATCAGGCTAAAGAAGAAGTCATTCACATGGGGAAATATGCAATTAAAGGTCTCGAAGAAACAAGCATGTTTTTAAATAGTCATAAGCAGAAAAATGCAGAAATGGCTCAACAGCTGGAAGGTGCATTAAACAACCTTGATCGTGAAATAACTTCTTACTTAGTAGAGTTATCGGGAACGAATTTTTCGGAGTCTGAACGCGAAAATCATTCAGCATTGATTAATTCTGTCCGAGACATAGAACGTATCGGAGATCATTTTGAAAACATTACTGAGTTAGTTAATTACAAAATATCTAATAAAGTTGATATTACAGAGCAAGGAATGATTGATCTAAATGATATGTTTGATTTAACGATCAGTACAGTGAAAGAGGCTATAAAAGCATTAGAAAACATGGATAGGGAAGCAGCATTAAATGTTGTACAAAAAGAAAATGAAATAGATAAAATGGAAAGATCATATCGCAAAAAACATATCATTCGCTTAAATGAGGGAGCATGCACAGGTGCAGCTGGTATTGTGTTTGCAGATATAATCAGTAACCTTGAGCGTATCGGTGACCATGCTGTAAACATTGCTGATGAAGTATTAGGCGAAAGACAAAAACACTAAATAAAAACAAATAGGAAGTAGTCTTTATGACTGCTTCCGCCATATTTTATACGGGAATATGTTGTTTTTTGAAAATTTATTAGAAAAAAATACACAAAACTATTGACGAATATATCCTGCTGTGATAAATTATTAAATGTCGCTTCAGTGATTACATAATTTCATTCCACAGTAGCTCAGTGGTAGAGCAATCGGCTGTTAACCGATCGGTCGTAGGTTCGAATCCTACCTGTGGAGCCATATGGCGGTGTAGCTCAGCTGGCTAGAGCGTACGGTTCATACCCGTGAGGTCGGGGGTTCGATTCCCTCCGCCGCTACTAAAAATACCGATGGCGGTCGTGGTGAAGTGGTTAACACATCGGATTGTGGTTCCGACATGCGTGGGTTCGATCCCCACCGGTCGCCCCATCATAAAATAGAATAAAGGACCCTTAGCTCAGTTGGTTAGAGCTATCGGCTCATAACCGATCGGTCGCAGGTTCGAATCCTGCAGGGTCCACCATTTAATATTGCGGAGGAGTACCCAAGTCCGGCTGAAGGGAGCGGTCTTGAAAACCGCCAGGGGCTTCACGGCCCGCGGGGGTTCGAATCCCTCCTCCTCCGCCATACATATTGATTTGCATCATAATTACATATCGTTAGGCTCGGTAGCTCAGTCGGTAGAGCAACGGACTGAAAATCCGTGTGTCGGCGGTTCGATTCCGTCCCGAGCCACCATTTCAACAAGCTAAATGAAGCTTGTTTTTTTATTTTTGTTGAAATGGGGCAAGGAGAAACATCTCATCCTAGATGCTAAATATTTGCATTTTAATTTGGTGTTTTGATACCATTTGTCATAGAGAGCTTTTTATACTTTCTAATTACAAAATAGGAGGAATGAAACATGGCAAACTTTACTTTACCAGAACTACCTTATGCATATGATGCGTTAGAGCCTCATATTGATAAGGAAACAATGAACATTCATCACACAAAACACCACAATACTTATGTTACCAAATTAAATGCTGCACTGGAAGGTCACGATGATTTAGCAAATAAATCAATCGAAGACATTCTTGCAAATCTTGATGCCGTTCCAGAAAACATCCGTACTGCAGTAAGAAATAACGGTGGTGGACATGCAAATCACAGCTTGTTCTGGACTTTGCTGTCACCAAATGGTGGCGGTGAACCTACAGGTGAACTTGCAGATGAGATCAATTCTACTTTCGGTAGCTTCGATAAATTCAAAGAAGAATTTGCAGCAGCTGGAGCAGGTCGATTTGGTTCAGGTTGGGCATGGTTAGTAGTAAATAATGGTAATCTTGAAATTACTAGTACACCTAACCAAGACACTCCTATTTCAGAAGGTAAAACACCAATTTTAGGATTAGACGTTTGGGAGCATGCATATTATTTAAAATATCAAAACAAACGTCCTGACTACATCGCCGCTTTCTGGAATGTAGTGGACTGGAATAAAGTATCAAGCTTATATAACGAAGCGAAATAATAAAATAAATCGAGAAAGGGCTATAGTTGATTCTATAGCCCTTTTTATTTGTTTGCTTACGCTTTTTATTGCGATATCGCCTTACATTATGTTTAGTCATATTTAGGTGATAACATTTTCTTTATGTATATCTACTACTTTCTAGACCAAAATAAAGGTTAGATGTAGTGAGGTGTAAAAGATGAGCGAAATGGTGAAAAGTACAAAAAAAGCAATGCCGAATAGAAAAGATTTAAAGTTGTTATTAACAATAGGCGGCTTATATGCACTAGCAACATTCTTATCCAATACTTTTGTAAATATTTTTTTATGGAAACAATCTGGAGATTATATTGATATTGCCATATATAATTTGTTTGTTTATATCCTGCAGCCAATATCTTTTGTTATAGCTGGAAAGTGTGCAAAGAAAGTTGATAGAACCATAATTATTCGAACTGGTGTTACTTTTTTATCTGTTTTCTATGTGACCGTATTATTAGCAGGTGAGAATGCTTCCCGTTTTCCTTATTTATTAGGTGCCATCTTAGGAATAGGTTACGGTTTTTACTGGTTAGCATTTAATGTTTTAACCTTCGAAGTTACAGAGCCTGAAACAAGGGACTTTTTTAACGGAATACTGGGCACGTTACAATCATTAGGTGGGATGATTGGTCCTTTCTCTGCTGGTTACATTATTACTAAGCTTGATAATTTCCAAGGATATAGCTTGATTTTCTTTGTATCCTTTTTTTTATTTTTAATTGCAGTAGTATGTTCGTTTTTTTTGAAGAAAAGAAAAGCAACCGGCAAATTTTATTTTAAGAATGTGGTGTTAGAGAGAAGAAACAACCCAAATTGGCGAAATATTTTATATGCCCATATTTTTCAAGGGTTAAGAGAGGGCTTATTTATATTCATTGTGGCTATTTGGGTATATATTGCTACTAATAGTGAATTTGCGTTAGGTGGATTTAATTTAACTGTTTCATTATGTTCTTTTATCGGTTATTTTTTGGTAACCAAACTCTTAAAGGTTGAACATAGAAAATATGCAATTTTGCTTGGTGGGATATTGTTATATGCAGGTGTTGGGTTATTTGTTTTTCAAACAGGTTATTGGATGTTACTAGTATATGGAATTGTCGTAGGGTTTGCATATCCTATTTACAATGTCCCATTCATTTCATTGACGTACGATATTATTGGAAAAGCGAAGGGAGCAAGAGATTTAAGGATAGAATATATAATTATTAGGGAATTATTTGTTAACTTTGGCAGGGTATCAGCGATTTTAATTTTTATTATTAGTGTTTCCATGATAGACCCTGAAATCATGATTCCGATTTTATTGTTAACAATTGGTGGTGGTAACTTAATCGCTTATTATTTCGTGCGAAAAACAGATTCCTCTATTTATAATGTTAAATAGATAGTAAAGGTTTTTGGATCATGTTATAATAAATGGGATGTTTTTCATTAGGGGGAATGTAGGATGAACCAACATCCGGATTTAAAACAGAAGAAGAAAAAATTAAAAAAGAAAAAGGCTCAACTACCTTTTCGATTAAATATATTATTTGTGACTGTATTTCTTGTATTTTCATTGTTAATTGTACAATTAGGTGTTGTTCAGATACTTAATGGGGAGGAAGCACAACGTAAAATTAATCAAACAGAGAATACGCCTTCTAAAAAACCAGTACCAAGGGGTAAAATGTACGACAGTGACCATGATCTGATATTAGACAATAAAGCGGTAAAGTCGATCACCTACACACCTCCAAAACATGGGGATACAGCAGAAGAACGACTTAAATTAGCAGAAGATTTAGCAAAATATATAACAATTATTAAAGATGAAGCTGAACTTAAGAAAGCAATTCGTGAGCGTGATAAGAAAGAGTATTGGTACTTAAAAAACAGAGATAAAGTATCCGATCTGTTAACAGAAGAAGAAAAAGAAAAGCTTGACACTGGTGAGCAGTACCAAGCTGAACTTGAAGCAATTACGGAAGAGGATTTGGCTGAAATTGAATGGACACCAGAATTATTAAATATAATTGCGATCAAGAAAGAACTAGATGTTGCCTACGAACTATCACCACACGTTATAGTGAATGAAGGCTTAACTGAAAAAGAATATGCACAAGTAGCAGAACACTTACATGATTTACCTGGAATAGATGCAGTAATTGATTGGGATCGAGAGCGTTTGTATGATGGAACACTAAGTTCATTTTTGGGGAACTTAACAACTTCAGATGAAGGAATCCCTCGTGAGAATAGTGAATTTTATTTAAAAAACGGTTATACATGGAATGACCGAGTTGGTACTAGTGGGTTAGAACAACAATATGAACATGTTCTGAGAGGTAGAAAGGAAAAAGTACAGTATACCACAAACTCGGAAGGGGCAGTTGTTAACTCTGAGGTTGTCGTTGAGGGACAAAGAGGCAAAGATATTATTCTTACGGTTGATATGGAACTTCAAAAAAAAGTTGATGAAATCGTAGAAGATGAGTTGAGGAAGGCCATTAATCACCCTGTAAATAACAATGGTTATTTAGAAGATGCAATGGCTGTAATGATGAATCCGCAAACTGGTGAAATACTTGCTTTATCGGCGATAAGATATGATCGAGAAGAAAAAAAGTATCTAAATAATGCTTATCGAACTATTTATGATTCGCATGCACCAGGTTCTTCTATTAAAGGTGCTACGGTATTAGCTGGGTATCAAGAAGGTGTGATTGATATAGGTACTTATCTAGATGAATCAGCAATAAAAATTAAGGGTTCAAAAGAAAAATCTTCTTACTCAAACTATCTAGGACCTAGACTCAATGATATTCAAGCTCTTGAAAAGTCTTCTAACGTTTACATGATGAGAATTGCCCTTAGAATTAGTGGCGCTACTTATAGAAGAAATGAACCTTTATACAATTTTAGTTTTAATTCTTTCGATACGTTAAGATATTATTACAGTCAATTCGGCCTTGGGACCAAAACAGGAATAGACCTTCCTTATGAAGCGAGCGGTGTTATTGGAAATCCGACCAACGCCGGAGAATATCTTGACCTTTCTTTTGGACAATATGATGCTTACACTACGTTACAATTAGCACAATATGTGTCAACGATTGCTAATGATGGTTACCGAATGAGACCTCATTTAGTAAAAGAAATTAGGGAACCAGGAAACGGAAATGGTATTGGTAAAATTATCAAATCGATTAATCCTGAAGTGATGAACAAATTAGAAATGGACGATAAATATATTGAACGTGTTCAAAAAGGATTTAGAAGAGTATTTACTAGTGGTACAGCAAGTGGTGCTTGGAGTAGCTTTCCTTATGAAGTAGCAGGTAAAACTGGTACGGCTCAAAATCCTCAATATAAAAATGGTGAAAAAGTAGCTGACACCGAAAATTTGACATTAGTAGGATACAGCCCAGCGGAAAACCCTGAAGTAGCATTTGCAGTAGTTGTACCTAAAAATGGTACGGGGATTGGTCAATATCATATTAATCATGAAATTGGAAAACGAATAGTTAAAGCTTATTATGAATCAAAAGACAAAAAAGAACAAAATGATCAAGAGCAAAACAGTTCAAATGAAGAGTGATGGTAAGGTCGAGGCTAGTAGGATTACTAGTTTCGGCCTTTTTATAATGTAAGAAATATATAAACGTTGATATCACAACGCTTTCGTATAATTCTCGCTAAAAATGAGTAATAAATTAGGAGATAGTTAACTAGTCATGTAGTTTATGATGATCTGAAAACATATTAGTATTATTTCTTCTGCTTTATCTGGTTCTTTGTTCCCCAAAACAATAAAATTGTCGAATTTACAATCTCTTTACATTGGGTTAATAGTAGTTTAATAGTTATCAGTTACGATGTAATAGAAGCTTTCAAATGAGAGCTAACAATTTTAAGTATGTTATAGGGGGAAGTAAGAATGAACAAGTGGAAGTTAATAATGTTAGTTGCTGTTGCATTTCTAACAGTAGGCGTATTGGCAGCATGTGGCAATGCTCCGAATGACGCAGAAAACACAGAAGAAGAAACAAATAACGAAGCGAGTGCAAATGAAGGTAGTCAAGATGAAACAACAGAAGAAGAAGGATCTGAAAAAGAATTATCTGGTCCGGTAAATATTGATGGTTCATCCACAGTTCTACCAATTATGGAATATTTAACTTATGAATACAATAAAGCTCAACCAAATGTAGATGCGGTACTAAACTCATCAGGTTCTGGTGGCGGATTTAAAAAATCAACTGTAGGTGAAATTGATTTTAGTAATGCTTCTCGCCCGATCAAAGAGGAGGAAGTTGCTAAAGCAGAAGAAAATGGAATTACACTTCACGAAGTTGAAATTGCTTATGATGGTTTATCAGTAGTAGTTAGTCAACAAAATGATTTTGTTGAAAACTTAACAGTTGATCAACTTAGAGAAATCTTCTTAGCAGATGGTTCCGCTACTAAGTGGTCTGATTTGAATCCTGATTGGCCTGAAGAAGACATTGTAATCTACAGCCCAGGTCATGATTCTGGTACTTTTGATTACTTTAATGAAGTAATCTTGGAAGAAAAACCAATGCGTGAAGACGAAAATACAACATTGTCTGAAGATGACAATACGTTAGTTACTGGTATTCAAAATGACCCATATGCAATTGGTTACTTTGGCTATGCATATTATTTAGAAAATCAAGACACTTTAAAAGTATTAGGAATTGACAATGGTGATGGCAATCCAGTTAAACCAACTGGTGAAACTATTCAGGATGGTTCTTATGCACCACTCTCTCGTCCATTGTTTACTTATGTAAATGTGGACTACCTAAAAGAAAAACCGCAAGTACATGATTTTGCAAAATTTGTTCTTAATAATGCGGGAGCGGCTGCTGAAGAAGTAGGTTATGTAGCACTTCCAGATGAAAAATACCAAGAACAGTTAGATAAAATTAACGAATTAGCAGGGAATTAATTTTGGAACAGTACTATATGGGACAGGCTCACGTACAACAGTGAGTTCTCTGTCCCATCATCTTTGTTAAGAAAGAGAAGGGGATTATCATGGCGAACAATCAGATGGAAAAGAATTTATCCGTTCAAGACATGATTAAAAAAAATAAGAAAAAGAAAAGTATGGGTAATGCTGTGGAAAAAATAGTGCCGATATTTTTATTATTGTGTGCTATTGTTTCTGTATTAACAACTATAGGAATACTATTTACCTTATTACGTGAATCTATAACATTTTTTTCAGATGTACCAATAACAGATTTTTATTTTGGTACTAATTGGTCTCCGTGGACTGATCATTTCGGAGTAGCACCATTGATTGCAGGGACTTTGTTAATTACCTTCATTGCGATCTGTGTAGCAATGCCAATTGGATTGGCTAGTGCAATTTTTTTAAGTGAGTATGCAACAGATAGAACTAGAAAAATAATTAAACCTATTCTTGAAATTTTGGCAGGTATCCCTACAGTGGTGTATGGGTTTTTTGCCTTAACATTTGTATCACCTTTATTAGGAGAAGTATTTACGGAAATGCGTATTTTTAACGCTTTGAGTGCTGGTATAGTTGTTGGAATTATGATTATTCCGATGATTGCTTCATTATCAGAAGATGCGATGAGTGCCGTTCCAAATAGCTTGCGGGATGGTGCACTTGGTTTAGGAGCAACCCGTTTTGAAGTAGCTATTAAGGTAGTATTACCAGCTGCTTTATCTGGAATTATTGCATCCATTGTACTTGCGATTTCACGTGCTATTGGTGAAACAATGATTGTGACAATTGCTGCAGGTGCAACACCAAACTTAACATTTAATCCAACTGAATCGATTCAAACACTAACTGCCTTTATTGTGCAAGGTGCCACAGGAGATACTTCATATCAATCAACTATATATAATAGTATCTATGCGGTAGGGATAACATTATTTATCTTCACATTATTGATGAATATCTTGTCACAGTATATATCTCGTCGATTTAAGGAGGATTACTAATGTCACAACAAATTAAAAGCGAACAAATAAAGAGTCGCGTTACCATGAATAAACTGTTTAAAGGTCTATTTATTTTTGCTACTAGTATAGCAATGCTATTTCTAGCAGCACTTATTTACCGAATATTAAGCCAAGGACTTGGCTATTTAAGTATAGATTTTTTAAAAAACTTTCCCGCCCCCTATATTGAAGAAGCAGGTCTATTTGCTGGTATTATGGGTTCTATATTTATGATGGGAATAACTGCTCCGGTATCTATTATTATTGGAGTATCAACAGCATTATATTTAGAAGAATATGCATCACAAAATAAATTCACACGCTTTATCCAAGTGAATGTACAAAATTTAGCAGGCGTTCCGTCTATTGTTTTCGGCCTATTAGGTTTAACATTTTTTGTGTATATTATGGGATTTGGTTACACATTAATTGCAGGTGGATTAACAATGAGTCTGCTAGTATTACCAGTAATTATTGTAGCTGCTCAGGAAGCAATTCGCTCTGTTCCGAATGAAATTAGAGAGGCATCAATTGGTATGGGGGCAACAAAATGGCAAACCATCTGGCGTATTGTATTGCCTGCATCAATCCCAGGTATTATTACCGGATCAATTTTAGCATTATCAAGAGCAATTGGCGAGACTGCACCATTAATTATTGTGGGTGCAGCAACTGCCATTTATTCTATTCCTGATTCCTTTTTGTCAAAGTATACTGTAATGCCCATTCAAATATATAGTTGGACATCAAGACCTCAAGAAGAATGGCAATTTGTTGCAGCGGCAGGAATTATCGTATTATTAATCATATTATTATTTATGAACGCTATTGCGGTATGGATTCGAAATAAATTCCAAAAGAGATATTAAGAAAAGAGGGGCTATACATGACAATTGTAAATGCATTTAATATAGAAGATTTCAATTTATGGTATGGTAATGAGCAAGCATTGTATCAAGTTAGTATGGAAATTCCCAGAAAAGAAATAACAGCGGTAATTGGGCCATCTGGCTGTGGTAAGTCTACATTGTTAAAATCTTTAAATCGAATGATTGAAACGATACCCATTGTGAATACTTCTGGAAAAATAAAATATAATGATAGAAATATCTTTGAAAAAAAACAAATGGTTGAGGAATTAAGAACACATGTTGGAATGGTATTTCAAAAACCAAATCCTTTCCCAAAATCGATCTATGAAAATGTGGCATATGGGCCCAAAATACATGGGATTAAAAAGAAAAAAGTTTTAGATGAAATAGTAGAAAAGAGTCTTCGTGGTGCTGCAATTTGGGATGAAGTAAAAGATCGTTTGAATCAGAATGCATATGGTTTATCAGGAGGCCAGCAGCAAAGAATTTGTATTGCAAGATGTCTGGCAATTGAGCCTGATGTAATTTTAATGGATGAGCCTACATCTGCATTAGACCCAATTTCAACTTTAAAAATCGAAGAATTAATTAAAGAACTAAAAAAAGATTATACTATTGTTATTGTTACACATAACATGCAACAAGCAGCAAGAATCTCTGATAAAACAGCTTTTATGCTTAATGGTGAGCTAGTTGAGTTTTCCGATACGGATCAGCTGTTCTCCAATCCTAAAGATAAGCGAACAGAAGACTACATTACTGGACGTTTCGGTTAATTATAATTTGTGAGAGGAAGTGCAATATGGTAGGTAGAGAAATTTTTCAAAGTGAAGTGAAAAAAGTAGAAGAACTAATCATTGAAATGGCAAAGAAAGCAAAAGAACAATTAACATCAGCGGTTGAAACGTTATACAACAGTGATATTGAACGTGCGGAAAAAGTAATTGAAGCTGATAAACAATTGGATTCACTCGATTTTGAAATAAATGAAGCTGCTATTCTGTTAATAGCTAGACAACAACCTGTTGCAACTGATTTACGTAGGTTAGTAGTTGCGATTCGTGTTTCGTCAGACCTTGAAAGAATGGCAGACAATGCTAAAAACATTGCCAAATCAACAATTCATCTTGGTAAAGATCATGGGATCGAAATTCATAAATCTATTGCTGAAATGAAAGAAATTGCTACCAAAATGATTGATTTAGCAATTAAGGCATATGAAAATGAGGATATTACTTTAGCAAGAAAATTGGGAGATATGGATGATATGATCGATGGAATGTATTCTTCCATGTTAAGAGAATTACTTGAAGAAACTGCAACCAATCCACAAAAAATACAGCATATTATGCAAATGGCCTTCAGTGGAAGATACGTAGAACGAATCGGCGATCATGCCACAAATGTTGGGGAAGATGTAATGTATTTAGTAAAAGGTGAGTCAGCAGATTTAAATGAATAATGAAGAAAGAAAGGATTAACCTTAATCGGTTAATCCTTTTTATTGACCCGTTAAAATGTTTGCTATTTCAGCTATTTCCATTTGATCATGAAGTGTAAATTCACCAATTTGAATATTTCTACTGATTTCGTTTTCTTCAAGATATGTAATAAATGCATCTTCATCAGTGATAATCTCTTTTTCTATCAGTAAGTCTACAATAGTAGGAATACTCATTCCTTCTTCAATTGAAATGGTTGTCTCAACCGGTTGATCGTTTGTAGCGTGTTCATCCGCGCTATTTGAATCAGTTTCATTCCCTTGTTCACTCTCTAATGATTTTATTTCCTGTTCTAATTCATTTACCTTCTGCTCCATATCTTCTTCGTAAACATAATAACCTTCTTCTTCAATCGATGTAACAGTTTCATTGATGGACACGGCAGAAGTAGAATCAGCAGGAGATGGTTCTTCAACATAATACGTAAAACCTATTATGACAGCTGCGACAAATAATCCAAGAGAAAATGCTCTAATGATTTGCTTCAATGTAATCCCTCATTCTTTTTTGCTAGTTTAAAATTGTTTAATGATTGAAATAACATCATATTCATTCATATTAACGTGTTCTGCAATATAATCCGTATCATGTCCTTGATTGTATAATTCTTTTACCTTTCTCATGATTGGCGTTTGCTGATTATTTCTAGAACTTATCGATTGTTCCACTGAGAAATCATCAATTAACAATTCTTCTTCTAAAATATTTATTTTCTTTTTTAATTGATATGTTTCTTGTAGGGATGAGATTGAGAATTGCTCAAATTGATCTTCTAATTGTTTAAATTTATCTTGCATAAAAAAGGATACAATCCATAAGATTACAGCTATAATAATAACAGTACCTATTGTAAATAACATGACTTTCCTCCTAGTTCTAACCATTATCTTCATATATAGTTATACCATATTTGAGATTACAATAAAACATATACTTGAAATTGTCGTCGCTTTTTGCTATTATATTCTAGGTAATGATTTGATATCGAAAAAGAATGATGTATGATTTAGTTTGGAGGGAAAACCATGCGCGTTAATATTACTTTAGCTTGTACTGAAACAGGTGACCGTAATTATATTACGACTAAAAATAAACGTAAACATCCAGAGCGTTTAGAGCTTAAAAAATACAGCCCACGCTTGAAACGACACACGTTACACCGTGAAACAAAATAATGAAATGAACAGAAGAACTCTTACCATTCTACATTGGTAAGAGTTTTTCTTATATAAGTTGTTAATAATCGTGTCTATTGATGATCTATCATAATTCAATGTTAGTTAAGAAGGAGGTGCTGATTGTTGGAAAAGTTATCTACTATAAAAGAACAACAACGAAAGTACACATTAAACCAGTGGCAAGACATGAGGAATAGGAAGGTAATCGAACGTTCTATTCATAAAAAACTTTTACAGGCAGATATTTGGTCTCAAGCACAGACCATTGGTGTAACAATTTCTAAAGGGTTAGAGTGGGATACGAAATGTTTAATCAATCATGCTTGGCAGCAAGGAAAAAGAATTGCCATTCCTAAATGTAATCCTCATGATAAATCAATGTCCTTTTACCAATATCAAGCAGGTGATCAGTTAGAAAATGTTTGGGCAGACATATGGGAACCTTCCATAGCAAATGCATTATATATTGAGAAAGAGCAAATTGATCTCATGATCGTACCAGGAATCGTATTTAACAAGCAAGGTTTTCGAGTTGGGTATGGTGGAGGTTTCTATGATCGCTATTTAGAAGACTTTACAGGCATTAAAGTGTCACTTGCTGCTGATTTTCAAATTGTTGAAACGATAATTCAAGAAATACACGATAAACCAGTTGATATTCTAATAACAAACTTCGGAAAAATTTATTGTCATCATACATAATTTTTTAATAAAAGAAAAAACTTTTAATATCAAAAAGCAGGAGTGAATATTAATGAAAATAACAAAAGTTTTTTTCTTTCTTACTGTAATAGGTTCCATTGGATATGTATTTCGTAATAGTATTACCAAGATGATCATAAGTGTACCACAACTAAGAAAATGGGGAGTGCGAATAGCCATGAATATCCCGTTTCTCCGTAATAAAATGATAGGCTCCATGTTTAAATAAGCCGTTAATCCTTATTATTATTCTAAACGCTAATATTCATGGTAAGATTAGAATAGTGATAAGGTAGGTGTTGACATGTTTATTAAGAACCAATTTGTTCAAAATAAACTGGTACTTCATTTAATGGAAAAAGAGGAATACGAACTTTTAACAACTTCTTCTAATCAAGAAGAATATTTGCTTTGGAAGAGAAATAAAAGAAATACAGATATAGTGAGAGTATCATTAAAACAATATGATTGGAAAAGGGAGCTTGAAGCATCTGTAAAACAGGTTGAAAAAAAGGTTGAACAAAATATCCAACTACCATTATTTCAACAAAATATTTCGTTCCATCATATTTTTATTGTTCAATATCAACCTGTTGATAGTTGGAGTAATCTAAAGAGCAGCGATTCTTCAACTACTAAAATTGATGCTTCACTTGTTTATATGTGTAGTCAACATCAAGATGAAGAATTTGTTCGATTTTTTCAGAGTGCCCAACTAAATCATGCGTTATCTTTCTCCGTTCACAACAATTTATTAGAATTAGAGTATCAAACAGAATTATTAAAGCATCGAATTCAACAAATACATAAAAATGCTGAGCAAGAAATAATGGCTGTTTTTAATAGAGGGAAACCGATTCTTTCTTATGTTTTAATAGCGATTAATATCCTTATGTTTTTCTTATTGGAGTCTAGAGGTGGCTCGACAAATCCAGAAACGCTCATTCAGTATGGAGCCAAGTATAATGTGGGTATGTTAGAGGGAGAATGGTGGCGTATCATAACGTCCATGTTTTTACATATTGGTTTATTTCATTTAGCTCTAAATATGCTTGCACTATATTTTATAGGTACATTGGTAGAAAGAATCTATGGTAATATTCGTTTTATCATCATCTATTTTCTTGCCGGTATTGCTGGAGGGATGGCTAGCTTTGCGCTAAATCCCAGCATTGCTGCCGGGGCATCAGGGGCATTATTTGGTCTGTTCGGAGCACTGCTTTTTTTCGGAATAAAAAATCCGAGAATTTTCTTCAAGACAATGGGTATGAATGTCATCTTTATAGTTATCTTAAATATACTTTTTGGTGTGTTTGTACCACAAGTTGACAATGGTGCACATATTGGCGGGTTAATTGGAGGGTTTATTGCTTCTGGTATTGTAATGCTGCCAAAATCACAAGCTTTTATGCAACAGCTTATCGCAGTTGTGCTCTATGTTTTTTATATATTTGGCCTTTTGGCATATGGATTAACCAATGATGAAGTACAGTATGACGAAACTCTGCAAATTCAACGAGTACAACAACTTCTCGAAGATGAACAATATAGTGAAGTAACAGAAATTGTTTCAGAGACTTTACCGCATGCTGATCAATTAGAAGCAGAATTATTGTTTTATCGATCATTTGCTCACATTCATATAGAATCATTTGATCAAGCCAAGAAGGACTTAGAAAACGCAGTGGAGATCAAAGCTGATTTTGAAGAAGCATGGTATAATTTAGCTTTATTGTATCAACAAGAGCATGAATTTGATAAAGCAATGGATGCTACAGAGCGATTGTTAGATTTAGACAGCGAAAACAATAGTTATCAAGCATTATATAAAGAGTTACAAAGAGCAGAAAACTAATATCTGCTCTTTAGTTGTTTACGGATAATTGTTGATATAGTTTTTCAAGTTGGTTAGCTTCATTATTGAAAAGTACAATTAAATGATCATTATTTTTGTCAATTAAGATCAAAGGCATTATTTGATTGTTAGTTTTAGATTGATTGGCTATAGGCAAAATATAATTTTTATACAGTCCTTCCCAAAGTTGTCCGATAATACGATCTGTTTGTTCTTGTGTTAATCCATCAATTGGTTGTTGTTGAAATTGAATAATAGCTGTTAAAGGATATAAATTATAATCATCAATCTCAATATTCGCCGTATCAATCCATTCCCTCCAGGCGAATTGCAACTGCTGCGATGTAGTTTTATCAATGGTTTTCTTCCATTCTTGTTGCATATGTGACTTAGGTTCGCGAAATGATTCCAGTGCAGTATGCGGCGAATCTATTACATACAATTGGTCAGCAGACATTTGTTGAATACTTTTAATTTTGTCGTTAGGATAATGAACTTCACCATGATGGAAACTTATGGCTTGGAAGTGACTGCTATCACTTTCCTCAAATACTACTTCTAACCCTATATCTTTTTCGGATTCTTTCCATAATCCTTTCATTCCTTTTAAACGACCGTCCATATATAACAGAGAAATATCTTGTCTTAAATAAATTTCTCTGTCTAAGCCACTATTGGCCGTCCATTTTATCATATATTGGTCATTACCGGTTTCTTTTAGTAATTTTAAATTAGTATCAACAGACGAAAATGAAATAGAGGAATCTGGTGGGAAATACTTAATGGTCTCTTCGGACGTGCGTTTTGTTAACAATAACAGTATCAAAGCCAGCATCATTAATAAGCATGTAATAATATGTAATTTCCTTGATCTAATCATGATATCCCTCATTTGCTGTTTTCAACTTGTCCAAAATCATTCCGCATTAAAAAGGTCCATTTAGAGTAGACTATAATTAAATGTGAGCAGGAGGGAATGAGCATGGAACAAGAGAAACGTTTGTATCATAACTATGATAAAAATGTCCAATATATACATGATTATTTAGAGGTAGACAAGAGCTTTGATCTCATTCACCTAGATGTGGAATATGCAGGGAAACAAATGGCATTATTTTTAATTGATGGTTTAGTGAAAGATGAAATCCTGCATTATTTAATGCGTTTTTTAGCAGAGTTGGAAGAAGGGGATTTAGAGCACGATACGCTAGATAAATTAATGAAGAGGCATGTTCCTTATGTAGAAATAGATGTTGAAAAGGATATGAATAAAGCTGCTGAACTAGTTCTTGGAGGACCAACAGCTTTAGTGGTTGAAGGTTTAGATCGTATTATTATGATTGATGCCAGAACTTATCCTGTCAGGAGCCCAAGTGAGCCTGACTTGGAGAGGGTTGTTAGAGGTTCAAGAGATGGCTTTGTGGAAACGATTATTTTTAATACAGCTTTAACAAGAAGAAAAATACGAGATAGATCGTTAAGGATGGAATATACGTCGATTGGTCGCAGGTCTAAAACAGATATATGTATATGTTATCTGGAAGATATTGCAGATCCTCGAAAAGTGGAGACGTTAAAAAAGCATCTTGACAAGATAGATACAGATGGACTGCCGATGGCTGAAAAAACCATTGAAGAGTATTTAAGTGGAAAAACATGGAATCCATATCCGACAATCCGTTATACGGAAAGACCTGATACGGCTTCTGAACATTTATATGAAGGACATATATTAATTATTATTGATGGTTCTCCAAGTACAATGATAACTCCAGCTACATTTTGGCATCATTTGCAACATGCAGAAGAATATCGACAAAAACCTTTTATTGGTGTTTATTTGCGAATGGTACGATTTTTTGCTATATTTGCATCGATATTTTTATTACCACTATATTATTTATTATCGTCGGAAATGGGATTATTACCGGAAGAACTTTCATTTATTGGGCCTAGTGAAGTTGGTTTATTTCCCTTAATTGTTCAATTTTTATTGGCGGAAATCGGGATAGATGTATTGCGAATGGCTGCAATTCATACACCGTCAGCTCTGGCAACAGCATTAGGTTTGGTATCAGCGATTATAATCGGCCAAATCGCAGTTGAAGTTGGCTGGTTTACTAATGAAGTAGTATTATATCTTGCAGCAGTGGTAATGGCTACTTTTGCAACTCCAAGTTATGAATTAAGTTTAGCCAATCGTGTAACAAGAATAATATTATTAATTATTACAGCGTTATTTGGCTTAAAAGGATTTGTCATCGGGACAACCTGCTATATATTGTATTTAACAAACCTAAAAACATTTTATCTGGGCTATTTTTGGCCATTCATCCCGTTTGATGCAAAAGCATTTCTACATGTAATAATTCGTCAGCCTGTACCATATGATCATCAGCGTCCATCGTTTTTAAGTCCTCAAGATCCAGACAGAAATTAGAAGTTTTTTATTTCTTTTTATAAGGGTCTTTGTTATAATAACCTAGGTGATATGACGTGGACAATATTTATGATTTAAGAAAATTATTATTAAAATTTGGAACGATCATCTATATAGGTGATCGTTTAGCTGATTTAGAACTAATGGAAGACGAAGTTACTGAACTATATAAAGTGAATATGATCACAAAAGAACAGTTTCTTCAAGCAAAAATGATCATCACAAAAGAGAAAGAAAAAATATAATAAAGGGTGGAAAAAATGGAGACGGATTTATTAATTGGCATTGATATTGGAGGGACAACGGTAAAAAATGCGATTATTTCAAATCAAGGAGAATTGATTACCAAATGGGAAATACCAACGAATTTGGATAATCAAGGGGAAAGTGTTCCGAAAGATATTTGGTCATCGATCGAGAATAAACTTTCTGAATTAAATCTAAAGAAAGAACGTTTTGCAGGAATGGGGGTAGGTGCCCCAGGTTTTATTGAGCCAGAAACGGGTAATGTAGCTATAGCAGTTAACATCGGATGGGAGAATTTTCAGCTAAAAGATATTCTCGAAGAATTATCAGGCTTGGATGTATATGTTGACAATGATGCAAACATCGCTGCATTAGGTGAGAATTGGAAAGGTTCCGGTAATCAAGTAGAGAATATGTTAGCAGTGACACTAGGGACTGGTGTTGGAGGAGGTATCATCTCCAATGGAAAGATCGTCACTGGTGCAAATGGTACTGGTGCTGAAATTGGCCATATAACTGTGGAAAAAGGTGGTGCACCATGTAATTGTGGGAGAAGCGGCTGTCTTGAAACAGTTACTTCTGCAACAGGGATTGTCCGACAAGCAGAGGAATTAATAGCAGAGGGGAAGGCTATTTCATTAAAGAAACGAAAAGACACAAATGGGGCTATTACAACAAAAGATGTATTTGAATTGGCTGCCGAAGGTGATAACGATAGTAAGAATTTATTACAGCATGTTTTTGATGTGCTTGGATTTACTCTGGCAAATGTAGCAATTACTGTTAATCCTGCGAAGATTGTAATTGGCGGTGGTGTTTCAAAGGCAGGTAACGAATTGTTAGAACCATTAAAAAAAGCATTTGAGAAATATACCTTACCACGTACTAATGAAGCTTGTGAATTTGTTATCGCTCAATTAGGTAATGATGCAGGAGTTTATGGTGGTGCATACCTTGTGTTACAAAATAGTTAACAATTATAGATTTATAGGAATAATGTAAATTAATTGTAACTTTTTTTAAGATTTATGAAACTTCTATGTGATGTTTATCGTCTATAATAAATAGAGAGAGAGAAAAATAGAATTAGGGTTGAATCATTTTGAGGAGGATAATCATATGTTAAATAAAAAGCTGCACATGCCTTTATATTTAATCGCAGCATTATTATTTGGATTGAAAACATATATCGTGTATCGATTTGTTTTTGATATATCATTAGAAAATGTAATGCAAGAGTTTATTTTATTAATCAATCCATTTGTAACTGCTTTTTTTATTTTTGTATTAAGCATTTTCTTTAATCAAAGAAGACAATTGAAATATATTAAATATGGTATACTACTAGGATCATTGATACTGTATTTTAATATCGTTTTTTATCGTAATTTTTCAGATTTTATAACAATACCTTTATTATTCCAGGGAAGCAATGCAGCTGACCTTGGTAATAGTGTACTAGGTTTAATAAGATTTTGGGATGTAACTTTATTCCTTGATGTTGTTATTGTTTGGATGTTAGCAAAGAAACATGGGTCAAAATTAACAGCTTCATTTACCAAAAGATATAAAAAAATGGCATTTGCTTTATCAATTTTATTCTTAATTGGTAACTATGCGCTAGCTGAGGCTGAACGTCCACAGTTATTACAAAGAACTTTTGACCGTGAATATTTAGTGAAAAATATCGGTGTATTTTATTACCACGTATATGATGCGGTATTACATTCAAAATCAAAAGCACAACGTGTATTTGCTGATGGTAATGAATTAACCGAGATTTCCAAATATATTAAGGAAGAAGCAACAACAGAAGGTAACCAAGAATTACAGGGTATTGCAAAAGATAAAAATGTAATTTTTATTTCATTGGAATCTTTACAAAGCTTTGTAATTAATAATACCCTTCACGGTGAAGAAGTAACGCCATTTTTGAACAGTTTGATGGATAATAGTTATTATTTTGAAAATTTCTACCATCAAACCGAACAAGGCAAAACATCGGATTCCGAATTTATCGTGGAAAACTCATTATATCCTTCTCCAAGAGGTGCAGTGTATTTTACACATGCACAGAATGACTATCATTCGTTGCCAGAAATAATTGGTAAGAATGGATATAGCTCATCCGTATTCCATGCAAATAATAAAAGCTTCTGGAATCGTGATGTGATGTATGAAAATATTGGTTATGATCATTTTTATGATGAAACGGCATATGAAGTAACAGAAGAAAACTCTGTTGGATGGGGCTTGAAAGATAAACCATTCTTTAAGCAATCAATCAAGTATTTGCAGCAGATGGAACAACCATTTTATTCAAAGTTTATTACGTTAACGAACCACTATCCGTTTGAGTTAGATGAAGAAGATGCAACAATCGAACCATATGATTCAAATTCTAATACGTTAAATCATTACTTCCAGACTGTTAGATATATGGATGAAGCTGTAAAAGATTATTTTAATTATTTAAAAGAAGCTGGATTATATGAAGACTCTATTATTATATTAATGGGAGATCATTATGGTATTAGTGATTTTCATAAAAAAGCAATGAGTCAATATTTAGATAAAGAATATACAGATTATCTGCACGTTCAATTACAACGTGTCCCATTCTTTGTTCATATTCCTGGTCAAGAAGGGAAAGTAATCTCTAAAGTTGCAGGTCAAATCGATGTGAAACCTACTATTTTAAATCTATTAGGTATTGATGAAACAAAAGATTTATCATTTGGTACAGATTTATTCGACGATGAACGTAAAGATTTTATCGCTCTTCGTGATGGTAGTTTTATTACGGAAGATTATGTTTATACGAAAGATCATTGTTATGACCGTAAAACTGGTGAATTAATTGACAGTTCTGATCAATCAGATGAAGAAGCAGAGGCTTCTGCTTGTAAACCATATATGGAACAAGTGAACAAAGAATTAAGTTACTCAGATAATATTATTTTCGGAGATCTGTTCCGTTTTTATGATTTTGGAGATGAGTAATGTAAGAAAAGGTCAAATTGCCCGTGACGCAAGGGTGGTTAGATGAACTTAGGCAATGCGCCTGTTTTAATCGATATGCTTTTCTTAGCTTATAAAAAGGGATGAACTTTTACAGTTCATCCCTTTTGTTTACTAATTCAATTAAGATATAACGATCTTTTCATTTCTGTTTATAATTTCTGCATAAGAAAAACTGGGCAAAACCCGCCCAGTCTTATAACAATATGCAAAGTAGGTCTGTGGATATTGCTATTAGTAGTCATTAAGAAATATATCGACCGTTTGACCACCACTTCGGCTGCCACTCCCCTTTCCGTGGGGTTTGCCCTTCAGCTAACTTTTTCGAGCAAAAACCGCTCAAAAAAGTGGATCTTCATGGCAAACGAGTCCCACAAGTTGAAGTGGGCGCCTTCGTTTAATGCATGCGCTAAAACATTAGTCAGACTTATCAACTTGGATTATTATTCCTGTGAAAGTGCAAAAATATGGCATTTGCATCACTCATATGGTTATAAAACCAATATGCTTTTTCTGATATTCATTGTAGAAAAAGGTATAGTGGAGGCAGACGTTTCGACTCCTAATGGAAGAGCATGCCCCTTGGAAAGCGAAACGGTCAACCGCAGCGGGTGGCTTGCACTCTTTAACTTTTATCATAAACAACATGACTAGTCAACTAAATCTTTATTTATTACACTTTTTAAACGTGAATAATATACAAAATACTGTGATACCAACGGTTATATACTTTCCTATCTTATAAAAAAAACGCCTTTTAAAAGGCGTTTTTAGCTTTCAAATAATGGTCGAATTAGTTCCCAATACAAAGTTGCAATGGAGAAGAATCCGAATACTAGTGCAGAAATCGCCGCAAAAGCAACTCCAAACATATTTTGTGCTTTCAATTCACGAACGACTGCAATGACACATAAAATCGTTATCACAAGAATAATAAATGCTAATTCCATTTTCATCCTCCTTACTTAAGGTCAATCCATTTTCATTATCAACTATTAACGTTTATAATATGTATACAAAGCTATTCCATATTTATTTTAAAACAAAAAAAATGATTTGTCTATTAAAACATAAAGAAAAGGAGTCGTACTTAAGATGAGAGTAGAACAGATGCCTTTAGGTCCAATATCGACCAATTGTTATATAGTGGGATATGATGAGAAGGCTATAATCATTGATCCTGCTGGTGAAGAAGATAGAATTACTAGTAAAATTGCCGAAATGAATGTAAAGCCTATTGCAGTGTTATTGACACATGCACATTTCGATCATATTGGAGCGTTAGAGAAGGTTAGAGAGTATTACCAAATCCCTGTATATATGCATGAACAGGAAAGCGAGTGGTTAGAAGATCCAAACTTGAATGGGTCACAATTATTTGGGCTTGATCAAGTAAAAGCAAAAAAAGCTGACCATTTTCTAAATACTAACGAGCTTCTTTTAGGCAATATAACCATAGAAGTTCGCCATACACCTGGACATTCACCAGGAGGGGTAGCTTTTGTCTTTCACGATAATCAATTTGTTATTGGAGGGGACAGTTTATTTGCTGGCGCAATCGGTAGAACAGATTTACCAGGAGGAAATTTTGAGCAGTTGGAAGCGAGTATTAGAGAAGAATTTTATACTTTGCCAGATGAGTATATTGTCTATCCTGGTCATGGTCCTGAAACAACTATCAAACAAGAAAAGGAATCTAACCCATTTGTGCAAGCCTAGATAAAACGCTCTGAATCATAATAGATCAGAGCGTTTGCCAATTTAATGTCCAAATCCAGGAACAAGAATGAAGTTGGTATAGAAAGTAAAGCCTATAAAGAAGACTGTACAATAAGCAGCAAATAAGTACATATACATTCTTTCAGACAATTTTAAATACCCGACACCAAGGAAAAAGATCGTTTGTGCAAGGAATAGGTATGCCATTGTTTCCATATCACCAACATAAAACATTACTGTAAATATACCTGTCCAAAAAGCAAGCATACGGAAAACTCGATCCATTGTTCCCCCTCCTTTTTATATCACTATGTATCAAACATATTATAAACGAGTATTGCTAAAATGTAAATTATTCTTAGTCGTTGAAATAAAATAATTCGTTATTATTCATAATATGTTTGAAATTAGAACAATTTATACATCTAATCAGGAAGTTCAACATGTACTTCTCGGTAGCCACCGGTATCTGTCGTCATTTTTATTTGATAGATAGTACGGTCCGGTTTGATGTATGGTACTGTTATATTGATTGTTCCGTCCGGAAATGTAAAGGAGAGGGGAGGTGCTTCCTTTTCTTCAAGAATTTTTGCATATGCTTTTTGATAAAGCCATTCTAATTTGTATTGTTCTTCATTTAAATGGTGCGTTCTCTTCAAATTTTGAATCTGATTCATCTGATGAAACGTAAGTAGCAATAATAGTATAATTACAAAGCTGGTTAGTGGGAATATATAACCTTTCTCATTTCTGAACTTTTTTAAATAACCATTTTTCAATTTGTTCACCACTATCCGTTGTAAGTTGTACAGCAATATTATTTTCACCCTCCGTCAAGTTAAAATCTTGTATGTTTCTCAAGATTTCTTCATTTCCACTGCCGTTAACCTGCCTGCGTATTTTATTATTGTGAAAAGAGATAGTGACTATATCACCATTGGTTTGGATAAAATATAGCTGATTATTTTTAACTTCAATCGAAATAGCTGTTTGAGCTTCCACTTCGATTACATGATGAAAATGATAAACCATTGGCATCTGTTGCCTTTCATCTTGCGTCCACATAAGTAAAATTTGTGTGAACCATGATATTAATAAAAATAAGAAAAGTAGTGTCAATAATGATTCCAACAATATATAACCTCTTTCATTGCTGTATAGCATATTGACATGTCGTTGTTTCTGATTGTTTAACATTATTCCAGCTGACACATCCTTCTATCAACGAGTTTGACCTAGTGATGGTCAAAGTCAGAGGAGAACTAATTATATCTTCGTATATTTCTGAACCCAAGCTTGATTTTCCTAACAAAGCTTCATGCATTTTGACAGACAGAAAATAAGTAGCCTTTTCTTCTTCTCTGATAAGTTTTTTCTCGATCATCAGCTGATGTTGAATCGGAAATAAGGTTAGACACGCGGTAAAAAAAATCATAATGGAAAGCAAGGTTTCCAACATGTAGAAACCCGCTTGATTATTGTTAGCTCGCATCGTAACATCTTCCTTTGCCAAATGGGCATATTATATAAAATGTGTGGAATCTTGTTTTAATTTGCATGGTGCCTGGTCTTTTTATATTACCTTTATGCGAAAACTCGATAGGAAGTTTTAGAGTATTAGGTTCCACTATCCAATGGTCCGGATAAGTACGAACGAATAATTTAGTACCGAATCCACCCTTGCGAATTTGATAACGGTTGTGTTGCCGCTCAAAGTGAAGATAGAAATTGCCTTCCTGAGATAGAGCGAGTTGTTGTAAATATAGTAGGTCTTGGTGAAATTGTTTTATAAATTGCTTGTACTGTAGCGTGTCATATGTTTTCATTGCATAACTTCCACTTACAGCGAGAATAATGGAACTTATAGACAAAGCAATTAAAAGTTCTATCAAAGAAAAAGCTCTTTGATTATGAAGCATCTGGATTAATCTCCCGTTTCACTAAACCATCCTTTGCATCATTATAATCAATAATGGTGTTACCATTATTACATTCTAAAGTTTCTACATATTCTCCTTCTAATTGGTTAAGATCACTAGGTTTACTTCCATTATCAAGTTCATATGCAAGTAATTGATTTTCAGCCAATTGTAATAATGCATCACAACCTTGATCATTTATATTCTCACTTTTAGTTGCTAAGTTAGGAATAAATAAAATTAACAGAATACTTATCACTGCCAAGACAATTAACATTTCTATCAAGGTAAAACCTTTATTGTTTTTCATTATTCATTCTCCTTTTCACATATAATTCATATAGTCAAACATAGGCAGCATTAAAGCTAAATAAACAAATACAATAAATAACGCTAAAATACTTAACAAAAAAGGCTGTAAAAAATTGATCCATTTCTTCAGATAACTTTCAATTGATAAAATCAGATGCTCTGCATAGATGTTTAGTTCTTTTTGGAGTTGGTTTTGGTTTCGATCCTTCGACATGATTTGGGTTAATTGTTCTTGTAATAAATGGCATTGAGGCAAAATCGTGGAATAGTCATATCCTTGTGCTAAATGGTCACTAATCATCGTGGAGTAGTAATTCATCAAGTCTGCTTTTTGTTCCGACCTAATTACTTCTAAGCTATCTTTTATCGTCAGTCCACTCGTTAACAAGCTGGAAAGATGAGTTACAAAGAGATAGGTGGTCTGCATTTGTTTGTACTTACTATATATAGGTATCCGTTTGATAAGCTGGATTTTTAATTCAATGGATATCTGTTGTTTCATAGTGATGCTGATTAAGAATAGGAAAATGACTAATAATAAAGTTGAGATTGTTCCATAATAGATCATATTTATGGCAATCTCAGCATTTTGAAAGGCACTAATGGTGTTACTGGAGCCAATTAATTGTGAAAATGATGGAAAGATCGAAGTTTTCATGAAGTACAGTATTAATAAAAAGAATAGGAAAAGAAACAGTGGGTATCGTGAAAGTTTGTTTAGCTTTGTTAAAAATTCTTTTCGTTGCTTCAGCATTTGACAACAATGATGTAACCCTTTTGAAAGGTTGCCATGTTGGATCGCAATCTTTAAGAAACTGACCACGTTCGGATTAAAATTCACTTGTTCTAACGACTCGACAAATGTTTCTCCACGTTGTAAAGCTTGTTTAATCGTAGTCACAACAGCTGTGTATTGCTTTTCCCACGTTAAAACGTCCAAAGCATCATTAAGGCTATAACCATGTTGAAAAAGTTGTTCAAAACGATATAGTATCTGGTACTGCTCTTGTGTGGATGGACTATTTTTCCACTTAAGGACTCTTGATAAAACCATATGCATAAGCTTTTCTCCTTAAATGATCAAAACGGAATGGTTCAATAAACTTTTCTTTGTGCAGAATATGGTGAATATGTTTTTCTTCCAAAATTTCTAAGATCGCCGCTCGTTGATTAGCTCGTTTACTTAGGTTTAGAGTTAATAATTGAATAGAAGCTACTGCAACTAAATTGTGTTCCATATCAATCGGTTTAATCCCCATTTCTAGCAGTCGGTGAATAGTGCCTTGTGCACTATTTGCGTGTAATGTTGATAAAACTAAATGGCCTGTATTCGAGGCACGGAAAGCAAATTTCGCAGTTGTCAGGTCTCTGATTTCCCCAACCATAATAATATCAGGATCATGTCTTAATGCTGCCTTTAAACCCACATCATATGTCATACCAGCTTTTTCATTAATTTGAACCTGCAATACATTGTCTATTGGTTTTTCGATTGGATCCTCCAAAGTAATCGTTTGATAGTGGTTATCTTCCATCAATGCTTTGATGATTGCATATAAAGTAGTCGTCTTACCTGAACCTGTAGCTCCTGTGAGCAAAATAAGACCCGAGCGAAAATGCAGCCAATTTTTAATATGTTGTAGCTGATATGGAAATAAAAATAATTGATGCAAGGCATGAATGTTATGTTGAGGTAAGATGCGGATAGCTAGGCTTTCTAAGTTGTTAGCAGGTAATGTGGAAAGGCGTAAGGAATATGTTTGATCACGATATGGATAATGAATGGCTCCTTGTTGAGGAGTCCTGTTTTCACCTATATCCATTTTTCCTGTGAACTTGTAATAAGAAATTATCATCATATATTGTTTCTTTGACAAAGAGGTATGATAAGTTCTTTTACCATTACAGCGAAAATAGACCTGGATATCACTAGTTTGGGGGATAAAGTGGATATCTGAGGCTTGGGACTCGATTGCAGCTTGAAGAATACTATTGGAAATAGTTGAAGCTTTGTTCAAATAATAATTCACCTCCTATTTTTATCATGATACAATACTAATATTCGACATCAATTGATTAATTCCTGCAACAAAAAAATTTTTTATAAAAATTTTGGAGGACGGTATTATGAAAAGCATTTATTTAGTAGGGTTTATGGGTAGTGGTAAAACAAGTGTTGCAACACATCTTCAATCAGTGTTAAATTGGACTGTTCAAGATACTGATCAAATGATCGAGGATTATTATCAAATGAACATACCATCCATTTTTAAAGAAAAAGGGGAAGAAATATTTCGAGAATACGAATCGAATATTTTGCATCAAACAAAGAAAGAAAATACAATTGTTGCTACGGGTGGAGGAATAATAGAAAAAGAAGTGAATCGAAAATGGTTACGAGTGAATGGTACTGTTATTTTTCTACAAACGTCTTGGAAAGAAATTGAACGACGATTAAAGGATGACAGTTCACGTCCGATTTGGAACAATCAATCACGAGATAAACAAAGGTTACTAGAAGAACGGTTACCAAAATATCTTGAAGTGGCAGATTACATAATATATACGGATGGTAAAAATGTAGAGGAAATTACCTCTGAAATTATTTCAAAAATAAATGCATAAAAATATCATTGTTGGTAAAAATAAAAGTAAAATGATAAAGGTGTGATTCTATTGGCCAGCAATGATTATGTGAAATACATGACGCAAAGAATTGTGAAATATATGGATACACCGAAAGATGAACGGAAAAAACTGAGAGAAGAAAGAAAAAAACAAGAGATAGCATACTCAAACAAATGGTTCGGTGTATTGCCATTTGCGTTTCGGCTTTTCATTCAAAAAAGAAAAGATTAAAACATCAGTAGTCAGCGCTACTGATGTTTTTATTTTTCAAAAGTTGACTGGATTTCTCAGTTAAGTAAAATAGTCCTGCATTAATCATTTCTATTTCAATTCGAGGTTGTAACCTTTCCGTTAGTCTTTCTTTTTCTTTTTCAAGAATTTCTTTATTTTCTTCTTGTTGATGGAAGAAATAGTCCAGTAATTGTATTTCTTCGTTTAAAGCATCTGTGGACTCTTTCACCCAATGCATATCTTTTTCAAGTAAATGATTTTCCAAATAGTGAAAAATTCTTCTAAAGCCACTTACAGGTTTTATGATTGGTGAAATAGTAAAACTGTAATCACTCATTCTCAGGTCCATAGATAATTCTTCTATGTGGTTCATCATATCAGATTTCATCACACCATTAATTAATTGAAGTCCAATTGAATGGATCGATTCCTTCTTTTGTTTGCCACGATAATGGACCATAATATTAGTGACTAACCAGGGATGAAGTGCAGTTTTTATATCCCCACTGGTTTCTTCATATAAAATGGTAAAGCGCGCATTACTTCTAATATGATGAAAAATTTGTTGCAAACGTGGACTGCCAAAGTGGATCCATTCTTTATTATTATCTTTTTTTTCCGTGCTCGTATCTAAATATAAACTCATCGGTTCTCCTTCACGACCAATTTTGTCCATATAATGCCAATAAAAGGGGCGATTCATTAATACCTGGTCTAATTCACGGGTAAGCCTTATCGTCATTTCCGTTTTGTTTTCTGTAATAACGTCACAATCATGAAGAGTAAAGTATTGATGTAAGAAGTTGTGTAAATTGGTAATCATAGTGAATGCTCCTTAGCCTCATTGTTTTGTTGATAGGATTGAATTACCGATGTTAAGTTATTTAACTTTATTTTTGATTCACCAACAGATTTTGATTCTTCGAAAATTTGTTCGACTTCTCTTTCTATATTAGGAAGATTCAAGTCACTCAAAATTTGTTCAAGATGACCGATCACATTCTCGAACAATTTAATCTTATTGTATAATAAATTCATTACATGTTCTTCCACGGTATTTTTTAAAGCAAAATTATAAATTTTCACATCATTTTCTTGACCAAAGCGATGAATTCGCCCAATTCTTTGTTCAAGACGCATTGGATTCCAAGGTAAGTCATAGTTAATCAAATGATGACAAAATTGAAGGTTGATACCTTCTCCGGCAGCTTCGGTTGCGATCATAACTTGTGCCTGATGTTGAAATAATTGTCGCATCCAATCTTTTTTTCCTTTTTTAAATCCACCCCGATAGATAACAGATGGTATTTTTTCTTGTTGTAAGAGCCATTGTAAGTAAATTTGGGTAGCCCGGTATTCGGTAAATACGATAAATTTTTCATCGGATGCTTTGATTAACTCTACTAGTTTTAATGCTTTAGAATGATGAGGCATTTGCTCAATTGTTGATAACAATTGCTTCAATTCAGGAAGATCAACGTTTTCCTGTTGCTGTATCCATTTCTTTATGGAAAGGTAACAGGCTTCTCGAGAACTGCATAATTCCCTTATATATGTGATAGAAGAGATAGCCGCATTATGTTTGAAAAATCTTTCGACTTGACGATAAGCATCCAACTCTTGATCAGTTAAAGAAACCCAAATAGTTTCAATTTCACGTTTTGTCCAGTGTACTCCAGTATCAGATCTGCGGTTACGAACCATCACTTTACTAATTAATTGTTTTAAATAAGGATCTTCATCCACATTTCTTTTTTGTTCCCGGTATTGTTTCATAAAATCTTCATATGTTCCCAGATAACCAGGTTTTAATAGACTGATTAAATTAAAGATATCAGTCAATTTATTTTGAACAGGTGTTGCGGTTAATAGTAGACAGTATTTTTTGGATAGTTGCTGAACAAACTGAAAGTTTTTTGTTTTATGGTTTTTTAATTTATGTGCTTCGTCAACAATTACGAAGTCATAGTCCTGTTCGAGAATGGTTTGGCGGTGCCTAACTGATTTTGCTGTATCTAATGTACTAATAAGAATATTTGTATTTTGCCAGTCTACTCGTTTTCCTGACGTCACTGCAGGGATTAGAAATTTCTGATTTAATTCCAATGCCCATTGATTAACCAGTGAAGCAGGAACTAAAATTAACACTTTTTGAACTAAACCTCTAAGCATATACTCTTTTAAAATCAACCCAGCTTCAATAGTTTTCCCTAAGCCTACCTCATCAGCTAATAATGCTCTACCATTCATATCTTGTATTACTTTTTCTGCGCATTTCATCTGATGAGGTAAAAAATCTAAGTGTGGTAAAAATTTCGGTGCTACAAGATCTTTGAAACTAGGTACTTTCATGGTTTCTGCGATTTGATAAGATTGCTTAAATAATTGCCAATCTGCTAATTGAGTAGGGTTTTTAATTGCTTCTTCATACTCATGTATAAATGTTTCATCTCTTGAAATTGGTATACTCATGACACGCCATCCTATCATTGATACATTTTGTACTGTTATTGTGGTCAGATTAGCCAGAGTTATACATTTTGATAGCGAAAATTTACTTTTATCATTGCTGATTGTAAATTAAGAATGGTTGTTTTCGATTTTTAATAACAAAACTTCGCTTGGTTTAGTGTTTTGTTTAATCAGGGGGAAGGAATATTACTTCGCTATTTTATTGTGGCGGAAAAATCCCTTGTTTAAGAAAAGATATTAATTATTACGGATGAATGCTAATTGATTTTAAGTTATGAAGTAAATAAGAAAAACTGGACAAAACCTGCCCAGCCATATGCAAAGTAGGTCTGTGGCCAACGTTATTATACTCTCCTACCTTAAAAAAAAGTCGAGTGTAGGCACTCGACTTTTAATTAATAATCCAACTTTTTAGTTTTCTTTATTTTGCCTGTCCATTTTTTGTATCCGCCTTGTAATTGGTAAAGGTCTTTATATCCTTTTTTGTCTAGAATTAATGCTGCTCTCATGGAGCGTGAACCGTTCTGGCAATATAAGTAAACAGGTTTATCATTTCTCAATTCTGTTAAACGCTGTTTTAGTTGCGTTAATGGAATATTTCTGGCACCGAGAATATGACCACCATCATATTCCTTCGGTTCTCTTACATCAATGAGTTGCGCTTTGCGATAACCTTCCCGGAACTCTTTATCCGTTAATGATTTTAGTATTCTTTTTTGCTTGAAATAGCGGTATACAGTAAATAAAATAAAGGCAATTAATATACCTATTAGAATGTATAATTCTGTCATTTTGAATCCCCCAATGTTTTTCTATTAAATCCTCTAAAAAGGATTATACCATTTAATAGTGTGAAATAAAGCAAAAAATTTTTCAATACCAGATTTTAAAGGGAGATGTCTTGTTTCACCTGTCATTCTATTGTATGCTTTTATTTACATAATATATATAGTAATGGAGGATATATATGCCTACACCTACAATGGAAGATTACATAGAGCAAATTTATATACTAATGGAAACAAAAGGTTACGCACGAGTTTCAGCAATAGCAGATGCCCTGCAAGTACAACCGTCATCCGTTACCAAAATGGTTCAGAAATTAGACCGAGATGACTATTTGAATTATGAAAAGTATCAAGGGTTAATCTTAACTTCAAAAGGAAAAAAAGTTGGAGAACGTTTAGTATATCGTCATGAGTTATTAGAAAAATTTTTAAGGATCATCGGTGTTGACGAAGAAAATATATATACCGATGTTGAAGGAATAGAGCATCATCTTAGCTGGAATTCAATTGATCGAATAGGTAATGTTGTTCAATTTTTAGATGATCCTGAGCGCGCCAGAGAATTAAAGAATTTTCAATCTAAAAAGGACTAAGCTAACAGTTCTATCTAATGGTTCAACTGTATATATATATTGTGATACCAGTTAGATAGGGTGATATCATGAAAATTGATGGGGTTTTCTCAGGTGGGGGTGTTAAAGCTTTTGCTTTTTTAGGTGCAATCCAAGCGTTTGAAGAAAATGATATACAATTTGAAAGAGTTGCTGGTACTTCTGCTGGAGCCCTGTTTGCTACATTTATTGCAGCTGGTTATTCAGCAAAAGAAATGAAAGATATCTTTTTGGATTTACCCCTAGAAAACTTCCTCGATCAATCGAAGTGGAGTAGTATGATCCCCTTTTTAAAATGGATAACATTATATAATACCATGGGATTATATCGAGGTAATTATTTTGAAGATTGGTTGAATGAAAAACTGCTGGATAAAGGAGTGGCTTCATTTTCAGATCTGCCATCAGAAAAATTAAAGATTGTTGCAGCTGATTTAACATTAAATCGTGTGGTAGTCTTTCCGGATGATCTAATGAAAAATTATCATATTGAAGCAGAATACTTTTCCATTGCAAGAGCCGTCCGTAGTAGTATCTCCATACCATATTTTTTTCGTCCTTCTAAAATTATAAATCCCCTTACAAGACAAAAAAGTATTATTGTCGATGGTATGATTTTAAGTAATTTCCCATTATGGTTATTTGATCGAAGTAATAAAAAACGTGAACGACCGATACTCGGAATGCAATTAACAGATCCTGCACAATATTATTATAATCTAAAAATTAAAAATGCTATCGATTTGTTAAAAGCAGTAATAGGTACAATGAGAAAAGCCTATGACACTAGATATATTGCGGAAAATGTAGCGAAAGATATTTTGTTTTTTCCAATTGACGATGTCAGTGCGACTGATTTTAATATTTCATCGAAAAAAAAACAAGAATTAATCGATTTAGGATATAAAAGAACTAAGCAATTTTTATCTAAGTGGTCATAAGAAAAACTTAGTAGCGTATAAAAAAGAACAGAGCGTGATTATAATGACGCTCTGTTCTTTTTCTTTTGTTTATTTCCTTCAATTACTCTAAGATGCGTGTGATTCTTTCTAGTTTTTAAGGGACGAGTTGTTTTCTTAGCTGATACATTGTGTTTGATAGGATTAGGCTGCATACGATTATGTTTCTGTTGGTATTTATATTTTTGTTTTGATTGTTTCACAGCTTTACGATATTTTCTCAGTTCATTTGGTGTCCTTCTTCTTAAAAAGAAGAAGTAGACTAAACCAAAAATTGCTGCACCAATTAACAAGGAAATAAATAGGTATTGTAATAAACCGAGCGTGTCAGTGATTAAGAAAGAGATAAAACCGAACACAGCTAAACCGATTAATGCATAAACAACGATGGAACCTATGTTTCGATTCATTTTAACTTCCTCCTTTACATAAAAGTATACACGAATTAGAGTCCTTTCTATAGTTATACCCGTTATTTAATGGATTTTATACAAAATTTTTTAAATAACTTTCATTCATACAAAAGTAAAGCGCTTTATTTTATTGTATTAAAAAGAGAGCAAAATAACTAGATCTAATAGTATATTTAGCATGAAAAAATTGATTTTGGTTAGCCTATTTTTGAGGTGATAAATTTGAGACGTGTAAATCATAAAGAAAATCAAAAAGATGAAACATCTTTAATCCCGAAAACAATTAGTATTGGATTTTTTGGGGGTCTTATTTGGGGAACAATGGCAGCAATTGCAGGCTATTTTAACTTTACGAAAGTAAGTCCCAAAAGTTTTGTTTTACGGTCGTGGTTGCAGACAACCTGGTCAGACCAATGGCTAGGGGAAGTAATTTCTATTATTGTTTTAAGTTTATTATCCATTGGATTAGCACTTTTGTATTATGCTATATTAAAGAAGTTTCCAGGATTGTTACCCGGTATATTGTCGGGAATTGTGTTATGGTTTATTGTTTTTTGGTTATTGGATCCGATTTTTACCAACATACCACCTTTTTTTGAGTTAGATAGTGATACAGTAGTGACTACTGTTTGTTTATTTATATTATATAGTGTATTCATCGGGTATTCTATTTCTTTTGCTTATCAGCAGCATATAGGTGAAAATGATTAACCAATTATGTTAATATGGTGAAGAAAGCTTGTTGGAGATGGAGTGAAGGAAATGGGGAAATTACTTTTATTAAATGGACCGAATTTAAATCGTCTAGGTAAAAGAGAACCAGATGTATATGGCAGTGAAACATTACAGGATATAGAGAAAAATGTACGAAATGTGTTGGAACCTTATCAATTTCAATTAGATTCCAAGCAGTCCAATCATGAAGGAGAATTAATTGACTGGATCCATGATGCAGAAGGAAAATATCGTGGAATTATATTTAATCCTGGAGCATATACACATACAAGCATTGCACTAAGAGATGCGATCAGCTCTATAACAGTTCCAGTAATTGAGGTTCATATTTCTAATGTACATAAGCGTGAGTCATTTCGTCACACTTCCATGTTAGCTCCTGTATGTAGTGGCCAAATTGTAGGCTTAGGTACGAAAGGATATCGATTAGCAGCGATGTATTTTTTAGAAAGTAATAAATAGAAAGGGGAGTTTGGGATGAAACGTCTAGAGAACCTAAGAAATTTATTAAATCAAGAAGAAATTGATGGATTATTAATAACTAGTTCGGTTAATAGACACTACCTTACCGGTTTTACGGGTACGGCAGGTGTAGCACTTGTTACTAATAACGACGCCATCTTTGTTACCGATTTCCGCTATACTGAGCAAGCGAGTGATCAGGTAAAAGGGTTTGACATTAAAGAACATAAAGGACCTATTCAAGACACAATCGCAGAATTAGTAGAGTCATTGCAAATCCAATCAATTGGATTCGAAAAAAATGACATGACTTACGGTCTATATGAAAAATATAATAAAACAGTAAAAGCAAACTTGATTCCTTCTGACGGCTTAATTGAGAAATTACGCTTGATTAAAGATCAAGATGAGATTAATATAATTAAAGATGCTTGTAAGATTGCCGATGATGCGTTTGATCATATTTTAGATTACATAAAACCAGGAGTAAAAGAGATCGATATCTCTAATGAATTAGAATTTTTTATGAGAAAGCAAGGTGCCGTTTCGTCAAGCTTTGATATTATTGTAGCATCTGGTTATCGTTCTGCATTACCACATGGAGTAGCGTCATCCAAAGAAATTCAATCAGGTGAATTGGTAACCTTGGATTTTGGGGCATTGTACAATGGATATGCTTCAGATATTACGAGAACGTTAGCTGTTGGGGAAATATCAGATGAATTAGAGACGATCTATAACATAGTACTTGAAGCGCAATTAAAAGGTGTAGATGGTATTAAGGCAGGAATTACTGCAAAGCAAGCTGATGCATTAACAAGGGACCATATTGATCAGAAAGGATATGGCAAATACTTTGGACATTCAACAGGTCATGGGCTGGGATTAGATGTACATGAAATGCCAGGCTTATCATTCCGCTCTGATGCTGTGCTTGAAACAGGTATGGTGGTTACTGTTGAACCAGGAATCTATGTTCCAAACGTTGGGGGATGCCGCATTGAAGATGACATTCTAATCACAGAAGATGGCAATGAGCGACTAACGCATTCACCGAAAGACTTAATACGCTTACCAGTATCGTAAACATTTTAGAGGAGGAATTAGATGATTTCAGTAAATGAATTTAAAACAGGTTTAACAATTGAGGTAGATGGAGGGATTTGGCAAGTAATGGAATTCCAACATGTAAAACCGGGAAAAGGTGCTGCATTTGTTCGTTCCAAGCTGCGGAATCTCCGTAATGGTAATATACAGGAAAAAACATTCCGCGGTGGAGAAAAAGTAAACAGAGCACATATAGAAAATCGTAAAATGCAATACTTATATGCATCTGGTGATACTCATACATTTATGGATACTAACACATTTGACCAAACAGAATTACAAACAGACCAAATTGAACGACAACTGCAATTTATCAAAGAAAACATGGAAGTAAACATTTTAACATATGAAAGCGAAACTATCGGGGTAGAATTACCTAATAATGTAGAACTTACTGTAACTGACACTGAACCGGGAATTAAAGGTGATACGGCTAGTGGTGGAACGAAGCCAGCGACACTAGAAACAGGCTTAACCGTTCAAGTTCCTTTCTTTGTTAATGAAGGTGATGTATTAGTAATCTCTACAGCAGATGGTAAATACGTTTCCCGTGCTTAATATCCGATTAAAATCAAAACTACTAAGTGACCATCACTTAGTAGTTTTTCTTTGTATTAACTAACTTTTCAAATAGAACCATGACTATCAACTAAGCCACATAATCATGAACAGAACCCATAAACTGCGCAGCAACTTTTATGTTCCTTCCTCCCATCGTTTAGGAGATGAGTGCAAGTCCAACGCTGCGGAAAAACACTCCCTTTCCGTGGGGAACGCTTCAGTCTCCTCGCGAGCAAAGAACGCTCACTGCGGGGTCTTCAGACTGTTCCTCTCCCACAGGAGTGTCGCATTTTTCCGCAGCTTAGAGTAGTTTCCTGGATAAGTATGAGGGAATCCATAGAATATACTCCATTAGTTCTATTCCTCCAAAAATAAAAGAATTACTACTAGCGCAGGCAGAATACGTAGACTCCAGTGGGAACAGCGCGAGCTGAAGATCCACTTGGTAAAGTGATTTTCTTTACCAAGTTAGCTGAAGCCGTGCCCACGGAAAGCGAAGTATTCTGCCGGAGCGGTATTTCAGCACTTCCTATGGATTGAATGGAGCAGAGAAATTTGATTTTCACTATTTCGCAGTTTGTATCTACTATGTAATATAAGAGGTACGGAATCGGGCAGGCTACTGTCCGGTTTTTTTGTTTTATCACGAAGTTAATTATCTGTAAAACCCCCACTTATAGAAGTTTCACTCTATGATTGTATGAGTTAAGGATTATGGTATATGGGCTTTTGAGATAAGGACTCTGCAATAGTCCAAGTTTTTCTAATGCTCTTATCTATCTTTGGTAATATCTATTAATGGCTCGCATAGAATGTCTATAGAAATAGCTTAAGGAAAAGAGGAAATGTTTATGGATAGTGTTTTGAAAATACTTCCGAGCCACATCTCTGAAAAAATTAACTATTTCTTAGATAAGGAAGGTATAGATATACAGGAGATTAGACTAAGAGTGAATCAACCAATTGAATTAAACGATGGTAAAAGTGTCACATGGTTAAAACAGACATTTTTCAGCCAGTCAGATGCAAAAATGTTTCTCAATAAAATTAGTGACTTTTCTTTATATCGACTAGAAGAAGAGTTAAGACATGGATTTATTACTATCCAAGGTGGTCACCGAATTGGTATTTCAGGTTCAGTCATTTTAGAAAATAAACAAGTAAAGGCGATACACCATGTAAGTTCTTTTAATATTAGAATAGCCAAACCTCAATTCGGTATTATTCAGCCTTATCTATCTTATCTAATGACAGATACCATTCAAAACACATTAATTATAGGTCCACCACAATCAGGTAAAACGACATTTTTAAGAGACCTTGCTAATTATTGTGCAAGTCCAAGTTCAAAGCTTGAACTAAAAACAGCGATTGTCGATGAACGATCTGAAATATGTGCTTCTATTAACGGTGTTCCTCAGCATTTGCTAGCACCACGAATTGATGTATTAGATCGCTGTCCAAAGGCTGAAGGAATGATGATGTTTGTTCGTTCCATGTCACCTGATGTCATTATCGTAGATGAAATTGGAAGTGAGCGGGATGCTGAAGCAATTGATGAAGTCATCCATGCTGGAGTTCAACTAGTTTGTACCGTTCATGGCAGGTCATTGACTGATATAAGTCAAAGACCAGCTATTCAAAAAATACTTCAAAAAAACATATTTCAGAGATTTGTGGTCCTGTCGAATCAGCATCAGGCTGGAGAAGTAACAGATATTTTAAATGGTAAAGGACAACCTCTCTATCAAAGAAGTGTGATGTTATGATCAAGCTTTTGGCGTGTTTATTCATTATAGGATCTTTAACTTGGATTGGACATGAGTATGCCAACAACCTAGCTAATAGACCCAAGTTTATTAGATTGTTCAAAAATGGATTGCAAATCCTCGAGGCTGAAATTGTCTATAGTCAGGCAACCATTAAAGAGTCGTTAACTTCTGTAGCTCAACAGATACCAGACCCAATTTCTAATCTCTTTCAAAATATTGCAGATGATATTCAACAAGACAAAGAACAACTTTATCCAATTTGGGAAAGACACGTAGAAAAGTTTTATCACAAACATCCGCTACAATTAGAAGACAAAGAAATTCTTCAACAATTTGGGAGAACGTTGGGACAGCATGATATTGTCCAACAACAAAAATATATTCGCTTAACGATTAACCACTTAGAAAGAATGCTGTCAGAAGCAGAAGAAAAGAATCATCGCTATGGGAAAATGTCAAGAAGTGTTGGATTTCTTGTTGGTACTTTTATCGTTTTACTCTTGCTATAGAGAGGAGATATCACGTGATTGGAGATACAAGTGTTTTATTTCAGATTGCAGGCATCGGAATTATTGTTGCGATGATTCATACAATTTTAAAGCAAATGGGGAAAGAAGAATATGCACAATTTGTAAGTTTGGTAGGTTTTATTATCGTTCTGTTATTTGTGCTTAACAGTATTTCGGATCTCTTTCAGCAGATAAGAGCTGTATTTTTTCTAAAAGGATAATGGTTTATGGAAATCTTTGAAGTAATCAGCGTAGGAATCATAGCATCCGTATTATTTTTATTATTAAAGGACAAGCAGCCCAGTATTGCATTTCTAATTATTGTTTTAACCGTTCTCTACTTTTTTGTTTTTGTTATTCAGTATGTACAAGAAATTCTCCATCTCATTACTTATTTAGGTGAACAAGCAAATATTAATGAAGTATATATCAAGACCATACTTCAAATCATTGGGATATCTTATATTACGGAAATCGGAGCAAACATTGTAAAAGATGCAGGTTTAGAATCGGTAGCAGTTAAAATAGAAATGATAGGAAAAGTATTTATCCTCATTTTAGCTATTCCGATATTTAAATCATTAATTGAAACGATAATAAATATTTTTCCGATCACATAGTTAGGAAGGATATACATGAGATTTACTAGAAAACTTGCTTTCATTTTAGTACTTTTCTTTTTAATGATTCCAATACAACTTACAGCAGATGTCACCAATCAAAAAGACGCCTACCAACAAATGATTGAAGGGAGCGAACTAGAAGGTTATTGGGATTATTTGGGGGATGAATATCAAGAAGCACTTCCTGAACTTAATAAAGAAAATTTATGGTCTATAGTAAAAGGAGAAGGAAGTCTCTCCATAAAAGAATGGTTGAAAGGTTTTCTCCGCTTCTTCTTTTACGAGATTGTGGAGAATGGTAAATTACTTGCGACATTAATGTTGCTCACATTATTTTGTTTGGTCTTACAAACTATACAAAATGCTTTTGAAAAACAAGTCGTAAGTAAAGTAGCATATGCGATTGTTTATACCATGTTGATCATTATAGCACTGAAAAGCTTTCAGCTGGCATCTAGTTATGTACTTGATACAGTGGAAATGGCCCAAAATTTTTTAGTTGCTTTATTACCGTTGTTATTAGGTATATTAGCTTCTCTTGGACACCTTGTAACAATATCATTCTTTCATCCTATCATTATTTTTCTAATTCATACAAGTGTATTTGTTATTTCCAAAATTGTTATTCCATTAATATTAATTTCAGCTATTCTTCAAATTGTAAGTACCATTAGTACAGAGTATAAAGCAACGAAATTAGCAAATTTAATAAAAAATATAGCGATTAGCTTGATGGGGATTCTTCTAACGGTTTTTCTTGGGGTTATATCAGTGCAAGGAGCTGCGAGTGCGATCCAAGATGGTATTGCGATGAAAACTGCTAAATTTGTAACCGGTAATTTCATCCCGGTAATTGGTAGGATTTTTACAGATGCCACCGATACTGTATTAAGTGCAACTATTTTAATTAAGAATGGCATTGGCATGATTGGTGTAGTGATTTTAATTGGTATCGTGTTGTTCCCGGCGATCAAGATTTTTACTATCTCTTTAATGTATAGAGTGGCTACTGCCATATTACAACCTATTGGTGACGGGCCAGTTATAGAGTGTTTGGATATTATTGGGAAACATATTCTTTACTTATTTGCTGCGCTTTTATTAGTTACATTTATGTTTTTCTTCACTATTGTCATTCTCATTATATCCAGTAATTTAACAATGATGGTGAGATAAGGGGGGGAGAATCATTGAATACCTGTCAGGTTGGATATTGCAAGTTATTATCTTTATGATTCTAGCAATGATTGTTGATCTCATTCTGCCCAGTTCCACACTAAAACAATATGTGAAATTAGTAGTGGGACTATTGCTTATTTTAATTATTCTACAACCTTTGCTGTCTATTTTTAATGTGGATGTTCATAAAATGGTTGATCAATTTTTTGTGACAAATAGTGACCCATCGGTGGAATCCAAAATAGAAAGTGTAATGAATCAGCAGAAAAATGAAATAGAACAGATACAAGATGCATATGTATTAGAAGAGATGGTTGTCCAAATGAAAAATATAGTAGAGGAGGAGTTACAAGAAACATACAATTATCAAATTGAGGACCTAGAAGTAAATTGGGCGAGTCATCCGACTTCTGAAGAAAATGAGCTAGAGCGTATATATGTTCAACTTGCCATAAAGGATGATGCTTCTGCCAGAGTCGAAGAGGTGAATATACAAATTGGCGACTCATTACCTCAGACTTCCGAATCTCCACCACAGAATACAACAGAAATAAAAAATTTCTTAGCTGATCAGTGGGGAGTAGAGGAGGAGATAATTCATATTGGATGGAAGGAGGAATAAGGTGCCTAAATGGATGGAGAAGTTTCTGTCAAATTTAAAAGAGAAAGATAAAAAACCAACAAAAATGCAGTATATTGCTTTGCTGGTATTAATTGCAGTTTTCATATTGTTAGTTAGTAATGTATTCAGCTCCAATCAATCGAATAATCAAATTACTGATCCTCCTAGAATGATTGAATCGACTTCGGACGATGAAGAGAATGAAACATGGCAACAGTCAAATGTATCTGATGCAACTTCAAAGATTGGAGATTTAGAAGCATCATACGAAAGTGATTTAGTGGAATTACTCAACAAAATCACAGGGGTATCAGAAGTTGAAGTGATGGTCAATCTAGATGCAACAAATAAACAAGTATACGAGAAAAATTTAGTGATAGGCTCACAAACAACAAATGAAACAGACCAAAATGGTGGTACAAGAAAAATTGACGATGAAACGAGAGAACAAACCGTTGTCGTTATTCGCCAAGGTGAACAAGAAATTCCATTATTAATCCAGACTAAAAAACCAAAAGTTAGAGGTGTGCTGATAGTTGCGGATGGGGTGGACAACCTAGAAGTGAAAAAATGGGTATTAGAAGCCGTATCCAAAGTATTGGATGTACCGGCTCATAGAGTTTCGGTTATGCCGAAAAACACATAGAACTATTAGGAGGGAAAAGATATGTTGAAAAAGCAAACAGTATGGTTGTTAACGATGTTGAGTTTAATGATTGTGTTAAGTGTGTATTATTTAAATGCACCTTCTGAAGGGGATTTGGCATACTTTGATTCAGATCAGGAGCAAGAGGATCAAACCACATCATTATCCAATGTGGACAAATCAACTGATGAATCGGTATTAGAGGAGTCAGAAGAAACAGGAATGGAAGGTACAAGTACCGAAAACATAAATACATCATCAATTAATTCTGATGAATATTTCGCAGCAGTACGCATGGAAATTACCAATCAAAGAAGTATGGAAAAAGAAAGACTGGAATCGATTGTTGCTTCAAGCGAAGCTAGTTCAGACGAGAAGAATAAAGCTTATGAAGCAATGAAAGAAATAGAGATGGTAAATAAAAAGGAAAACATTCTGGAGGACACACTAAAATCTCTAAATGGATATGAAGAAGTTCTTGTCCGCAATGTATCAGACAATAATGTCGTGATAACTGTACAAGCAGACAGTCTTTCACGGAAAGAAGCAAATGAAATCATTCAACACGCAAAAGATGAATTTGGTGAAATACAAATTGATGTCAGCTATAAGCCAAGCTAAATCCGTTGTCTTTTGTTTCAATACACGTTAACATGTCCTTGAGATTTCTCGAGGGCATTTTTATTTTATAAGGGATAGTAAAAATGCGTGAAAACATAGACTGAGAAATAACAGTCATATGGATTACTTCTTCCATTCTTTTATTGATGAGTGCTTGAAGGTCACTGCGGAAAAAAACTCTCTTTTATCCAGGGCACAAGTGCAACATTTCAGCCTCCTCAGAGCAAAATCACTTCTTATGGGGTTCAGTTGTTGCTGTTTCGAAGAGCAGGACGATCAAGTGTCGGCGTTGGTCACTGGACGTGGCCTCTTTTAGCCGTTCCACGGAGTGTCGAATTTTCCCCAGCGATGAATTAGCATTCAACTTGAAGAATGGGTGAAAGCTACACTAATCAGAAGTTTCATTGGTTCGAGTTTTATATCTAGTACTAATACGTACTGTGTTGGTTTTTCTTATTTCACAGTCTCAGTATTTATTAATATCGCTCCTTAAAAAAGAAAGGTTGCAGTTTTTATATCTATTGCGTAAAATGTTAGAAGGAGTTATTAGTACCTGTTATTAATTGTAACAAAAGTTGAAGGGGTGCAAAAATGTTAACAATTCAAGAAATCAATCAATTAATTGACAAATTAGATCAATCGACTATTGAAGAGTTCTCTTATGAGGCTAATGGTGGCAAAATTAAACTGAAGAAAAATGCAGGTGAAACTACAACACATGTAGCGCCACGACCTGTAGTACAAACGGAAGAAGTAGTATCGCAAGCAAATCCGGAATCAACAACAAAACCAGAAGTTTCAACTGAAGAAACAGTAACAAAAGAAGAACCACAGCCAAAGGCGGATTATGATCATGAAATTGTTTCACCTATGGTAGGAACTTTCTATAGTTCACCATCTCCAGATAAACCAGCTTATGTACAAGTTGGTGATCAAGTTAATGAAGATTCCATTGTATGTATCTTAGAAGCAATGAAATTATTTAATGAAATAGAAGCAGATATAACAGGAACAATTACAGAAATATTAGCAGAAAATGGGGAATTAGTGGAATATGGACAACCATTATTCCGAATTAAGAAGGCATAAGGGGATGACATTGTGATTAAGAAACTGTTAATTGCGAACCGTGGAGAAATAGCAGTCAGAATTATTCGATCTGCAAAAGAATTGGGAATTGAAACGGTAGCAGTGTATTCAGAGGCCGATAGTGATGCATTGCATGTACAATTAGCGGATGAAGCTTATTGTATTGGACCGAAATTAAGTACGGACAGTTATTTAAACTTTACTAATATTATGAGTGTTGCAACATTAACTGATACCGATGCGATTCATCCTGGTTATGGATTCTTATCAGAGAACGCAGATTTTGCTGAGATCTGTGATGCCTGTAATATAACATTCGTTGGTCCTAGTGCCTATGCAATTCAAAAAATGGGAACAAAAGATGTAGCACGAGAAACGATGCGAGAAGCAGGTGTTCCGGTGGTGCCAGGTTCAAATGGTATCATTGAGGATGAAGAAGAAGGGCTTAAAGTAGCTAACGAAATAGGATTTCCAGTCATTATCAAAGCAACTGCTGGTGGCGGAGGTAAAGGTATTCGTGTAGCTCGTACGGAAGAAGAATTACTAAAAGGTATCCGTGTTACACAAAATGAAGCTGAAAAAGCATTTGGCAACCCGGGTGTATATTTGGAAAAATTTATTGAAGATTTCCGTCATGTAGAAATTCAAGTTCTAGCAGATAATCACGGCAATGTGATACACCTAGGAGAACGTGATTGTAGTGTTCAACGACGATTGCAAAAGCTTATTGAAGAAACGCCATCACCAGCAATCAATGAAGATATGCGAATGAAGATGGGTGAAGCGGCAGTTAAAGCTGCAAAAGCCGTTGACTATTCTGGAGCAGGAACAATTGAATTTATTTTTGATCAAAAAGAAAATAAGTTTTATTTTATGGAAATGAATACACGTATCCAAGTAGAGCACCCTGTTACTGAAATGGTTACAGGTGTAGATTTAATCAAAGAACAAATCAACATTGCCAATAATGAAAAATTGTCTTATGAACAAGAAGATATTACATTTGATGGATGGGCAATGGAATGCCGAATAAATGCTGAAAACCCTGCAAAAGATTTTATGCCATCAGCAGGTAAAATTGAAATGTATCTTCCACCAGGTGGATTAGGTGTAAGAGTCGATTCAGCAGCATATCCTGGCTATCGAATTCCGCCATATTACGATTCGATGATTGCAAAATTAATTACCTATGGCAAGACACGAAAAGAAGCAGTTGATCGTATGAAGCGAGCTTTGGATGAATTTTTCGTAGAAGGTGTTCATACCACAATTCCATTTCATCGAAGAATGATGGTACACCCAGTATTTGTTGACGGTGATTTTAATACAAGATTTTTAGAAAAATATAGTATAATGGAAGAAGAGCAAGATTAAATTTAGTCAAAAGGGGCGTTTATCATGGCTGAAAACCAATTACTTAATGTTAGTGAGTCTACTCCATTAGGAAAAGTTGAAATCGCACCTGATGTGTTGGAGGTAATTGCAGGTATTGCAACTACAGAAGTACCAGGTGTATCCAGCATGAGAGGTAATTTCGCAACAGGAGTAGCAGAACGATTAGGGAAAAAAGCACATGGTAAAGGAATTAAGGTAGAACTAACAGATGATGCTGTGTCGACTGACGTATACATTGTTGTGGATTATGGCCATTCTGTTCCTACTGTCGCTGAAAAAATTCAATTAAATGTAAGACATGCGATCGAAAATATGACTGCTATCCAAATCAAAGAAATTAACGTGCACGTTGTAGGAGTTCACATGGAACAAGTTAATGATGAAAAAGATGAGTAGTATTTTATAATGTGCGTAAGTGAATGAGGGTCCTGCAGTATTATCTGGTAGGGCTTTTATTCATTTATCGTAAACCCCCTGATAAGTTTCACTAACCATCAGTGGAGGGCAAAAACCCCCACTGATGGAAGTCTCACTTTATTAGGAATGATAAATTTTTGTGTTTATCCCAATAGAAAGGGATCTTTTTTTGCAATGTCGATTTAGCACTCAACCTTCCATAATGGAAGTAAACCTGACTAAATTAGATTTTTCACAACTTTACATAAAATGTTTACCTTATCTAGGTGGTATCAATATTTTTTATCGTGGTATTATAAGATTTAATGGCATTCCAAAAGATAACATGGTATCATTTGAAAGTGAAGAATATGACCGTGATAAGGAGAAGAATAAGTACATGAAACGAAGAACTGCACGTGAAAAAGCATTACAAATTTTATTTTCATTGGATACAGAAGAATATGATTTAGCAACTACCGTTGAACATACGTTAGAGGAAAATGAACATGATCCCTTTTTGTTGAATCTTGTAAATGGTGTTGCTACGAATAGACAAGCGATTGATGAGAAAATTAAAGGTCATTTAGAAAAATGGTCTTTGGAAAGAGTGGCCTTAGTGGAGAAAACGCTACTACGTATGGCAGTTTATGAATTATTTTATTCGAAAGACGCACCCGAAAGTGTGATAATCAATGAGGTAATTGAAATTGCTCATATTTTCGGTGATGATAAATCAGGAAAGTTTATCAATGGTGTATTATCAAAAATGATAAAATAAGGGGGAGCTTTTGTGTCTGCAGAAGTTATTTATGGCAGTGAGCTAGCACAATCTTTGAGAGATGAAATGAAGGAAGAAGTAGCTGGCCTTCGTGACAAAGGAATTATACCGGGCTTGACCGTAGTCTTAATAGGTGATGATCCGGCCTCGAAATCATACGTGAAAGGAAAGCAAAAAGCATCTGATTACGTTGGAGTAGACTCAGAATTAATTGAGTTACCGGAATCAACTACACAAGAGGAGCTATTATCTTTAATTGATACATTAAACAAAAAAGATTCGGTCCATGGAATCCTAGTGCAGTTACCTTTACCAGAGCATATTGATGAAGAAGTAATTATTGAAGCTATTTCACCTGAGAAAGACGTAGATGGTTTTCACCCGATAAGCATTGGACGTATGATGACAGGAAAAGATACATTCTATCCATGTACACCTTATGGCATTATTCAAATGATGAAATCCAAAAACATTTCATTAGAAGGAAAACATGCTGTTGTGATTGGGAGAAGTAATATTGTTGGGAAGCCAGTCGGACAATTGCTTTTAAGTGAAAACGCCACAGTAACTTATTGTCATTCGCGTACGAAAAATATGGAACAATACATAGCGTCAGCTGACATCTTGATTGTAGCAGTCGGGAAAGCTCATTTTATTAATGGTGATCACATTAAAGAGGGTGCCATTGTAATTGATGTAGGTGTTAACAGGATTGAAGATGGTTCTCTTACAGGAGATGTTGACTTCGATTCTGCTAGAGAAAAAGCTAGCTATATCACGCCAGTTCCAAAAGGTGTTGGACCGATGACTATTACTATGTTGATGCATAATACGATTAAATCCGCTAAAAAAGTGAATGGATTATCGTAAAAAGGAACTTGTGAAACAGTTTCACTTATTTTAATATGGAAAGAAAAGGTCATTCTTATCATTAGAATGACCTTTTCTTGCAAAAGTATACAGAGGGATGATGATGTGGAAGATAAATATTTGTCAGTGACTGCGCTAACAAAATATATAAAAAAGAAATTTGAAGTGGACAGGCATCTTAATCAAATATGGTTAAGAGGTGAAATATCGAATTTTAAACACCATTCCAGAGGCCATATGTACATGACCATTAAAGATGATTACGCAAGTATTCGTGCTGTCATGTTCCATAGACAGAATCAAAATCTCTCTTTTAGACCAGAGGATGGTATGAAGGTCTTGATTACTGGTTATATCAGTGTTTTTGAGTCACAGGGTCAATATCAGTTGTATATACAGGAATTGCAACCAGATGGAATCGGTGCACTTCATTTAGCTTTTGAACAATTAAAGGAAAAGCTCTCTAAAGAAGGACTTTTCGATCCGATACATAAGAGAGCATTGCCAAAATATCCTCAGCATATTGCGGTATTAACCTCACCAACAGGTGCAGCTATCCGTGATATATTAACAACAATGGAAAGACGCTACCCAATTACTAACATTTTAATTATCCCTGTATTAGTACAAGGGAAACAGGCTGCATCCTCTATCGTAGAAGGTATTAATAAAGCAAATCAAATTGATAAATTGGATCTTATAATTGTAGGACGTGGTGGTGGATCATTAGAAGAATTATGGAGTTTTAATGAAGAAGAAGTGGCCAGAACTATTTTTCAATCTGAACTTCCCGTCATATCTGCTGTAGGTCATGAGACAGATATAACCATTAGTGATATGGTGGCAGACTTACGGGCGCCGACACCTACAGCAGCGGCTGAATTGGCAGTGCCATCTCAAATAGAATTATTAGATAAGCTGAAGAAAATTGATCTATTTATTGAGAATAATATTCAAAATAAAATAGAGCGCTCCCGTGAAAAGTTAGATTCGATTGAGAGTTCCTATGTGTTCAAATATCCTGACCGTTTAGTGGAAGATAAGGAACAAAGGCTAGATCGAGCAGTAGAGCAAGTGACGAAACAGTTACAACATGTAGTTCGAGCTAAAAACGATCACTTTCAATATGTGGTTCAACGATACAATCGTCTCAACCTTGAAAAGCAGATGGAGCAACAAAACCAACAAGTGCAAGACTTATTAATGCGTTTATACCGTGCGAGTAAACAACAATTAGTGCAAAAGAACAATATATTTAGTAAAAACTTAGCACAGCTTGATTTACTAAACCCGACTCGGATTATGAGCAGAGGATATTCAGTTGCATATACAGAGGAAAATGAAATTGTTCGGAGTATCGACCAAGTTACCAAAGACAAGGCATTGACCGTTCAACTTTCCGATGGTCTTGTTGAATGTAGGGTAAAAGAAATTAGAAAGGGAGATAAAATATGAGTGAGTCAAAAAAAGAATTATCATTTGAAGAAGCATTGGAGCAATTAGAATCTATTGTCACTAAAATGGAAGAAGGAGAAGTACCGTTAGAAAAAGCGATGGAGTATTATGCAGAAGGATCAAAATTATCGAAAATTTGTCACGATAAATTAGTAAATGCGGAAAAACAAATGAAAGAAATCCTGCGTGAAGACAATGAGCGTGTCAGTTTTGAAATTCAGGAGGAAAAATAAGTGGATCAATCATTACAATCATTGTTACTGAAAGAACAACAACAATTAAATAGCGCACTGATGTCTTACCTTAAAGGGTTAAATATCCCCGATCGTTTACGTGAATCCGTTTTATATTCCATTGAAGCAGGCGGTAAAAGATTACGTCCACTTTTAATGAAATTAACTTGTACAGGACTTGGAGAAGATCCAGTAAAAGTGTATCCTGCTGCAATTGCATTAGAAATGATCCATACCTATTCTCTGATCCATGATGATCTCCCTGCAATGGACGATGATACGTATCGCAGAGGAATACTAACCAATCATAAAAAGTTTGATGAAGCAACAGCTATTTTAGCGGGCGATGGGTTATTAACTAATAGCTTTCATGTTATTACCACTTCCGATTTATATACTGACAGAGAAAAAGTTAATATTGTAGCCAAGCTATCGAAAGCAAGCGGATTAGAAGGGATGGTTGCTGGACAATTTTTGGATATGGAAGCAGAAAACCAAGACATTTCCATCAAAGACCTGGAAAACATTCATCATTTAAAAACAGGACGCCTTATTTCATTTGCAATAGAAATTGGCGGATTCTTAGCAGGTATATCTCAAGCTAAAATGGAAATTTTAAAGAAATATGGTGATTATTTAGGTATTATATTTCAAATTCAAGATGATATTTTAGACATCGAAGGTGATCAAGCAACAATTGGTAAACGTGTTGGCAGTGATATTGATAATGAGAAAAGCACATACCCAAGCATATTAGGATTAGACGGAGCTAAACAATATAAAGCAAAGTATGTAAAGGAAGCAGCCCAATGTCTGAAGGAAGTTGGTCTGGAAAACACAGATCTGGCTTTAATAAGTAGTTATTTAAGTGAGCGAGATCAGTAATTATTGAGAAAAAATAAAAAACATGTTATATTTGAAGTAAGTTAATGGGATGGTGCAGTATTCTAGTCAATCCTCCGTTTCTGAAGGCGGGCCTAAAAATCCGCCAAAGGGCACATCGATGAAGTTCCTTGTGTTGGCTTGAGGCGCCCAGCCTTGGGTCGATGCTGGGAGTTAAGGTTGAAGGGCGATCCACAAAGGCATGTGGGCGACGACCCTTCTTCCGCGGAGGCCCATATCTGTATTTTATGCTTAGCCAAGAATGAAGTATGGAATGGGGTATGAACCTACGTAATAAGGGTGAGGGAATCCTTATTTGTAGCGTAGCCTGCCTTGAGTGGTACGAAGGGGATTACAGGTAACAAGTGTTCTTAACTGGATGGCCACTAGTTTAGAACATGTTTTTCTGTATGAAATTCGTACTGCAAAAGAGGCTAGGAAACGGTTAAGGGTTGTTGAGGAAATCTCCTAGACTGTTCCAATAGGACATTTAAAAGGGATTATAGTGCGGACTAAGTGGTAATCCAGTCTAGCGTCGGGTGACTGCGCTAAGACAGGCTTAAAGGGGAACCGCCAGAGTGGCAACACTCGGTACCTGTCTGGGAAAACCTACTGGACCTAAGCCGCAGTTTTTACCTTTAAAATGACCATTCCATACCTGTATACATAATGTACCCAATTAACGAGGTTTTAATATGAATAAACAACATTTGCAAAAGTCGATAAAATTTAGTTTAAGCATTGCCGTTATCACGTTTGTGTTAGCGGCTATTTTTTCAGTAGTATCTTCGTCCATATTAAATGGAGTAATGTCGATCATTGGCTTAGTGATCGTATTTATTATTGTATTTATAGGTGTGTTTTTTGACATGCTAGGTATAGCAGCAACTGCAGCAGATGAAGTACCATTTCATGCAATGGCAGCAGAGAAGGTAAGCGGTTCCAAGCAAGCGATACAGATTGTCAGAAATGCTGATCGATTTGCCAGCTTTTGTAATGATGTGATTGGAGATATTTCTGGTATAATAAGTGGAACAGCATCTGCTATCGTTATACTGCAAGTTTCAAATGGGTTTGGCTATGGGGAAGGAACAACATTTCATCTATCCATTAACGTAATTCTTACAAGCCTTGTTGCTGCATTAACAGTAGGAGGTAAGGCACTGGGTAAGTTCTTTGCCATTCATTCATCAACTAATATAATATTTATAGTTGGTAAAATAATTGCATTTTTAGAAGAAAAATTTAAAATAAAAGTATTGTCGAATAAATAAGGCGAATCTTGAATAAAAGTAGGGAGGATTCCTTCATGGATCTAACCAAGATAAAAAATCCAGCATTTCTTAAACAATTAAATGCGGAAGAACTAGAAGTATTAGCTAGTGAAGTCCGTCAGTTCCTAATTGAAAAGTTATCCGTAACAGGAGGTCATTTAGGTGCTAATCTAGGAGTGGTAGAACTAACACTTGCGTTGCATAAGCAATTTAATAGTCCTGAAGATAAATTAATCTTTGATGTCGGACACCAATCCTATATTCACAAAATCTTGACAGGACGTACAGATCAATTTGATACGCTTAGACAGTATAAAGGTCTTTGCGGTTTTCCAAAAATGATCGAAAGTGAGCATGATGTTTGGGAAGCAGGACATAGCTCAACGTCACTTTCAGCGGCTATGGGTATGGCAGTCGCTCGTGACATGAAAAAAGATACCAATTATGTTGTACCAATTATTGGTGATGGGGCTTTAACAGGCGGCATGGCGTTGGAAGCTTTAAATCATATTGGTCATGAAAAGAAAAATATCACGGTTATTCTCAATGATAATGAAATGTCTATTGCAGGCAATGTTGGGGCACTACATAATGCATTGGGAAGAATGAGAAGTGCCGGAAAATACAATCGAGTCAAGGATGAATTAGAAATCCTGTTAAAAAGAATTCCAGCGGTTGGAGGCATGATTGCTCAAACAGCAGAACGAGTGAAGGATAGTATGAAATATTTTATGGTTCCGGGAATGTTGTTTGAGGAATTTGGTTTCACTTATTTCGGACCAGTTGACGGCCATGATTTTAAGGATTTAGAAGAGCATATTGAATATGCAAAAAAAACACAAGGGCCTGTATTGGTTCATGTTATTACGCAAAAAGGAAAAGGATATTACCCTGCAGAATCAGATAAGAAAGATAAATGGCATGGTGTTGGCCCGTATAAAATTGATTCAGGTGAAAAAATCAAGCCAGCTAATGCAGCACCTGCTTGGAGTCAAGTTGTAAGTGATACATTAGAATCTATTGCTGCGAACGAAGAACGCCTTGCAGTGATTACACCTGCCATGATTCTTGGTTCCAAACTGGATAAATTTCAGGAAAAATATCCTGAACGTTTATTTGACGTAGGTATTGCAGAACAACATGCTACAACGTTTTCAGCAGGTTTGGCAACGCAAGGAATGAAACCTTTTCTTGCGATATATTCAACCTTCTTACAAAGAGCGTATGATCAATTAGTACATGATGTCTGTCGCCAAAATCTAAATGTTGCATTTGGTATTGACCGTGCAGGGCTAGTTGGGGCCGATGGTGAAACACATCAAGGGGTTTTTGATATTGCGTTCTTACGTCATTTACCTAATATGGTGATTATGATGCCAAAAGACGAAAATGAATGTCAACACATGGTGAACACGGCTATTTCTTATGATAAAGGTCCAATCGCTGTTCGTTTTCCGAGAGGAAATGGTTTAGGTGTTGAAATGGATCAGCAACTAAAAACTGTGCCTATCGGTAAATGGGAAGTGTTAAAAGAAGGAAAGGATGCCGTTATCCTAACATTTGGTACTACAATTGAAATGTCTCTTGCTGCGAGCGACTATCTGCAAAAGCAAGGCATTCATGTTGAAGTAATCAACGCAAGATTTATTAAACCTTTAGATGAAGAGGTTTTACATGACAGAATGAGTAAAAATATCCCGATATTAACTGTGGAAGAAGCAGTACTTAAAGGTGGATTTGGATCTGGAGTTCTTGAGTTTGCCGAAGAAAATAATTATCATCCACAAGTTAAAAGAATGGGTATTCCTGATCAATATATTGAACATGGTAATGTTAATGAACTTCTGCAAGAAATAAATTTGACAAAGGATCAAATTGTTGTGGAATTAAAAAAATTATTAGCCGTTAGTAATGATGAGCAAAAAAGGGCATGATGAATAATGAGTAAAAAAATACGACTAGATCAATTAATAGTTGATCGAGGCTTAAGTGAATCCAGAGAGAAGGCTAAAAGAACAATCATGGCCGGTCTCGTCTTCTCAAAAGGACAACGAATGGACAAGCCTGGTACAAAAGTAAACGATGATATTCCGATTGATATAAAGGGTAAGGCGATACCATACGTTGGACGTGGCGGATTAAAATTAGAAAAAGCGATTGATTATTTTTCTTTAGATTTAAGTGATAAAGTGATGGTTGATGTCGGTTCTTCTACTGGGGGATTTACTGATTGCGCCCTCCAAAACGGTGTGAAGTTAAGTTATGCGATCGATGTAGGATATAATCAATTAGACTGGAAATTACGAAATGACCCACGTGTTGTAGTAATGGAAAGAACTAACTTTCGATACGTGACACCAGACATGCTAACAAAAGAGACACCAAATTTTGCTACAGTAGATGTTTCTTTTATATCTTTACGATTAATTTTACCATCGCTTTTCCAATTGTTATCATTAGATAGTCAGGCAGTTATCTTAATCAAACCTCAATTTGAAGCTGGGAGAGAGCAAGTGGGCAAAAAGGGGATTGTGAGAAACCCAGCTATACACTTGCAAGTATTACAAGATATATTATCTTTTGCAAAAAAAACAGGTTTTCATATTTTGGATTTAACCTTTTCTCCAATAACTGGAGGCGATGGTAATATTGAATACCTGGGTTTATTGGAAAAATCAGATTTCAATATAGAAGAGGAAATGGATTTTTTAGCTTTGACAGAAGAAGTAGTAACAGAATCCCACCAGGCATTAGATCGCTAAACCAATTGGACTACCGGTTAAGTAGTCCATTTTCATATGAACAAGTAACCGGGAGGAAGAGCAATGAATAAAGCTCAGCGACATATTAAAATTCGTGAAATCATTACGGAGAATGAAATTGAAACACAAGATGATTTAGTGGAAGAGCTTAGGAGCCAAGGATATGGTATTACCCAAGCAACCATTTCACGTGATATTAAGGAATTACATTTGGTTAAGGTCCCTACTACAGATGGTAGGTATAAGTATAGTTTACCGGCTGATCAAAAATTTAATCCATTAAACAAATTAAAAAGATTTATCATGGATGCATTTATCAGTATAGATACAGCCACACATTTCATCGTGATGAAAACTTTACCAGGTAATGCACAGGCAATGGGAGCATTAATTGATAATTTAGGTTGGGAAGAAATTGTAGGTTGTATTTGTGGTGATGATACTATTCTTATTATATGTAAAACAACAGAAGAAGCAGAAGCCCTCAAAGAAAAGTTTCTAAATATGTTATAAAGGTGGTGAGCATATGTTAACCGAATTGTCCATTAAAAATTTTGCTATTATTGATGAGCTGCATATATCATTTCAAAAAGGGTTAACTGTTTTAACTGGTGAAACAGGTGCAGGGAAATCGATTATCATTGATGCAGTTGGTTTATTAATTGGTGGACGAGGATCAGTTGAATATGTTCGACATGGTGAGAAAAAAGCTGAATTAGAAGGCTTATTTATCATAGAAGACACAGCACATCCTGTTTATCAAAAGGCAAAAGAACTAGGAATTGACATAATGGAAGATCATATGCTTGTTTTACATCGGACTATTTCCTATTCAGGAAAGAGTATCTGTAGAATCAACGGCAAATTAACCACTTTAGCAATATTGAAGGAATTTGGGCAAACGGTCTTAGACATACATAGTCAACATGAAACACAGGCATTACTTAATCAGGATAAACATATAGAATTGTTAGATTTCTTTTATCAATCAAATCATTCTCAATTTAAGAGGGATTATCAAAGAATTTATCAACAATGGAAAGAATTAAAAGATAAATATGAAGCTAATAACAAAAATGAACAGGAATTAGCACAGCGAATTGATTTATTGGAATTTCAAATAAATGAAATTCAAAAGGCCGACTTACAACCAAATGAAGATGAAGACCTGACAAATGAACGTAATAAATTACATCATTTTGAAACGATCCATAAAAATCTGAACGATGCCTACAATGCTTTACATGGTGAGCAAAGAGGCTTAGACTGGCTATCACATGCTGCTAATAACCTAGAAGAAGCTGGAGAACATAATAAAGACATTCAAAAAATTCATCAACAATACGTTGATCATTATTATTTAATAGAAGAATTATCATACCAAATTAGACAATACGTTGAAAATATGGATTATGAACATGGCAGACTTGAGCTAATTGAATCAAGGCTACATGAAATTGATCAGTTGAAAAGGAAGTATGGCCAAAGCGTTGAAGAAATCATGACGTATAGTGCTAAAATTGAAGATGAATTAGATGAAATAAAAAATCGTGATCAGCACCTCGCTAATTTATCTGACATGTTACAGGAAGTAGCAAATGACTTGTTAATAGAAGCAAAAGAGTTGCATAACATTAGAAAAAAAGCTGCAAAACACTTGGAGAAGGCTGTCTTGACGGAATTAAAGGATCTTTATTTAGAAAAAACAAATTTCCAAGTAGATGTATCGATACCTAATAAAGAAAGAGGCATATCTTTTGAGGGAAAGAAAGTATTTCCAAATGAAGATGGGATAGACCAAGTGAAATTTTTAATTTCTACCAATCCTGGAGAACCGGTGAAGGAATTGGATCGGATCGCTTCAGGTGGGGAAATGTCAAGAATCATGCTAGCTCTAAAAAATATTTTTTCGAGACATCAGGGAGTTACCAGTGTTATTTTTGATGAAGTAGATACAGGAGTTAGTGGTCGTGTAGCACAATCAATGGCAGATAAAATTCATAATATTTCAATTGGATCACAAGTTCTTTGTATTACACACCTGCCACAGGTAGCCTCGATTGCAGATACACATTTAAAAATTGAAAAGGTAATTCAGGATAATCGAACATATACAACAATACAAGAATTATCATTTGTAGAACGTATTGATGAAATTGGAAAGATGATTACTGGTGCCGAATTAACGGAAACATCGAGAATACACGCTAAAGAATTAATTGAAATGAATCATAAAAAATAATATCCCGTCAAAACATTTCTACAAGTGGAAAAGTTCCCCCGATTTTGTTATGTTTAACGGGTTTAAAAAGCCCTCCTTAAGGTCAAATTAATGATACAGATCAAAAATAGTCTGTATCCACAAGGAGGGCGATGTTGTGAAAAATGATTATATAAGAAAAACTATAGGATTAATACTCCTTGTCATATTATTTGTACTTCCATGGTATTCGCCATTTCAAATATACCTTTCCATCCCAAACCAGATCAAAACCTTTTCTCAATCAGAATCGGTTCAATTACCAACCTTAGGTGATAATGTTTCAGTATCCGCAATGAACGACGAGTCCGTTCACTACGCTACAGATTTAATGAATTATTCACTTGAAGAAAGCGGAAATGATGAAGTCACATATACATTAGGAAAAGTTCCCATAAAGAGAGTAAATGTTGAAGTATACGATGATTTCCGTATTATTCCTGGCGGGCAGTCAATAGGAATCAATCTGCATACAGAGGGAGTACTTGTAGTCGGTCATCATTTAGTAACAACTGATGATGGCACAATATCACCAGGTGAAGAAGCGAATATTCAAGTTGGTGATAGTATTATATCGATTAATGACAAATCCATTTCGAGCATGGAAGAAGTAGCACCAATGGTAAAGAAAGCAGGAAAGAACAATGAACCATTAAATGTGGAAATTAAACGAGGGCAGCAGACGATTGAAACTGATTTAACTCCTCAGTATGATGTTAAGGAAGAAGATTATCGTATTGGTTTGTATATCCGAGATTCAGCTGCAGGAATTGGTACTATGACTTTTTATGATCCGAAATCAGAAAAATATGGTGCATTAGGTCATATTATATCTGACATGGACACAAGAAAACCAGTAGAAATCAATGATGGATCAATTGTTCGTTCCGAAATTACAGATATTAAAAAGGGAGAAAATGGCGTTCCTGGGGAGAAGAAAGCAGATTTTAAATTTAATGATGTTCAATTAGGTAACATAACCAAAAATTCACCATTTGGTATATTTGGTAAACTACAAGAACCACCAAAAGAAGGAAAATGGGCAAAGCCAATGTCAATAGCATTACCTAATGAAGTAAAAGAAGGACCAGCAAAAATATTAACGGTTATTGATGGAGAAAAAGTGGAAGCATTTGATGTTGAGATTGTCAACAGTATTGATCAAACAGCTCCTGCAACAAAAGGGCTTATATTGAAAATCACCGATAAGCGATTATTAGATGCAACTGGCGGGATCGTACAAGGAATGAGTGGTAGTCCTATCATCCAAAATGACAAGGTTGTCGGTGCGGTTACACATGTCTTTGTTAATGATCCAACCAGTGGATATGGTGTGCATATTGAATGGATGTTAAATGAAGCAGGGATTAATATATACAAACAAGAAAATAAGAAAGCAAGCTAATTTTCTAGAGGAATCTAAGCCCGTTTCATCTTATGTTGAAACGGGCTTAGTTTTTTTGTCTAATTATCATGTTCTGATTATTTATATAAAAAGCATTGATATGATGGAATAATTTTGCTATCATAAAATAAAGATTTTTCGACATTTCCAATATTTTTAAGAAAAATAATTTTTTTAGAAAGATAAGAAGGATTTTTCTTCCTTTTGTCGAATTTATTAGGTGGGATCAAATTTGTTAGCATAAGAATTGAAGGAGGAGCTTTTTGTGGAAAAGACAAAGGTTATGTTAGTTGATGACAATCAAGAACTTGTAGATTTAATGGACGAATACTTACTAGATCAGGATGATATTGAAGTAGTAGGTAAAGCATATAATGGGAAGGAATGTCTGAATAATCTGGAAGAATTTAATCCAGATGTTGTTGTGTTAGATATTATTATGCCTCATATAGATGGCTTAGCTGTTCTTTCTAAATTAAAACAAAATGAAAACACAAAGCACATTAACGTTATTATGCTTACTGCATTTGGTCAAGAAGAAGTGACTAAAAAAGCTGTTGGTTTAGGTGCATCCTATTTTATCCTGAAACCATTTGATTTAGAACATCTTGCAGATCAGATTAGGCAGGTTCATGGAATTCAAACTGCAGTACATAATGAGCAGAGATCTGCTAATAGTAGTCAAAACAAAAAGTTCGATTTAGAAGCAAATATTACACACATCATTCACGAAATTGGTGTGCCAGCACACATTAAAGGTTATATGTATTTACGTGAAGCAATTACGATGGTGTACAATGATATTGAATTATTAGGATCGATAACAAAAGTGTTATATCCAGACATTGCAACCAAATTCAATACAACTGCCTCAAGAGTAGAAAGAGCTATTCGTCATGCAATTGAGGTTGCATGGAGTAGAGGTAATATGGACTCTATATCTTCATTATTCGGCTACACGGTCAGTGTCTCAAAAGCAAAACCGACTAATTCTGAATTCATTGCGATGGTTGCTGATCGGTTAAGATTAGAACATCGTGCTAGCTAAAAATTTTCCAACTCATTTGTCACGTATCGTTAGTGGCAAACTTTCACATTAATTTCCAAACAAGTACTAAATATAGAAAAGTATCACCCGTTTCTATTGTCATTAGAGCGGGTGATACTTTATTTTATTAGAATAAATCTACATCGATTAAATACTGGCAGGTTTTGCACAATATTTCTTATTCTTGTGAATGAAAGTGATTCATGAATTCATGGCTTTCTTGATCTAAATAAAGTGAACGGGAAGGGAATGCTACAGAAACATTTGCATCTTCCAATATTTCCATAATTTTAAAATTCACAGCTTCTTTCACTTCTAAATATTCTTCCCAAACGATTGTATTGGTAAAGAAATAAAGCATAATATCTAAGCTACTGTCATTGTACTCAGTGAACCGAACAAATATTGTTTCTGGATGAATATTTTCATTATTTTGTAAGTAGGTTCTAATTTGTTCCGTGACTGTTTTGAGCTGATCTTTTGAAGTGCCGTATTCTACGCCTAGATTAAAGAAAATACGTCTTTTTCCCATTTGACTCCAGTTTGTGATCGGTTCATTTGATAAAGTGGCGTTCGGAATAGTTATGACAGAATCGGCGAATGTACGAATAATAGTGCTACGAAAGTTAATATCTTCAACAATTCCCTCAATACTAGGTGACTGAATCCAATCACCGATTGAAAAAGGCTTTTCTGTAATTATCACAACTCCACCAAATAAGTTCTTGATTACTTCTTGTGCAGCTAATGCAAAGGCTAAACCGCCAAGGCCAAGCCCGGCTACAAAACCACTCACTTCATAACCAAATTCTTGTGCAATAATACTTATACTTATGGCAATGATAATTACTCGTACTGCTTTCGATAAAAACGGTATTAAAATTTGATCCATTTCAAAATTCAGTCTATCATTGATTTTCATAAATAGCAGTGAAGAACTAGAGGATAAATTGTACAATCCCCAAGTAATGGCGATAATAAAACTCACGCTAATTATTTGGCCAAATAATTTATTTTCTTGATCTAAATATGGAAAATAATCTATAGCAATATACACACCAATAATAATGATTAATGCTCGCAACGGTTTTTCAAATGCGGTTAAAACATAATCTAAAAAATCAGTTTTCCCTTTCCTTACCAATTTTAGTAATAGAAAGTAGATATATTTAATAAAGAGTTTTCTTAATATAAATGCAAAAAATATTATCCCGATACTTATGGCAATCTGTACATAATCATCATAAGTAATACTTTCCCAAAATCTCCAATTCAAGTCCAACCCTCCAACCTTTTCAGCCTATAGATACTTTATCACGATCAATTTTGTATTGCCAATTATTTGAGTGCATATATTTCTAGACATGTGAAAAAATATTACAAATAATTAAGGAGTTGAAAATATGAAACAGCTAGTGTTGATAATACTTACATTATTTTTGTTTCTGGTTCCGATACAATCTGTATTTGCAGCAACACATATCGTTCAACCTGGGGAAAGTCTTTGGAAAATATCGGTACAATATCGAATTGGTTTATCCGAAATTATTGAGGCGAATGAGCAAATCGAAAATCCAGATTTAATCTATCCTAATCAGAAGGTGACGATTCCATCTAAAGATCAAATAAAGTCGATTGAGCACCAAGTAATTCAGTATACCAATCAAGAGAGAGAGAAATATGGTTTAGCACCATTAAGACCTGATTGGCAATTGTCACGCGTTGCTCGATATAAATCACAGGATATGAAACAAAATAATTATTTTAGCCATCAAAGCCCCACATATGGATCTCCCTTTAATATGATGAGAGATTTTGGAATTAACTATCGTTCGGCAGCGGAAAATATAGCAAAAGGGCAAGAAACACCATATCAAGTTGTACAAGCTTGGATGAATTCTAGTGGACATAGAGCAAATATATTAAATGGAGATTACACACATATCGGTGTAGGATACGTAAGATCAGGAAATTATTGGACGCAAATGTTTATTAAAAAATAATAAAGAGCAATCACAATAGTGGTCTATGTTTATATGGTGTGATTTAATCCAAAATTTTAAGCTGTCACTAATCTCATTCACGTAAGCGATTGAATTCTCCAATATTTTTAAGTTTAGACACTACTTTTGTTTAACAATTCAGACAAAAGTATGATAATATTTTTATTGGCATAAAAATAATTATTGGAGAGGTTAAAACATGAAAGTAGCTAAATTTGGAGGAAGTTCAGTAGCTAATGCTGAACAATTGCAGAAAGTAGCAAATATTATACAAGATGATCAAGAACGTAAGGTAATAGTCGTATCTGCACCAGGGAAAAGATTTTCTGACGATGTTAAAGTAACGGATCTGCTTATTGAGCTAGGGGAAGCTTACTTTAATAAACAAGATTATGAAGAAAACTTACAAACTGTTTTAGATCGTTTTCAGGAAATTACGAAAGAACTTAAAATATCAGATCAGATTATTCAGGAAATTAAGGATGGGGTAGAAGGAATTCTTGCATCTGAGGATAGTGATGCATTAAAAATGGACGCTTTGAAGGCAACTGGGGAAGATTCACTGGCAAAAGTCCTAAGTGCTTATCTTCAATCATTAGGAATAAAAGCGGCTTATTTAAATCCAGCAGAAGCAGGGATATTGGTAAGTGACAATCCAGGCAGTGCACAAATTCTAGACGAAAGCTATGATCAACTATATAAATTAAGAGAACGTGATGAGATAGTGGTTATCCCAGGTTTCTTCGGATATACAAAAGATGGTAAATTAATCACTTTCTCCCGTGGTGGTTCTGATATTACAGGTTCTATTGTAGCAGCAGGAGTAAAAGCTGATCTCTACGAAAATTTTACAGATGTTGATTCCGTATACTGTGTGAATCCAACTATTGTCGATAATCCAAAAGAAATCACTTCGTTAACTTATAAAGAAATGCGTGAACTTTCATATGCCGGATTTTCTGTTTTTCATGATGAGGCACTTATCCCTGCTTTTAAAGCAGATATTCCAGTCTGCATTAAAAATACGAACAACCCTCATGGAATCGGTACGATTATCGTATCGAAAAAAGAGCCGCAACCGAACCCGGTTGTTGGAATTGCTAGTGATACTGGATTTATCAGTATTTATGTTAGTAAATATTTAATGAACAGAGAGTTAGGTTTTGGTCGGAAATTATTAACCATTTTAGAAGATGAAGATATCTCGTTTGAACATACTCCTTCAGGAATAGATGATATTTCGGTTATTATTCGTGAAACAAGTCTTACTGAAGATAAAGAAAAACGTGTAATTGCACGTATTAAAGAGGAGCTTGATCCTGATACAGTAAGTGTAGATCGCGATTTAGCTTTAATTATGGTTGTTGGTGAAGGTATGGATAGTACAGTAGGCTTAGCTGACAAAGCAACACATGCCTTTACAAAAGCAAATGTCAATATTGAAATGATGAACCAAGGTTCTTCAGAGGTATCAATGATGTTTGGTATAAAGGCAGATAAAGTAAATGAATCTGTCAAAGCATTGTATAATACTTTCTTTGAATAATTATATTAAGAAAGCCGGAAAAGCCCACCCGGTCCTTTTAGCAAACAAAGATTAATTGTTGACACATATGGGGATTGTGATATCAATGGTTATATACTTTCCTGCATGGTAATGAAATAACAGGTATTCCTCATTAGGAATACCTGTTATTTTTTCCACCTTTTATTAGATGTCGTTTCCGATCTCTATGCAGAATAAATCCACCGATAAAATATAATCCTCCTACAAATAGACCTAGTCCCACGATAAATTGAATAATAACATGCATAAATATAGCAGTTAATTCACCGAAAAATGCATCTCTCATTAATTTAATCCCGTACGTCGCTAATGCAGCAGGCAAGACCAATATTAATAACGCAATAATTCTCAACTTATGTCCTCCTAGTACGTTGGAAATAATTAAATTATAGCAAAAAACGACAATAAAAGAAAATATCTATATCTTGCAATAAATTGCAAGAAGTTTTATGATGGAACTATGAAAAAACATGCAAGGTGTGATGAAAATAACTGCAAATACATTGAGTGGATATGACCATTTATTTCATAACTTACCAGTTGGCTTATTGTTAATTGATAAAAACGATAAAATCACTTATATAAATCAGGTTGCTCTAGACATGTTTGATATTGATAGTAATACATTTCATATTTCTATTGATGCACTTTTGGAAGATGCATCGACAACAAATGTAAAACAACTTCGTCACCATGTTGAAACTCACGATACCATTAAAAGGAATGGAAAAAAAGTTATAACGCGATATAGTCCTTATTTAAGTGAACAAGGTGAACTGCTAGGGATAATAATTCTAGTGGAAACATTAACAACATTCCATAATCGTGTAAGTCATTTAACAAATATGGATTTATTTCAAGGTGTTTTACAGGAATTGTTAAATAGTGATACAAAATTTCGCGTTGTTCTTGTTGATCATAGTGAGTGGTTAATAAGTGATCAGTGGGATGAATTACGAAATGTCAGTTCTTATGCTGGCAAATGGCTAGATAAATTGGCCAAAACCGCAATGGAATCTAGGCGAGAAATTAGGGAGATTTTTCAAGATAATAACACCATGTCCAATCAAATTGAGATAATTAGTAAACCAATCCAAATAAATGGGAAGTTAATCGGTTGTGTGCAGTTTTTAAATACAGATAAACTAAATGAGTGTGAAAAAGAACTTCAATTTGCTAAAAAGATCATTAGAAAATTAGAAAAGACCTATCAATTAAACGATATCATTGGTAATTCACCAGCGATCAATATTGCACGTGAGCAAGCAAAGTTATACGCGAGAATGGAAACCCCCATATTAATTCGAGGGGAAAAGGGAACAGGTAAATATATGCTAGCAAGGGCAATTCATGCCTTGAGTGATAAGTATTCACATTCATTCCTAAGGTGTAATTTTTTTGAATTAGCTGGTTTAAACAATTTGAAAGCTAAGCTAGAATATTTAAAGAGGGCTGGAAGAAATGGAACCATTTATTTTTATATTAATGAAATAATTTCAAAAGATAAACAACTTCAATTACTTGAATTTGTAAATAATAGTCAAGGTATAAGGGTGATATTTGGAACTTCATTGGCGATAACATCTGAGTATTGGTATGTATCTTTTTATGACATGATTCTACGCTACCAAATTACATTACCAGCCTTAAAAGAAAGACAAGATGATATGTATATGTTAGTAGATACCTTACTAGCCAGACTAAATCAACAATATCACACTAATATATCAGAAGTAGATAGTAAAATTATTGAACATTGGAAAAAATGTGATTGGCCAGGTAATATTGTTCAATTAGAGAAAACACTCGAAAATATTGTATTACAAACTGATGTATATACAAAAGTCATCTCCAGTAAACAGCTAAGTCAAGCTGGTTTACAAGAAAACAATCATCTAAACACGTCTAGTGCTAATAGAAAATTGCAAACTGCAATCGATCAGTTTGAAAAGGATTATATTATGCAATCTCTACAAGAGCATGCTTATAATAAAACAAAAACAGCAAAATCTTTAGGTGTTTCTGTTCGTAATTTATATTATAAGATGGACAAATATAATATTGATCGAGGTGCTCCATGACAAAAAATATATTTCGTATTTTAGTTATTAATCCGTTGGTGGAAAGTACCAGGGTAGCTCTATACGAGAATGATGAGTGTTTATATGAACAGTTCGTAGCTTTAACTGATACGACACTGGAAAAAGAGATATTGGTGCAACGGAATCGAAGAAAACAAAATATTATACAGATTATTCAATCCATAGGCATTGATATTTCTACGATTGATGCAGTATGTGGAAGAGGTGGTTTGCTACGCCCAATCGAAGGTGGTACTTACCTTGTGAACGAGCAAATGATAGAGGATTTAACTAATAGTATTAATGGAACCCACGTCTCAAATCTCGGTGCATTATTAGCTTATGATATTGCAACGGATTGGAATATAAACGCTTATATTGTCGATCCTGTCGTGGTAGATGAGATGTTGGATATAGCTAAAAAAACAGGTTTACCTTCTATTGAGCGGAAAAGTATTTTTCATGCTTTGAACCAAAAATCTGTTGGAAGATCATTGGCTTATCAACTTCATGCTAACTATGAAGATCTTTGCTTAGTGATTGCGCATATGGGCGGTGGTATCACTGTTGGCGTTCATCAATACGGACAAGTAATAGATGTAAATAATGGTTTTGATGGAGATGGACCATTCTCATTCGAACGAGCAGGATCAATTCCGAATAAGGATCTTATACAGTTAAGCTTTAATTCAGGTCTGTCAAAAGAAGAGTTACAATACCAATTAATCAATCGAAGTGGTATAAAAGCATATTTAGATATTGAAAGAAGCGCAGATTTAAAGATATTATGGAAAGCAGAGCCTGAGAAAGTAAAGGGTGTTTTTGATATTCTAGCGTATCAGGTAGCAAAAGAAATAGGCAAGATGAGTACTGTTGTATCAGGTAATGTTAATGCAATTGCTCTGACGGGTGATCTGGCTAATTACGATTATCTTAATCAAAAAATTATAGAACAAGTAAGCTGGATTGCTGATACTTATATATACCCTGGAGAAAATGTGATGCTTGCTCTTGCGCAAGGTACGTTAAGAGTTTTAAAAGGGATAGAAAAAGTAAAGCAATATAATTAGAGGAAGGAGTGGGATACATGGCATTGAATTATGATCTCGTTATTCTTGGTGGAGGTACAGGTGGTTATGTTACTGCAATTCGAGCAGCACAGTTAGGTTTAAAAACAGCAATCGTTGAAAAACAAATGCTTGGCGGAACCTGTTTACATAAAGGTTGTATTCCTACTAAAGCATTACTGAAAAGTGCCGCTGTGTATCAACAAGTAAAACAAGCTGCAAATTTTGGAGTCGAAACATCATCCCCTTTATTTAACATCGAGCAAGCAATGAGAAGGAAGGACGATGTGATTGGCTCATTACATCAAGGTGTCGAACATTTAGTACGCTCGAATAAGATAGATGTTTATGAAGGCTTTGGTCGTATATTAGGACCATCTATTTTTTCGCCTATCGCTGGATCTATTTCTGTGGAATATGAAGAGGAAAAAGAAAATGATATATTAGTTTCGAAAAACGTAATCATTGCGACAGGTTCATCACCAAGTGTACTTCCTAATATGGAAATTGATCATATCCACATTGTTACCTCGGATGACTTAGTTGAAATGACTGAATTACCAAAATCAATCATCATTGTAGGAGGTGGGGTGATTGGATTGGAATGGGCCTCGTTCTTGCATGATGTAGGTGTGGAAGTAACGATCCTAGAAGCTCAAGATCAAATACTTTCGGCTTTTGACCATGATATTGTGAAACAATTAAAACGGATATTAATGAAGAAAGGAATTTCAATCCTAGAGGAAGCAAAGATCGATACATCTTCTATTGACAAAGGTTCTGAAATACAGGTAACGTATCAACAAGATAATGAAATACATAATATCTCAGCAGAAAAATTATTGATTGCAGTAGGCAGGCATGCAAATACTAAAAAAATCGGAATAGAAAATACAGATATACAGCTTGATCAAAGAGGATTCATCAATGTAAATGAGCATTTTCAAACAAAGGAAAGCCACATTTATGCAATTGGTGATGTAAATGGCGGTCATCAACTTGCACATGTTGCTACTTATGAAGGAAAGAGAGCAGTTGATCACATTGCTGGTATAAGTGGCAGCCAAATTAGTGAACAAGAAATTCCATCATGTATATATGGAAATCCAGAGATTGCCATGATTGGCTTGACAGAAGATCAGGTTAAACAAAAAGGCTATGACTACCGTGTAGACAAAGTATCCCTTCAAGCGATAGGAAAAGCTCATGTAAATGGTCATACCGAAGGTTTTACTAAAATAATTATAGATAAGAAAACAAATGACATTTTAGGTATACACATGATAGGTGAACATGTAACAGAACTAATTGGACAAGCAAGTATTGCTAAATATTTTGATGGTTCAGCTTTAGAAATATCGGAAGTAATCTATCCGCATCCGTCTTTAAGTGAAATTATTGGAGAGGCTGCATTGGCAGTCGAGGGGAGGAAAATTCATGGTTAATCAAACATACTCATTAGAAACTGATAAAGAAACGTTACTTGCAATGTATCGTGAAATGTTACTCGCAAGAAGAATTGATGAAAGAATGTGGTTATTAAATCGTTCGGGAAGTATTCCATTCGTTGTATCTTGCCAAGGTCAAGAAGTCATGCAAATTGCGGCATCTTTTGCCTTAAATAAAGACAAGGATTACGTTTTGCCATATTACCGTGATCTGGGTGTTGTTCTCCATTTCGGTATGACCACAAGAGAAATTTTCTTACAAGCTTATGCTAAAGGAGAAGATCCAAACTCTGGTGGACGACAAATGCCAAGTCACTTTGGCCAGAAGAAAAATCGTATTGTAACAGGATCTTCCCCGGTAACGACTCAAGTACCACATGCTGCTGGATTTGCTTTAGCTGCAAAAATGGAAAAAAACCCTGCTGTTTCCTTTGTAACATTGGGGGAGGGTTCCTCGAATCAAGGTGATTTTCATGAAGGATTGAATTTCGCTAGTGTTCACAAATTGCCTGCCATTTTTATGGTGGAAAATAATAAGTATGCGATAAGTGTACCGTTAAATAAACAAGTAGCATGTGAAAACATTTCAGATCGAGCAATTGGCTACGGTATAAAAGGTATTAAAGTCGATGGAAATGATGCGTTCGAGGTGTATGAAGCAGTAAAAGAAGCACATGATCGTGCTTTAAATGGAGAAGGTCCAACATTAATAGAAGCAGTAGCCTATCGCTTCACACCCCATTCAAGTGATGATGACGATTCGACATACAGAACAAAAGATGAGGTATCTAGTGAAAAATCCAAAGATGGAATTGAGCGGTTCAAGCAGTTTTTATTTGATAAAGGTTACTTAACTGACGCCTTAAATGAGGAATTAGAAACAACAATCAAACAAGAAATTAATGATGCGACAGAATATGCTGAGAATGCACCATATGCAGATGTTTCGACACTCAGCAATTATGTTTATGGAGAAAAGGGGGAGCAATAATGGCTGTTTTGACATATATCCAAGCAGTTAACCAAGCTTTAAAAGAAGAAATGGAGCAAAATGAGAAAGTCTTTGTACTTGGTGAGGATGTGGGAAAAAAAGGCGGTGTTTTCCTTGCAACAGCTGGCCTGTTCGATCAATTTGGAGAAGAACGAGTAATTGATACTCCTCTTGCTGAGTCTGCTATTGCTGGTGTCGGAATCGGTGCAGCAATGTATGGCATGCGCCCTGTTGCGGAAATGCAATTTGCTGATTTCATTTTGCCTGCGGTTAATCAAATTATGTCTGAAGCTGCCCGTATTCGGTACCGTTCAAATAATGATTGGAATTGCCCTATTACCATTAGAGCCCCATTCGGTGGCGGCGTGCACGGTGCGCTTTATCACTCCCAATCGATTGAAGCAATATTCGCTAATCAACCGGGATTAAAGGTTGTCATTCCTGCTAGTCCTTATGATGCAAAAGGATTACTTAAAGCTGCCATAAGAGATGAAGATCCCGTGTTATTTCTTGAACATAAACGGGCTTATCGTCTCTTGAAAGAGGAAGTTCCTGAAGAAGACTATACTGTTCCAATTGGTAAAGCAAACATTGTTCGAGAAGGTGATGATGTTACAGTTATTACGTATGGATTATGTGTTCATTTCGCCAAACAAGCAGCGGAAAAACTGGAACAAGAAGGTATCAACACCGAAATTGTTGATTTAAGAACCGTATATCCATTGGATCAACAAACGATCATGAAAGCTGCTTCTAAAACAGGAAAAGTATTGCTAGTCACAGAAGACAATAAAGAAGGAAGTATTATCGGAGAGGTATCTGCAATCATTAGTGAAAATTGTTTGTTTGATTTAGATGCACCCATTCAAAGGTTAGCAGGACCAGACGTACCTGCAATGCCGTATGCACCACCATTAGAAAAAGAATTCATGATTAATGCAGAAAAAATAGAACAAGCAATTCGCGAGTTAGCAGAATTTTAAGAAGGAGTTGAGAATTTTGACGGTGCAACGAATTAATATGCCTCAGCTTGGCGAGAGTGTGACAGAAGGAACGGTTAGTAATTGGCTTGTCCAAGTAGGGGATTACGTGGAAAAATATGATGCGATTGCAGAAGTAATGACAGATAAAGTGAATGCAGAAGTTCCTTCCTCTTATACTGGTGTTATTAAAGAATTAATAGCAGAAGAAGGAGAGACAATTGAAGTCGGTCAATTGATGTGCTACATAGAGATGGAAGGCGAAGAGACTGAACAATCAACTTCATCACCAGTAGCAGAATCAAAAGATAAACCGTCTGTTGATCAAAATATGAAAAGCCGTTATTCTCCAGTAGTTATGCGGTTAGCTGGAGAACATCAAATAGATTTAAATACGGTTACCGGGTCAGGTAAGGGTGGAAGGATAACAAGAAAAGATATTGAAAAAATAATTGCCACTGGACCAACAGCTAGTGCGGAAAAGACTGAACCACCAGCTACTCCAGAGAGTAAAGAAGAACAAGAAGAGATCGAAGAATTCACACCACCGATCATTCGTCGTCAACCTGTAAAAGCAAAACCTGGTGATCGCGAAATACCGGTAACAGGTCTAAGAAGAACGATTGCTCAAAATATGGTTCGATCAAAAACAGAAATTCCACATGCTTGGATGATGATTGAAGTTGATGTCACCAATCTAGTAGCATATCGGAATGCAGAAAAAGACAAGTTTAAGGAAAATGAAGGATACAATTTATCTTATTTTGCCTTCTTCTTAAATGCTGTAGCGAAAGCATTGAAAAAGTTCCCTGAATTAAATAGCTGTTGGGCAGGAGATAAAATCATCCAGCGTAATGAAATTAATTTATCGATTGCAGTGGCGCATGGACATGAATTATATGTTCCAGTGATTAAAAATGTGGATGAAAAGAGTATTAAAGGTATTGCTAAAGAAATTGCCCAACTATCCAATAAAGCAAGAACAGGGACGTTAACGAAAGATGATATGGAAGACGGGACGTTCACGGTAAATAATACTGGTTCATTTGGTTCTGTCGAATCGATGGGTGTTATCAACTATCCACAGTCCGCAATTCTACAAGTGGAATCCATTGTGAAACGGCCAGTTATTATTGATGATATGTTCGCAGCTCGTGATATGGTAAACCTTTGTTTGTCATTAGATCATCGTGTTTTAGATGGTGTGATCTGCGGAGCGTTTATGTCACACGTTAAAGCGATATTAGAGAATATTTCCAGTGAGACTACACCAATATATTGAAAATTGTAAATAACAGTTTCATTTTTAGTCTAACAACAGTATACTAAATAATGTAAGGGAAACCCGTAAATTGATGAAGAGGTTTCCCTTTAATTGTTTAATTGTAAATGTGTCAAAAATTTTAAAGATTAAAGTGTAAAAAGAACGAAGACTTTCGCGCTAACAACCTGAAGTAAGTGTGAAACCATAGGTCTTTCTTATGAATAACGGTGATAAGTATGCAACAAAAAGCTAGATTAATATATGACATGGTCATGATATTATTAGTAATGGTCACTATACTGACCCTTTGGGTTGACCATACAGTTAATTCTACAATTAATCTAATTGTTTGGTTAGTATTCTTAATTGACTATATCATACGAATAAGAAGGGCTGAAAAGAAGTGGGAATTTATTAGGAAAAATCCATTTTTGTTACTTGCAGTTATTCCATTAGATCAACTGTTTCAAGTAGCAAGAATTGTACGACTGTTTTATCTGTTTCGAATTAAAACCATCACGAAATATTATGTTACACCGTATATAAAACAGTTAACCTATGCGAAGAAAATATTTTTGCTTCTTTTCGTTCCAGCATTGTTACTAATAGAAACAATTATTCTTTGGTTAATGGATAATAAATTAGAATTTTGGCATGATGCATTTATTGTAGTTTTCCAACATTTATTTATATTTGCGAATAGTATGGATAGTATTAACCATTTTCCTAGTATTCTATTATTAACGATTACATCGATATTCGGTGTAATTATTCAAGGATTAGTGTTACAATGGTTATTTGATAAGTTAGAATATATTTGGCATAAAAGAAAACATATATTTTCATCTTAGAAAAGTGGGGGATTGGCATGTTTTTAATAGAAGCATTTGTTTATATCGGTACAATAGCATTTGCTATTTCTGGATCATTAATTGCTATTAAAAATAATTTAGATATATTTGGTGTCATATTATTAGGATTGACTACCGCATTAGCTGGCGGTGTTATACGCGATCTGATGATTGGTAATATACCACCAACTAATCTAGCGGATCCTCAATACTTTTTAGTTAGCTTATTAGCCAGCTTGGCTACTATATTATTTTATGACAAAATTAATAAATTTGAACACGGGATCACTTTCTCAGACGCAATCGGACTAGGCGTATTTACGGCAGTCGGCGCTAATGCTGCTTTAAGCTTGGATTATTCACAGCCATTTCTTATTGTGGCAATGGGATTAGTAACAGGTATTGGCGGTGGTGTTTTACGGGATGTATTTGTTCGTGAAATTCCATTTGTATTTCGTAAAGAAATTTACGGTATTGCGTCCATTGCAGGCTCCATTGCATTAATTAGCACCTATGAATTACTGTCGCCAACAATCAGCTTATATATTTGCTTAACCGTAACCTTAACGATTCGTATGTTGGCAGTCAAATGGAAATGGAATGTCCCGATAGTTCATAAAAAAGCACCAGTCAAGAACAAAACGGTAAATTATTAAGAGTTTTGTTCTGCTTGTTCATTGGTAATATAACCTGAAACTATTACACCGATTGTAAGAATTAAACTCAATAAAACTGTTATCCAGCCAGACTCTAATTGGAAAAACTGATAAATTATCGGCTCATGAACAATCATATCGACACCTGTGTAAACTAATATAGCTGATCCGATATACATGAAATATGGGTAGCGTTTTAAAAGAAGAACAATAAACTTAGCTCCAAATATCATTAATGGAATACTAACCATAACACCTAGTGTCAATAATGAGACACTACCTTTTGAAGCACCTGCAATTGCTACAACATTGTCTAAGCTCATAATGACATCTGCAATAATAATGGTCATTACTGCTTTATAAACAGTTTGATGTGATGTGATTTCTTGTGCTTCCTCTTCTTTTATTAATATCTTGTAACCGATCCAAATCAATAGAATGCCACCAATAAGATAGATTAATGGGAATTTGAGTAGATAAATAATTCCAGTCGCAAAGATAACTCGAAGGATAATTGCACCTGCAACACCAATCAAAATCGCTTTGTTTTGATTTTTTTTATGAAGATTTTTCGTTGCCATTGCTATAACTAAAGCATTATCTCCTGATAATACTATATCAATCGAGATTACCTGTAATAAACTTATCCAATCCATTCCTTCCAACCAAGACATATTCAATGAATTTTTCTCCTCCTTCATTGCTTATAAATCCTATACCATTTAACTATATGCTCGTCTACACGATGAATATGCATAATTTCCATTGAAAAAAATGTCGAAAATAATTGAAATTTGTAAAAGTGTGTTCAAATCTTGTCTTTTTATGTATAATGGAATTGTTACTATAAACTAAGGGAGAAGGCATATGGAGGCAAAGAGACAGATAAAATATATACTAGGAATTACGTTGATTGTTGTATCGATTTTTGTTGTAATCTTACTGTTCAAATCTAATCAGATATTAGATAATATGAAAGCTTCTGAATCATCCCCCACCAAAGTATTAATCTTAACGACAGATAGATTAGACGACCAGAGTTGGGGAAGTTTAGCTTACAAAGGTAAATTGCTAATTGAAGAAAAATACAATGTAACTGCTGAAGTTGTCGGGGAAGTGAAAGAAAAAGAGGATACGCCTACCCTTGTGGAGAAATATGTCGACAAGGGTTATGATTTGATTATCGGGCATGGGAGAGAGTTTTCGGACCCATTTTACCGACTAATCAATCAATACAAGGATGTCCAGTTTGTAACATTGCATGGTGATAATATTGCAAGAAACCTTGCTGTTTACACTTTTAATCAAAATGAGATTGAAGTTATTGCTGGTATGGCTGCTGGTATGAAAACAAAGTCAAATAAAGTAGGTGTCATTGATGCCATTAACAATAAAAATAAGGATTGGGGATTTAAGGAAGGTATAGAACTAGTTAATGATAATATTGAATTGAACTATAGAGTAGTACCAGAAAGAACGAGTAAATCAAAAGCTAAATCTGTTGCTGCTAATTTGATTGAGCAAGGTGTAGATGTCATCTATACGAAAGGAAACAGTTACAATCAAGAAGTGATTAATTATGCAAAAAAACAAGGTATTTATATTATCGGTTATTTGGAAGACCAAGCTTATATGGCCGAGGGTAAGGTGTTAACTAGTGTTTTGAATAACGTGCCAATGGCTTATGATGTTATGGTAAAAGATTATCTCAGCGATGATGGAATTAAGGTTGGAAAAAAATATCTGAATGAGAATGATGGGGTATATGGGATAGCACCGTTTGGTTCCATGTTTTCAGAAGAAGAAATTCGAAGAATCGAAGAAGCTACAGATCATGAAATAATACTGCGTTAATTTTATTAGGTGATAGGAGAAATGCCGGATGATTTCCTTTTTTCAAAAATTTTCATTACGCAATAAATTGTTATGCATTCTCCTTTCAGTAATGGTTATTTTTAGTGGCTTTTCTCTTTTATTAATCCAATCTATTGAAGAAGTGAGTAAAGTAACGAACACCATAAAGGATGATAATATACCGGAAATTGTATGGTTCAATCAGTGGGAAAAAGAATTGGAAATAAAAAAGCAAATTGTTCTCAATCATTCCAATACAGATTTTGAACATAACTTTCAACAGAAATTTGAAGATAATGACATTACAATCAGTAGTCAGGAATTAAGAGAACAAATTCCAATACCGGAAAGTATTGAGAGCATTCATAAGCAATTAATGTTACTAGATTTCATTGTGACTAATAAAGTATTTGGGTTACTTGAATATGATGAGGTAGAAGCTGCTAGAAATGTGATTGAATCAGAATATTTACCTGAATTAGAATCACTAAAGAAAACCATCATTACTCAAAGAAATGAAGAGTACAGTTCCTTACAACAAAATACGAATACATATCCCGAAATTATAGAAAAATCATTATATTTTTTACTTATCATTACTATAGTTGGAGTATTAATTTCTTTATATTTTTCATTTAAAATGAGTAAAAGTATTACAAAACCTATCGAATCAATTGTTACGAAAGTAAATAAAATTGCGAATGGTAATTATGGAGAGACAGTAACCAGTACGACTCAATTGGAATTGCAAAGCTTAGCTAAATCAATAAATCAAATGTCTTTCAGCTTACAGCAATCTTTCCAGCAAATCGTTTCAGATAAAATAAAGCACGAACAAATTTTAAACTCCTTACCTATTGGTATTATTACGTATGACAATAATGCCAAAGAATATTTGGCAAATTCATATGTTCGTAATTTATTTGAATTAAGTAATGAAATCATTACAGATAGTGACATTTTGTCAATGCAAAACAAGTATCCTATACTAAAAATGCTTATTTCAAACCAGTCTTTTCAAAATAAAAAGCTTACAATTACTATTCATAATAAAAAATATGTATTACTAGTTTCGCAGAGTAATTTAAAGGATCACGATCAAAAAACAACTGGAAAAATTCTTTTCTTTGTCGACATTACTGATTCAACAAAGCTGGAAAAACGAATCATTCAGTCAGAAAAATTGGCTTTAGTAGGTGAAATGGCGGCTAGTTCGGCTCATGAAATAAGAAATCCTTTAACCGTAATACATGGATTTTTATCGTTAATGAAAGAGTCAATGTCAAAAGAAGAAGTAGAAAAATATAACTTTCATTTAATGATGAAAGAAATTGACCGGCTTTATTCCATAGTGGAGCAGATGTTGTTAATGTCGAATCATAAAAAGCCAGAAAAAGATATGATATTATTGAAAGATATGTTGGCTGATTTGTTACCACTAATGAATAGTTCTTTGGAAGCGAAAAATATTAACGTTGTCACAGATATAACGGATGAGTACATACTTGCCGATCATAAGCAATTAAAACAAGTATTTTTAAACCTCTTACGTAATAGTAAAGATGCCATAGGGGATAATGGGACAATAAAGATAGTCAGTAGAGTCGAAGAAAACAAATATATCATTTATTTTAGTGATACGGGGGCAGGTATACAAGATTCCATTAAAGATGTCTTGTTTGAACCCTTCTCAACTTCTAAATCTAACGGGACTGGTTTGGGCTTAAATGTTGTCTCGAAAATAATTGATAATCATCAAGGTGAAATTGCAGTTGATTCCAGTGATTCTAAAGGAACAACATTTAAAATAACATTGCCTATCGTTAAAAATAAAAGTACTGTTAATTGAAAATGTTGATGTGAATTGTTACTATTTAAGAAGATACTATAATCAAGAGAGGGTCGAATAAAATGGACTTTAATTTATTTATGGGTGATATAGTGGAATCAGCTAGAAATGAAATAACGCAAGCGGGATTTGAAGAATTAAAAACACCGGAAGCAGTGAAAGAAGCATTATCCAAAAATGGTACCACGTTAGTAATGGTAAACTCTACATGTGGTTGTGCAGGTGGTGTTGCAAGACCAGCAGCAGCTAGTGCTATCCATTATGATAAAAGACCTGATCATCTAGTTTCGGTTTTTGCAGGGCAAGATCGAGAAGCAACAGAACTAGCACGTCAATATTTTGAAGGATATGAACCATCCTCACCATCATTTGCTTTATTAAAAGACGGCCAAATTTTGAAAATGGTGGAAAGACATGAAATTGAAGGGCATAGTCCTGTCGAAGTCGTTAATAAACTTCAAGGATTATTTGATCAATACTGTGAAGAGGTGTAATATCATTTTCATAAGGTAGCCTGAGAATATATAAACCCGTTTCAATTATTAATGAAACGGGTTTATATTTGTTCATAATAAAAGCCTGATTAGAGCAATGTAAAGGGGAAAATTAGTTTATAAACATTGCTAATCCTGCAGTAAAAGTAGATAGTACCATAGCAATGATCATAATATATATAACAAGTTTCATTCTTTTTTCTCGCTTAGATGCCATTTTAAATCCTCCTTTATGAGCAATACTAAAATATATTTTACAACTAAATAAAAGTTAGGACAAGTAAATATCAAGAAAAAGGAGCATAAACATTGATTAATCAACAACGAGTTATAAACCAATTTATTGAGTTAGTAAAAATTGATTCAGAAACAACAAAGGAAAGAAAAATAGCCGATTATCTTATTGATATTTTTCAGCAGTTACAGTTAGATGTGACAGAAGATCAAACTAATCAACAAACAGGTCATGAAGCAGGAAATATTATTGCACATCTGAATGGGACGGATAAAAATATTCCCGCTATCTATTTTACCGCACATATGGATACAGTTGTTCCAGGTGCAGGTATTCAACCAGAAATACGTGATGATGTTATTTACTCTGATGGCACCACAATTTTAGGAGCCGATGATAAAGCTGGAATATCAGCTATAATTGAGCTTATTCATATAATAGAAGAAAATCCAGTTCCACATGGAGATATTTATTTTGTCATTATGAGTGGAGAAGAATCTGGACTTGTTGGTTCTCAACAATTTGATGTTTCACAATTACCGGTGGAGTATGGATATGCACTTGATAGTGATGGAGAAGTTGGGTCGATCATCATAGGTGCTCCTGCTCAAGCAAAATTGTATGCCACAATAAAAGGAAAAGCTGCACATGCTGGGGTGAATCCTGAAAAAGGAATTTCTGCGATAAGTATGACTGCCAAAGCGATAACTAAAATGCCACTAGGCCGAATTGATGAAGAAACAACTGCAAATGTTGGTAGCTTTGAAGGTAAAGGACCGACAAACGTAGTCTGTGAACAAGTATTATTAGTAGCAGAAGCAAGATCATTGTCAAAAGAAAAATTAGAACGACAAGTGGAATCAATGTGTGAAGCTCTTGAGAAAACTGCCGAACAAATGGGTGGAGAAGTAGATATCGAAGTGAAACCAATGTATCCGAATTATAAATTTACTGAGAATGACCAAGTGGTACAAGTAGCGAAGAGTGCTGTTAAAGCATTGGGTAAAACACCGTTATTAAAAATTAGTGGTGGTGGTAGTGATGCCAACCATCTTTCAGGTAAAGGTATTCCAACAGTTAATTTAGCGGTCGGTTACGAAAATATTCATACAAAAAATGAGCGAATTAATATAAGTGATTTAACCGAAGTACCGGCTTTATTATTTGAAATAATCAAAGAATCAGCTAAATGAGCGTGATGATATGAAATCTTGGTATCCCAAAAATGGGCGTGTTATATTACATGTAGATATGAATAGTTTTTATGCATCGGTAGAAATTGCAGATGATCCACAGCTTAAAGGTAAACCACTTGCTATTGCTGGTAATCCAGATGAACGGAAAGGAATTATTGTTACAAGTAGTTACGAAGCACGAAATAAAGGTGTAAGAACTACGATGTCTCTTTGGGAAGCAAAGAAGCTTTGTCCTAAATTGATTGTAAAAAGGCCAAATTTTGACCGTTATCGAGAGGTTTCTAATCAAATTTTTCGTATCTTAGAAGATTATACGCCATATGTTGAGCCTGTCTCGATTGATGAAGCATTTCTAGATATTACAGATAGCTATGATTTAGGTAATCCACTAGATATTGCCAATGCTATTCAACAACATGTAGCACATGATTTACATTTACCATGTAGTATTGGGATTGCACCTAATAAATTTTTAGCAAAAATGGCTTCAGATATGAAAAAACCAAACGGTATTACGATATTAAGAAAAAGGGACGTCTCTTCAAAGCTATGGCCATTACCGATTGAAGAAATGTATGGAATTGGCAATAAAACTGCAGAGAAGTTAAAGAAATATCAAATAGAAACAATTGAAGATTTAGTGGAAACTGATACAGTATTGCTGAAGGGTTTATTAGGGGTGAATGGAGAGAGGTTAAAAACAAGAGCGCTGGGAGAAGATCCTCGTCCAGTTGATCCGGAAAATGCCAGCAGTTTTAAAAGTATTGGAAGTTCACAGACTTTTCCGACAGACGTATCTGACTATGACCAACTACTAGCACAACTACGATCTCTCTCTGAAAGTGTTGAAAAACGATTACATCGAAAAGTAGCAGTAGGTGAAACCATCCAACTCACCATTCGATACAGTGATAGAAAGACCATCACGAGAAGGATGAAATTGAATCAGTATGTTGAAAAGGCCACTGATATATTCTTTTACAGTGAACAATTATTAGAAGAGCATTGGAATTCCGAACCTGTCCGTCTATTAGGGATTACTGTTCAAAACGCAGTAAAAAAAGACGATATTACCTATCAATTAAATCTATTTCATTATTTAGACCAATTGAAATAGTTACAGTGCAATTAACTAACTTTCAACTTACATTAAAAGAGGCTGGGGACCTGGGGACAATTCAATTTTTTTCGACTCCAAAGACGAATAATGTAATGAATCAAAATGAACATAAGAAGGATTATGCTTAGTAACAGATGAAGTGTAACTATTGAACAAAGTGGTGATTTTGACATATATCAAATGCTTAAAAACCGCTATGGCTTGCCTACTTAACTTTCCGAGGATGTGTTTTCAGCTAATTTTTGTAAAGCAATTTACTTTACAAAGTGTATCTTCGAAGAAAACCGTTTCGTAGGAGTTGAAGCCGGATGTCTCCACTATACCTTTTTCTATAACGAATACCAGAAAAAGCATATCGGTATGATAACCATAAGAGTGATTCAAATGAGTTATTTATGCATTTTCACAGGGATAACAACCCAAGTTGCTAGGTCTGACAAATGTTGTAACGCATAAATTAAGCGAAGGTGCCCACTTCAACTCCTGTGGATCTTCAGGGCAAACCCCACGGAAGGACCAGCTATGGAAAGTCAACCCTAAAAACACTTAAATTAAAAATAATTATTTGTTTAAAAAAAGGCATGCGAAAATACACCTCATGTGAGAGGTGTTTCAAGGGAAAATATGTTCGATTTTTACTTACTTAACGTGTGGCTCATATGGCTTGTGATCTCGTAATATGGCAAAAATAATATGTGTTAGCTTTCTGGCTACGGCTCCAACAGCTACGTAATGCCCTTTTCCTTTATCTTTTAACTTATTATAAAACTGTGATAATGCCGGATCACTTAGGCTTAGGCTGTTACCTTAAAACCAAGTTGGTGAAGATAAGTGAACACAGAGAGCCAATAATGTCCAGTCGCTTCTAAGCCGCAAGCACAATTATCAGGGGTGAGTTGATGTTTGTTTACAAAAGCTAACAACTTGTCACTCCCGGGTATAGAATTAGAAAAACGAAGCGTTTTTCCAATCGCATTACCTTGCTGGTCAATCACTCCGGCTTCGTGTTCTTTTTTTCCAATATCAATCCCTAAGTAGTACATGTAAACACCACCCATATGATAGATTAATCAGAAAAGAGGAATCCTCCGCATCTTTATAGATATCCATCCTCGTTCGATATTCGACAACATGTGTCATCCAGCTGATACGAATCATTCTATAAAGAAGGAGGCATCAGACTTTCCGACGAAGACTAAGCTTCAAGGGAAGTAACGATACCTCCATCTGATTACCCCCATTATACAATTTCATGGGGATACCTTAAAATTAAGGTTACCTATATCATACGAGGGGAGTGGGCAGCCGAAGCGGTGGGCAAACGGTCGATGTATTTCATAATGGATACTAATAGCAATCGCCGTAGACCTACTTAAGATATAGTTAAGTCTGGGAGGGTTTTGCCCAGTTTTTCTTATAAGTAAAGAAAGTATATAATCCGCGGTATCAACGCATTTGTAAGCAGAGTAGCCATTTTGAAATAGCTTGGACAGGACCGGGTGGGCTTTCCCGGTTTTTCTTATTATAGAATCACTTTTGTCTCAACCTCTTAGTTTACGGAAGTTGAATAAAAGTCATGTGCAATAACTGTTTTTTCAAAATATCTCTTTGCTTCTGACAATAAGAGATCTACTTGATCCTGTTGAAAACGTGAAGAGATATGAGTCAATACTAATTCTTGAACATTAGCTTTTTGTGCTATTTTGGCAGCTTGTGCTGTTGTTGAATGGTAATAATTATAGGCCAATTCCTCTTGTTCTTTGCTAAACGTCGCTTCATGAACTAATAAATCCACATTTTCAATGAAGGAGACGATCTCTTGATTTACCCGTGTATCTCCTAAAATAGCCAAGCTTTTCCCTTTCTTCGGCATTCCAATATAGTCTTTAGACCGAACTGTATTACCATTGGGGAGTTTGACTGTTTCCTCCGTTTTGAATTGGCGATAGATCGGACCAGGATTAATACCTTCCTCTTTGAGTTTTTCTACTAATAAGGGACCAGGACTGTTCTTTTCATCAATGCGGAAGCCAAAGCTGTCAATTGCATGTTCTAACTTCTTGACAGTGATTAAAAATTGATCATCCTCGAAAATTACGCCTTCCTTTAGTTCTTTTATTATAATTGGATAGGATAATTTGGACTGACTTACAGTTAATGCTGTTTCTATAAACTGTTTTATTCCTGTAGGACCGTAAATGGTAACAGGCTCTTCTCCGCCTTGAAAAGACCGGCTGCTTAACAAGCCAGGTAATCCAAAAATGTGATCTCCATGCAAATGGGTAATGAATATTTTTTCTATTTTTCTTGGTTTGATTGAAGTATGTAAAATTTGGTGTTGAGTCGCCTCTCCACAATCAAACATCCAAAGAACATTACGTTCTTGTAATAGATCTAGCACAATGGATGTAACGTTTCGATCTTTACTGGGTAATCCAGCCCCTGTTCCTAAAAAGTGTAATTGCATCGGTTATATCCTTTCTGCAAACCTTCTTTTTTTGACGTCAATAGCTAGTTTAGGTACATCTGTAAAGAGTGCATGACAACCTAAACGGATCGCCTTACTGATGGTAATCGGTGAATTCACTGTATATACTGCAACATAAAGATTATTCTCATTTGCTAGCATAACTAATCTGTTCGATAGAAGACGATACCTAATATGGATACCTTTTGCTTTAATCTTTTTACTGTATGGAATCAATGCTTTATTTCGTTTACCTGTTAATAAAGCATAGTCGATGTTCGTTTTATTCTCATTGATTCTTGTTATACTTTTGTGGTTAAAACTTGAGATAACTGTTTTGTCTGCCATATTGTATTCAACTAATTTTTGACAAACAATGTCTTCTAATCCTTGATATGAAATAATATTATTTTTTAATTCTACATTCAATTTTAATTGTTTTTCCTGGTTCCATGCAAGCAAGTCATCTAAGGTTGGTATTTTTGTGTCTATGTAATGAGGAGATTTCCAACTTCCTGCATCTAATTGGTTTAGTTCGTTATAGGTAAAATCTTTCACAAAACCAGTACCATTTGTTGTCCGATTTAATTGCTCATCATGAATTAAAACTGGGATGTTGTCCTTGGTTAATTGTACATCTGTTTCAATCCCATCCGCTCCGTGTTTATAAGCTAGTTCAAATGCAGGCATTGTATTTTCGGGTGCATGCTTGCTGGCACCACGATGTGCATAAATAATGGTAGACATCATTTCACCTCTAATATATAAGTTTCACTTCTTCATGATTGTCTTTAATTTTAGTAGAAAAGTCAATGGTATAAATATTATATGCACTATTTCTAACAGAAATTTTACATACTTTCTCAAATTGCATTTTTCTCTATCCATGTTATGGAGTATGATATGATAGAAGTGGAGTTGATAGAATGAACAAGTTGAAAGACAAATATGTACTGATAACCGGTGCTTCAAGTGGTATTGGTGAAGCGTTAGCGTTCGACTTAGCACAACAACAAGCAATTCCTGTTCTAGTTGCCAGAAGAGAAACTAAATTATCACAGGTTTCAAGGAAAATAGAAGAAATGTATGCAATCAAACCGATCATTTATCCGATTGATATTACTGATCGTGACGAATGGCAGAAGGGAATAGATAGTATTCTCAGGGAATGTGGTAAGATCGATGTACTTATTAACAACGCTGGTATAGGTTATTTTGAGACATTTGATCGAATAGATTGGGAAAGTATCGAAAATATGATTAGACTTAATATCGATGCATTGTTTTTTACATCTTATTATTTATTACCTGAACTAATGAAACAACCTGTTGCACATATTGTTAATATTGGTTCACAAGCAGGTAAAATTGCTACGCCTAAATCTGCTGTATATAGTGCAACTAAAGCAAGTGTTATCAGTTTCTCCAATGCTTTGCGGATGGAATTGGAAGGAAAGGTTTCTGTCACGTCTGTAAATATTGGTCCGGTTGAAACTTCTTTTTTTGATACCGCTGATCCAAAAGGTGGTTATCGAAAAAGTGTAGCAAAATATATGTTAGATCCAACTGATGTAGCTAAGCACATAACTAAATCACTTTTTACGAATAAAAGGGAAATAAATTTACCGTATTGGATGCATATAGGAAGTAAAATGTATCAAAATTTTCCACGAATAATGGAAACAATTCTGAAGCCGACTTTCAAGAAAAAATAGTGGAGGGATATTATGCAATTAACGATAACTAATAATGCTCTAGATCAATTGAAGTCCTTAACTAAAAATAAATCAACTACTTTAGCCTTAACCTATGATACAGAAGGTTGTGGTTGTGGTGTCAATGGCATGCCTACTATTGCACTTATTGGTCAAAAAGAAAAGAATCATAAAAAGGTAGAATGTGATCAACATGATGTGGTAGTTCATGTACAGGAAGCTACATTTTTCAGTGAAGAAATGACGTTAGATTATAATGGCACTACATTTCGTCTAACAAGTCCTAATGAAATGTTAAATCCGTTTATTCATGTTAATTCAGTAATAGCGCAATAATAAAAATTTCAGAATTTCAGCAACTTGCACAAAAAATATAAACTAAGAAGTTATTCCTATAGATTTGCTTACTCCCATTCTTACTGAATATAGTGCTATGAAGTATTTTCCACAACGACGAATCAGCACCTCATTTCAGAAAGAATGGAAGAAAGCCACATTAAACAGATTTTTCATTGGTTTGGAAGTTTGTATCTTTTTCGGCTCTGAACAAAGAGGGTTTCTTCCGGTTTTCCTTGTTATCGGTGTTGTTGGTAGGTATTTGCTTTGGTAATTTCTTTTACTTTTGCAAATTGTTCAGGATTGAAATGTTGATTTAAGGCATTAACATTCTCTTTTAGTTGATCGCTCGAGCTAGCACCAGCTACAACAGAAGTAACAGCTTTTTCTCGTAATACGTATTGCAACGCTAGGCCATTTAATGTTTGATTTTCTTGTAAAATATCTTGTAACTGATTAACCGTGCTTTTTAATGTGTTAGCATCATAATCTAAATAGCCTTTTTCGCCTTTCTTAGAAGCGATTTTTGGACCTTTGGAACTTAACATTCCCTTTGCAAGTGATCCCCTTGTAACCACGCTAATATTATGATCAGCCAGTTGCTCTAGCACTTCTTCTTCTGGTCGACGATCAAGCATACTATATTGCATCATTACACTGTTGATATTAGATTTGGCAATATATTCACGAATTACATTCGGCCTTATAGAAGAAATACCATAATAGCGTACAACACCTTCCTCCACTAATTCTTCAAATGCTTCAATTGTCTCTTCAATAGGGTCTTCAATTGTACCACCATGTAATTGATATAGATCAATATAATCAGTATGTAATTTTCTTAAGCTTTTTTTTACTTGTTCTTTAATATAAGCTTTACTTGGGTCCCAAAACCAACTGCCATCGTCCTTTAAATGATTTCCCACTTTTGTAGCTAAAATGACTTGATCACGTTTGTTTTTGATCGCTTGACCAACAATTGCTTCATTTTGACCTTGATCATATAAATCTGCTGTGTCTAAATAATTAATACCCAGATCTAATGCTTCATCTATAATTTTACTAGCTTTTGTCCGTTCTGTTCCAAGTGACATACAACCAAGTGCAATGGGGGAAACTTTTAATTCAGAATTACCTAGCTTTCTTTTTTCCACATTAATCATCCTTTCTCGTTCATCTGTATAAATTCATTGTACAAATAGCAAGAAAGAAATACAATAAAAGGGACTGTTTGAATGAGAAAGGAAGTTTTTATGACGAATTTTAGTGAGAAAACAATTCATACTAAACCAATTTTTGACGGGAAAGTAATTAGTGTTCAAGTAGATGACATTACCTTACCTAATGGTAAAACATCAAAACGGGAAATTGTAAAACATCCAGGTGCTGTTGGAATAATTCCGGTAACTACGGATAATAAGATTATTTTTGTCAAACAATATCGTAAACCTTTAGAAAAAACATTAGTTGAGATTCCAGCTGGAAAACTGGAACAAGGAGAGGCACCTGAAGTAACAGCATTAAGAGAATTAGAAGAAGAAACAGGGTATACAACAGATCAACTAACATATGTGACTTCATTTTACACCTCGCCTGGCTTTGCTGATGAAATAATGTATTTATATAAAACCAGTTCTTTGGAAAAAGTAGAGAATCCAAAAGCAATGGATGAAGATGAATTTGTCGAATTAATGGAACTTTCGTTAGAAGAGGCGGAAACACTAGTTGCAAATCAGGAGATACATGATGCAAAAACTGCTTATGCAGTTCTTTATTTAAAACACAAGGGTTTGAGGTAAAATGCTGAAGGAATTTTTTACTGACTTACATATCCATATTGGTCGTAATTCGTTGGGAAAACCAGTGAAGATCACTGCTTCCAAAAATTTAACACTGATGAATATTATGCAAGAGGCAAGTGAACGAAAAGGATTAGATATTGTCGGTATTATAGATTGTCATGCCCCTACTGTTTTAAATGAGATAGAATTAGCTGTCAGTAAGGGGGTTGCATCTGAACTTGTAGATGGAGGCATTCAATTTGGAAATACTACACTAATTTTAGGCAGCGAAATAGAAGTATATGATGAAAATTGTAAAGGTCCAATACATGTTTTATGTTTTTTTCCGTTTCTTAAAAATATGAAGGAGTTTTCCAGATGGTTGTCCTTTCGAATGAAAAATATAGAACTTAGTTCACAACGTTATTACGGCGATACCATGACGTTACAAACGCAAACACATGAACTTGATGGTTTATTTATACCTGCCCATGTTTTTACACCTTTTAAGAGTTTGTTTGGCAAAGGGGTATCCCATTCATTAACAGAAGTATTAGATCCTAATCAAGTAGACGCAATTGAACTTGGATTGAGTTCGGATACAAAAATGGCTGATCAAATCAAGGAGTTACATCAGTACACGTTTCTAACCAACTCAGATTCCCATTCATTGCCGAAGATAGCAAGAGAATATCAACTATTACTTTTAGCAGAACCAAGCTTTAAAGAGTTGAAAATGGCTTTAAAGAATGAATACAAACGTAGAGTAATGCAAAACTTCGGGATGAATCCTAAATTAGGGAAATATTTTGCAACTGTATGCGCGAATTGTCTAGCTCCGTTTCAGGGAAAATATTGTTCAAAGTGTGGTTCTACTAAATTTGTTAAAGGTGTTTCAGATCGAATTCAAGAGTTAGCTTCCAAGCAATTAACGAGTCAGGAACGTCCAGATTATATATATCAAGTTCCACTTGAATATTTGCCTAAACTAGGTCCAAAAACCTTGGAAAAATTATTAAGCCACTTTGGTAATGAAATGAATATTATACATTATGTACCTAAGGCTTCCTTGGCAGAAGTTGTTGGTGAAAATCTTGCTACAATGATTTTGGACTTACGTCAAGGAAAATTGATGGTTGATGAAGGTGGAGGTGGCCGATATGGGAGAGTGAAAGGTTAACGATATTAAATTTTATGTTCAATCAAAATAAACTCTAGTTGTGTTCTATTTCTATCAAATCATTCATAGATTGGAAACGAGAACATAATTAGAGGATGTGAATGAATTGAAATTACCTAAAAGTAAAAAGCCTATTTCCAATCATTTTGCAAAATACCATACCATCTATATATTTACAATCATCCTGTTTATCACAGGAATTATATTTGGAGCGATTATAGTCAATAGTATGACTTTCATACAAAAACAAGATTTATTTTTTTATTTGGAACGATTTTTTCTTGGATATTTACAAGATGAAGATATTTCTAAACAAGCTTTATTTAAAAATGCAACATTTTATCATATTCAATTTTTATCTTTACTTTTTTTCCTTGGGTTAGCTGTCATAGGATTACCAATTATTTGGGTATTGTTATTTGTTAAAGGTGTGGCCATCGGATTTACCGTAGGTTTTTTTGTCAATCAATTAGGTTTCAAAGGATTATTGTTCTCGTTTTCTGCTATTGCTCCTCAAAACCTTATTATCATTCCGATATATGTTATAGCTAGTAGCTTTGCAATGATATTCTCATTAACTTTGTTGCAAAGTATATTTTCTAAGCGATATAAACAACCAATTTTACAAATTTTCTATCGTTATACCGCTGTATTTATTGGCTTAATGATCGTGGTTGGCGTAGCAGCATTATTAGAATCCATAGTCTCCTTTGAAACGATGAGGCTAATTTCCGACAGGATTATTAAATAATAATTATTGTTAAGAAATAAAGGGTAATTGTCGTTTTTTATAATTATTTTAATTGACACCTTACATGGGACTATTTATAATTAACTTATGTAAGGAGGTCTTCATTATGGAACACCGTTTAGACCGTATTAAGAAGGAACTACACGCTCAAAGTTATAAATTAACACCACAGCGTGAAGCAACTGTTCGTGTATTATTAGAAAGAGAAGAAGATCATCTTAGTGCGGAAGATGTTTATTTATTAGTAAAAGATAAAGCGCCGGAAATTGGTTTAGCAACTGTATATAGAACATTAGAATTATTATCAGAACTAGAAATTGTTGATAAAATTAACTTTGGTGATGGAGTTTCCCGCTATGATCTTCGGAAAGAAGGGGCAAAACATTTCCATCATCATTTAGTATGCACAGAATGTGGATCTGTTGAGGAAATAATGGATGACCTATTAGAAGAAGTTGAACAAATTGTTCAAACTGACTGGGGATTTATTGTCAAAGATCATCGATTAACATTCCATGGAATATGCCAAAAATGCCAAGACAGAATTTGTCGAAACTGTGAAGCGAAAAAATTATCTGCTAAATAGGTATATTTTTATATAATACCGGTATAAATTCTAATAGAGTCTATTCTATTAGGAGAATGCGATATGTCATCTATTATGAAGGTTTTTTTTGAAATGATGAAGTTTTTTATAATTTTTGTTTTATGTACCATTTTATTTTATTATGTAATTAAAGCATTACATCAGGAATATGAAAAATTAGATCGTTATGAGTACCCTCAGGGAGATGCAGTAAAAGTATTTCAACAGGAAGGTCCTGATGTTTGGGAGCGGTTAAGTATTTTTTTTCGATTGGGAGAATAAATGATGGATGAAATGCAATATCCAGTAGATGAGTTTTTTCACTTTTTACAAATCGAAAGAGGACTATCTGATAATACATTACAAGCCTATAAACGGGACTTGTTAAAGTATTATCAATTCATTAAGGATGAACGAGAATTGACTGAATGGAAACAAACTGGTCGTCATGATATTATGCAATTCTTATATCATTTGAACGACCAGGGTCAATCATCGGCAACTATCGCGAGAATGTTATCCACTTTAAGACTATTTCATCAATTTTTAATTAGAGAATATCAACTAACAGAAGACCCTAGTTTACATATTGAAACGCCAAAAGCGAACCGTAAATTGCCGAAGGTATTATCAACGAAAGATATTGATAAATTATTAAATATTCCGGCGGCAGATAAATATTCAATCCGAAATAAAGCGATGTTAGAAACACTTTACGCAACAGGATTACGAGTATCAGAACTGATTAATTTAAAGATGAACGATTTGCATTTAACAATGGGATTTGTTCGTTGTTTTGGAAAAGGCTCCAAAGAAAGAATTGTCCCATTAGGAGATATAGCGAAAGACGCATTAGAATTATATATTCAATCTGCTAGAAACGATTTTGTAAAGACAAAACAAACGGAAACTGTATTTGTCAATCATCATGGTAATCCATTGTCACGTCAAGGGTTTTGGAAAATCATAAAAGGAATTGCGAAAGCAGCAGGTATTGAAAAGGAGTTATCTCCGCACACATTACGACATTCCTTTGCAACACATTTACTTGAAAATGGTGCGGATTTAAGAGCAGTTCAAGAAATGCTTGGTCATGCGGATATATCTACTACTCAAATCTATACCCATGTTTCTAAAACACGATTAAAAGATATTTATAAAACACATCATCCAAGAGCTTAACGCGTCACGATTGTTATCGTGGCGCTTCTTATTGTTTAGAAATAATTAAATTGGTAAGAACAAAGTATAGTAGCGCCACGTAATCGCACTAGGCTTTTTGTTCCTTTTGGAAAGTGAGTGAAATAGACAGTAACTATAAATACTTATAATGAGCTAATGAAAATAGTATTTTGAGGGATAATACTATGATAGAGCGGGTATGGAAGAATAGGAGGGATTGGCTATGACATCTTTTAATCGAATATTTTTAGTTGTGCTCGATTCTGTTGGTATTGGTGAAGCACCTGATGCAGCAGATTTTAATGATTCTGGTGCAGACACATTAGGCCATATTGCAGAACATCGTAATGGGTTAAATATGCCTAATTTAGGCCAACTGGGTTTAAGTAATATCAAAAAAATAAATGGCATAGAAAAGGCAAGTAATCCTAAAGGGTATTACACAAAAATGCAAGAAGCTTCTAATGGTAAAGATACAATGACAGGACACTGGGAAATAATGGGGTTATATATTGACACTCCTTTTCGCACATTTGAACAATTTCCAGAAGAATTAATAGAGGCAATTGAACAGAAAACTGGAAGAAAAGTAATAGGGAATAAACCAGCTTCTGGGACAGAGATTATTAAAGAATTAGGTCCACAACACATGGAATCAGGAGACTTAATTGTTTATACTTCAGCTGATTCGGTATTGCAAATTGCTGCACATGAAGAGGTAATACCGGTTAAAGAGCTGTATGAAATTTGTGAGATTTGCCGTGAATTAACATTAGATGAGAAATATATGATCGGCCGTGTAATTGCCAGACCGTTTGTCGGTCAATCTGGTAATTTTGTTAGAACTTCAAATCGTCATGATTATGCATTAAAACCTTTTGGTTATACTGTTATGAATGCGTTGAAAGATGGAGGATTTGATGTAATTGCCTTAGGGAAAATTTCTGATATTTATGATGGTGAAGGTGTCACTGAATCAATTCGCACAAAAGATAATGATGATGGAATGGAAAAGTTTATTCAATCGATTGATAAAAATTTCCATGGTCTTAACTTTTTAAATTTAGTTGATTTTGATGCAAAATATGGTCATAGGAGAAATCCTGATGGTTATGCCGAAGCTCTAGAGAAATTTGATCAACGGTTACCACAAGTGTTAGGTAAATTAAAAGATGATGATTTACTGGTCATAACAGCAGATCACGGAAATGATCCTACTCACCATGGGACGGATCATACTAGAGAATATGTACCATTGCTTGTTTATCATCATGGTATAAATGGCGGAAAAGAGCTGCCACTAAGAGAAACATTTGCAGATATCGGAGCAACAGTGGCAGAGAACTTCCATGTGAAACCACCTAAATATGGTAAAAGTTTTCTGGATGATATTAAATAATTAAGAAGTGTTTTAAAAAGAGTGCCACTTTTTGTACGAATTCCTGTTTATCTAATAAAAAAGAGGTGACTGTAATGAGAATGGTTGATATTATTGCAAAAAAAAGAAATGGTGAACCTTTAATAGAAAAAGAAATTAATTTTTTTATTGAAGAGTATATGAAAGAGAATATCCCAGATTATCAGGTGTCTGCTTTGATGATGGCTATTTACTATCAAGGTATGACACAAGAAGAAACGGCTTATTTAACAAAAAATATGGTGGCGTCCGGTGATATCATTGATTTAAGCCTAATAGAAGGACATAAAGTGGATAAACATTCAACAGGCGGGGTAGGTGATAAGACAACGTTTATCGTCGGTCCTTTAGTTGCTGCAGCAGGAATCCCGGTTGCAAAAATGTCTGGAAGAGGGCTAGGGCATACTGGTGGTACGATAGATAAACTAGAATCAATCCCGGGCTTTCAAGTTGAATTAACGAACCAGCAATTTATTGATAATGTCAATAAATACAAACTATCAGTAGTTGGACAGACCGGTAACTTAGCTCCTGCTGATAAGAAATTGTATGCTTTACGTGATGTTACGGCAACCGTTGACTCGATTCCGTTAATTGCTAGTTCGATAATGAGTAAAAAAATTGCTTCAGGTGCTGATAGTATTGTATTGGATGTCAAAACTGGTTCAGGTGCTTTTATGAAATCATTTAAAGACTCTAAACGATTGGCTGAAGAAATGGTTACGATCGGAAAACAATTAGAACGGCAAACTATAGCAGTCATAAGTGATATGAACCAACCTTTAGGCTATGAGATCGGTAATGCTAATGAAGTAAAAGAAGCGGTAGAAGTATTACAAGGAAAAAGAGTGGAGGATCTTCGTGAATTAGCAATAGAACTTGCGGCTCACATGACATTATTAGCTGGTGTATATCAGGATTACACAGAGGCAACACAATCTTTGGAAAAGCTAATTGATAATGGTGATGCCTTAAAGTATTTTATGAATTTCATAAAAGCACAGGGAGGAGATATATCGGTTATTGAAGATCTTACTAAATTACCTAAATCATCCTATAAAGTTGAAGTGAAAGCTGATCAAGAAGGTTATATACACGAAATGGAAGCAGATGAAATTGGGGTAGCAGCAATGCACCTCGGTGCCGGAAGGGCAACTAAAGATGATAATATTAACCATGGGGTCGGGATTACCTTACAGAAGAAAATAGGTGATCATGTCGAACAAGGAGAAACGTTAGCTATTTTAAACAGTGATCAAGAAGATGTTGATAATGCAATCAATATTGTGAAGAATGCTTATACGATTAAACCCGAAAAAGCAAACAAACAAAAAATGATCTATGAAGTCATTAAATAAATAATTACTCGAAAGATAGCGGGAACTTACCGCTATCTTTTTTTGCGAAATAGAAACAAAATAGTTATTGCGTTCAGTATCTAATAAAGAAAGCGTGAAATAAAATAAATAAATTGTATTTACTAGTTATACTTTCAGATTATTATGGAAAAAATAGAAATGTTATAAATCGGAGGTGACAATGTTGAAAAGAATTAGCTTATCTTTACTCGTTGTAATAAGTATGGTGGTGATCGGTAGTGGAAGTGTATTTGCAGATCATGATGAAAATCATGTAGCAAGCGAAGTAAGTGATTCATTAGATTTAGCTACACATTCAAAATCAGCGATACTTATTGAACGTGATACAGGAAATATATTATATGATAAAAATGCTAGCGAAAAATTACCACCAGCAAGTATGACTAAAATTATGACCATGCTACTTATTATGGAAGCAATTGAGAAGGGTGAATTATCCTTAGATGAGCAAGTTAGAGTAAGTGAAAATGCGGCATCAATGGGTGGATCACAAATCTTTTTGGAAGCTGGAGAAGAAATGTCAGTAGATGACTTATTGAAAGGAATTGCTATTGCATCAGGTAATGATGCAAGTGTTGCAATGGCAGAAAGAATTGCTGGCAGTGAGAAAGTTTTTGTGGAAATGATGAATGAAAAAGTAGAAGAATTAGGATTGAAATCTACTAAATTCCAAAATTCAACTGGCTTACCAGCAGAAGACCACTATAGTACTGCTCATGATATGGCCGTTATGGCTAAGGCATTACTAAAATATGAAGATATTACAAAGTATACGAGTATTTACGAGGATTATTTGCGTAAAGGTACTGAAGATGAGTTTTGGTTGGTCAATACTAATAAATTGGTTCGGTTTTATGAAGGTGTGGATGGTCTGAAAACTGGTTACACAAATGAAGCTAAATACTGTTTGACGGCAACTGCAGAAAAAAATGGCATGAGAACAATTGCTGTTGTTATGGGAGCAGAAAGTACAGAAGATCGTAACAGTGATGTAAGTCAATTGTTAGACTATGCTTATGCCAAATTCGAGACGAAACCTTTATATGAAAAAAATCAAGCTGTGACATCGTTCGAATGGTTAAAGGCAAATAAACAGAAAGTGGATGTAGTTACTAGTGACTCCGTTTCCATTCTGTATCCAAAAGGAACAAACTTGGATAAAATCAATACGAAAATAACCATTAATCAAGATATAGAGTTACCACTTGAAAAAGGATCAATGGTTGGAAAGCTTCAAGTGGTAGAAGGTGAAGATATTATTAGTGAAACAGATTTAATTGTACTAGAGGATATTAATCATGCAAATGTACTCCAATTGTTTAAAAGAACCTTTCAATCCTTCTTTTGATGAAAAGGTCGAATTTAAGCTATTTTAGACGATTTCCTTCTAGTTTTGTCAACTAGAAGGATTATGAATAAGAGATATAGAAAAAAGTATTACAGAAATAAACTGGGAGGGAAAAATATGCAATTACAGACACAATTTACAGTAGTCAAAGATGTATTAATCGTCCGATTGGATGGTGAACTGGATCACCATTCTGCAGCTCGATTAAAAATAGAATGGCAAGATCGTCTACATCAAGAAGGAATTAAACATGTTATTTTAAATCTTGATGCTTTACATTTTATGGACAGTTCAGGTTTAGGGGTTGTATTAGGAAGGTATAAAGAAGTGAAACAATTAGGTGGAGAAATGATTGTCTGTTCTGTCAATCCAGCTGTTAAAAGATTGTTTAATATGTCTGGATTATTCAAGATTGTCAGGTTAGAGTCAAATGAAAACTTTGCTCTTTCCAGCTTGGGGGTGGCGTCATGAATAATGCAATGGAATTAAAGTTTAGAAGTGTAAGCGAAAATGAAGCATTTGCTAGAGTGTCTGTTGCCGCATTTGTATCTCAGATTGATCCAAACATGGATGAATTAACAGAGATTAAAACTGTTGTATCTGAAGCAGTAACCAATGCTATTATTCACGGTTATGAAGAGGACCCTAATCAATATGTCTATATCTCCTGCAGCTTAACTGATCAAACATTATCGGTTTTAATCGAGGATGAAGGGATGGGTATCGATAATATCGATTTAGCAAAGGAACCGCTTTACACATCTAAACCTGAACTTGAAAGATCAGGCATGGGTTTTACCATCATGGAGAACTTCATGGACAAAGTTGAAATTATATCACATCCAGGAGAAGGCACAAAGGTGAGAATGACAAAAGATTTTCAGACTAGCAAAACCATGTGTAATTAGGTGATGCCCATGAAAACAAAAATGTCTAACACATCACCATTAGATGACAAAGATGTTAAGAGGTATATCCAGTTAAGTCAGCAAGGAGATGAAGAAGCAAGATCATTATTGGTGGAAAAAAATATTCGCCTGGTCTGGTCTGTTGTTCAACGTTTTCTTAATAGAGGCTATGATCAAGATGATTTGTTTCAAATCGGTTGCATTGGATTATTAAAGTCTATTGACAAGTTCGACTTAGAATACGAAGTGAAATTTTCAACCTATGCTGTACCGATGATTATCGGTGAAATCCAACGTTTTATACGAGATGATGGTACAGTAAAGGTTAGTCGTTCCTTAAAAGAAATTGGTAATAAAATTAGACGCGTTACAGATGAATTAACAAAAGAATATGCTCGAGCGCCAACTGTACAAGAGATTGCTGATAAGTTAGATCTAACACCTGAAGATATCATCCATGCGCAGGAAGCTACAAAGAAACCTCAATCCATTCATGAAACAGTTTATGAAAATGACGGTGATCCTATTACGTTGCTGGATCAAATTGCAGACGTTAATGATAATTGGTTTGATAAACTGACAATGGAGCAGGTAATAAAAGATCTGGATGAAAGAGAACGTTTGATTGTTTACTTAAGGTATTACAAAGATAAAACTCAAACAGAGGTGGCCAACCGACTGGGCATTTCACAAGTTCAGGTTTCGCGAATAGAAAAGAAAATATTAGAGAAAATAAAAGAAGAGATTTTAAATTAAGATTATCCACTTGGATAATCTTTTTTTTGTTCGCCCGGCATGGGCGAACTCTAACGGGTGAAAGTCCTGAGTGCGACCTAGTAGCGGTAAGCACATAGCCAAAGGCAACGGTGTCCACGGTGACGTGGAATCGGAAGGAAGCTCAAGGCAAACCTCTGGTCTGACGAACAGAAATCATATAAGAGGCAACGTATGTGGATAAGGGTGCAAAAGAATCTGAAGTCCAATAGC
>NZ_JBQQCK010000016.1:0-96336 GCF_052246695.1 Gracilibacillus sp. D59 | reverse complement strand
TAGCGGAGAGGTCACACCTGTTCCCATGCCGAACACAGTAGTTAAGCTCTCCAGCGCCCATGGTAGTTGGGGCTCGCGCCCCTGCAAGAGTAGGACGTTGCCAGGCAATTGAAAAACTTCTTAGTCATTAGACTAGGAAGTTTTTTTGACAAGGTAATAAAATAAAATGTCTAGGAAAGCCCCTAGCAACTCGCCTCCGTATGATAAAGTTGCTGACTGTTAGAAACCAGAGGCATAGCAGCCCGTATACTTTTGGGTGAAAGTCAACATCAGTGTGGCCAGTATATTCATGCCCGTCCATATAAGATCAAATCCCAATTCTGTTTTTTCTACATACCTAAGCCTACATAATAATTGAATGTCCATCTTTAATTCCCTTCGTGACTCCGTAGGCGCCATCTAATTGATTGGGACACACCACAACCTTAACCTATAAGACCTCTCTAATAATCAGGATGAAAACTGGCACCTAGATCATAGACCCATTACGTGGTACTTGAAAATTTAATACGAACCTTTTATCACGGTGCTATTTGTCCGTGAAATCCCCACCTTCAAGGTTCGAGTAAATCAAAGAAGCTAAGTGGGGAATAACGGACGCAAACATCCTGATAAGTTTCATTAACCATCAGTGGGGGCTAAACACCGTAGACGTAACAATTAAGTACTATCACTAGCACTTTTAACTCAAATAATATATTGTTATATTGACGGATTATTTATAGGTGGTGACTACATATGAAATCCTTATATGAAAAAATATACGAAGAATTAAAGCAAGACATTATATCTGCAAAATATAAAGTTGGGGACAAGGTTCCATCTGAAAAAGAGTTATCCGAATACTTTAATGTAAGTACTATAACAACTAAAAAGGCTTTAGAAAAGTTAACACATGAGGGATTTGTTTATAGGAAACGTGGTAAAGGAACGTTTGTTTCTAAAAATACTATGGACATGAATATTGTAAAAAGCGATGCCCAAAATAAGAAGCCATTGTTTGGTTTAATTCTTACTACTTTTGATGATAGCTTTGGAAACAAATTAATTTCCAGTCTAGAGGAAGAATCCCACGATAAATGCTTTATAATTTTACGGCGGTCTTTAAGTATCCCAAATAGAGAAGATAAGCTGATAAGAGAGTTACTTGAATATGGTATAGATGGTCTAATTATATCACCGGCTAAAGCTGAACACTATAGTCTTGAAATTCTTAAAATGATAGTGAATCAGTTTCCTTTAGTGTTAATTGATAGATCATTTAAAGGATTGGCTACCACTTCCGTTTCAACAGATAATGAACAAGCGGCTAAAATAGGGATAAATCATTTGTTAGATCTGGGGCATGAAAATATAGGTATTCTTATACCCGAAGACAACGGTACAACCACTATCGAAGATCGTATTAAGGGTATTGTTGAAGCCACTGCAGAAAGAAAAATTATAGTTAATCGTGAGCTTTGGTGTTCGGATATAAAGAGCCCATATCCTACTCATGAAGATACAAAGAAAGATATAGAAGTTATAAAGAATCATATAAAGAAGAATCGAAATATTACCGCTTTATTTGCTTTAGAATATAACATAGCTGTGTTAGCGAAACAGGCCGTAGAGCAGTTGAACTTAAAGATACCAGAAGACATATCGATTATGTGTTTTGATAGCCCACCCCGAAATGCTTTAGAATGGAATTTTACACATTTACAACAAAATGAAGAAGAGATTGGTCGGCTAGCATTAAATAATTTACTAGAAATGTATAATGGCAACTTTATCATTGATGATATCCGAGTATCAGCAACCTTGATTGAGGGGAATACAACTGTGAAAAACGCTGTTAGTAAAGGTACGACTAAAATTAAATAACTAAGTATATTAAATTTAATGGTGCTGTTCCAAATTTGGAGACTTGCTACAACAATAGTCTAACAGTAGACGAGTTGTATTAAGTGTTTATTCATTGGAACAGCATATTTTTTATTCAATATTGATATAATATTATATTAATTGTCGAATAAAAAATATTGACATACTATATTATATCAATTATAGTTATATGCAAGCGCATACATATTGAGGCGGAAACCATCTTATATTGTTTTATCTCTTTAGGAAGATTATTTACTAATTTATCTGAGCTCGAGGGGGAGTGAGGGTGTTATGAATAATGTTGGAATTAGTACAAAATCTAATAGCCCAAATTTAAGTAAGACAAATAAGAAAAGTATTTGGTTGAGAATCTGGCAGCATCGTTTATATTATCTATTTATGCTTCCAGGTATCATCTGGTTTATTATCTTTTCGTATATTCCGATGTACGGTTTAACGGTAGCTTTTAAAGATTTTAATTTTATAGGCGGAATAACAGGCAGTCCTTGGGCTGGTTTAAAATATTTTAAGGAATTCTTTAATTTTTATCAATCCTGGGAAATCATTCGCAATACTTTAACGATTAGTGTAATGAAGCTAGTAATAGGGTTTCCCATGCCAATAATTCTAGCATTGTTATTAAATGAAATTAGGATTATGAAGTTTAAAAAGACTGTACAAACCATCTCCTATTTACCTCACTTTATTTCTTGGGTAGTTGTAGTCACCATTTTACAGCGCATGCTAACTCCATACGGTGGCCCAATAAATGAAATCTTAGCTTCTTTAGGTTTCGACAAAATTCAATTCTTAGGTAACCTTAATTATTTCTATCAGGTTGTCATTCTTTCAGACATTTGGAAAACGGTGGGATTTGGAGCGATTATCTATTTGGCAGCAATTTCTGGCGTTGATCAGCAATTATATGAAGCGGCCAAAATGGATGGTGCTAACAGATTCAGGCAAATGTGGCATATTACAGTACCTTCGATACGTCCAGTAATGGTCATTATGTTCTTACTTGCTTGCGGTAACATTATGACAGTGGGGTATGAGCAATTGTTATTATTAAATACTCCAGCGACCGCTTCCATAGGAACGGTGTTAGATGTTTATGTAATTGAATCAGGATTAGAGCAAGGGCGGTTAAGTTATGCAACAGCTGTAGGACTATTCCAGGGTATTATCGGTGTCATTCTAATTGTTGTTGCAAATAGTATAAGTAAAAAAGTAAATGAAACATCATTATGGTGAGGAGGTTACTTGTACAAATGAAAAAAAAGTGGTCGTTATTTTCGATTTTTAACTATCTGTTTCTTGCTGTTTTTTCGTTTACTACGTTATATCCATTTATTTACATCATAGCTTATTCACTAAGTGATGGTGTGGAAGCAATGAATCATCCAATTTATTTTTTGCCACGTGGATTCACACTGGAGAATTATATACAGATATTTAAGGACACTACATTTTTAAATGCGTACGTTATTACGATACTTAGGACAGTTATTGGTACGTTTCTGCATGTTTTTTTATCTGCACTGTTTGCATACGCATTAACGAGAAAAAGTTTACCAGGAAAAACTTTCTTTACCTTCTTTATTTTTATACCATCAATATTTAGTGGTGGAATGATACCTAACTTTATACTATACCGGGAATTGGGATTAATTAATAATTTTTGGGTATATGTTTTCCCGTTTTTGTTTAGCTTTTTTCATATCATAATCATGCGAACTTTTTTTCAACAATTACCTAGTTCATTAGAAGAATCTGCACAAATAGACGGTGCTAGCAACTTCAGAGTTTTTATAAGCATCATCCTGCCGTTATCCATGCCGGTTATGGCTACTATTGCCTTGTTTCAAGGAGTGTTTCACTGGAATGATTGGTTTACAGGAACCTATTTTGTTACAGAGGAATCATTAAGACCTGTACAGACACTTCTTAACGAACTATTAACTGAATCCGAAGCATTAGCAAATGCTGCACAAAAGGCGTCACAAACTGGTACAACTGTTTCAGCTGGTGTCATGACGGTTACACCTGAGTCCTTACGGATGGCGACGCTAATAGTTGCAACATTACCAATTATTTGTGTTTATCCATTTTTACAAAAGTATTTTGTTAAAGGAATAATGGTTGGCTCCATAAAGGAATAATAGTTTTTTCATCATTTGGAAGGAAGGCTTTTTTATAATAAAAACAGAAAATGGAGGGATTTATATGAAACAAAAAATCATCAAGATGTTTCTAGCTTTATCGGTTTTTTTACTATTTACATTATTAGTAGCGTGTAGTGACGAAAGTGGAAGTAGTACTGAAGAGGGCGATACAGTTACACTGAAGGTTTTGCATAACTGGAATGGATCAGGGGCAAATGCACCAGAAGATCCAATGAATAACCCTGTTGCTAAAAAAATAACAGAAGAAACTGGGGTGAAGTTAGATTTTGAATATACAAATGGTAGTGAAGTTGACAAATTAACACAAGTCTTAGCAACTGGAGAGTTTCCGGATATTTATATTGGCCCTGCATGGGGGAAAGAAGCTGAATTATTATTAGAAGCTGCAAACGATGGTCTGTTACATGATTTAGCTCCGTATATAAAAGAGTATCCAAGGCTGGAAGAGGTAGTGAAAAAAGAGAATATGTCTGTATCATTATATAATAATATTATTAGCAAACAACAAGAGGGTCAATACATGCTTCATTCTATGTATCCAGCTACCGAGGCTGATATAGAGGATTGGTTGTATGGATTATACGTAAATAAGGATATTGCAAATGAGGTGGGGATAGATCCTGGATCAGTAAAGACTCCGGATGATCTATATAACTTTTTGAAAGCGGTTAAAGAAGGTGGGTTTGAAGCAAATGGTAATCTTGTATTTCCGTTAGGTGCATATGATAATGGTTGGCCGTTGGATATCACCTCTGAAATGTTTGTACCTGTAGCAGGATCTGGAAGTTGGTTTATTGATGATGAAGGTAATGCAAGGTATAACTTTATGACAGAGGAATATGAAGAATGGATCCTATATATGAGAAAACTAATGAGTGAGGGTTTACTAGATCCCGAAGTATATTCCCATACAGGAACAATTGCCAGAGAAAAGATAGCTCAAGGCAGATACGCAGTAATACCAAATCAATTCCCAGGTCTTTGGAATGATACGAAACAAGGTGGTATTGAGGAGAAATATATTCCTTTAGGACCATTAGAGGATTACAATGGAGATCGTTATCGAACAGAATTTAATGTTCAAGGAAGTCAATTAATTGCTGTTTTCGCAGAAGCTTCTGAAGAAAAACTAGAGGCATTTGTTAAATTATTCGATTATTTATCAAGTGATGAAGGGTTTCTACTAACTAGATACGGTATCGAAGGTGTACATTATGATCTAGTCGATGGAGAAGCAGTCGCAAAAGAAGAAATGGTCGAGAAAATAAACGATAGCACGTTGAAGGATGAAGGTATTAATCACTATTTAGCGTTTTCAGGTTTAGATCGAGAGGATTCGCTTGGTGGTGGACCTTTTGGTCATCAATTTGATAAGCAATATGAAGTTAAGAAAGAATTTATCAAGATAAGAAGAAAAGAAGGTATACAACCGATTACAGGAATTGATCCTCATTCAGTATTAAAAGCACATCCAAATTTTGAACAGATTGAACCTGTAACGGTTGCAATGGGAGATGTTGTTCAACAAGCAATTCATGCAGGATCTGATCAAGAGGCATTAGATATAATAAATGAAACCCGTGATGCACTAATTGAAGCGGGTATTGAAGAGGTCGCAGCTGAAATTACGAAACAAGCCCAAAGTGGAACAGAATTTATGCGCTATCGTACTTCAAATTAATTCTTGTAACTAAGTTAGCGTTAAATGGAGTCCCTCTTCAATAGAAGGGACTTCCATTATATTTATATGGTTTTCTATATTTTAATGATTGGATGTGGCATGATGACTTTTGTACTTAGACCTCCTGCAGTTCCATTGGTAACAACTGATCCCTACTTTAGTGTCTGGAGTAGCAACGACCATCTTTATGATGATCATACACATCATTGGACATATCAATCGGGTGGAACTACTGGTATTCATGGGATGGTGGGGATGGTACGTGTAGATGGAAAAGTATGGCGCTTTATGGGAAAACTATTTCAAACGGATAATGAACAAGAACCAGACCATTTAGAACAAATTCAGCTTACAGTAGATCCATTAAATACCATTTATCTTTTTGAAGGTGCGGGTATAACTCTTCAAGTAGAATTCATGACTCCTCTTTTGCTAAATAACTTAGAAGTTTTAGCTAGACCAGCGTCTTATATAACATTTGAAGTTTGGTCGAAAGATGGTAATCAGCATGATGTTCAAATTTATTTTGATGTGACAGGGGAGTGGTGTGTCCATGATACAAGTCAACAAGTGAATTGGTCACGATTGACTTTAGCGAACGATATGGAAGACATGACAATAGGTTCCGTAGACCAGCCTGTATTAAAGCGTCAAGGTGATGATACACGTATTGATTGGGGATATTTCCATTTAGTATTACCTTACTCTAGTCAAACGGAATCTGTTATTCATTCTATTGAAATTCGTAAACAATGGTTGGAAAATGGGTCACTACCTGAAAATGATGATATAAATATGCCTCGCAAAGTAAACGAAAATTGTCCTGTCATGGCAACAGTATTAGACTTTGGAACGATACATTCAGAAAAAAAATCAAAGTTTCTAGTTCTGGCCTATGATGATATTGCTTCTGTCGAATATTTTCATCAACCACTTCCAGGGTATTGGAAAAGAAATGGTCAAACGATAGAAGAAATGTTGCAAGTAGCGGTAAGTGAGTATCCTTCAATCAAACAGGAATGTTATCAATTTAATAAAGAATTAAGGCAAAAGGCTATGGATGTCGGTGGTTACACGTATAGAGACATAGTATCACTGGCATATCGTCAGGCAATTGCGGCTCATAAGCTGGTTGTTGATGAAAACGGTGATTTGTTATTTCTTTCAAAGGAAAATAACAGTAACGGATGTATTGGAACCGTAGATGTTAGTTATCCATCTATACCACTATTCTTGATATACAATCCCGAGTTGATTAAGGGAATGATGCGACCAATTTTCCGTTATGCACGGTCAGAAGAATGGCCATATGAATTTGCTCCACATGATGTCGGTTGTTATCCCATTGCCAATGGTCAAGTATATGGGAAAAACGAGAGAGGAAACCAAATGCCAATTGAAGAATGTGGCAATATGTTAATCATGATGACAGCAGTATGCTTGGCAGAGGGAAGGAAAGATTTTGCAGAAGAAAATTGGGATTTGCTGACACTGTGGGCTAAATATCTCACAGATAATGGATTAGATCCAGGACATCAGCTTTGCACGGATGACTTTGCTGGGCATTTAGCACATAATTCAAATCTCTCGATCAAAGCAATTGTAGGGATAGGTAGTTATGGGCTTTTATGTGGATTGTTAGGGAATGTAGAGGAAAAGGCGAGGTATATAAAGCAGGCTCAGCAGATGGCAAACGAATGGGAACAAATGGCCAGTGATAAAGATCATTATAAATTAACGTTCGATCAGTCTGGAACATGGAGTCTAAAATATAACATGATTTGGGACAATATATTCTCATTAAACTTATTTTCCAAAGACGTTAAACAAAAGGAAATAAAATACTATCTTAGACAGCAAAATCAATTTGGAACTCCATTAGATAACCGTGATACGTATACAAAAGCAGATTGGTTGGTATGGACTGCAGGCTTAGCGAACCAAAAGAAAGATGTACTTTCTCTAATTGAGCCGCTTTGGCATTTCTTAAATGAAACGGAAGACCGGGTCCCATTTACAGATTGGTATGATACAAAAACAGGAAAACGGCTAAACTTCAAAAATCGATCTGTAGTAGGAGGACTATTTATGTTATTACTCATAGAGTCAGATTCGGATAATAACTAACACTATTTTTAGGAGGTGAATCATGGGAAAACATGCAAGGTTTGAGGAAAAAACAGGTTTTCAGGAAAGAGTAGCATATCATCCTACCATTGATTTACGAACTGATTTTGTGATGGTTTATGGTATAGATGAATCCATGTCCAAAAGAATCAAGGAATGGCAAGAGCATGGATATGTGGTTCATCTCATGACAGGAGTGTCATGGGGGGAATATCAAGATTATTTATATGGTCAAGTAGATGGAAGAGACCACTGGGATGAGGCACAAAAAAATCGATTTGGTGAGACGATTAGTCATGGTAAAGATGTTCCATATATGGTACCCACTGTTGCCTTTACAAATTTTTTAACGAAACGAATTAAGGTGGCGGTAGATGCAGGAGTGGAAGCAATTCATCTTGAAGAACCAGAATTTTGGGTGGAAGCTGGTTACTCTGAAGCTTTTAAGAGAGAGTGGAAGATTTTTTACAAGGAACCATGGACGCCGCCCCATGAATCAGTCGATGCTCAGTACCGAGCATCCAAATTAAAAGCGTTTCTATATAAAAGATGTTTAGACTTGCTTTGTACAGAGCTTAAGGAATATGCTCAAGTAAAATATCAAAGAGACTTACGTTTTTATGTACCTACCCATAGCTTGATTAACTATACACAGTGGCGAATAGTTAGCCCGCAGTCTCAATTGTTAAGTATACCTACAGTTGATGGATATATTGCGCAAGTATGGACGGGTACTTCTCGTACTCCAAATGTTTATAACGGTATTACAAAAGAGAGAACGTTTGAAACAGCCTACTTAGAATATGGAATAATGCAGGAGTTGGCTCGAGGAACGGAAAGGAGAATGTGGTTTTTACATGATCCAATCGAAGATAATCCCAATTATGATTGGGACGATTATAAGAGTAATTATGTAAAAACTTTAGTAGCATCGCTATTTCATCCAGATGTATTTCGTTATGAAATATCCCCTTGGCCAAACAGAATCTTCAATGGATCCTACCCAAGGAAGGATAGAAAAGGAAAAGAACACATTCCATCAAGCTATGCGACTAGTTTACTAATCATTATTAATATTTTACGAGACATGGAACAAGATTTTGTTGAATGGGAAGCGAACATGGATCCAATTGGTGTGCTGCTCTCTGATACTGTCATGTTTCAGAGAAACCATCCTGAATTTTCTGAAGAAGATATATCACGAAAGTATGACGGAACAGAAACAGAAATGCTGAAAGGAAGAAAAGCGAAAGAATTGCTCTATTGGTCTGATTTTTATGGATTAGCTCTTCCATTTTTGAAATCCGGAATACCTGTCAGACCCGTTCAATTAGATAATATTAGGCGCTTTCCATCCTATTTAAAAGATTACAATACATTGATTCTTAGCTATGAATTTATGAAACCAGAAGCTCCGGATATCCACCTTGGATTAAGCCAATGGGTTCAAAACGGTGGTTGCTTGATATATGTTGGTGATGGAAGTGACGACTATCATCAAGTGAAAGAATGGTGGAACTTACAGGGAAGTGAATTTGCAACCCCTGCAGAACATCTTTTTGAAACATTAGGAGTTGATCCAAATGCAACCGAAGCAATTCATCGTGTTGGAAAAGGGAGCGTTAGCATCCTTTCGAAACATCCAAAAGAATGCGCACAGAATATCCAGAATGCTGAGCAATTGAAGAATTTAGTTAGAAAAACAACAGAATTATGTGCAGAAGGTCAAATACTTTCTAACAGTGTATGGGAAGAAAAAAATTACTTGTTAATCAAACGAGGACCTTATGTAATTAATTCAGTGATGGATGAGTCAATTAATAAAGACCCATTACACCTACGTGGCTTATATGTTGATTTATTAGATCATAATCTAACGATACGAGAGGAGATTAACGTCCAGCCTGGAAATCAATCACTGCTATACGATCTAAATTATCGAATGACAAAAAATGGTATTCAGGTTATTGCAGCTTCTTCCCGAATTGAAAATGTTGTAGAAGAGAATAACGATTATGTGATTCTAGTGAAAGGGCCTTTGTATGTGCCAGGAGTTAGCAGAATAAGATGTGCAAACGAACCTGTAAAAGTTCTAGTTGCTAAACAATCAAATAATTATACGGAGATTAATTTTAAATGGGATCAAAGAAGTAATACGCTTCTGATTCACTATGAAAATGATCCTAAGGGTGTCAAAATTAAAATAATAGTTTAATCTACTAATTTCAGAGCAATGAAGGGATGAATAATGGAGTTACGTCTTACCTTCGTAGGCCTTTGAAAATAATCTAATTAAAAGATTATGCAAAATTACTAAGCACAATTGCGGAGGGTCGACAATGCCATACGAAATAATAAATAATGAAAAGCTACATCAAATGAAAGCCCTTATTCAAGAAAAAATCTATCACAAGCTACAGCCTTTAGAAGTAGAAGTGTGGGTGACCAAAGAACCAGTTCAGTTCAGCCAGCGAAATAAAGGAAAACATCTCCACATATCTATTGGTGACAAATGGGGGGAACTTTGGGATTGTGCATGGTTCCACTTTACCGGTAGAGTTCCTAGCCAAGCAAAGGGTGAAAAAGTTGTACTCTTAATTGATATTAATGGGGAGCTGTGTTTGGTTGATCAGAATGGCACCCCCACACAGGGATTAACAAATGTGAATTCCGAATTCGAATTAGCCTTAGGTAAACCAGGAAAAAGAATTGTTGAATTTGCAGAAAGAGCTTCAGGGATGGAAGAGATAGATCTTTGGGCGGATGCTGGTTGTAATGATTTGTTTGGTAATTATAAGTCAGGAACACTAAAAGAAGCAATGGTTGCCATCTGTTATGAGGAAACACGTAAGCTTTATTATGATGTGGAGGTGCTACTAGAATTAGCTGAACAATTAGAAGATGATTCAATTAGAAAAGCAAGAATTCTACAGACATTGTATGATGTATCACTTTTACTAGTCGATTGGTCTGAGGAGAACGTTAGGAAGTCTAGAGAGCTTCTTACGCTACCATTACAAAAACAAAATGGTGATGTTGATCTAACAATTAGCGCTGTTGGCCATGCCCATATTGATTTAGCTTGGTTGTGGCCAATAAGAGAAACAATCCGAAAAGGTGCTCGGACATTTTCAACAGTACTTCGTAATATGGAAAAATACCCAGACTATATCTTTGGAGCTAGCCAGCCACAATTATACCAATGGATGAAAGATTACTATCCCAATTTATATGAGCAAATAAAACAACGGATTACTGAAGGCCGTTGGGAAGTTCAAGGCGGTATGTGGGTCGAACCTGATTCGAATATTCCTAGTGGCGAATCATTAATTCGTCAAGTGCTTCACGGAAAAAAATTCTTTGCAGCTGAATTTGGTAAGGATGTTAGAACATTATGGGTGCCTGATATTTTTGGATATTCCGCTAGTTTGCCACAAATTCTAAAGCAATCCAATATTGATTATGTCATGACCCAAAAATTGTCTTGGAGTGAATATAACGATCATCCACACCACACATTTTATTGGCAAGGAATAGATGGAAGCAAGGTGTTAACCCATTTGCCACCAGAAGATACTTATAACAGTCCTGCTGCTCCACGATCTATCAAAAAGATAGAAAGAGAATATTATGATAAGAATATTTCAGAACATAGTTTAATGCTATTTGGCATTGGAGATGGCGGTGGTGGTCCGGGAGAAGAACATCTGGAGCGGTTGGAACGTGAAAGAAATCTTTTAGGGCTTTCCCCGGTAGTACAGGAACCATCCATTCAATTTTTTGAAAAGTTAGAAGCCTCTACAGACAAATACAAAACATGGACTGGTGAGCTCTATTTAGAAAAACATCAAGGTACATTGACTACACAGGCCCGTAATAAAAAGTACAATCGAAAAATCGAGAAATCACTACGAGAATTAGAATTTGCAGCAACCCTTACGATGGTTAATGGAATAAAAGAATATCCAGCTACAGAATTAGATTCCATATGGAAGGAAGTTATGTTATACCAATTCCATGATATACTACCTGGATCATCGATCAGTCGTGTATATGATGAATCGCTGGTACGTTATCAAAAGATACACGAGCAAGTAGAAAATCTAATAGCTGAACACTACCAGGCATTGAATCAACACCTTCACTTAACTGGATTAACTTTTTTTAATTCGTTACCTTGGACCAGACGTGAATGGGTAATGTGTAATGGGAAATGGAGAAAAGTAACAATACCATCCATGGGCTACATTGCAATAAATGATAAAGATGATCCAGGAATGATACCTGAAAACATGGACTTGAAGGCTGAAGATACATTACTTGAAAACGATCTGATAACCATTGCTTTTAATCAAGACGGTACGATTAGATCGATATATGATAAGGATAATAAAAGAGAAACGATAGCTAGTAACTGTTCAGCAAATCAATTAGCAATCTATCATGACCATGGAGATGCATGGGACTTCCCGACCAATTATAAATCAGTCCCAAAGATGCGCCCTAAACTTGAGAAAGTCCAATGTGATGTGGATGGTCCCATTGCATCTGTTATACATCTTTATCGATATGGGAATTCGACTATACAACAATCTGTGGTTATGACTTTGGGCAGCAGACAAATTGATTTTAAAACGAAAGTAAATTGGAATGAATCGAACAAAATGCTTCGTACTTCTTTCCCACTTAATTTAAGAAGTGATCATGTCCATTGCGATATTCAATTTGGCTATTTAAATCGCCCAACCCATCGCAATACGCAATGGGATTTTGCAAAAGATGAAATATGTGCACATCATTGGATAGATATGTCTGAGCCTAATTATGGCGTTGCACTTTTAAATGATTGCAAATATGGTCATCGTGCTGAAGGAAATGAGCTTGACATTAACTTATTACGAAGTCCAGCCTATCCCGATCCAAATGCAGATCGAGCAGAGCATGAGTTTGTTTACAGTTTTTATCCGCATAAGGGTGACTTGATCGAGGGGGAGGTTTGTAAAAAAGGCTATGAGTTGAACATACCAGTTCGTAAAGTGGAGGAAACAGAAGTAGATACCGCTAATAAAGGTATTTCAGATTCTTTTATTCAATTAAATGGTGGAACAGTAATGATCGAGTCCATCAAAAAAGCAGAAATCAATGATGATATTATCATGCGTTTATACGAAACATCCGGAAGTCATACAAGTACCGAACTAAAACTAAACTTTGACATTCAGGAAATAATTGAGACCAATTTGTTAGAACAGCCTAAACAGTTAATACCTGTAGATAGTCCTATTCAGTTTACACCATTCGAAATTAAAACATTTAAAATCAAACCAAATAAATGACAGCGTAATCACTATGGATCTTAAGGGGGTGATTTCACTCCGTAAATTTTATAATTTAAGCAGCTGGTAATTTTTGATGGGGAAAGCGGTATTTCATAATTCTGGACGAAGGAGGAAAATATATGATTCGCAAGTTAGTGATGACATGTTTAACCTTGTTTTTAATCCTGTCTGGTACTTCGAGTATCCAAGCTAAGGAGTCAGAAGCAGAATCCGTAAAAAATGGAAAAATCAAATGGCCACAAACCCAGGCTTTACCTACTTTTGCTAAAGCAAAGCACCTTGATGTTGTTGATTTAAGAGAAAATACAGGTGATGAGAAGCTATTATTTACTACACTGCAAGGAAATGTGAATCGGGAGCGACCAAGGATTTATTTTATCGAAACAGATTATGAAGAAGGGGATTTCACATGGTTAAATGATTTGGACGTCCCATATAGCATCAAGGAAAATCCTTGGGATCTATTATTGAAATATAAAAATGAAATATCTGGAGTGATAGTCTATGATCCAGAAGTGGAAGACTCCATCAATGTGGCTACAACGATGGCTGGTTTAGAACAAGCAGTAGTAGCTAGCCCTGAACTAGCAGACAAACTTACAGAAGCACCATTTAATCTTACTATAATGGAGGATTTGCGAGGACGTTTCGATAATGGGATGGATGCTTATAAATGGCAATATGAAAATCTATGGCCTAGAACGACTCACCGTATGTTAATAGGTTTAAATCCTACAAGAAGTGTGGAACTACCTGAAGATAATTGGGCTGATTTTCAAGTTATTGCTGAAGAAGAGGAAGAAATCAGAGACAGTTCTAACCGGGATATATATGATTTAGACCTGTCTGAGTTCCTCGGAAAAGAAGCGGTCTACCTTCGTTTTCAAGATGCCTTTACGAATGATGGATGGGGTCCAGCTGTCCATCAGGTAACAGTGAAAGCGGATGGGCAGATCATTGCACAGTTTATACCTGGTCAAGCAGATGAAGAACCTTACTTATATGATGGTTACCATTCAAGTTCGGATGAGCGCTATGATGGACACCGATGGGCAGATAATGGTAATTACTTTATCTACAGATTTACACCACCAGAGAATACAGAAGAATTAAGTGTTTCCGTAGATATGTGGAATCAATATAAGGTCTCTGCATCAGATGTCCAACCAATTGCAGCGGGTGAAACAGAACCGTATGGATATTTGAGAGATTATGCAGTGGCAAATCGTGCAATGGTATTCTGGCTTGATTCGAATGTTACGGAAGAAAAAGAATTATTTGAACAAATCATGTCTGATGTTGAGCCAAACACACCATATTTAGGCTGGTTCGATAATGATGTTGCAGGAGAGTTTAGTTCAACAGAGCTTGCCTCTGAACATAGTGTATATGTACTTGCAGCGGACTGGTTTAACAACATGACCGTATTTTCCGGGATAAAAGAAAATATAAGCCAACAGAAATCAATAGCTGCTCCAGAACTGGATAATAAAATTTATATTACTTTTACATTTGGTGAAGGTGACAACCTTCAATATAATCAACATAAGCTAAGAGAATTATGGGATGATGAAGCAAGAGGAAGTGTGCCGATAAATTGGACTACAAGCCCACTTCTATATGATGTTGCTCCATCCATACTAGGTCATTATCAACAAACAGCTACGGATAACGATCTTTTAATAGCTGGCCCTTCTGGTGCAGGTTATATTTATCCTACTCCTTGGCCAGATAATACATTTGATTTATTTGCAAAACAAACAAAGAGGTATATGCAACGTACCGGGATGGACATTATTTATGCACTAAATCGTGTTGATGAGCAAAATGTACCTTTGACCGAATCAAAAGTACAGGACTACATCGATTATGTTGATCCACAAGGAATATTCCTAAGCTGGGAAAGTAATACAGGAACTTCGATCTTAAATGATCAACTGCCACAGTCAATTTTGCGTGGTGTTAGCAGTGTTAGCGAAGCAAAAGACGCTATAGCAGAAGCTTCTGTTGAATGGGATGGAAATGCACCATTATTTATCTCGATGGGAATGTTATCATGGTCTCTTACACCATCAGATGTGGTAGAAATTACGGATTCTTTAGGCTCGGAATATGAGGTTGTCCGAGGTGATCAATACTTTGAATTAATTCGCGAGGCTAATAGATTATCAAATAAGTAAACTGTATTTCTCGGGTCTATGAAGATATAGGAAAACCTCAGAGAATTTTCTCTGAGGTTTTTCGAATGTCTAGATTAGTATGCTTTTTTGCAAATCCGAGCTGAAGTTTAAAAAAGAGTGAATTTATTTTACCTTTTGTTGAAAAATTTCCTTAATTTATGTAACTTTGTACTTAACCAATTTTTTATAAAGTGATGAATTTCCGACTATATGCAGGCTTTCGTTAACATTAAAAATATAAATAATGAGGTGAAAAAATGCAGGAGAAAATAAGAAAATTATCAAAAGAAGATTATCCTGAAATATTTAAATTATCTCAATTTGCTTTTCAGTATTCCTTATCTCAAGATGAATTAATTGAACAGGAGGAAGAAGCAGAGCGTCATGAAATATGGGGATGGTTTGAAGATGAACAATTAAGTGCAAAAGTCCATATGATTCCTCTAAATGTAAATATTAATGGGAAAGCAATGAAGATGGGAGGAGTAGCGGCAGTAGCCTCCTGGCCAGAGTATAGAAGAAGTGGGAAAATAAAAACACTGTTACAGGAAGTGTTACGTTCCATGAAGTCATCGGGACATACTATTTCTTACTTACATCCCTTTTCTGTCCCGTTCTATCGTAAATATGGATATGAGCTTACTTTTAACCAAAGAAAATATAGGATACCAATGGATAGTCTAAAAAAGAATTGGAGGGCAAGCGGTTATGCAAGAAGGAATAAAGATAAGTATGAGGATTTGCAAAAAGTATACTCAACATATATATCTAGATTTAATGGGGCATTGATACGAGATGAGAGGTGGTGGCATCAAAGAATTATTAAAAAGCATACTAGGGTAGTCATCTGTTATAATGAACGAAATGAAGCGGAAGGGTATCTTTTATACCATGTCAAAGATCAAATATTACATGTAGAGGAAATGGCCTATGTCAACTTAAATGGGTTAAGACTTGTTTTGCGATTGATAAGCAACCATGATTCTATGGCTACAAAGGTTGAAATGACTGTACCTGACAATGATTATTTACCAATGCTGATTGATGAGCCTCGTTATGAGCAAACAGTTGTCCCTTATTTTATGAGCAGAGTTGTTGATGTTTTCTCTTTTTTACAAGATTATCCTTACAATCAAACTACAGAAATCATGCCTGTTAAGTTAGTCGTGCAAGATGACTTCTTACCAGAAAACAATCGCACTTATTATCTAACAAAAGTAAATGGGAAAGTTGACGTCAGTACTGAGGAGCCGAATGGGTTGGAATTTGGCTGGATCACTTGCTCTGTACAGTATTTAACATCCATGTTCTTAAGCTATAATAGACCAACTGAACTCACTGAATTACAATTAATTGAAGGTGACAAGAATGGTTTACAATCCTTAGAAAATCTTATTTCGCACAAACAAACCTACTTACCAGATTTCTTTTGAATCATCCTTTTACAGAAGGATGATTTTTTCAAAAAGTGAGATGAAATTTAAAAGTTTAATTTAAGGGAATTTAAAAAAAAGAAATAATTTTGCCTTTAAAAGGGTATAAATGAAATATCTGCTAATTAAAGAAATGTTAAGGGGGGCTTTTTTTGTTTCAGGAAATATTTGATGCTGAATTTATCCAGTCTATTACAAGGCTAGCTATTGCACTTATATTGTCAGGACTTATCGGTTTTGAAAGAGAATTGAACAAACATTCAGCAGGCTTTCGCACTCATATTTTAGTGGGAGTAAGCTCTTGTTTAATGATGCTCTTATCCATTAATGGCTTTGATTCCTTTATAGAAAATTATGAGAATATTCGATTCGATCCAGCTAGAATTCCTTCTTATGTCATAAGTGGAATTGGTTTTTTAGGTGCGGGTACAATCATTGTCCATGGCGGTACTATTAGGGGACTGACAACTGCTGCATCTATTTGGGCTGTTGCGGGCTTAGGCTTAATTGTTGGTATTGGGATGTATAAAGAGGCTTTTGTGACAACACTGATCATTTTAATTAGTTTGGTTGTCTTGAATAAATTTGAACAAAGGCTCCATCGTAAAAATCATCATATAGTTTTTGAAGTAAAGCTATCGAAGGAAAGAAATGCTTCAAAATTTATCGAGCACGTACAATCTTTTCCGATTGAAATTCGGGAGTTTGATATTTCTAACGAAAGCCCGGAAATAACAAAAATTAAAATGTACATTGATGCTATTCATCAGAAAAAACGGGAGAACTTATATGAATGGTTATTAGAACAGGAAGATATTAAAAAAATCAAAATCCGTTTTCGGTCATAAGTGGTTTGAGAAACAGCAAGAAAGGTTATAATAATGAAGACCAAATAGTTTTCAACCAAGCCAACATACAGTATAATAAATATATAGTCAAATATAGTCAAAGTCAGATTGGAGGAGGGAAGATGCGTAATATTTCAGATATTATTGAAGAATATTTGAAAGAAATCATGCAAAGCAACCAGCATAAAATCATTGAGATCAAGCGTAGTGAAATTGCTGATCGCTTTGAATGTGTACCTTCTCAAATTAATTATGTCATCAATACACGATTTACTTTGGAGAAAGGGTACTTAGTAGAAAGTAAACGTGGTGGTGGGGGCTATATCCGTATTAGTCGTATTACCAATGAAGATAAAGCAAAATTAATAGACGAAATTATTGAAATGATCCAACCAAAAATCTCACAGCAAAAGGCGATCAATATATTAGAGCGCCTCTTGGAAGAGGAATTAATCACCAAAAGGGAAGCTAAATTAATGGTTGGTGCGATTGATCGTAATACGCTCTCTTTTCAGCTGCCAATTCGGGATGAGATTCGTGCCAGAATTTTGTCAGCAATGCTTAATACCTTAAAATACCAATTTTAGGAGGTGTACGGTATGGAATGCCAAGAGTGTAAACAAAATCCGGCAACCGTCCATTTTGCTCAAGTGATAAATGGTGAGAAGACAGAAATTCACGTCTGTCAGCAATGTGCAAAGGAAAAAGGTTATGTGTCTCAAGAAGAAGATGCCTATTCATTACACCACCTTTTATCAGGACTGTTCAACCCAAACTCTAATGCTATGCACCACCAGTCACCTAAAACAAACGAGAAAGAGTTACAATGTGATAAATGTGGTATGACGTATCAACAGTTTGCTAGGGTTGGAAAATTTGGTTGTGCATCTTGCTATCATACTTTCTCGGAACATTTAAACCCGCTTTTCCGCAAAGTGCATAGTGGTAATACTGTTCACGAGGGAAAAGTCCCTAAAAGAGTAGGTTCTGATATTTACCAACGTAAAAAATTGCGTGATTTAAAGGTTAAATTACAACAGGCCATTGCAGATGAAGCCTTTGAAGATGCAGCTGAAATTCGCGATGAAATAAGGTCATTAGAGCAGAATCTAAACCGCTACGAGGAGCGTGATGATTCGTGAGTTTAGAGCAATTTATGAATGAAGCGATTAGTCCTTGGTTAAAAGAGGATGGTCCTGACAGTGATATTGTGATGAGCAGTCGTGTCCGATTAGCTCGAAACTTTGAACAGTCACCTTTTCCATTGGTTGCTAATGAAGAGCAGATGGAAAGCGTCCTTTATTTTATGGAAAAGGAATTTAACCATAAATCTTACTTACAATATAAAGATTTAGAATTTGTTAAAATGGGTGAGTTAAAAGATGTGGAAAAGCAGGTATTAGTGGAGAAACATTTAATAAGTCCACATTTAGCTGATAAATCAAAGCATGGCGCTGCCCTTATTTCTAAAAACGAACAGGTATCGATTATGGTCAATGAGGAAGACCATATTCGTGCTCAATTATATTTCCCGGGATTTCAATTAGAAAAAGCCTTGGAACAGGCGTTTCAATTAGATGACTGGCTAGAAGAAAAAATAGATTATGCCTTTGATGAAAATAGAGGATATCTTACAAGCTGTCCTACCAATGTTGGTACTGGCTTAAGAGCATCTGTGATGATGCATTTACCTGCACTTGCGATCACACGTAAAATCAATCGAATGATCCCTGCAATCAACCAATTAGGTTTAGTTGTCCGTGGTATTTATGGTGAAGGCAGTGAAGCATTAGGTAATATTTTTCAAATTTCCAATCAGGTAACGTTAGGGCGTTCTGAAGAGGATATTATTGACGACTTAAAAAGCGTTGTCGATAAATTAATTGAGCATGAAAGACATGCTCGAAACTTATTAATGGAACAATCAGAGCTAGAATTAGAGGATCGTGTATTTCGTTCCTATGGTGTTCTGCAGCATAGTCGTATTATCGAATCCAAAGAAACAGCAAAATGTTTATCTGATGTTCGTCTGGGTATTGATCTCGGATTCATCCATCACATATCTAAATCTATTCTGAACGAATTGGTTGTTTTAACACAACCAGCGTTCTTACAACAATATGCAAAAAAAATGCTGACACCGAATGAACGCGATATTTTTCGTGCATCCTTAATTCGGGAACGCTTTACATTGGAGCAGAAGGAGGAATATTAAAATGATGTTTGGACGCTTTACAGAAAGAGCGCAAAAAGTTTTAGCACTATCACAAGAAGAAGCTGTACGATTAGGTCATAATAATATTGGCACTGAACATATTTTATTAGGACTTGTGAGTGAGGGAGAAGGAATTGCCGCAAAAGCTCTCTATGCAATCGGTCTTGGCGCAGATAAAATCAGAGATGAAGTGGAATCTCTAATAGGTAAAGGAAACGAAGTATCCCAAACGATTCACTATACACCTCGAGCGAAGAAAGTCATTGAGTTATCTATGGATGAAGCACGTAAATTAGGCCATTCTTATGTAGGAACAGAACATATTTTATTAGGTCTTATTCGAGAAGGTGAAGGGGTAGCAGCTCGTGTATTAAATAACCTTGGTGTTAGCCTTAATAAGGCACGTCAACAAGTGTTACAACTGTTAGGGAGCTCAGAATCAGGTGGCTCTCAAAATGGACGTAACAGCCAAAATAATAGTGCGAGTACCCCAACATTGGATTCACTTGCACGCGATTTAACCTCTATTGCAAAAGAAGGGAATATCGACCCTGTTATCGGTCGGGAGAAAGAAATCGAACGTGTCATTCAAGTATTAAGTCGTCGTACAAAAAATAACCCTGTTTTGATTGGAGAGCCTGGTGTCGGTAAAACAGCAGTAGCGGAAGGATTGGCCCAACAAATCGTTCAAAATGAGGTACCTGAAATACTTCGTGACAAGCGGGTAATGACTCTTGATATGGGTACGGTAGTAGCTGGTACAAAATATCGTGGTGAATTTGAAGATCGCTTGAAAAAAGTAATGGAAGAAATTCGTCAGGCAAATAATGTAATTCTTTTTATTGATGAATTACACACATTAATTGGTGCCGGCGGTGCTGAAGGCGCTATTGATGCATCAAATATTTTAAAACCATCGTTAGCCCGTGGAGAATTGCAATGTATCGGTGCAACTACATTAGATGAGTACCGTAAATATATTGAAAAAGATGCTGCATTAGAACGTCGTTTCCAGCCAATTCAAGTGGATGAACCATCTGTAGAAGAGTCGATACTGATCTTACAAGGGTTGAGAGATCGTTATGAAGCACATCACCGCGTGACGATTACGGATGAAGCAATTGAAGCAGCAGCAAAGCTTTCGGACCGTTATATTACAGATCGTTTCTTGCCAGATAAAGCGATTGATTTAATTGATGAGGCAGGTTCCAAGGTACGCCTGCGTTCTTACACAACACCACCTAATTTAAAAGAGTTAGAACAGAATTTAGAAGAAGTACGTAAAGAAAAAGACGCCGCAGTTCAAAGTCAAGAGTTCGAAAAAGCAGCAGCTTTACGTGATGATGAGCAACAATTAAGAAAAGAACTAGAAGAAACGGAAGCGAAATGGAAAGAAAAACAAGGTCAAGAGAATTCAGAAGTAAGTATAGAAGACATTGCAAGTGTTGTATCAACATGGACCGGGGTACCGGTATCAGCTCTTACCAAAGATGAGAGTGAACGACTATTGCAAATGGAAGACATTTTGCATAATCGATTAATTGGTCAGGAAGAAGCAGTCAAAGCTGTTTCCAAAGCAATTCGTCGTGCAAGAGCAGGTTTAAAAGATCCAAAGCGTCCGATTGGTTCGTTTATTTTCTTAGGACCGACTGGTGTTGGTAAAACAGAGCTTGCACGTGCATTAGCTGAATCAATGTTTGGTGATGAAGATGCAATGATTCGAATTGACATGTCAGAGTACATGGAGAAACATGCAACATCACGACTTGTCGGTTCGCCTCCAGGATATGTAGGCTATGAAGAAGGCGGCCAATTAACAGAGAAAGTACGCAGAAAGCCATACTCTGTTGTCTTGTTAGATGAGGTAGAGAAAGCACATCCGGAAGTATTTAATATTTTGTTGCAAGTTTTAGAGGATGGACGCTTAACGGACTCTAAAGGTCGTACTGTTGACTTCCGAAATACTGTTTTAATTATGACCTCGAATGTTGGAGCAAATGAACTAAAACGTAATAAATATGTTGGCTTTAGTCTTGGTGATGAAGAACAGGATTATAAGGATATGCGATCTAAGGTAACAACGGAATTAAAGAAAGCTTTCCGCCCAGAATTCTTAAACCGTATTGATGAAACAATTGTCTTCCATTCACTAGAGAAGAAACATATGAAATATATTGTAGAGTTAATGGTAAAAGAATTACAAAAACGTTTAACTGAACAAGAAATAGACTTTGTTTTATCTGATAAGGCGATTGAAAAAATTGCAAATGAAGGATTTGATCCAGAATATGGTGCTAGACCATTACGTAGGTCAATTCAAAAGAACGTAGAAGACTTATTATCAGAAGAGCTATTAAAAGAAAAAATCACAAAAGGGCAAAAGGTAACGATTGATATAGATAAATCAGGAGAATTCAAAGTCGTATAAAAGCTTAAGTCGGAAGGATCATCCTTCCGATTTTTTCAATACTACAATCGGATGCATGTAATCATTTCAAGTAAACATAAACTACGAAGTAACTGGAAATGGATTTGCTCTCCTCCATTTTGATTCTAGTTGAGTGCAAAGTCACCGCTGCGGAAAAAATACTCGCTTTCCGAGGAAGCTGAAGCCGTGCCCATGGAAAGCGCAGTACTCTGCCGTAGCAAATGCTAGCACTCACCTTAAATCAGAATGAGAGAAGCTACACTAAGTCAAATTTTCACAACTTCGCAGTTGTTATTTACAGTGGTGTGTTGGTATAACGTGATATGGGGATGGATAAGATTTAAAGTTTTTACTTTTTTTACACTTTTTACATACATCTTTAACTAAATTGATAGATCTTTGTAACTTATAGGCAGGTATTTTCGTATATAATGAAAGGGAGCGATACTTTTGGCTAAGCGAAAAACTAAATTTGTTTGTCAATCTTGTGGTTATGAATCACCCAAATGGATGGGGAAATGCCCAGGGTGTAACGAGTGGAATACTTTAGTAGAGGAAGTTACAGCTGCTAAAACAGCAAGAGGCAACTGGGCAACAGGCTCTACCACAGCGCAGAAACCGGAAAGAATAACAAGTATTCAATCACAGGAAGAACCAAGAATCAAAACGAGAATGCAAGAGTTAAACCGTGTACTCGGTGGTGGTATCGTAGCAGGTTCACTAGTGTTGATTGGTGGAGACCCCGGTATAGGGAAATCCACGTTATTGCTGCAACTTTCCAGCCAATTGGCACAGCGCGATCTAGATGTGTTATACATTTCTGGAGAAGAATCGGCAAGACAAACAAAGCTGAGAGCAGACAGATTGGATATTTCATCAGACAGACTATATGTGCTTTCAGAAACGAATCTAGTAGATATCGCAAATCAAATTGATCAATTGAAACCAGGTTTTGTTGTTATTGATTCGATTCAAACTATTTATAAAGAAGAAGTGACAAGTGCTCCAGGTAGTGTTTCACAAGTTCGTGAATGTACCAGTGAATTAATGCGCATTGCCAAGCTAAATCATATACCTATTTTTATTGTTGGGCATGTGACGAAAGAGGGATCTATTGCTGGTCCTAGGCTGCTTGAGCATATGGTAGATGCTGTATTGTATTTTGAAGGGGAAAGACATCATACATTCCGAATTTTACGAGGAGTAAAAAACCGGTTTGGCAGTACGAATGAAATGGGTATATTTGAAATGAAAGAAGAAGGGTTAACAGAAGTATTAAACCCATCCGAAATTTTTTTAGAAGAACGATCACAGGGTGTAGCTGGTTCAACCATCGTTGCATCAATGGAAGGAACAAGGCCAGTACTTGTGGAGATACAGGCATTAATATCTCCTACCAGTTTTGGTAATCCGCGACGAATGGCAACAGGAATAGATCATAATCGAGTTCCGTTATTAATGGCTGTATTAGAAAAAAGGGTAGGCTTAATGTTACAAAACCAAGATGCATATGTGAAAGTAGCGGGTGGTGTGAAATTAGATGAGCCTGCTATTGACTTGGCGGTTTCGATTAGTATTGCTTCCAGTTTTAGAGACCGGGCGCCACACCCAGATGATGTGTTAATTGGAGAGGTTGGACTTACGGGAGAAGTACGAAGGGTATCGCGAATTGGCCAACGTGTACAAGAAGCTGCTAAATTAGGATTTAAGAGAGCGATCATCCCAGCTAAAAACTTGGATGGTTGGACGGTTCCATCGTCTATCGAAATTATCGGCGTGAATTCCGTACAGGAAGCAATTAAAGTAGCATTAGGAGATTAAGAGTGTACTCTCCATAAAACGCGAATATATTAGAGAAAAATGTATGCTTGCTGATAAAAAGTATTAAAAAAATGTATAAAATTTTGGTAATAGGAGAGACTAGTCTATAGGAGGTGACTGTGGTGCTAAAACGATTCGTGCAACTATTTTTTATTATTGCAGGTGGTACCGCTGGATATTTATATATTCCAAGTTTATGGGAATTATTAGGGTTTGAAGGTACATGGTTAACGTCTGATTATGCGCCTTACGTGGGGTTAGTATTAGGAGCAATTATTTTATTTATTCTATCTATATGGATTTCTGATTTTATTGTGAGTTTCTTTACTTGGATTGAAGAGATGTTAATGAAAGCCCCTGTAGCGGATTTATTATTTGGTAGTTTAGGTATTATCATTGGTTTAATTATTGCCTATTTCTTAAATGATCCGATTCAATCGATTGAAATACGAGTGGTTTCACAGGTGGTGCCTATCTTTTTAAGTGTACTCCTAGGTTATTTTGGATTTCAGGTAGGATTTAAAAGAAGATATGAATTTTTGAATTTATTTACATTACCTAAAAAAGAAAAAAAGAGATCTTTAACAGCAGAAGAGTCTAATGATGAATTACCAAAACCAAAAATTCTAGATACAAGTGTGATCATTGATGGAAGAATTGCGGATATATGTCAAACGAACTTTTTAGAAGGAACGATTATTATCCCTCAATTTGTCTTGGAAGAATTACAACATATCGCTGATTCATCAGATGCATTAAAAAGAAATCGAGGTCGTAGAGGCTTGGATATACTAAATCGCATCCAGAAGGATTTACCAATAAATGTAGAAATATATGAAGGTGATTTCGAGGAAATCCAAGAAGTCGACAGTAAATTAGTAAAGCTAGCAAAAGTGATGTATGGGATTGTCGTAACGAATGACTTTAACTTAAATAAAGTTTGTGAATTCCAGAAGGTACCTGTGTTAAACATTAATGACTTAGCAAATGCCGTTAAACCAATTGTATTACCAGGTGAAGAATTAGCGGTACAAGTCATTAAAGATGGTAAGGAGCAGAACCAAGGTGTTGCTTACTTAGATGATGGTACGATGATTGTTGTGGAAGAAGGTAAAAACTATATCGGACAGAACATCGAAGTCGTTATAACAAGCGTATTACAAACATCAGCAGGTCGAATGATCTTCGCTAAACCAAAATTGCTTGAAAAAGCACTCTAAAAAAGGTATAACTTATAAAGGATAGACAAAAGTGATAACATCCATGTTATCACTTTTTGTTAGCTTATATTTACACTTTCAGATCGTTCAAATTGAAATATAGAACTACACAAAAAAACATATACTGCGAAGTAACTGGACATGGATTTGCTCTCCTCCATTTTGATTCTAGTTGAGTGCAAAGTCACCGCTGCGGAAAAAATACTCGCTTTCCGTGGGGAACGCTTCAGCCTCCTCAACAAGCAAAAATCGCTTGTCTGCGGGGTCTTCAGACTGTTCCTTTCCCACAGGAGTCTCGCATTTTTCCCGCAGCTTAGAATAGCGTTCTGATAAAAGGACAGGAAATCAAAAGAATAGAGTTCCTTAAGTTCCGTTCTTACAATAATCAGAACACTAAAATTAGCGGAGGCAGAGTACGGAGACTCCTATGGGAACAGCGCGAGCTGAAGATCCCGCAGGAAAGTGATCTTCGCTTTCCGAGGAAGCTGAAGCCGTGCCCATGGAAAGCGCAGTACTCTGCCGTAGCGAATGCTAGCACTCACCTTAAATCTACACCAAGTCAAATTTTCACAACTTCGCAGTTTTTATCTAATAAGAATTATGTGGAAAGAGTAAATGATTCAGATTCATTCTGTCCTTTGGTGATGATACAATCAACGGATGAAGTATAATTAAACTTCGCTGGAACAAGATGGGGAGAGAATAGTAAGGCTAGTAATTAGAGATTGGGGTGGCCCGCATGATAAAATATAATATGATTGTGTTAGCGGCAGGGCAAGGTACACGCATGAATGCAGGCAAAAACAAGCAGTTTATTGAACTATTAAAAGAACCATTGATTATACATACCTTAAAGAAATTTATCCAGGATAACTGGTGCCAAAACATATATTTAGTTATTAATCCAAACGAGCAAAAGGAAATGGAAGATTTGATAGCTACCTATCAATGGCAAAACCAAATTACTATTGTTCACGGTGGAGGAGAACGACAAGAAAGCGGCTATAAAGGATTACTCGCCATCAGCGCAGAAGATCAAGACATGGTCGTCATGATCCACGACGGAGCTAGGCCTTTTGTTGAGCAAGCCCATTTACATGAGTTAGCTCGCGCCGCAAAAGAGAAAAAAGCATCACTGCTCGCTGTACCTGTCACCGATACGATAAAAAGAAAAAAAGGTGACAAAATAGAAACATTGGATCGTTCGACATTGTGGGCTGCACAAACACCACAAGCCTTTGAATATCAATTAATAAAAAAAGCACATGAGCAGGCAATAGCAGCTGAATATCTAGGAACAGATGATGTGTCGCTCGTCGAGGCATTAGGAGAACCAGTAGATGTTGTTCAAGGCACTTATCAAAATGTAAAATTAACCACTCCAGAAGATATTATGCGAGCAGAAATGATTTTAGAGCGACAGGAGGAGCAATAATGTTTCGTATCGGACAAGGTTTTGATGTGCATCAATTGGTCGAAGGGAGACCTTGTATTATCGGTGGCATTGATATATCGTATGAATATGGTTTGTTAGGACATTCAGATGCAGATGTGTTACTTCACACAATTGCGGATGCGTGTCTAGGAGCAATTGGCGAAGGTGATATTGGTAAGCATTTTCCAGATACTGATCCCGCATTTAAAGATGCTGATTCTCAAAAATTACTACAGGAAGTATGGAAACTAGTAGAAGACAAAGGTTATAAACTTGGTAATGTTGATTGTACAGTAATTGCACAAGCTCCTAAGCTTGCGCCATATATTGCACCAATCAGGCAAAATATCGCCCGTCTCCTACAATGTGACCAGGAGCAAATTAATGTCAAAGCAACGACTACAGAAAAGCTTGGTTTCACCGGAAGAAAAGAAGGAATAGCTGCACAAGCAGTTGTACTCTTGATCAAGAAATAAAAACGTAACATTTTGTCGAAAATAATGGTAAAATAAAGATAATAGGTAAAAAAGACCGTAAAAATGATGGAGGGACAATAATAATGGGAAATGAAGTACGTGTACGTTATGCACCAAGTCCAACAGGCCATTTGCATATCGGAAACGCAAGAACAGCACTATTCAATTATTTATATGCAAAACATTTGGGCGGATCATTCATAATTCGTACAGAAGATACGGATGATAAGCGTAATGTTGAAGGCGGCGAAGAAAGTCAATTACGCTATTTGAAGTGGCTCGGATTAGAATGGGATGAAGGCGCAGATATTGGTGGTGAATATGGGCCTTACCGTCAGACAGAGCGTTTAGATATTTATCAGAAGTATGTTGACGAGCTGTTGGAGCGTGGTTTAGCATACAAATGTTATATGACAGAAGAAGAATTGGAAACAGAACGTGAAGAACAACGTGCTAATGGACAGGTACCGAAGTATTCCGGTGCCCATCGGGACCTTACTGAGGATCAAATAAAACAATTCGAAACAGAAGGTCGTAAGCCTAGCATTCGTTTCCGTGTTCCGGATAACAACACATATACATTCAATGATATTGTTCGTGGTAATATCACGTTTGAATCCAGTGATTTTGGTGACTGGGTTATGGTGAAAAAAAACGGTATTCCCACTTATAATTTTGCTGTTGCAATTGATGATCATCATATGAAAATAAGCCATGTATTACGTGGAGAAGAGCATATTTCGAACACGCCAAAACAGATGATGATTTTTGAAGCATTTGGTTGGGATGCACCACAATATGGTCACATGACATTAATTTTAAATGAAAATCGTAAAAAATTAAGTAAACGCGATGAACATATCCTGCAATTTATCGAACAATATAAAAACCTTGGTTACTTACCAGAAGCATTGTTCAACTTTATTACCTTGCTGGGCTGGTCACCAGTTGGTGAAGAAGAATTATTTACGCAAGAAGAATTTATTAAGATCTTTGATCCAGAACGGTTATCAACATCACCAGCAATCTTTGACCCTGCAAAATTAAAATGGATGAATAATCAATATATTAAACAGGCTTCTTTAGAAGAAGTGGTAGAATTAAGCTTGCCACACTTGATAGAAGCAGATAAGCTGCCAACTGATATGAACGCAGACCAAAAAGAATGGGCAGTGAATTTAATCAGTTTATATCATGATCAATTATCTTATGGTGCAGAGATTGTTGAGTTAACGGAGCTATTCTTCAAAACTGAGATTAACTATAATGAAGAGGCAATGGCTGTGCTAAAAGAAGAACAAGTGCCTGAAGTATTGGAAGGCTTTTTAGAACAGCTCGATAATATTGATGAATTATCACCTGAAGCCATTAAAGCAAGCATTAAAGCAACACAAAAAGCGACAAAGCAAAAAGGTAAAAAACTATTTATGCCAATTCGCGTTGCGACAACTGGACAAGTGCATGGCCCTGAACTGCCGAATGCGATTCATCTTTTAGGAGAAGATATTGTCAAAGCAAGATTGGAAAATGCATTAGAACAAATCAAATAAGTAGCAAATTTTAGCAAAGTCACTATAATAATAAGTAATAGGGTACGTTGACGAGGAGAAGTAATAGAAATAGCGCTTGTACAGAGAAAACCATCACAGGCTGAGAATGGTTGAAGCACGTTTCTGTGAAATGCACCTCAGAGTTTCTTCCTGAATAAAGTATGGAAGAACGGTTTACCACCGTTATCGGTCAGAGTGGAGGGAAGATTCATTCCCTAAACAGAGTGGAACCGCGCAAAAGCGTCTCTGGGGTATCAAACCCAGAGATGCTTTTTTTAGTTAGAAAAAATGAAAACTATGCACTGTAAGCGCACGAAAACATTCGTCTAAAATCAGAACGGGGAAAGTTTGTAATCAGTGCCTATATACAATAGGGGGGGGGTGATGATCCGTGGGTTTTTTCAAATTACTCAAAGAAGATATCGATGTCGTTTTTGATCAAGACCCAGCAGCACGAACCTATATCGAAGTCTGTTTAACGTATTCCGGATTACATGCCATATGGTCACATCGAATCGCACACGCCTTTTACCGAAAAAAATTCTTTTTTATCGCCAGAGTCATTTCACAAATCAGTCGCTTTTTTACAGGTATCGAAATTCATCCCGGTGCCAAAATCGGCAAACGATTCTTCATCGACCACGGCATGGGAGTAGTCATTGGAGAAACGTGTGAAATTGGAGATAATGTAACGATATATCAAGGTGTCACATTAGGTGGTACAGGGAAAGAAAAAGGAAAACGACACCCGACACTTAAAGATAATGCACTAGTTGCCACAGGAGCAAAAGTATTAGGATCGATTACAATTGGAGAAAGCTCTAAAGTAGGAGCCGGTTCTGTTGTCTTAAAAGATGTTCCGGATCATTCAACTGTTGTTGGGATACCTGGAAGAATTGTCATTCAAAACGGAGAAAAAGTGCGTAAGGATTTAGATCATCATAAGCTTCCAGACCCGATAAGTGAAGTATTGAAGGAAATGGATGATGAGGTACAACAATTAAAAAAAGAGTTAGAAGAATTAAAAGGAGCGAATCGAGATGACCATTAGTATATACAATACACTTACACGAAAAAAAGAGGAATTTAAACCAATAGAGCCGAATCGTGTCAAAATGTACGTGTGTGGTCCAACCGTGTACAACTACATTCATATCGGAAATGCACGTCCTGCGATTGTTTTCGATACGGTAAGAAGATACTTTGAATATAAAGGCTTCCAGGTAGACTATGTTCTCAACTTTACAGATGTTGATGATAAGCTGATCAACGCTGCTAAGGAATTAGGAGAAGAAGTCCCAACGATTGCAGAACGTTTTATCCAAGCATATAAAGAAGATGTAGGCGTCCTTGGCGTAAAAGAAGCGGTTCATCATCCCAGAGTGACAGAAACAATGGATGATATAATCAGTTTTATTTCTACCTTAATCGACAAAGGGCATGCCTATGAAGCGGATGGCGATGTCTACTTTAAAACAAGATCGTTTGACCAATATGGTAAACTATCCCACCAATCAATCGATGAATTAAGGTCAGGTTCCCGTATTCAAGTAGGTGAGAAAAAACAAGATCCGTTAGACTTTGCTTTATGGAAACAAACAAAAGATGGAGAAATAGCTTGGGACTCACCGTGGGGAAAGGGTCGTCCGGGATGGCATATCGAATGCTCGGCAATGGCTAAAAAGTATCTCGGTGAGACGATTGATATTCATGCCGGTGGTCAAGATTTAACATTCCCACATCATGAAAATGAAATTGCTCAATCTGAAGCGGCTAACGGTAAATCATTCGCAAATTATTGGATGCATAATGGGTATATTAATATCGATAATGAAAAAATGTCGAAATCACTCGGTAATTTTGTATTAGCACACGATCTCATTCAAAAGCATGACCCAAAAATATTGCGTTTCTTTATGTTAAGTGTCCATTATCGAAATCCAATTAATTTTAGTGATGCATTATTAGAGAGTGCCCAAAATAGCTATGACCGTATTGAAAATGCCTTAACAAATTTGGAGCATCGTAAAGAGTCTAGTGCAAATTTAGCTGACGATAATCAAACCTGGTTGGATAAAATAGAGGGGTTGAAACAACAATTTGAAAAAGAAATGGACGACGACTTTAATACGGCAAATGCGATAGCTATTATGTTTGATTTAGTTAAAGAAGCCAATCTTTATCTAAAGTCAGATCATACACATACAAAAGTAATCGACACGTTTACCGATACATTAACCGCCTGGTTAGAGGTGTTAGGTATTCCACAGAGAGATGAAGAAGCATTGCTGGATGAAGAAATTGAAGCATTAATAGAAAAAAGAATCGAAGCAAGAAAAAACAAAGACTTTCAACTGGCAGATCAGATTCGTGATGATCTGAAAGAACGTAACATCATTCTTGAGGATACACCACAAGGTACAAGGTGGAAGCGAGGTTAATGATGACAAAGCAGCAGCCAAGAGAAATGAAAAGTCTCACTCTCGCTTATATGGGGGATGTTATTTACGAAAAATACGTAAGAGAATATTTAATAAATAAAGGAACAGTTAAAGTGCAAGAGCTGCATCAACATGCCGTTCGATTTGTAAAAGCAACCTCTCAGGCAAAAATAGTTCATAAATGGTTGGATACAAACCAACTCACATTAGAAGAGCTGGCTATTGTAAAAAGGGGACGAAACGCCAAATCTGGTTCGGTCCCCAAGAACACAAGCGTACAAGCTTACCGATACAGCACAGCATTCGAAGCCTTAATAGGGTTTCTATACTTAGATCAGCAGCATGAGCGTTTAGAGTTACTCATAACACAAGCGATAGACATTACCGAGAAAGGAGATGGTCAAGAATGAGCGGAGAATGGATCATTGGCAAGAATACAGTAATCGAAGCACTGGAATCAGACCGTTCTATTCAGAAATTATATTTGGCAGAAAACCTCAATACATCATTAGCCAAGAAGCTCCAAGGTTTAGCGAAGGCAAAAAATGCCCCCGTCCAACGAGTACCAAAAAAGAAGCTAGACCAATTGGTTGACGGTAACCACCAAGGCATTGCAGCGCTGGTAGCTGCTTATGACTATGCATCATTAGATCAGATATTTGAAATAGCAGAAAAAAGGGATGAACCTCCATTCTTCCTAATTTTAGATGAAATAGAAGATCCACATAACTTAGGTTCTATTCTTCGTAGTGCAGATGCCACAGGAGTACATGGTGTCATTATCCCGAAACGTAGAGCGGTAGGTTTAACCGCTACTGTCGCTAAAACATCTGTTGGAGCTATTGAACATATCCCGGTAGTAAGGGTTACAAACATAGTACAGACGATTGAAGAATTAAAGGCCCGTAATGTATGGATTGTTGGTACAGAAGCAGATGCAACCGAGGATTATCGTAAACTAGATGGTCAGTTGCCTATTGCACTTGTCATTGGAAATGAAGGAAAAGGAATAAGCCGATTAGTAAAGAAAAATTGTGATTGGACAGTCAGTTTACCCATGATAGGGTCCGTCTCATCATTAAACGCCTCTGTTGCAGCAAGTATATTAATGTATGAAGTATTTCGAAAAAGAGACAAATATGGTGAGTCCTAATGGATGTACTCTTAGTAGATGGGTACAACATGATTGGTGCCTGGGAGGAATTGCAAGTTTTAAAGGAAAAGGATTTAGAACAAGCAAGGTTGCTGTTGATTGACAAAATGGCGGAATACCAAGCATATCGCAAAAGAAAAGTAATCGTTGTTTTCGATGCCTATGAGGTAAGAGGTTTAGAAAATAGACAACAACAGTATAAAGTAGAGGTAATTTTTACGAAAGAAAATGAAACAGCTGACCAATGTATTGAACGGCTTGTGAAAGAGTTTAAAAATGTACGGACGAAGGTTTTTGTAGCAACTTCTGACTACACAGAACAACGAACGATTTTTGCCCAAGGAGCATTCCGAATTTCTGCAAGGGAACTAGATATAGAATTAAAAAATATTCAAAAGGAGATCGAAGTAGATATACAAGAACATCAGCAAAATAAAATAAAAAGTAAAATTCCGTTGGATGACACCGTGTTGCAAGTGTTTGAAAGATGGCGCCGTGGTAATAAATAACAAAAGAGCAGTTGACGTAATTAAAGCGCTTCCTGTATAATGTTGCTATCATAGTCTGCGATACCTAATTTTTGGCATTATGCCGGGAGGAGTCCCAATGACCATCATGCGAGTAGAAAATAGAGATACTGACTTTCAGCATTTAGATGATAATGAATTAGTATTGCTAGTGCAGAACGGAGATACGCAGGCGCTCGAGTTTTTAATTCATCGATATAAATCATTCGTTCGAGCGAAAGCCAAAACGTATTTTCTCGTAGGAGCTGACCATGAAGATATTGCACAAGAGGGAATGATCGGTCTATATAAAGCGATTCGTGATTTTCAAAAGGACAAGCTAGCATCCTTTAAAGCTTTTGCAGAATTATGTATTACCAGACAAATTATTACAGCTATTAAAACGGCGACAAGACAAAAGCATATGCCATTGAATTCTTATGTATCTTTGGACAAACCTATCTATAACGATGATTCCGAGAGGACGTTGTTAGATGTTTTAGAAGCTACTATTGCGATGGATCCACAGGAATTGTTAGTAAATAGAGAGCGTTATGGTGATATGGAGAGTAAGTTAGCAGAGTTGCTAAGTAAGTTAGAGCGTGAAGTATTATTACTTTACCTAGAAGGGAAATCCTATCAAGAGATTTCTTCTGAATTAAATCGACATGCTAAATCTATTGACAATGCTTTGCAGCGTGTAAAGAGGAAGCTAGAAAAATACTTAGAAGCGAGTGGAATACATATATCTTAAACAATTCTGTTAGTTGCCGTTGACAGTCATCTTTAACCATGCTACATTAGAATAGGTGTAAAAAACCCATATAAGAGGTGGGGAATTTGGCTAAAAAAATAGCACTTGCGTGCGAGATTTGTCATAGTAGAAACTATAGTACGGACAAGAACCCATCGGTTTCTGATCGAATTGAAATAAAGAAATTTTGTAAGAGATGCAACCGACATACTATTCACCGCGAAACAAAGTAGAGCTTGACGGTAGTTAGAAGACAGTTTGGAGGTACCTTCTGTGAAACCAGTTACTTTTTTAAAGAATGTCAATCGGGAAATGAAGAAAGTATCATGGCCAAGAGGTCGTGAATTAACTCGTTATACACTTACAGTTGTATTTACCGTTGCTTTTATAACAGTTTTTTTTGCACTTATTGATTTAGGAATTACAGAACTTCTTAATATGTTATTTGAATAATTCGCTATTATATATGTTATACTGTAACTAAATATGTAAGAAAAGAACCCGTTTGACGGGTTTTTTAAATGCAAAGAAATGGACCCAAGGAGAAGTTAAATAAGGGAGGGAAGGGCGAGCGAAGGCCCTCGATATTATGGAAAAAAGATGGTATGTCGTGCATACTTATTCAGGTTATGAAAATAAAGTAAAAACCAATTTAGAAAAACGACTAGAATCTATGGGGATGGAAGACAAGATTTTCCGTGTACTAGTCCCTGAGGATGAAGAAACAGAAATTAAGAACGGAAAAAAGAAAGTGGCAAAAAAGAAAGTATTCCCGGGATATGTGTTAGCGGAAATGGTTATGACAGATGACTCTTGGTATGTCGTGCGTAATACACCAGGTGTAACAGGTTTCGTAGGATCTGCGGGTTCAGGTTCCAAACCAACGCCACTACTAGAAGAAGAAGTAGAATCTATACTTAAACGAATGGGTTATGACGAACCTGTTACGGAAGTAGATTTTGAAATGAAAGAAACAGTGGAAGTAATAGATGGTCCATTTAACGGTTTCTCCGGTTCTATTGAAAAAATAGATATAGATAAACAAAAAGTAAAAGTACATGTTAATATGTTTGGTAGAGAAACACCAGTTGAATTGGACTTTGCGCAAGTTAAGAAGTTATCATAAAGTGCGTATAATATAAAAATATAGGAAAACCACTTGCATTTTTGTTTATATAATGCTAAAATTCTTATGTTCTTTATGCCTCGAGTATAAGGTTATTTTTAGCATATGTAATCGAGTGGGAGGGCGAGTGCCCTATTACCACATCACGGACTTAAGGAGGTGTGTCTCGTGGCTAAAAAAGTAGAATCAGTTGTAAAACTACAAATTCCAGCAGGAAAAGCAAATCCCGCACCACCAGTTGGGCCAGCTTTAGGTCAAGCAGGTATTAACATCATGGGATTCTGTAAAGAGTTTAACGCTCAAACCCAAGATCAAGCTGGTATGATTATTCCAGTAGAAATCACGGTATTTGAAGACCGTTCATTTACATTTATTACGAAAACTCCGCCAGCAGCAGTATTGCTTAAAAAAGCAGCTGGTATTGAATCTGGTTCAGGTGAACCAAATCGTAACAAAGTGGCAACACTTAACCGCGATAAGGTAAAAGAAATCGCAGAACTAAAAATGCCAGATTTAAATGCTGCTGATGTTGAAGCTGCAATGCGTATGGTTGAAGGTACTGCACGTAGCATGGGTATCGTTATCGAAGACTAATCTCACAGCGTTGTACTAAAGCGGAAGGTTGCGGTAGTGGAGAAGTGTTTCATCACCCGCAACCTTTATCTTTGAGGTTTAGTTAGAAAGAATAGGACGATTTTTGCGAGAGTGAATGATTCCAATCGTGTGGAGCAAATGTCTTATCCCACGTTCGAATCTAACTTTTCCGCTTAAGTAAGTGGGAGGTATAACCGTTAAAACCACAGAAGGAGGAAATTAAAATGGCAAAGAAAACAAAAAAACAACAAGAAGCATTAAAACTTGTTGACCGTACAAAAGTGTACGAAGCAAAAGATGCGTTAGAATTAGTACAAAAAGCTTCTACAGCAAATTTTGACGAAACAGTTGAAGCTGCTTTCCGTCTTGGAGTAGATCCGAAGAAAGCAGACCAACAAATCCGTGGAGCGATGGTGTTGCCACACGGAACAGGTAAAACTCAAACAGTTCTTGTATTCGCAAAAGGGGACAAAGCGAAAGAAGCAGAAGCTGCTGGAGCGGACTATGTAGGAGATCAAGATTTAATCAACAAAATCAACCAAGGTTGGTTCGAGTTTGATGTAGTCGTAGCAACTCCTGACATGATGGCTGAAGTAGGTAAGCTTGGTCGTGTACTAGGACCAAAAGGTCTTATGCCAAACCCTAAAACAGGAACAGTAACTTTCGAAGTAGAAAAAGCTGTTAATGAAATTAAAGCAGGTAAAGTAGAATACCGTGTAGATAAACAATCAAATATTCACGTGCCAATTGGTAAAGTATCATTTGATCTTGATAAGCTTGTAGAAAACTTCAATGCATTAGCAGATACAGTTGTAAAAGCAAAGCCGCAAGCTGCAAAAGGTACGTATATTCGTAACGTAGCAGTTTCATCTACAATGGGACCTGGTGTAAAAGTAGATTCATCAGCTTTCGCAAAATAATATTACTTGACTTTCGCTAAAAGATTTAGTATAATTCTTAAGGGTCAAGTTGACTACTTTAAAAATAAATTGAATACATTATACCGTAGACAGTAGGTGCTATTAAGCTTAATTTCCTACCGAGGTGTGTCTGGATAAATAACAGAATTCCTTTTTAACTAAGGATGAATGTGTACAGTCATAAACCTCCACGTCTACATAGATGTGGAGGTTTTCGTTTTATACGGGCGGTATAATGATCGCGTTCTAGGAGGTGGAATCATGTCAAAGGTGATTGAACAAAAGAAACAAGTTGTTTCTGAAATAGCAGAAAAACTTCGTGATAGCCAATCAACGATCCTTGTAGACTACAGAGGTCTTGATGTTGCAGAAGTTACGGAACTACGTTCACAACTACGTGAAGCTGGCGTGGAATTCAAAGTGTATAAAAACACAATGACTCGTCGTGCGGTAGAAGAAGCTGAACTAACTGATTTAAATGATATCTTAGTAGGCCCTACAGCTGTCGCATTCAGTAAAGACGATGTTGTGGCTCCGGCTAAAGTTTTAAATAACTTTGCAAAAGAGCATGATGCATTAGAAATTAAAGGTGGCGTGGTTGAAGGATCTGTAGCAACACTTGAGCAAATCAAGGAACTTGCAGAACTTCCAAACTACGAAGGAATGCTTTCTATGCTACTCAGCGTACTACAAGCACCAGTACGAAACTTTGCGTATGCAACAAAAGCTGTTGCAGAGCAAAAAGAAGAGCAAGGTGCGTAAGAGCTTTTTATCAAAAAGACAAATATGTTCGTAAATATATAATAAAATTAGGAGGAATTGAACATGTCTAATGAACAAATTATTGAAGCAATTAAAGAAATGTCTGTTCTTGAATTAAATGACTTAGTAAAAGCAATCGAAGAAGAATTTGGAGTAACTGCAGCAGCACCAGTAGCAGCAGCAGGTGCTGGAGCTGGAGAAGCAGCTGAAGAACAAACTGAATTTGATGTAGTACTAGAAAGTGCTGGATCTTCTAAAATCAAAGTTGTTAAAGCTGTTCGTGAAATCACTGGTCTTGGACTTAAAGATGCTAAAGACCTTGTAGATAACGCACCAGGCGCAATCAAAGAAGGTATTGCTAAAGAAGAAGCAGAAGAAATGAAATCTAAGCTAGAAGAAGCAGGCGCAACAGTAGAATTAAAATAAGTATGAACCACAGAAAAGCTCGCTATGAACAATGGCGAGCTTTTCTTTACAAATAAGAAATTTTAACAATCAGCATATAAATTAAAAACTGCGAAATAACTGGACACGGATTTGCTCTTCTCCATTTTGATTCTAGTTGAGTGCGAAGTCACCGCTGCGGAAAAAATACTCGCTTTCCGTGGGGAACGCTTCAGCCTCCTCGGAAGCAAAGACCGCTTCCTGCGGGGTCTTCAGACTGTTCCTTTCCCACAGGAGTCTCGCATTTTTTCCGCAGCTTAGCATAGTGTTCTAATAAAATGACAGGAAATCACAAGAAGAGTTCCTTAAGTTCCGTTCTTACAATAATCAGAACACTAAAATTAGCGCAGTACTCTGCCGTAGCTAATGCTAGCACTCACCTTAAATTAGAATGAGTGAAGCTACACCAAGTCAAATTTATAAAACTTCGCAGTTGTTATCTATATGGAATTAGATTTAAGAATGGAAAGTTGGTGTGGAAATGGATCAATATTTTTCGCAGTCTCCTGATGTTGCTAGTGATCCGCAAACGTGGAGTTATGAGTTGAGGGGTCAGACGTTTACTTTCACAACAGATAACGGTGTTTTTTCAAAAAATGAAGTCGATTTTGGTTCGCGCGTTTTAATTGAAGCTTTCTGTACACCGGATACAGATGGTCCATTGCTAGACTTGGGTTGTGGGTACGGTCCAATTAGTATTGCTCTAGCAGCTACGCACTCCGATCGCTCCGTTCTTGGAGTGGATGTAAACGAAAGGGCATTATCATTGGCTGAAAAAAACGCTAAGCAAAATCAGATTTCCAATGTAACCTTTAAAAAGAGTAACATATTATCCAATGTATATGACCAATCTTTTGCTGCGATTTTAACTAATCCACCGATTAGAGCTGGCAAAGAAGTTGTACACAGAATGTTTGAAGAAGCTAAAAAAGCTTTAGTGTCAAATGGAGAATTGTGGGTTGTCATTCAGAAAAAACAAGGAGCGCCTTCAGCGAAGAAAAAACTATCTGAGTTATTTGAAGAGGTAGAAGTAGTGACAAAGGAAAAAGGATACTTTATTTTTTGTGCAAAATAATTTGACTCTGTTAGGTGTTTGTGGTAGTATTGAAAAATGCCAATAGGACGGATGGTTTGTCAAGTGAAAATGTTGAAAAATGTATATTTTTTTAAAAAATAGGCAAAACTACTCAACATGATGACTTTTATAGCTTGGCATATCTATGTACTATCAAACGGCTATTAGCTAATAGAGATTGTCTACTTAACCTTTTTTAGAAATCCATTTATTATTTTCCACAGAACTATTAGTAATTGAATAACATTTGCTTATTGCAAATGTCTATATAAAAGCTTGTGTCCTAAAAAGATCACAGGTTTGTTCGGTATGTTAACCGGGCATGTGTTTAACACTTACTAAATTTATACGATCTATAGAAAAATGTCAAATGCCTATAGTAAGTTACGTATAAATAGTAAGTGTGGTTTCATTTCTGCTATTTTTATAGCAACTATCTTTAATATTGATCGAGGGGTGAATCAGTTGACAGGTCAACTAGTTCAATACGGACGACACCGCCAACGCAGAAGCTATGCGCGTATCAGCGAGGTATTAGAATTACCAAATTTAATTGAGATTCAAACTGCATCCTATCAATGGTTCCTAGATGAAGGCTTAAGAGAAATGTTCCAAGATATTTCTCCAATCGAGGATTTTGCCGGCAATTTGTCATTAGAATTTGTCGATTATAGCCTTGGAGAACCCAAGTATCCAGTCGATGAATCCAAAGAAAGAGACGTAACATACAACGCTCCTCTTCGAGTAAAGGTTCGTTTATTGAATAACGAAACGGGTGAAGTGAAAGAGCAAGAAGTATTTATGGGTGATTTTCCGTTAATGACAGAAACAGGTACGTTTATCATTAACGGTGCAGAACGTGTTATCGTTTCGCAGCTTGTTCGTTCACCTAGTGTTTACTTTAATGAAAAAATTGATAAGAATGGTAAACGTGGTTATGGTGCTACTGTTATTCCGAATAGAGGTGCTTGGTTAGAATTTGAAACAGACGCAAAAGATGTTGTACACGTACGTATTGACCGTACTAGAAAATTACCTATTACGGTATTACTTAGAGCGTTAGGTTTCGGAGATGACCAAGAAATATTAGATTTATTTGGAGAAAACGAATATCTAAAAAACACTCTGGAAAAGGACAACACGGAAACAAGTGAAAAGGCATTGTTAGAAATTTACGAGCGCCTTCGTCCTGGAGAGCCACCAACAGTAGAAAATGCTAAAAGTCTATTGGTTTCAAGGTTTTTTGATCCAAAAAGATATGATTTAGCACATGTTGGCCGTTATAAAATAAACAAAAAATTACATTTGAAAAATCGTTTATTTAATCAAATTCTCGCAGAGCCATTAGTAGATCCGGAAACGGGTGAAGTGATTGCAAACAAGGGAGATAAGTTAGATAGACGCTTGTTAGATAAAATATTACCGATACTAGACTCTGATGAAAATCGATTTGGTGAAAGAGTGCTAGACCCAAATGAAGGTGTGCTAGAGGAACCAATTCGAGTTCAATCCATTAAAATTATGGATCCAACTGATCCTGAAGGAGAAAGAACGCTTAACGTACTAGGGAATTGTAATGTCGAAGATAGCATTAAAAACATTACACCAGCTGACATTCTTTCTGCAATCAGTTATTTCTTTAACATCTTGCATCAAGTTGGAGACACCGACGATATTGACCACTTAGGAAATCGTCGTCTACGTTCAGTAGGAGAGTTATTACAAAATCAATTCAGAATTGGACTATCACGTATGGAACGAGTGGTTCGTGAGAGAATGTCTATTCAAGACACATCTTCTATCACTCCACAACAGTTAATCAATATACGTCCGGTAATTGCATCTATCAAAGAATTCTTTGGTAGTTCACAGTTATCCCAGTTCATGGATCAAACAAACCCATTAGCAGAACTAACACATAAAAGACGTTTATCTGCCTTAGGGCCAGGTGGTTTGACTCGTGAACGTGCAGGTTTTGAAGTGCGTGATGTTCACTATTCTCACTATGGTCGTATGTGTCCAATCGAGACACCAGAGGGACCAAACATTGGTTTGATCAACTCGTTATCATCTTATGCGAAAGTAAATAAATTTGGTTTTATTGAAACTCCTTATCGTAGAGTGGATCCTGAAACAGGTCGGGTTACAAACCAAATGGACTACTTAACAGCAGATGAAGAAGATAACTATGTTGTTGCACAGGCGAACGCAAAACTGAATGAAGATGGAACGTTTACTGACGAGGAAGTAATTGCAAGATTCCGTGGTGAAAACACGATTGTAAAACGTGAGAAATTAGATTACATGGATGTTTCACCTAAGCAGGTTGTATCTCCTGCGACAGCATGTATTCCTTTCTTGGAGAATGATGACTCAAACCGTGCGTTAATGGGTGCAAACATGCAGCGTCAAGCAGTACCGCTTATGCAGCCTAAATCACCAATTGTTGGTACAGGTATGGAATATGTATCAGGAAAAGACTCAGGTGCAGCTGTTATTTGTAAGCATGAAGGTATCGTGGAAAGAGTGGAGGCGAAAGAAGTTCTTGTTCGTCGTATCACAGAAGTGGATGGTAAAGAAGTTGAAGGTGATTTAGATCGCTACCGTCTACAAAAATTTGTTCGTTCCAACCAAGGTACTTGCTACAACCAACGCCCGATCGTATCGAAAGGTGACCGTGTAACTAAAGGTGAAATATTGGCTGATGGTCCTTCAATGGAAAAAGGTGAATTGGCACTTGGCCAAAACGTACTCGTCGGCTTTATGACTTGGGAAGGTTATAACTATGAGGATGCGATCATCATGAGTGAGCGCCTTGTAAAAGATGACGTTTATACCTCTATTCATATTGAAGAATATGAATCAGAAGCACGTGATACTAAATTAGGGCCAGAAGAAATCACACGTGACATCCCTAACGTTGGGGAAGATGCATTGCGCGACTTAGATGAGCGAGGCATTATCCGCGTAGGCGCTGAAGTAGAAGACGGTGACTTGTTAGTTGGTAAAGTTACACCTAAAGGGGTAACAGAATTATCAGCTGAAGAACGTTTGTTACACGCAATCTTCGGTGAGAAAGCACGTGAGGTTCGTGATACATCGCTTCGAGTACCTCATGGTGCTGGTGGTATTGTACTAGATGTTAAAATTTTTAACCGTGCAGACGGTGATGAATTACCGCCGGGTGTAAACCAGTTAGTTCGTGCATATATCGTTCAAAAACGTAAGATTCACGAAGGGGATAAAATGGCTGGCCGTCACGGTAACAAAGGTGTTATCTCTAAAATTTTACCAGAAGAAGATATGCCATTCTTACCAGACGGTACACCAATCGATATTATGTTAAACCCATTAGGGGTACCATCTCGTATGAACATCGGACAGGTGCTTGAGCTACACTTGGGTATGGCAGCAAGACAACTCGGTATTCATGTTGCATCACCAGTATTTGATGGTGCACGTGAAGAAGATGTTTGGGAGACCCTTGAAGAAGCTGGTATGCCAAGAGATGCGAAAACAATCCTTTACGATGGACGTACAGGTGATCCTTTTGATAACCGTGTTTCTGTTGGTGTGATGTACATGATCAAGCTGGCACACATGGTAGATGATAAATTGCATGCTCGTTCAACAGGTCCATATTCACTAGTTACACAACAACCACTAGGTGGTAAAGCACAATTTGGTGGTCAGCGTTTCGGTGAGATGGAGGTATGGGCACTAGAAGCCTATGGTGCAGCCTATACACTACAGGAAATATTAACGGTTAAATCAGATGATACAGTTGGTCGTGTGAAAACATACGAAGCAATCGTTAAGGGCGACAATGTTCCTGAACCTGGAATTCCAGAATCATTCAAAGTATTAATTAAGGAATTACAAAGTCTCGGTATGGATGTGAAAATGTTATCTGGGGATGAGCAAGAAATCGAACTTCGTGATGACGAAGAAGATGATTCCCAATCTGCAGATAACTTCAATCTAGAAATCGAAGAAACTACTAGTTAAACAACACGGTCAAAATTCAAACCTGATCATTCTTTCGGCAAGATTGATCAGGTAAGAATTGTCTATAAAGCTTAGAGTGAACGAAAACCCAAAGACTAAAAGGGAGGTTTACCCTTGTTAGATGTAAATAATTTTGAATTTATGAAAATCGGATTAGCATCACCAAATAAAATCCGTTCATGGTCATTTGGTGAAGTGAAAAAGCCTGAAACTATTAACTACCGTACACTAAAACCAGAGAAAGATGGTTTATTTTGTGAACGAATTTTCGGTCCTCAAAAAGATTGGGAATGTCATTGTGGAAAGTATAAGCGTGTAAGATATAAAGGTGTCGTATGTGACCGCTGTGGTGTGGAAGTAACCAAAGCAAAAGTTCGACGTGAACGTATGGGTCACATTGAATTAGCTGCACCTGTATCACACATTTGGTACTTCAAAGGTATCCCAAGTCGAATGGGGCTAGTATTAGACATGTCACCTAGAGCCCTGGAAGAAGTGATTTACTTCGCAGCATATATTGTGACAGATTCTGGCGATACAGCCTTAGAGAAAAAACAATTATTATCTGAAAAAGAATACCGTGCTTATCGTGATAAATACGGTAGTTCCTTCCAAGCTGCAATGGGTGCTGAAGCAATCAAAAAAATCTTACAAGATATTGATCTTGATAAAGAAGTAGAATTGTTACGTGAAGAATTAAAATCTGCACAGGGTCAACGCAGAACGCGTGCAATCAAGCGTTTAGAAGTATTAGAAGCATTTCGTAACTCTGGAAATGATCCAAGCTGGATGATAATGGACGTATTACCTATCATTCCACCTGAATTAAGACCAATGGTGCAATTAGATGGTGGTCGTTTCGCAACATCTGACTTGAATGATTTATATCGTCGTGTAATCAACCGTAACAATCGTTTGAAACGACTTCTTGATCTTGGAGCACCAAGCATTATTGTACAAAACGAAAAGCGTATGCTTCAGGAAGCAGTAGATGCCTTGATTGATAATGGACGCCGTGGACGTCCGGTAACTGGACCAGGTAACCGTCCATTAAAATCTCTGTCTCATATGTTAAAAGGGAAACAAGGTCGTTTCCGTCAAAACTTACTAGGTAAACGTGTTGACTATTCAGGTCGTTCCGTAATCGTCGTAGGCCCACACTTAAAGATGTATCAATGTGGTCTGCCAAAGGAAATGGCTGTAGAGTTATTTAAGCCGTTTATTATGAAAGAGTTAGTAGAGCGAGGTTTAGCTCATAACATCAAGTCGGCAAAACGTAAAATTGAGAGATTGCATGAAGAGGTATGGGATGTATTAGAAGATGTTATTAAAGAACACCCTGTACTGCTAAACCGTGCACCAACCCTTCACCGTTTAGGTATTCAAGCATTTGAACCGACACTTGTAGAGGGTCGAGCAATTCGCTTGCACCCGCTAGTATGTACGGCATATAATGCGGACTTCGACGGTGACCAGATGGCAGTACACGTTCCTTTATCAGCAGAAGCACAAGCAGAAGCACGCATTTTAATGCTTGCAGCACAAAACATTCTGAATCCTAAAGATGGTAAACCAGTTGTTACACCATCACAGGATATGGTACTTGGTAACTATTACGTAACAATGGAACGTGAGAACGCGATTGGTGAAGGTATGGTGTTTAAAGACTTAAATGAAGCATTAATCGCCTATCAAAATGGTTATGTGCATTTACACACACGTGTTGCGATTCAACCAGTTTCATTAAATAAAGAAGCATTTACTGATGAACAAAAAAATAAATTAATGATCACAACTGTTGGTAAGCTAATCTTTAACGATATGTTACCAGAATCATTCCCATATATGAATGAACCAACGCAGCAAAACTTAGAAATAGCAACACCTGATAAGTATTTTGTTGAGCCTGGAGCTAACATCAAGGAAGTAATTGCTGAACGAGAAATTCTTCCACCATTCAAAAAAGGAATTCTTGGAGATATCATTGCCGAAGTATTCAAGAAGTTCAAGATTAGTGAAACTTCAAAAATGCTTGACCGTATGAAAGATTTAGGATTTGCTTACTCAACCAAAGCTGGTATCACAGTAGGTGTATCAGATATCGTTGTTCTTGCTGAGAAAGAAGAGATCTTGGCAGAAGCACAAGATAAAGTAGATAAGGTATTGAAGCAATTCCGTAGAGGTTTAATTACTGATGAAGAACGCTATGACCGTGTCATTTCTGTATGGTCACAAGCAAAAGACACCATTCAAGAGAAACTAATGAAATCCTTGAACCCGCGTAACCCGATCTTTATGATGAGTGATTCCGGTGCGCGTGGTAACGCATCTAACTTTACTCAGTTAGCAGGTATGCGTGGATTAATGGCAAACCCAGCAGGTCGAATTATCGAATTACCGATCAAGTCAAGCTTCCGTGAAGGCCTAACAGTACTAGAATACTTTATTTCTACACACGGTGCTCGTAAAGGTCTTGCCGATACAGCTCTTAAGACAGCAGACTCTGGTTATTTAACAAGACGTCTTGTTGATGTTGCTCAAGATGTGATTATCCGTGAGGAAGACTGTGGAACAGATCGTGGTTTAACTGTATCTGCTATTAAAGAAGGTACAGAAATGATTGAGCCACTTATCGATCGTTTGATTGGTAGAACGGCATTCCAAAATGTGAAACATCCTGAAACTAACGAATTAATCGTTGCGAAAAATGATGTCATTTCTGAAGACGCAGCGAAAGAAATTGTAGAATCAGGAATTGATGATGTCTTAATCCGAACTGTCTTCACATGTAATACAAAACATGGTGCATGTAAAAAATGTTATGGTCGTAACTTAGCTACTGGTGAAGAAGTAGAAGTGGGTGAAGCTGTAGGTATTATTGCCGCTCAATCTATCGGTGAACCAGGTACACAGTTAACGATGCGTACATTCCACACTGGTGGGGTTGCGGGTAGCGATATTACCCAAGGTTTACCGCGTATTCAAGAGATCTTCGAAGCGCGTAACCCGAAAGGTCAAGCAGTTATCTCCGAAATTTTCGGTACTGTCCAAGATGTAACGGAAGTGAAAGACAAACAAGAAATCGTTGTTCAAGGTACAGTAGAAACCAAAACATATACAGCACCATATGGCGCGCGACTTAAAGTTTCTATAGGTGATGAGGTAGAAGCAGGTCAAGCACTGACAGAAGGTTCTATCGATCCTAAGGAATTATTAAAAGTTAAAGGTATTGACGGTGTTCAATCTTACTTATTAAAAGAAGTACAGAAAGTATACCGTATGCAAGGGGTGGAAATCGGCGATAAACACGTCGAAGTAATGGTACGACAAATGCTTCGTAAAGTGCGTGTTGCTGATTCCGGAGACACAGAAGTATTACCAGGATCACTACTGGAAATACACCAATTCAAAGATGCAAACAAGCAAGTCTTAGTAACAGGTGGTCAACCAGCAGTTGGTCGTCCGGTGTTGTTGGGTATTACAAAAGCATCTCTTGAAACAGATTCATTCTTATCTGCTGCTTCCTTCCAAGAGACAACAAGAGTCTTAACAGATGCAGCGATCAAAGGTAAACGAGATGAATTACTTGGTCTGAAAGAGAATGTTATTATTGGTAAACTTGTGCCAGCAGGTACCGGTATGCAACGTTATCGTCGCATCCAGGAAAAACTAGCTGTTGATCCAACAAAAGTTGAAGAAACAGACTCAGAAGAAGTAATTCAGTAATAAGAAAGCACTGGGGCTGGACAACAAATAGCACGGATTACCTGCATAATAAATTGCAGGTAATCCACTAATTACATTTACTTGAAAGAAAACAAGGGTGAACACTTTAAATAATTATTTATTTTTACAAATAAAAGTTGACATTAATTTTTTGTGATGATAGTATATTTAAGGTGCTTCCGTTATCCTTGTTACTTTGGAGGATATGCAGATGTCTTATGAAAAAGTGGCGCAGGTAAATACTGAAAAGATAATCGGAACGAAACAAGTCTTAAAAGCCATTAAAAATGGTCATGCAAAAGAAGTGATTATTGCTAGTGATGCTGATACACACATTACTAGTAAAGTTTCACGAGTTGCATCTGAACATAATGTCCCTTATTTCTATGTAGACTCTATGAAAGAGCTTGGAAAAGTTTGTGGAATAGATGTTGGAGCAGCAACAGTAGTGATCAAACAATAAAGTTTTGGCAATTATTTGCGAAGACTTTGTTTTTTGCTCTATTATGAACCACCTGGATGTGTGGTATTACATCTCAAGAACAGAGAGGAGGAAAAATAGATGCCAACTATTAATCAATTAGTACGTAAAGGTCGTGTGACTAAGTCTAAAAAGTCAGACTCACCTGCTTTAAATAAAGGGTACAATAGTCGTAAAAAAGTTGCGACTGACCAATCTTCCCCACAAAAACGTGGAGTGTGTACTCGTGTAGGTACATTAACACCAAAGAAACCGAACTCTGCACTTCGTAAATATGCGCGTGTTCGTTTGTCAAACCAAATCGAGGTTACAGCTTATATTCCTGGAATTGGTCATAACCTGCAAGAACACAGTGTTGTATTAATTCGTGGTGGTCGTGTAAAAGACTTACCAGGGGTTCGTTATCATATCGTTCGTGGTGCACTTGATACTTCAGGTGTAGAAGGACGTATGCAAGGACGTTCAAAATACGGTGCGAAAAAACCTAAAAAATAAGCATTTCTAATAAAAACACAATAGGAAGGAGGGGGAGATATGCCACGTAAAGGACCAGTACCAAAGCGTGATGTCTTACCAGATCCGTTATACAACTCAAAACTAGTTACTCGTTTAATCAATCAAATTATGATTGATGGAAAAAGAGGTAAAGCGCAAAAGATTTTGTATCGTGCATTCGAATTAGTTCAAGAACGTAGCGGTCAAAACGCTATGGAAGTATTTGAACAGGCAATGAAAAATGTTATGCCAGTACTTGAGGTACGCGCTCGTCGTGTTGGTGGTTCTAACTACCAAGTACCAGTAGAGGTAAGACCAGAACGTCGTCAAGCACTAGGTTTACGTTACATTGTAAATTATTCTCGTCTTCGCGGCGAAAAAACAATGGAAGAGCGTTTAGCGAATGAAATTCTAGATGCTTCAAATAATACAGGTGCATCTGTTAAAAAACGAGAAGATATGCACAAGATGGCAGAAGCAAACAAAGCATTTGCTCACTATCGCTGGTAATCATCCAAAAAACAATCTTTTATTTAGGAAGGAGAAAGATTCATGCCTAGAGAGTTCTCCTTGGAGAAAACACGTAATATCGGTATCATGGCACACATCGATGCTGGTAAAACAACTGCAACAGAACGTATCTTGTTTTATACGGGACGTATCCACAAAATTGGGGAAACACATGAAGGTGCTTCTCAAATGGACTGGATGGAGCAGGAACAAGAACGTGGTATTACCATCACTTCTGCAGCAACAACTGCTCAGTGGAAAGGTCACCGCATCAACATCATCGATACACCTGGACACGTAGACTTCACAGTGGAAGTTGAACGTTCATTACGTGTACTTGATGGTGCAGTAGCTGTTCTAGATGCACAGTCTGGTGTAGAACCACAAACAGAAACAGTGTGGCGCCAAGCAACAACATATGGTGTACCACGTATCGTTTTTGTAAACAAAATGGATAAAGTCGGTGCAGATTTCCTTTATTCAGTAGGAACATTGGGAGATCGCTTGGGAGCAAATGCTCACCCGGTACAACTTCCAATCGGTGCTGAAGATGAATTTGAAGGAATCATTGATCTTATCTCAATGGAAGCTTACTACTACCTTGATGATCTAGGTACTCGTGCAGAAGCGAAGCCTATTCCTGATGAGTACAAAGAGCAAGCTGAAGAATATCGTACAAATCTAGTTGAAGCAGTTGCTGAATTAGATGAAGATCTAATGGAACGATACTTAGAAGGTGAAGAGTTCTCTAACGATGAGTTAAGAAGTGCTATCCGTAAAGCAACTTTAAGTGTTGAGTTCTACCCGGTATTCTGTGGATCTGCCTTCAAAAACAAAGGTGTACAACTACTAATTGATGGTGTAGTAGATTACCTACCATCACCATTAGATATTCCTCCAATTGAAGGTCATGTACCTCAAACAGAAGAGGAAGTAGTTCGTAAAGCAGACGATAAAGAACCATTCTCTGCTTTAGCATTTAAAGTAGCAACAGACCCATTTGTTGGTAAACTTACATTCTTCCGTGTATACTCTGGTTCATTGAAATCAGGTTCATACGTGAAAAACTCTACGAAAGATAAACGTGAGCGTGTAGGACGTATCCTACAAATGCACGCAAACTCTCGTGAGGAAATTGATGAAGTTTACGCTGGGGATATTGCGGGAGCTGTTGGTTTGAAAGATACTAGTACTGGTGACACATTATGTGATGAGAAAAGTCTAGTAATCCTAGAATCAATGGAATTCCCTGAACCAGTTATCTCTGTAGCAATCGAGCCTAAATCAAAAGCTGATCAAGATAAAATGGCTATTGCGTTAGGTAAGCTTGCAGAGGAAGACCCTACTTTCAGAACAGAGACAAACCAAGAGACTGGTCAAACGATCATCTCTGGTATGGGTGAGTTACACCTTGATATCATCGTGGATCGTCTAAAGCGTGAGTTTAAAGTAGAAGCTAACGTTGGTGCTCCACAAGTATCTTACCGTGAAACATTCCGTGGCTCTGCGGAAGTAGAAGGTAAATTCGTTCGCCAATCTGGTGGTCGTGGTCAATATGGTCACGTTTGGGTTAAATTTGAACCTAACGAAGAAGGTGCAGGATTTGAATTCGTAAATAAAATCGTTGGTGGTGTAGTACCACGTGAATACATCCCTTCCGTTGAAGCTGGTATTAAAGAATCATTGGAAAATGGTGTAGTAGCGGGATATCCACTAATTGATGTAAAAGCGACACTTTATGATGGAAGCTACCATGATGTTGACTCTAACGAAACAGCATTTAAAGTAGCAGCATCTATGGCGCTTAAAGCAGCGAAAAACAAATGTAACCCAGTAATCCTTGAACCTATGATGAAGGTTGAAGTTGTTATCCCAGAAGAATATATGGGTGACATTATGGGTGATGTAACTTCCCGTCGTGGACGTGTAGAAGGAATGGAAGCACGTGGACCTGCTCAAGTAGTTAAAGCATTTGTTCCACTTGCAGAAATGTTTGGTTATGCAACTGCACTTCGTTCTAATACACAGGGTCGTGGTACTTATACAATGCACTTCGATCACTACGAAGAAGTTCCTAAGAGCATCTCAGAAGAAATTATTAAGAAAAATGCTGGTGAATAATTGATTTTTTTCTTAATCTAAAGTATAACTTGTATTATAGGCTTAGATAACAAATTTCTAAGCCATGATACATGAAAATATAAAAAAACTTTTTACTTACTTAAAGGAGGAAATATACATGGCTAAAGAAAAATTTGACCGTTCCAAAGACCACGTTAATATTGGTACAATTGGACACGTTGACCATGGTAAAACAACTTTAACTGCAGCAATTACAAACGTTCTTTTCAACAAATATGGTAGCGGGGAAGCTCGTGCATACGACCAAATCGATGGTGCTCCAGAAGAGAAAGAACGTGGAATCACAATCTCAACAGCACACGTTGAGTATGAAACAGACAACCGTCACTATGCGCACGTTGACTGCCCAGGTCACGCTGACTATGTTAAAAACATGATCACTGGTGCTGCACAAATGGACGGCGCTATCCTTGTAGTATCTGCTGCTGATGGTCCAATGCCACAAACTCGTGAGCACATCTTACTTTCTCGTCAAGTAGGTGTACCAGCGATCGTTGTATTCTTAAACAAATGTGATATGGTAGATGACGAAGAACTTCTAGAACTAGTTGAAATGGAAGTACGTGATCTATTAAGTGAATATGACTTCCCTGGTGATGATGTACCAGTAATCAAAGGTTCTGCACTTCAAGCACTTGAAGGTGAAGAGCAATACGTTAACGCTATCCTTGAACTTATGGAAGCAGTTGACGATTATATTCCTCGTCCAGACCGTGATACTGAAAAACCATTCATGATGCCAGTTGAGGACGTATTCTCAATCACTGGTCGTGGTACTGTTGCAACAGGACGTGTAGAGCGTGGTGTTGTAAAAGTAGGTGACGATATCGAAATCATCGGTCTTGCTGAAGAACCATCTAAAACAACAATCACTGGTGTGGAAATGTTCCGTAAGCTTCTTGACTATGCAGAAGCTGGGGATAACATTGGTGCATTACTTCGTGGTGTTGCACGTGAAGACATCAACCGTGGTCAAGTACTAGCTAAGCCAGGTACTATCACGCCACATACTAAGTTCCGTGCAGAAGTTTATGTACTATCTAAAGACGAAGGTGGACGTCATACTCCATTCTTCTCAAACTATCGTCCGCAATTCTATTTCCGTACAACTGACGTAACTGGTGTAATCGAGTTACCAGAAGGCGTGGAAATGGTAATGCCTGGTGATAACATTGAAATGACAGTATCTCTTATTTCTCCTATCGCGATCGAGGATGGAACTAAATTCTCAATCCGTGAAGGTGGACGTACAGTAGGTGCAGGTGTCGTAGCAGAAATCATTGAGTAATCAATGACATATAAAAAAGCAGGTAGCCAAGCGCTACCTGCTTTTTAGTTAAAAAGATATTTGAAACCTTACCTCACTCATGTTATACCAAAGTTATTTACTGACCATAGTAAGGATTATGTTCAGTAGACTACTATTTTTCTATGTATTAATATTGTGAGGATAGATTTTTATTACCGCTTCGGTCGATTGCTTCGCTTTCCGTGGGGACAGCCTCAGCTAATTTTAAAAAATAAATGTTATTTATTTTTTAAAATGGATCTTCAGCTCGCCCTGAACGCATGCGGAGTCTACGCAATCGGCCTCCGCTATAAATTGCTATACACAGATTATGACAGTTAATACTTTGAATATTATGCACAATGATTGCACGGAAGTCTTTTATATACACTGATAATTAAATCAATATTCTAATCCTTACACGAAATGTAGAACTTATAATAGTGGAGGCCGCCCGCTTCAACTCCTGCGGGACTGTTTTCTCTGAAGATCCACTTTTCCAAGCGTTTTTTGCTTGGAAAAGTTAGCTGAAGAGAAAACCCCGCGGAAAGGGAAGCGGGCAACCGGAGCGGATTTTAAGCAGAACATACATTTCAAGATTACTACAACGTTAAAGTCTACTGAACATAATCCTTATTATTGGTATAACATGTAGCATTTTATTTGGAAATGTGTGTTGGGTTCTGTTTGAATTATCAGTGTTAAAATGGCTCCGGATTAGATGATTAAAAAAATCTTAAAAAATATGCATAAAATGTTGCATTTGCCTGCTGTTTTCTATATAATAAACAATGTTGGTCATAAAACAGGCGATGATGCGGAAGGTTGTTGGCACACCCGGCCCCTTTGCCATGGCGGGTGCACCAAGGAATTTTCGCGGAGAAAGTCTATTATCTAAATGGGCGTAAAGGAGGGAAAATAATGGCAAAAGAAAAAATCAGAATTCGTTTAAAAGCGTATGATCACCGTATTTTAGATCAATCTGCAGATAAAATTGTAGATACTGCAAAAAGATCTGGTGCAGGAGTTTCAGGTCCGATTCCGTTACCAACGGAAAAATCGGTATACACAGTCTTACGTGCGACTCACAAATATAAAGATGCTCGTGAGCAATTCGAAATGCGCACACATAAACGTCTAATTGATATTGTAAGTCCGACACCAAAAACGGTTGATGCATTAATGCGTCTTGATTTACCGTCAGGTGTAGATATTGAAATTAAACTATAATATAAATTTAACAATCTAGGAGGTGTAACGGATGACGAAAGGAATCTTAGGTCGCAAAATCGGCATGACTCAGCTATTCTCAGAAGAAGGCGAATTAATCCCTGTAACTGTAATTGAAGCTGAACCAAACGTTGTGCTGCAAAAGCGAACAGAAGAAAATGATGGCTATGAAGCAATCCAAATTGGTTTTGCCGATGAAAAGAAAAATCGTACTAATAAACCAGAACAAGGACATGCTGAAAAAGCAAATACTACTCCTAAGCGCTTCGTTCGTGAAGTCCGTGACGTAAATCTTGATGAATATGATTTAGGTCAAGAGATAAGCGTAGAGGTTTTTGAAGCGGGAGATAAAATTGATGTAACAGGTACTTCTAAAGGGAAAGGTTTCCAAGGTGCTATCAAGCGTCACAACCAATCCCGTGGACCAATGTCACACGGTTCTCACTATCATAGAAGCCCTGGTGCGATGGGTGTAATTGACCCAATGCGCGTATTTAAAGGTAAAAACCTACCAGGACAAATGGGTGGAGAGCAAATTACAATCCAAAACTTAGAAGTAGTAAAAGTTGACGCAGAGCGTAACCTTCTATTAATCAAAGGTAACGTTCCAGGTGCAAAAAAATCATTCGTGAAAGTTACGAGTGCAATAAAGGCTAACTAATTATTAATCGAAGGGAGGATATGTCATGCCTAAAGTAGCACTATATAATCAAAGTGGATCACAAGTTGGTGATGTAGAAATCAACGATGCGGTATTCGGAATCGAGCCAAACGAACATGTACTACACGACGCTGTTTTGATGCAACGCGCATCTTTACGCCAAGGTACACATGCGGTGAAAAACCGTTCTGACGTTCGTGGTGGTGGACGTAAACCATGGCGCCAAAAAGGAACAGGCCGTGCACGTCAAGGTTCAATTCGCTCACCACAATGGGTAGGTGGTGGAACAGTATTCGGACCTACTCCAAGAAGCTATAGCTACAAACTACCTAAGAAAGTTCGTAGATTAGCGCTTAAATCTGCTCTTTCTTCTAAGGTAAAAGAAGATAGCTTGGTAGTATTAGAAGGAATCGCTATCGAAACACCAAAAACAAAAGAAGTTGTTTCTATGCTTTCCTCATTAAATGTAGATGCAAAAGCATTGATCGTTACAGCAGACAAAGACGATGTATTAGCAAAATCAGCTAATAATCTTCAAAACGTAAAAGTATTAACAGTAAGCGAAGTGAATGTATTAGACTTGCTTACGCATGACAAGCTGATCTTAACGAAAGAAGCAGCTGAAAAAGTAGGGGAGGTGCTTGCATAATGGCAGATGCACGTGATATTATTAAGCGCCCTATCATTACAGAACACTCTGCAGATTTAATGGCAGAAAAGAAATACACTTTTGAAGTGAGTAAAGAAGCGAACAAAACTCAAATCAAAGATGCGATAGAAGAGATCTTTGCTGTGAAAGTTGAGAATGTAAATACATTGAACAAAAAAGGTAAGTTCAAGCGTATGGGACGTTATGGCGGATACCGCTCTAACCGTAAGAAAGCAATTGTTCAGTTATCTGAAGACAGTAAAGAATTAGATTTCTTTGAAACGTTATAATTTGAATAAAAAAGGAGGGAAAACAGATGGCGATTAAAAAGTATAAACCAACTTCCAATGGTCGTAGAGGTATGTCAGTATCTGATTTTGCAGAAATCACTACTAATGAACCGGAAAAAACACTACTTGCACCATTGAGCAAACGTGGTGGACGTAATAATCAAGGTAAATTAACAGTTCGTCATCAAGGCGGTGGACACAAGCGTAAGTATCGTATTATCGATTTCAAACGTGACAAAGATGGAATACCAGGCAAAGTTGCTACAATCGAATACGATCCAAACCGTTCTGCAAACATCGCACTAATCCATTATGCAGATGGAGAAAAACGTTATATCATTGCACCAAAAGGTATTCAAGTAGGTCAAGAAATCGTATCTGGTTCAGACGCAGATATTAAACTAGGTAATGCATTACCACTTGGAGATATCCCAGTAGGTACAATCATTCATAACATCGAATTAAAACCAGGTCGTGGAGCACAATTAGCAAGATCCGCAGGTGCTCAAGCACAAATCCTAGGTCGTGAAGGTAAATACGTATTAGTACGTTTGGCTTCAGGTGAAGTACGCTTAGTCTTAGCGACTTGTCGTGCAACAATCGGTCAAGTAGGTAACTTAGAGCACGAATTAATCAGCGTAGGTAAAGCTGGACGTTCTCGTTGGCAAGGCAAGCGCCCAACAGTTCGTGGTTCTGTAATGAACCCTAACGATCACCCACACGGTGGTGGTGAAGGACGTGCGCCAATCGGACGTAAATCACCAATGTCACCTTGGGGCAAACCAACACTTGGTTACAAAACACGTCAGCGTAACAAGCAATCTGATAAATTTATTGTACGTAAACGCAAAAAATAACGGGGTTGAACGACGGGCATTAATACCCGTCCGACAATCGCGAAGGGAGGCTTATCCATGGGTCGTAGCTTAAAAAAAGGACCTTTCGCAGATGACCATTTATTAAAAAAGATCGACAAATTGAACGAAGATAATAAAAAGACAGTGGTGAAGACTTGGTCTCGTCGCTCTACTATTTTCCCAAGCTTTGTTGGTCATACGATTGCGGTATATGATGGTCGCAAGCATGTGCCAGTATACGTAACAGAAGATATGGTTGGACACAAATTAGGTGAATTCGCTCCATCTCGCACGTATAGAGGGCATGCTGGAGACGACAGAAAAACAAAACGTTAATTGAGAGGAGGTACTCCTAATGCAAGCAAAAGCTGTTGCAAAATCAGTTCGTATTGCTCCTCGTAAAGTCCGCCTAGTGATCGATTTAATCCGTGGCAAAGAGGCAGGAGAAGCAATTGCGATTTTAAAACATACACAACGCGGTGCTTCACCAGTTGTGGAGAAGTTAATAAACTCTGCGATCGCAAATGCAGAGCACAATTATGAAATGAACCCTGATAACTTAGTAGTGTCAGAAGCGTTTGTAAACGAAGGTGTTACTTTGAAACGTTTCCGTCCACGTGCACAAGGTCGTGCAACACAAATTAATAAACGAACTAGCCACATCACAGTGGTTCTATCTGAGAAGAAGGAGGGATAATCTATGGGTCAAAAAGTAAATCCAACTGGTCTTCGTGTCGGAGTTATCCGTGATTGGGAATCAAAATGGTACGCAGGTAAAGATTATGCGGATCTTTTACATGAAGATATTAGAATTCGTGAATATATCGAAGAACGTTTGAAAGATGGAGCTGTATCTAAAGTTGAAATCGAAAGAGCAGCTAATCGTGTGAATATTTCTATTTCTACAGCTAAACCAGGTATGGTAATTGGTAAAGGTGGTTCTGAAGTAGAAGCACTACGTAAATCACTTAACCAACTAACTGGTAAGAGAGTACACATCAACATTGTTGAAGTGAAAAAAGCTGATTTAGATGCTAAATTAGTAGCTGAAAACATTGCTCGTCAATTAGAAAACCGTGTATCATTCCGTCGTGCACAAAAACAAACGATCCAACGCGCAATGCGTGCAGGTGCGAAAGGTATTCGTACACAAGTATCAGGTCGTCTTGGCGGTGCAGATATGGCAAGAGCGGAAAGCTATAGCGAAGGAACTGTTCCACTTCATACTTTGCGTGCAGATATCGATTATGGAACTGCAGAAGCAGACACAACTTACGGTAAACTAGGTGTTAAAGTATGGATTTATCGTGGAGAAGTCCTTCCAACTAAAAACAATAAATAAGGAAGGGGGCAAAGCATTATGTTAATGCCAAAACGTGTAAAACATCGTAAGCAACATCGTGGTAATATGAAAGGTAAAGCGAAAGGCGGTACGTCAGTAGCATTCGGTGAATACGGCCTACAGGCTGTTGATTCCGCTTGGATTACTAGCCGTCAAATCGAAGCAGCTCGTATAGCGATGACTCGTTATATGAAGCGTGGTGGTAAAGTTTGGATTAAAATTTTCCCAGATAAACCTTATACAGCTAAGCCTCTAGAGGTTCGTATGGGTTCTGGTAAAGGTGCTCCTGAAGGATGGGTAGCAGTTGTTAAACCTGGTAAGATAATGTTTGAGATTGCGGGTGTATCAGAAGAGGTAGCGCGTGAAGCACTTCGTCTTGCATCTCATAAATTGCCAATCAAAACGAAATTCGTAAAACGAGAAGAAATTGGTGGTGAAATCAATGAAGGCTAATGAAATTAGAGAACTAACCACTGCCGAAATTGAACAAAAGATCAAGTCATTAAAAGAAGAGCTTTTCAATTTGCGTTTCCAACTTGCAACTGGTCAATTGGAAAACACAGCACGTCTACGTGAAGTACGCAAATCAATCGCACGTATGAAGACTGTTGTTCGCGAAAGAGAGCTAAGCGTAAATAACTGATAATAAAGGAGGTTAGCCTCAGATGAGTGAGCGTAATAATCGTAAGGTCTATACCGGACGTGTCGTATCTGACAAGATGGATAAGACTATCACTGTAGTAGTTGAGACGTATAAATTTCACAATTTATATGGCAAACGTGTTAGATACTCTAAAAAATTCAAAGCACATGATGAAAACAATCAAGCAAAAATCGGCGATGTTGTTCGAATCATGGAAACTAAACCACAATCTAAAACAAAACGTTTCCGTCTAGTTGAAGTTGTGGAAGAAGCAGTAATTATTTAATTAAAGTTCGCTCGGATAAGTTCCGAAGGGAGGGTACACGAATATGATCCAACAAGAATCTCGTTTAAAAGTAGCAGATAACTCTGGTGCTCGTGAGGTACAAGCGATTAAAGTACTAGGTGGTTCTGGTCGCAAAACAGCGAATATTGGTGATGTAATTGTTTGCTCGGTGAAACAAGCAACACCTGGAGGCGTTGTTAAAAAAGGTGAAGTAGTAAAAGCAGTAATCGTACGTTCTAAGAGCGGAGTAAGACGTAAAGACGGTTCTTATATTCGATTTGATGAAAATGCAGCTGTCATCGTTCGTGATGACCAAAGTCCAAGAGGTACTCGTATTTTTGGACCAGTTGCACGTGAATTGCGTGATGCGAAATTCATGAAAATCGTATCTCTAGCTCCAGAAGTATTATAAGCACGTTACGGAAAAACCGTGTAAGGAGGTGCGGATAGCATGCATGTCAAAAAAGGTGATAAAGTACAAATAATCTCAGGTAAAGATAAAGGAAAGCAGGGTTCAGTTTTAGCTGCATTTCCGAAAAAAGATCGTGTGCTTGTAGAAGGTGTTAATGTTGTAAAAAAACACGCTAAACCTTCTCAAGAAAACCCACAAGGTGGTATCTTGAATCAAGAAGCAGCGATTCATGTATCAAATGTAATGCCATTAGATCCTAAGTCTGGCGAACCAACTCGCGTTGGGTATGAAGTACGTGATGGAAAGAAAGTTCGAATCGCTAAAAAATCTGGTGAATCTTTAGATAAATAGTCTTAGCGGTGAAAGGAGGTTTACGTGATGAACACTTTAAAGGAAAAATACAATGATGAAATTGTTTCTTCATTAGTTGAGAAATTTAATTATGATTCTGTAATGGAAGTACCTAAGGTCGAAAAAATTGTTGTGAACATGGGTGTGGGTGATGCAGTACAGAACTCTAAAGCACTTGATGCTGCAGTAGAGGAATTGTCTCAAATCACTGGTCAAAAACCTGTAATAACAAAAGCAAAAAAATCAATCGCTGGCTTCCGCTTACGTGAAGGAATGCCAATCGGTGCGAAAGTAACATTACGCGGTGAGCGTATGTATGACTTCCTTCAAAAGCTTATTGATGTATCACTACCACGTGTACGTGACTTCCGTGGTATCTCTAATAAAGCATTTGATGGCCGTGGTAACTACACTTTAGGTGTAAAAGAGCAATTAATTTTCCCAGAAATTAATTATGACCAAGTAAACAAAGTGAGAGGGATGGACGTTGTTATCGTAACAACAGCTAATTCTGACGAAGAAGCTGCGGAACTCTTAACACAACTTGGCATGCCTTTCCAAAAATAAGCGAAAAGCTAAAATAAGGAGGGAAAAGAGTGGCTAAAAAATCAATGATCGCAAAGCAACAACGCAAAGCGAAATTCAAAGTGCAAGAATACACTAGATGTGAACGTTGTGGACGACCACATTCTGTAATCCGCAAATTCAAGCTTTGCCGTATTTGTTTCCGTGAACTTGCGTATAAAGGTCAAATTCCTGGTGTTAAAAAAGCAAGCTGGTAAATCCCCGAATAGGGAAGGAGGTAATGAGAAATGGTTATGACAGATCCAATTGCAGATATGCTTACTCGTATTCGTAACGCTAACATGGTACGCCATGAAAAATTGGAGTTCCCAGCGTCGAATCTAAAGAAAGAAGTTGCAGATATTTTAAAGCGTGAAGGTTTTATCCGTGACTATGAATATGTAGAAGATAACAAACAAGGAATCCTTCGTATCTTTTTGAAGTATGGTACAAACGAAGAGCGTGTAATCACAGGTTTAAAACGAATCAGTAAACCAGGTTTACGTGTTTATGCAAAAGCAGATGAGCTTCCTAAAGTATTAAATGGTTTAGGTATTGCGATCGTTTCTACTTCAAAAGGGGTATTATCTGATAAAGAAGCACGTGCACAAGCAATCGGTGGCGAAGTGCTAGCATATATTTGGTAAGATATTCTTAGAAGACAGGAGGTGTAGTAGCATGTCTCGTATAGGTTTAAAATTACTAGAAATTCCACAAGGTGTGGAAATCAAAGTAGATGGAAATGACATTACTGTTAAAGGACCAAAAGGTGAATTAAGCCGTTCTTTCCACAGTGAAATGAAAGTAAATATTGAGGATAATGTACTAACTGTTGAGCGTCCAAGTGACTCTAAACAGCACAAAGCATTACATGGTACAACTAGAAGCCTAATCGGTAATATGGTTGAAGGTGTCCATAAAGGTTTCGAAAGAGGTCTTGAGATCCAAGGTGTAGGTTACCGTGCACAAAAACAAGGAAACAAACTTGTTGTTAATGCTGGTTATTCTCACCCTGTAGAAGTAGAACCAATTGACGGAATTGAAATTGAAGTTCCATCTAATACAAAAGTAGTTGTAAAAGGTATCGACAAAGAACTAGTTGGTGCTGTTGCAGCAAACATCCGCGCTATTCGCCCACCTGAGCCATATAAAGGTAAAGGTATCCGTTATGAAGGTGAATATGTACGTCGTAAAGAAGGTAAGACTGCTAAGTAAGGATAGGTAACAAGCAGAAAGGAGTGACCTAGATGATCACAAAGCCTGATAAAAATAGTGTACGTAAAAAAAGACATCAGCGTGTCCGTAAGAACCTATTCGGAACACAGGAGCGCCCACGTCTTAACGTATTTCGTTCAAATAAACACATCTACGCACAACTAATCGATGACGTGAACAACGTAACTTTAGTTAGTGCATCTACAGTAGATAAGGATTTAAACTTAGAAGCAACTGGAAATGTAGAGTCTGCAAAGCAAGTTGGCGAGCTTATTGCTAAACGTGCTGTCGATAAAGGATTTACAAATGTTGTTTTTGATCGTGGTGGATATTTATATCATGGTCGAGTTAAATCTCTAGCAGATGCTGCTCGTGAAGCAGGTCTTGAATTTTAATCAAAAAAGGAGGGACATATGTTGCGTACTAACATCGACCCAAACAAATTAGATTTAGAAGAACGCGTTGTAACAATTAACCGTGTAGCAAAAGTAGTAAAAGGTGGACGTCGTTTTCGCTTTGCTGCATTGGTCGTAGTCGGAGATAAAAATGGTCATGTCGGATTTGGTACAGGTAAAGCTCAAGAGGTACCAGATGCTATTAAAAAAGCAATTGATGATGCAAAGAAAAACTTAGTCAATGTACCGATCGTTGGTACTACAATTCCACACGAAATTCACGGACAATTCGGAGCTGGTAACATCTTAATGAAACCTGCTGTTGAAGGTACCGGAGTTATCGCTGGTGGACCCGTACGTGCCGTATTAGAACTTGCAGGTGTAGGAGATATCTTATCTAAATCATTAGGTTCTAACACACCAATCAACATGGTTCGTGCAACAATCAATGGACTTAGCGAATTAAAACGTGCTGAAGAAGTAGCAAAACTTCGTGGCAAGTCTGTAGAAGAATTGTTAGGATAAGGAGGGAAAACAAATGTCTAATCAATTAGAAATTACCCTCAAGCGCAGTGTCATCGGTAGATCAGAAGTACAAAAAGCTACTGTTCAAACACTAGGTCTTAAAAAGATTCATCAATCAGTAGTCCGTGAAGATACTCCTGTCGTGCGAGGCATGATTAACAAAGTATCACATTTAGTTGACGTGAAAGAAGTTTAATAAAATTAGTTTTAAGAGGAGGTGCTCGCATGAAACTTCATGAATTAAAACCATCACAAGCGAAGAAAGAACGTAACCGCGTTGGTCGTGGTATGTCATCAGGTAATGGTAAAACATCTGGACGTGGCCATAAAGGTCAAAAAGCACGTTCTGGTGGAGGTGTACGTCCAGGATTTGAAGGTGGACAAATGCCACTTTTCCAACGTTTACCAAAGCGTGGTTTTACAAACATTAACCGTAAAGATTTCGCAATTGTTAACCTTGAAACATTGAATAGTTTTGACGAAGGTACTGAAGTGACACCTGAGCTTTTACTTGAGACAGGTACCATTAGCAAAGTCAAATCAGGCGTTAAGATTCTTGGAAACGGCAAGTTAGAAAAGAAATTAACCGTAAAAGCTCATAAGTTTTCTGCTTCAGCTAAAAATGAAATTGAAGCAGCGGGCGGTCAAACTGAGGTGATTTAATGTTTCGTACAATCTCCAATTTTGTGCGTGTGGCTGATATTAGACAAAAGATTATTTTTACACTTCTCATGTTAGTAGTATTTCGTATCGGAACGTTTATTCCAGTTCCATTCACAGATCGAACTGCTATTGACTTTATGAATGAACAAAATGTATTTGGTTTACTTAATACATTTGGTGGTGGAGCATTAAAAAACTTCTCCATCTTCGCGATGGGGATTATGCCTTACATCACGGCATCAATCATTATGCAATTGTTGCAAATGGATGTCGTTCAGAAATTCTCCGAATGGAAAAAGCAAGGTGAAATGGGACGTAAAAAGTTAGCACAGGTTACACGTTATGCAACAATCGGGTTAGCATTTGTTCAGGCTTGTGCAATGTCAGTAGGTTTTAATGCTATGTCAGAAGGGTTGTTAATTAGCGACCCTGGTGTAGGCAAATTTCTAGTAATCGCCATTGTATTAACAAGTGGTACTGCGTTTTTAATGTGGTTAGGGGAACAAATTACTGCAAATGGTGTAGGTAATGGTATCTCCATCCTTATTTTTGCCGGTATCGCAGCAGCCATTCCAAATGGCATTAATCAAATTTACGCACAATACTTTGGATCTGGTGTAGAAGATGATCTATTCCTAAATATCGTAATTGTTCTGTTAATTGTATTGCTCGTACTTGCAGTAACAGTAGGTGTTATCTTTATCCAACAAGCTTTACGTAAAATTCCAGTACAATATGCGAAGCGCTTAGTGAATCGTTCACCAGTAGGAGGACACTCTACACATTTACCGTTAAAAGTGAATGCTGCTGGGGTAATTCCAGTCATTTTTGCGATTTCATTTATCATTGCACCACGTACGATAGCAGGCTTCTTTGAAAATAATGAAATTGCGATGACAATCGCCAATGTATTCGATTATTCAAACGTATCTGGTATGATTATTTACGTTGTACTAATCATCGCATTTACGTATTTCTATACATTTGTTCAAGTTAACCCAGAACAAATGGCTGATAACTTGAAGAAGCAAGGTGGCTATATTCCTGGTATACGTCCAGGTAAAACAACGGAGACTTATTTAACACGTGTTATGTATCGACTAACATTTGTTGGATCATTATTCTTAGCTGCGGTAGCTGTCTTACCGTTAATTTTGGGTGATGTGGCAGGTTTACCACAATCCGTCCAAATTGGTGGAACAGGACTTCTAATTGTTGTTGGTGTAGCATTACAAACAATGAAACAACTAGAAGGGCAGCTAGTAAAACGTAACTATAAAGGCTTTATTAAGTAAAGTTTTTATAGATCGGATCAGACAGAGAGCGAGGGGAAAATCGTTGAATCTAATCCTTATGGGACTACCTGGTGCTGGAAAAGGTACACAGGCAGAGAAAATTGTAGAAAAATATGACATCCCTCATATTTCAACTGGAGATATGTTTCGGTTAGCTATTAAAGAAGGAACAGAGCTTGGACAAAAAGCAAAGAGCTACATGGATGAAGGTGCTCTTGTTCCAGACGAAGTAACAATTGGTATCGTAAAAGAAAGATTAAGTAAAAATGACTGTCAAAAAGGTTTCTTGTTAGATGGTTTCCCACGTACTTTAGCACAAGCTGAAGCGTTAGATGATCTACTCTCTAGCATGAATCGTTCGATTGATTATGTTTTACACGTAGATGTTGATAAGGATGAATTAGTAGAACGTCTTACAGGACGACGCATTTGTCCGGAATGTGGCACTGCTTATCATGTACTATTCAATCCTCCTAAGGTTGAAGGGATATGTGACAAAGATGGTGCAACACTTATTCAACGTGAAGATGATCAACCTAGTACAGTAAAAAATCGTTTAGAGGTTAATCTTGAACAAACACAACCAATGTTAGACTTTTATTCTAATAAAGGTGACTTAGTGACAATTAATGGCTCTCAAGAAATTGACACAGTATTTAACGATATTGATGAGAAATTAAAAACAATTTCTTAATTAAAATATCATCAAAGTTGGTATAATGTTACTAACAACGAAAATAGGTATAACGTAAAACCTAAATGAAGGTGATGATGGTTGAGCGAATCGGAGAGTTGTCCGGAATTAGGTCAGATTGTTCAAATCCTACAAGGGCGCGAAGCAGGTCAGTTTGCAATTGTAATTGGAAAAGTAGACAGTCGTTTTGTGTTGTTGGCGGATGGAGATAAGCGCAAATATGATCGACCAAAGAAGAAAAATCTTCAACATATTGCGTTTACAAGCTTTATATCTCCTGAAGTTCAAAGAAGCCTTCTCGAAACAGGGCGCGTAACCAATGGGAAGTTGCGTTATGCTATTAATAAATTTGTCGAAGAATTTCAGACAGATTTGAAGAAGGGAGATCAACTCGATGGCGAAAGACGATGCAATTGAAGTCGAAGGTACTGTAATTGATACATTACCGAATGCAATGTTTAAAGTAGAATTAGAGAATGGCCACACCGTATTGGCGCATGTTTCTGGTAAAATTAGAATGCACTTCATTCGTATTTTACCTGGTGACAAAGTAACGGTTGAGCTTTCTCCATATGATTTAACAAGAGGTCGTATTACGTACCGTTATAAATAAAATGCTCCGACACAAGAGGAGGTATGGAAGATGAAGGTAAGACCATCTGTAAAACCAATCTGTGAAAAATGCAAGGTTATTCGTCGTAAAGGAAAAGTAATGGTAATTTGCGAAAACCCTAAGCATAAACAAAAACAAGGATAAGGAGGTGTAATCAGTCTATGGCACGTATTGCTGGTGTAGATGTTCCGCGTGATAAACGCGTAGTGATTGCTTTAACCTATATTTACGGTATTGGAAAAACAACTGCTAAGAAAGTATTGGAAGAAGCTGGTGTTAATGAGAACACTCGTGTTCGCGATTTAACAGAAGAAGAATTAGGACAAATCCGTCAAAAAATTGACAGCTATTCTGTAGAAGGTGATCTTCGTCGTGAAGTATCCTTAAACATTAAACGTCTAATTGAAATTGGTTCCTATCGTGGTGTACGTCATCGCCGTGGTTTACCTGTTCGAGGACAAAAAACGAAAAACAACTCACGTACTCGTAAAGGCCCAAGAAAAACGATGGCTAACAAAAAGAAATAAGATAAAAAGGAGGTTTGCTTACTTATGGCTCGTAAAACTAATACACGTAAACGTCGAGTGAAAAAGAATATAGACACGGGTATTGCACATATTCGTTCTACATTCAATAACACTATCGTAACGATTACTGATGTCCAAGGAAATGCGGTTAGCTGGAGCAGTGCAGGAGCGTTAGGTTTTAGAGGTTCTCGTAAATCTACTCCTTTCGCAGCGCAAATGGCTGCTGAAGCTGCAGCAAAAGGGGCTCAGGATCATGGTGTGAAATCTTTAGAGGTTACAGTGAAAGGACCTGGTGCTGGACGTGAAGCAGCAATCCGTTCACTTCAAGCAGCAGGTATTGAAGTAACTGCCATTCGTGATGTAACACCAGTTCCTCACAATGGTTGTCGCCCGCCAAAACGTCGTCGAGTATAATCACAGTATATTATTTGTTAATCTGTCTATAATGGTTTATGATAGCTTAATAAAGTTTTTTAAATGTTTATTAATGACACCATTGCTTTCGACAGACACAAAATCACAATTGCATAGTGCAGAAACGGGAACTGCCTACCTGGGGAATTTCGGTTAGACCCTTAGTCTAACCGGGGTTTCGACGTTTTAGAGGAGGGTTTAATAGATGATCGAAATTGAAAAGCCAAAAATAGAAACAGTAGAAATCAGTGATGATGCTACTTATGGGAAATTCGTTGTAGAACCACTAGAACGTGGATATGGTACTACACTTGGTAACTCCTTGCGTCGTATCCTATTATCTTCACTTCCTGGCGCTGCTGTTACATCTGTTCAAATAGATGGAGCATTACATGAGTTTTCGACGGTTGAAGGTATTGCCGAAGATGTGACAACTATTATCTTAAACTTAAAGAAACTTGCTCTTAAAATCTATTCAGATGAAGAAAAAACCCTAGAAGTAGATGTGCAGGGAGAAGGGGAAGTTACGGCTGCAGATATCATTTTTGATAGTGATGTCGAAATTTTAAATCCGGATCTTCGTATTGCTACAGTTGGTAGTAATGGCCATTTAAAAATGAAAATTTCAGCACAAAGTGGCCGAGGATACCGTCCAGCTGACTCTAATAACCATGAGGATCGTCCGATTGGTGTTATTCCGGTGGATTCTATCTTTACTCCAGTGTCAAAAGTAACCTATCAAGTAGAAAATACCCGTGTTGGTGAAGACGCCAATTATGATAAGCTTACTTTTGATGTATTAACAGATGGAAGTATTCGTCCTGAAGAAGCAGTTTCTCTAGGAGCTAAAATCTTCACGGAGCATATGAATATTTTTGTTGGTTTAACAGACGAAGCGAAAAATGCTGAAATTATGATCGAAAAAGAAGAAGATCAAAAAGAAAAAGTTCTTGAAATGACGATCGAAGAACTTGATCTATCTGTTAGGTCTTATAACTGCTTGAAGCGAGCAGGAATTAATACCGTACAGGAATTAGCTCATAAATCAGAAGAAGATATGATGAAGGTTCGAAACTTAGGTCGTAAATCACTAGAAGAAGTGAAACATAAATTAGAAGATCTAGGTCTAGGGCTACGAAACGAAGATTAATCACGACACCTTTTAGAGATTTCGGAACGAAGGAGGGATATTCCATGGCTAGAAAACTAGGACGTACAACGGATCAACGTATGGCTTTGCTTCGCGGTTTAGCAACTGATCTTATCATTCATGAACGTTTGGAAACAACTGAAGCAAAGGCTAAAGAACTACGCTCAGTTGTTGATAAAATGGTTACACTTGGTAAGCGCGGTGATCTTCATGCTCGTCGTCAAGCTGCATCATACTTATACAATGCAGAAGCGAACGAAAATGAAGATGCTGTTCAGAAACTTTTCAGTGACATTGCAAGCCGTTATGAAGATCGCCAAGGTGGATATACACGAGTGCTTAAATTAGGACCTCGTCGCGGTGATGGGGCTGAAATGGCAGTCATTGAGTTAGTATAATTAAATACTAAACAAAGCAAGGGGCAGGAGCAAATCTCTTTAAGAGGTGCATCCAAGCCCTTTTTTGTTTTGTGAAAAAATATGTTCTCGTACTATTAAAACAATAAACTGGAATACATAAACTGAGAAGTAAACGTGAACATAGTTTTGCTTTCTTCCAATCTTTTTGTAGAGAGTGTTAAGTCACCGCTACGGTAGAATACTACGCTTATTTTAGGGGTTCTGTTTATGATAAGAAAAGAACGCATGGAACTGTGTTCTTATGTTAATAATTTTTGTTCATTTCTTTAGTTAGTTTTCTGTTACTATTTACTCATTTTGGCTAGAGGTGGAACATTTTAGCTTATTCAAACGTTATAGTTTTATAAAGGATTAAGGAAGTGAGTAGATGAAAAAGTATATGATGCTTCTACTCGTTGTTATTACAATGGGATGTAGTAACGAAGAAGCTAAGCAATCAGAAATAGTAGAAGACGAACCTAAAGAGGAACAAGTAAATGTAAATAAAGACGAGCAAAAATCGGAATCAAATGATGAGGTATATCCCGGCCTATCGGAAATATCTATTGCAAGTGATCCAGAGGTGATCAAGCAGTTATCGGCAGGGGTATTAACAGATGACCTCAGTTATGAAGAAGAAACAGAAGGTGTATTATGGGGGATTGACGATTTAGACCAAGCCTTTCTAGACGAATATAAGGAAGCAATTCAGTCCACTGTTACAGCGTCAGATAATCCAGAAACACTTTTAAAGGCGTTGATTTATTATGCGGGATCCCCGTATCACAGTCAATTATTAGCTGATTTAGAAGGCTATCAACCCAATTATCAGGAGCCATTACTTCCTCGACCAGAAAAATCAAAAGATAAGGGCAACGAAGCAAGTGATTATGCTTATATTCTGTTAGACGCCAGTTCTAGTATGTTATTAGAATCTGATGGTGATTCTAGACAACGAATGGCTATTGCCAAAGAAGCTGTCGAAAGCTTTGCCAAAACAATTGGTGAATCTAGCAAAGTATCTTTGGTAGCTTTTGGTCATAAGGGGGACCAAAGTGAAGCAGGCAAAGAAAAATCCTGTTCAGGTATAGAAGAGGTTTACCCTTTAGGAAAATATGAAGGCGAAAAGTTCCATCAGGCGGTTTCGTCCATTGAAGCAAAAGGCTGGACTCCATTGGCAGCTGGAATAGAGAAAGTAATGGAGTTAAGCAAGGAACAAGAAGGGAACGTTACCGTTTATATTGTTAGTGATGGGGTAGAAACATGTGACGGAGAACCGGTTAAGGCTGCCAAGAGCTTTGTCGAAAATAGCAATGGTGTGCGTACTGTTAATATTATCGGTTTTCAGGTCGATCGAGAAGCTGAAGAACAGTTGACAGCAGTAGCTGATGCAGGGAATGGCGAGTATTACGCAGCAGATAATAGTGAGGAGCTAAAATCCACGATCGAGTATGAATGGCTACCTTCGCTGATAGAGTTAGCCTGGGCGCCGGTAAACTTAGCACCAGTTGGTTGGGAGATCACACGGAAATTAGAAGAAGTAAATAATATAAGCAATGACTGGTCAGCTGTTATCTCAAGAGAAGATCATCGTTTCCGATCTATTGTTAGCTTGCTAGAAAATGAAGAATGGTTATCAGAAGAAAAAGTGAACCAGTTGAATGAAATGTTAGACGAACGTAAACAGATGCTTGAAGATCTAAATGAAACATTACGAGATGAGAAGAGAACACTAGTAGATAACGAAGCAAAAAAAATTAGAAAAGAAGTAGATGAATGGGTAGAGGAAATGCGCCAATTAAAAGAACAAACCTCCTCATAATAAAAAACTGGAAAGGGGTTGGCATGAGTCGGCTCCTTTTTTACGTGTTGGAATAGACTTGCTTTTATCGATGAGTCTAGGAATATGCCTGTAACTAAGTGAATATTTCTACTAACTATAAAAATCTTATCTAACCAGATTAGATGAGTTAGCTAAAGGGTCTATTATGATACAATAGAAGTTGATGAGTATTACCCGGGAAATAATGATTTTAAGGAGAAGCAATGATGCCTGCAATAGAATTTCGTGATGTATATTTTCGATATAATGAAGATGCCCCATGGGTATTAAAAAAGTTCAACTTAAAATTGGAAGTAAATGAGACTGTTGCTATTATTGGTCATAATGGTTCTGGTAAATCGACAATAGCTAAATTAGCAAATGGTTTGCTAGTTCCACAAGCTGGAGAAATTTTGGTCAATGATAGAAAACTGACGACTACAAATGTTTGGGAAATACGACAAAAAATCGGGATGGTGTTTCAAAATCCTGAAAACCAATTTGTTGGAACAACGGTGAGAGACGATGTAGCTTTTGGCTTAGAAAACCGTGGTATACCTCGCAAGGAAATGATCGAGCGAATTCATACTGCTTTAACCCAAGTCGGAATGGAGAATTATCAAAACCATGAACCACACAACCTTTCGGGTGGGCAGAAACAACGGGTTGCGATTGCAAGTGTTATGGCGACATATCCGGAAATCCTTTTATTAGATGAAGCGACTTCTATGTTAGATCCAAGAGGCAGGAAGGAAATTCTTTCAACCATTCATGACCTGAAAGGAAAATTAGAGATTACCATGGTAATGATAACCCATGATTTACACGAGATTACGTTAGCTGATCGTGTTATTGTAATGAATGAAGGTCAGATTTATAAAGATACTACAGCAGACCAATTATACAATGATCACCAAGGGTTGCAGTCCATTGGTTTATCATTACCATTAACTGTTGAGCTTGCAGTCGAATTAGAGCAATATGACTATCAGTTTGCAACATATCCATTAGATAATGAGGAGTTTTTGGAAGCATTATGGACATTCAATTTGAAAAAGTGAGCTATACCTATCAAGTGAATACACCTTTTTCCTATCAGGCGCTTAAAGATATTAACCTCGATATTAAAACCGGTGAGTATGTAGCAATTGTCGGCCATACAGGTTCTGGAAAATCAACACTCCTGCAGCATATCAATGGATTGCTTCTCCCTACTGAAGGCCAAGTACAAGTAGGAGATTTCTATCTCTCAAGAGAAAACAAAAGGCAAGATTTGAAAAAGTTGCGCGAAAAAGTAGGCGTTGTTTTCCAATATCCAGAACATCAATTGTTTGAGGAGACGGTTGAACGGGACATAAGCTTTGGCTTGAAGAATTTTCAAGTACCAGAAGATGAAATACAATCAAGAGTCATCAGTGCTTTGGAAAAAGTCCATCTCTCGCAAGATATTTTAGAAAAGTCTCCTTTTGAATTAAGCGGAGGACAGATGCGAAGGGTTGCGATTGCTGGTGTGCTTGCGATGAATCCGGAAGTATTAATATTAGATGAGCCAACAGCAGGACTTGATCCTAAAGGACAACAAGATATCATGAATATGTTTTATCATTTACATAAAACGAAACATATGACAACGATTTTAGTAACACATCAGATGAACCAGGCTCTGAAGTATGCAGATCATATCTTTGTGCTTGCAGATGGCAGTGTTCATATGGAAGGAACTCCTGAGCAAATTTTTTCGCAAGCGAATGTATTAAAAAAAGCAAATCTTGATATGCCAGATATCCTTTCATTGATCAATCGTTTCAATCAAAAGTTTGATACCGATATTACGTATAAACGTCAAGAACCAGCTGTATTAGCAAAAGAAATAGCGGAAAAATTAAGGGAGAACAAGCGGTTATGAAGTCATTCATGATAATAGGGCAATTTGTACCAGGTAATTCAGTGATTCATCGCTTAGATCCCAGAACAAAATTGATGGTTATTTTTACATTTGTGATGATTGTATTCTTTGCAAACAATAGTGTGAGCTATGGCTGGTTAACTTTTTTTGCACTTATATTAGTATTATTAACAAAGATGCGTATCGGTTATATTTTAAAAGGGATTACACCTGTTTGGTTTTTGATTATATTTACCTTTATCCTTCACCTCATGATTACGAAGGAAGGACCTGTTATAATAGAAATAGGTGGATTTTCAATACATGAGGGTGGAATTCAACAAGGGTTGACGATCTCATTGCGTTTTTTCTTGCTCGTGTTAGTGACTTCTCTGTTAACCTTAACGACTTCCCCGATGGAAATCACGGATGCGATTGAAGAGCTGCTGGCGCCATTAAAGAAGATGAAGGTACCTGTCCATGAATTAGCACTCATGATGTCGATCTCACTCCGTTTTATTCCGACATTGCTGGATGAAACAGAAAAAATCTCCAAAGCACAAGCATCACGAGGTGTTGACTTACGGACGGGATCAATCAAAGATCGTATATATGCCATTGTTCCGTTACTAGTCCCATTATTTATTAGTGCTTTTAAACGTGCTGAGGAGTTAGCGATGGCGATGGAAGCAAGAGGATACCGTGGAAGTGAAGGACGAACGAAATTAAGACAATTACAGTTTAAGAAGTTAGATTACATGGCGATGACAATCTATTTATTAATCATACTTATCTTTTTCAGTTTACGACAGTAAGGGGCAAGTAAAATGAGATTAAAAGCAATCATACGATATGATGGTACGTTTTTTGCTGGCTATCAAGTTCAGCCAAAGGGCCGGACAATACAAGGAGTAATCGAAAAAGTTTTGACGAAAATGCATAAAGGCAATCATGTGCGCGTCACGGCCTCGGGCAGAACTGATCAGGGGGTGCATGCGGTAGGTCAGGTGATTCATTTTGATTCGGAATTAGAGATTCCACTTGAAAACTGGTTACGGGCATTAAATACAATGCTCCCGGATGATGTAGAAGTTATGTCGATTACAGATGTTCCAGCTGACTTTCATGCTCGGTATGACGTCAGTGAGAAAGAATATCGTTATTATATTTTGAATGCTAAGGAAAAGGATTTGTTCCGTCGATATTATACCCATTTTGTGCAAGAGGATTTGGATCTTGTGGCCATGCACAAAGCAAGTCAATTTTTTCTTGGCAGCCATGACTTTTCTTCCTTCTGTGCAGCAAACAGCAATGTTAAAGGAGATAAGACACGCACAATTACGGATATTGCTATCGAGCAAGAGGGGAAAGACATTATCGTTCGTGTAAAAGGTACTGGCTTTTTATATAATATGGTACGGATTATTGTTGGTACATTGATTGATATAGGCTTAGGTAACAGAGAACCAGAGGAAATCACACAGATCATAGCTGCCCAAGATCGATCAAAAGCAGGCAAAACCGCCCCTCCACAAGGATTATACTTATGGGAAGTTACTTATAATAAAAAAAGTTGATAAAAACAACGAATCCTTGCGTGCAATCTATTGACATTTAGGGTTGTATATTATATTATGGTCTATGGCATTTTATTTTCTAAACCACGAATAGCCCCGGAAAGTTACTCGTGTTAGAATATAAATTCGGACATAGAAAAACGTAAGCGCCCGTTAGAAACGAAGGCTTTATGGTACTAGTTTTTTGGGCGCTCAGAGCCAGACAAAATGAAAATTTTTTAGAATGATTGATTTAGGAGGTAACGATCATGCGCACAACTTTCATGGCAAATGAAAATAATATTGAACGCAAATGGTTTGTTGTCGACGCAGAAGGTCAAACGTTAGGTCGTTTAGCAAGTGAAGTTGCTGCAGTCCTTCGCGGTAAGCATAAACCAACATATACACCGCATGTTGACACTGGTGATCATGTGATCATTATCAACGCGGAAAAAATTGAACTTACAGGTAAAAAACTTAGCGATAAGTTATATCACCGTCACTCTAATCACCCAGGTGGTTTAAAATCACGTACTGCTGGTGAAATGCGTGAAAAATATCCTGAACAAATGTTAGAACTAACAATTAAAGGGATGCTACCTAAAGGTAAATTAGGACGCCAAATGGGTAAAAAACTACATGTTTATCGTGGAGCAGAACATAAACATGAAGCACAACAACCAGAAGTTTACGAACTTCGCGGATAATTAAAAGGAGGTTAACATAGTGGCACAAGTACAATACTACGGTACCGGACGCCGTAAAACTTCAACTGCACGTGTACGTTTAGTTCCAGGTACTGGACGTATCGTTGTAAATAGTCGTGATGCGGAAGATTACTTCCCATATGAAACTCTTCGTACAATCATTAAGCAACCATTAGCAGCTACTGAAACTGAAGGTAGCTATGATGTATTAGTAAACGTTGATGGTGGAGGATACACTGGTCAAGCTGGTGCAATCCGTCACGGCGTTGCTCGTGCATTATTAGAAGCTGATCCAGAATACCGCACAACACTTAAACGTGCTGGATTCTTAACTCGTGACGCGCGTGCTAAAGAACGTAAGAAATACGGTCTTAAAAAAGCTCGTCGTGCACCACAGTTCTCAAAGCGTTAATATATCAACGATTAAAGCACCTTTACCGTTTTGGTTTAGGTGCTTTTCCTATGCTTGAAATTCGTTTGTGACTATATTTTGACTACTTCATCTTATTCAACTGCCCGAATGAATTTTTATGGAGGAAGGGACGATTTAGACCCTTTAGACTCATACATTAATACTAGTAATGCGGGTATTAATTTATTCATTATTTAGGCACATCCGATGGATCAGTTAAATTAATGTTTGATTTAGATGTTACTTCGGTTGGGCTTTATGTACGATTTTCTACAGATAAAGTATTATTACCAACAACCACCGAATTTGAAGACAGAGGCAACCTGTTTGCTTCCTCATAATGATTACTTATCACACTAGTATTTTTGAAGTGCTTTAGTGGTTGTAGATTAAACGAAGGTCCGTTGTAATGTGATCACCTAAAAAAGCTCTGTGCTCAGGTTTAAAAATGATGTTGATGACTACGAAACTAGTCCAATCTTCTCCTTTCTTCAATACGTAAAATAAATATGAAGGGAGGGGAATGTTATTTCTTCCTTTAAAAAGAAACACAGGCATTCATGTGGTTGTCACAAGAAGAAAGAGCATTGTCATCAAAAATGCGGAAAAAGGCATAAAAAGAGACTTTGTCATCAATGCAATAATTATCTCTAGTTTTAAAAGCACCGGCGTGGAAAACCGGTGCTTTTAAATTCTTAGTTTTTATTGCATGAAGAGTAAAAAACATTAAAGTACAGAAACAGCAGGTAAGCAAGTAATAGCACAGAAGCAATTTAAGTCTACTGTAATACAGATACCAGTACGTTCTAAATCATTAACTTGCTCGTTGTCCAATTGCTCACAAGGATCACCACAAGTTGTGTCATCGTTGTTAAATACTAAAAGTTCTAATACTGCACAGCAGTCATCATCCACTTCAGTTACACGGAAAATAAAGCTGTTAAAGCAATCGAATCGAGCTGGCCCACCATTAGCATTAACTTCGGCTCCGAATCCTTTGAACGGTTTACCTTTTTTATTATATAAAATAAATGGTACTGTATCTAAGCCGTTACCTCCTACAGGTGATACTAAATTTTGGATAGAACGTGAACAGCTTACATCACATAGTTGGTCTGCAACGTTATCTTGTGCATCCGCAATCGCGCGGACAACATCGCAGACACATCCATTTTCATTACTGACTACACCGCCTACATCATTATTGCAATCCATTTTTTTTCCCATACATACACTCCTATTCAGAAAAAATTCGATAACAATAACAATTTATGTATAGATTGGATATTGGTATAGATGTAAGCCTTGTTTCTTATAAATTTAATAACAGAAATTCCAACAAAATTCCTGCAAAATATCATAATTTCAAAATACATTCCCCCTCTCATTGTGTTCAGTCCTTACCATGTCGTTAATCCCATTAGCTGCAGTTTCTGTAATATCAGCACCAAAAGTATTTGCTGCAGAATCCATACAATCTGAAATGATGCCCGCATTGATCTTAAATGTACTGGTAGATGCCATGAAAGGTGTTTTATGATGTTTGAAATCCTTGATTTCACAAGACACCACAATTCTCAAAACGTTAGGAAATCTTATATACCAGGGGTTTACCCTCTTTGCTCTTATGGAGCAGAGAGGGCTTTTTTATGTATTTCTGAAACAACTCACCTGTTTTCTCCTTCGCTTCATCGATCACATGGCTGTTCCATCGCTTTCTTCCATTTTCATGGTAGTAGTTGTAATAACTCATTTTGGCATATTCATGGTTATTAATGAGAGATATTCGCTGAATACAACAGCAATCCTTATGACTTATCAGCAGAGAAAATAATATTCAAAGAGCTATCCGAAAGATTCCGAAAGAAAGGTTCTCCAAACTCGTTTATTTTCGTAATAAGTCTCTTCCCTTCTACATAAAAATTACATAATTTTAACATTTTTCCTGCATTCATTTAACATACAGTCCTTAAAGTGAAAGTAGTGTGGTTAAGTGATTTACAAATCTGCAGCAGAAAAGGAGAAATGAAAAAAAGTTATGAAATTCATGAAAAAAATATCGATAATAATACTACTTGCAGTGCTAACTATGGCATCTTTTGAGTTTCCTGTTCAGGCAGCTAGTCAATATTCTGAAAAGGAGCATTTAAAACCTTCAAAGCCACAAGGGACTACTGAAGAAATAAATGCAGATGCTCCTGAAGTTGAGCAACCTTTACCAGCAGTGGATAATGGCGGAAATGCTAACGATCCTATCTTAAAGAATATAGCTGGAACTAATCCTTTTATAAATATTTTAGATGGTTTTGATCAAATATGGTCTATGAATCAACCAGATTGGAGAGACGGAACAGCGTTAACTATACCAGGTGCAAATGGTGAGGTTGCAAAATATGGTGACGGACCTACCGTTTATTTTGATGGATATAAAAATGATAAGACAAAGGTAGTAACATATAAGAAGACATATGCAAACGAAGAAATCAGAGATCCAGAGACTTGGGAAGCTAATATCAAATATGTAGAAGAGGTTACTAAAAACAGAACGGATGAAGAGGCGTTAGCGGCCTATTATGATGATCAAAGAGATAAGATATATAGTATGATGGAAGCTTATGGGCCTTTAGCTAATGCCTACGTAGAGATCGTTAACCCGATCACAAGTGTTGTCAGATCAGCAGAGGACATGGATAAAGTATTGGAAGAATCAACTGTTGAAGACCAAGCCCAAGGGATGGGGCAATGGGAGGGATCTGCACTAGAAGATGCAATGGATTTAGTTCATTTAATTAGATTTAGGAATCCTTCTTCGTCTAATCCTTCTAAATACTTTTTTTCTTCTCCAAGACCTTACAGAATGAATTCAAATGGAGAAGTGAACGAAGTTGTTGATGAGAACGGTTTACCTATTTGGGACACAATCGGCAGTGGTGAAAGTACAGTAGAAGAATTACCTTCAGGTGGTAAGAAAGAAACGGGAGAACGACATTACCAGCAATATGAAACGAATGTGGAAGTAATTCCTGCATTAGAATATGTAAAAAGAAAAGCGGAAGACGGGAGAGGTAAAGACGGAGCTTTTCCAAGCGGGCATACAAGTGCATCATATTTATCAACATTCGGATTTGCATACGCAACACCGGAAAGATATGCTGAATTTTTAACTAGAGCAGCTCAAATGGGAGAAAATAGAATAGTGACCGGCATGCACTCTCCACTTGATGTTATAGGAGCAAGAATACAAGCTACAGCAATGATTGCCTACGCATACAATCTTTCAGAAAACCAAGAGGTATTGGATAAGGCTTATCAAAATGCTGGAGAAGTATTCGGTGAATTAGCTGCATCAAAAGAAATGAGCTTGTACGAATATGCACATACAGTGACAGAGGATTATACGTTTGAAAGTGCGTACGATGAAGAAAAGTGGGAAGATCATGAAGCAAACAAAGCATTCTATCGGGAAAAACTTACATACGGATTACCGCAAACAGGCACAAAAGGTTTAGACCCTGTAGTACCTAAAGGGGCTGAAGCTTTATTGGAAACTCGTCAGCCTTATTTGACCGATAAACAACGTAGAGAAGTATTGTATACAACAGAAATTGAATCAGGCTACCCTGTAATAGACGAATCAAATGGTTGGGGAAGACTTGATTTGGTAACAGCATCTGATGGATATGGTGCGTTTTTAAGTAATGTAACAGTGAATATGGATGCTTCAAAAGGAAGATTTAATGCCCATGATTGGTGGAGAAATGATATAACTGGCAGTGGTATGCTTACCAAGCAAGGGACAGGAACACTTACATTGACAGGAAATAATAGTTATTCAGGAGGCACATTGCTACAAGGAGGAACGTTAGAAGCTACTTCTGAAACTGCTTTTGGTGAAGGCGATCTTTATGTAGAAAATGGTACAGCTTTAGTTAATGTAGATGAACCTTTGAATGTAAATGGTAACTTAACAATGGAAGCTGGAAACCTAGAAATTGCAATGGATAATGACAAAACTCAACTAAATGTAGATGGACTGTTATACCTTGATGGTGGGGATCTGAATTTGGATCTTTCTAATTATAAAATAGACAAGGCAGCAAATATTACTTTAATGACCGCCGACAAGGTGGAAGGTAAATTCGATATTGTAACTGCAGATGATTACGAGGTAACTGTCACTTATAACAATAATAGTGTCGTTGCACATATCCAAGCAATCGATAGTTCTGATCCAGTTTCACCAGATCCTGAAGATCCAAAAGACTCTGTTGATCCAGAAGATCCTGAGGACTCAAAAGACCCGGAGAAACAAACCAGTGTTACCTTAACACCTGACGTTACCAATGGCGAAGCAACGATCGAAACAGACTCGCTCCATCAGCTGGCTGATCAAGGTGAATTATGGATAGATTTACATGATCATAATGATTCTGTTAACCTAGCATTTACTTCTGACCAAATAAAATGGCTGAAGGAGCATCGTATAACGATCATCATTCAGTTAAAAAATGTTAGCTTGCAACTAGTTTCCTCCAATTTCACTAATGCATCCGAGGCTGCAACAATCCAGTTAGAGCGTTTAGCTGACATTGATCAAGCATTGAGTGTGGTCTATGACTTTGAAATCAAACAAGGCGAAAAACGATTGGATACCTTCGACGAAAAAGTGACACTGACTTTTTCTGTTGATAGCGACAAAGTAAATGATAAAGATCAGGTGCAACTGTTCTATTGGAATCCAGAACTTGAAGAATGGGAAGCAATCGGCGGAGAATGGCAAGCTGGAAACGTGACAGCACAAACCGATCATTTCAGCACCTATACCGTTTTTGAACAGGAAGCAATGGAACAACAGCCTGTTACGAACGACGGACAAAAACTACCGGAAACTGCCACTACAATCTATCAGTACTTATTAGCAGGGTTTTTACTCTTCTTAAGTGGCGTGTTCTTCCTCTTCATGAGAAGAAGAAAGACTTAATCGTTTATGTAGAGAAATATATGAAATATCAGAATGTATAAGTCATGGTCAGAAATAAAATAATACTTAGTATTGTATTCAACTAACATCTATCATTTTGGTTCAAATTGGTTCAAGTAATATCATTTTAAATCCTTTTTCATACATTTTTATTCAAATAAAGGTTCCTAAAATGTTGATATAAATGGATTTCAATGGACTCAATATAATTTAAATTGAAAAGTATATTTCTCAAAACGTTAAAAACCATATATATCAAGATTTCAACCTCCCCTTCATTTTTATATGATGGAGAGGTTTTTTTATTTAAAAAAACGACTCGAATTCAATTAAATCACTTTAAATTCACAATATGTTTAAATCTTGAAACAACAACCTTTTTCAAATGGATGAAACTCAATGAAATCCTTTGATTAAAAGAACGCAAGAGCCCATCCTGCACCACAATTCTTTTACAATGTAGTAATAATCGGTCCTTCCTTTGTAAGAATTATCGTATGTTCGTATTGAGCTACAAAGCTTTTATCGGTTAGGAAGGTCCATCCATCATTGGATTGGAAAACTTCCTCTTCAAATGTAGAGATAAAAGGCTCAAAGGCAATTACCATACCATCTTTTAAAATTTCATCATCCCAGCGAGAGAAGTAATTGAAAATATGATCTGGTGCTTCATGAATCGAGCGTCCAACACCGTGTCCAGTAAGATTTTTTATGACAGTTAAGCCATGCTGTTTCGCCACATTGTGTACAGCTTTTCCAAGAGCGCTTTTTTTCGAACCTGGTTTTGCCTTCTCAAGTCCAGCTTCGAATGCTTCTTTTGCAACGTCACATATTTTCTGTAAAATTATCTCACCCTTCCCAACAACAAAGGAAATTCCAGTATCAGCAAAATAACCGTTTTTAGAACCTGACACATCAATATTTACAAGGTCCCCTTCTTGAATAATCCGATTCCTTGGAATCCCGTGCGCTACTTCTTCATTTATGCTAATGCACGTATATCCAGGGAAATCGTATTCTCCTTTTGGTGCAGATTGAGCTCCTGCTTTTTCAAAAAACTGTTTCGCCATTTCATCTAGTTCCTTTGTAGTAATTCCAGGTTTAGTACATTGGACTAATTTATCTCGTATCGCTCCACAAATTTCACCAATTTCTCTTAATCCATTAAAATCCTCTTCCGTTTTTGCAATCATCGTGTACCCTCACTTTTTAAAGCATTTTATGATTATCATTCCATTTAGATTCTATCATAAACGGAATGGCTTTTTCTTCAACAAAATGGCACGTTTATTGAATGCCGATTGTTTATTAACACCAAAACTTTTACATAAGCTAATTAGACTTATAAATTTCATTGTAAATTTTTGATTGAATCTGACTGTTCTCCAAATTCAGTGATGACTTCATCATTTATATGTAATGTGTTAGTTTCCATATGTGTGTAAAAAATCTGTAATGTTTACTATGAACTTTCATGTGGAATTATCCAATACAAATAGAATACTAACTCTATTATCTAAGGAGGAGTGTTTGGTAATGCCCAAAATAGCTACAGTAATTACAGATATGTTTGAAGATGTCGAGTACACTTCACCAGCGCGAGAATTCGAGGGTGTAGGACATAAAATTTTGACGATAGAAAAAGAAGCAGGAAAGACAGTAAAAGGTAAACAAGGTGATGCAACTGTGGCAATCGATTATGGAATCGATGATGTGTCACCAGAGGACTTTGATGCACTGTTTATACCGGGAGGGTTTTCTCCTGATATGCTGAGAGCGGATGACCGTTTTGTGAAGTTCGCTAAAGATTTCATGGATGAAAAGAAACCTGTATTTGCTATCTGTCACGGTCCGCAGTTATTAATTACTGCCAAAGCATTGGAGGGTCGTGATGTAACAGGCTTTAAATCGATACAAGTTGACTTAGAATATGCAGGCGCTAATGTGCACGATGAAAGAGTCGTAGTTTGCGATGATCAATTGGTTACCAGTAGACAACCAGATGATCTTCCGGCATTTATTGAAGAATCACTTCAACTATTGCCATAAAGATTACCATTCCCCGTGAGTCAAATGTGGCTTACGGGTTTTCTTTTTAGTAAACTCCAAAATTCCACTTCCTTCAAAGAAAATCAACACCCATGAACAGTACCTCCAAACGATCTAAATTGTTTTTGTATATAAATTGTAAGATCGGTTAGTTGTTACCGCTTACATTAACGTTTAATCTGGAATAGAACCATCTAAACACTCTAATAAATAGAGAGGAGGAGTCGCTTTCCTTATCAAAAGTTCCAAAACTATATATCGATAGAAGCTGCTGCCAATAGTGACAATTTAAATAATGGAGGTATAATATGAGGCGACTTTTTTATTTCATGCTATGTTTTGTTATCTGTTTTTCAATTCTGCCTATTTTTAATCCGATTGTCAATGCTGCTGAGGATACACAGCTTCTAGCATTTCCGGGTGCTGAAGGATTTGGGCAGTATACCAAAGGCGGCCGTGGCGGTGAAGTCTATCATGTGACCAGTTATGAGCTGACAGGTCCTGGCACTTTTCATGATGCACTGACAACTGCTGGAGATACTCCCCGTACCATTGTGTTTGATATATCTGGGAATATTACGATACCGCAAATTATCGTAAGAAATAAGTCTAATATCACCATAGCTGGTCAAACTGCTCCGGGAGACGGTGTAACCATAAAAGGGAATAATGTTCGTTTTATTGATAGTAATGACATAATTATCCGATATATGCGCTTTCGTTTAGGGAAGAATGATTTCCAAGATGATGCCTTATATTTTGAAGATAGTCAGAATGTCATCATAGATCATTCCTCTTTTTCCTGGGGAACGGACGAAAACTTATCTATATTAAGTAAGGATTATGATAATCCAGAATCGAAAAATATTACCGTACAATGGTCGGTCATCTCGGAAGGTCTGTTAACACATTCTATGGGTGGACTGATTGAAATGAACACCATAACGATGCACCATAATCTCTATGCCCATAATAATGACAGAAATCCCAAAACAAAAGGACAAATCGACTTTGTAAATAACGTTGTATACAATTGGGGCCAGTATCCTTATGTCGCTGGTGGTGAATCAGGTACGAAAGGATACGGAAATGTTGTGGGGAATTACTTTATTGCAGGTGTTAATTCGGGCAATCCTGAATATGCCGTAGTACGTGGAAATGAAAACTATAGCTTATTTCTTGAAAACAACCGGATTGACAGTAACAAAAATGGCATTTTAGATGGAACGGACACAGGTACAGATATGATGGAAGCGGAAAGACCGAGTGTTATTGTCGATGAACGTTTTGCATATCCTTTAACTAATACGGAGGAGCCTGAGGAGGCATATGAACACGTTTTAGGACATGCTGGATCTTCTTTAGTAAGAGACAGTGTGGACCAAAGAGTGATTCATGATGTCAGAAACCAAACAGGAGCTATTATTGGACACGAAAATGATGTTGGCGGTTTTCCAGTATTAGAAAAAGGAACAGCTCCACAAGATACGGATCAGGATGGAATGCCTGATGAATGGGAGTTAGCAAAAGGACTTGATCCAAATAATCCAGAGGATAGAAATGGGGATAAAAGTGGGAACGGCTATACCAATTTGGAGGATTATTTAAATGAATTAGCTGCTCCGACTTTTCCAGAGAATTATCCAATGGAACCGCCTGTATGGACGGAAGATCCTTTTGTTCCACCTGTAGTAGAACCTGAGCCAGAACCAGACACAGATCCGGAACCATTACCAGTAATGGATGGAGAGATTACGAAAAATGTAGTAATCAATGATAATAGTAGTGGTGGTAAAGAAAATGCAAGTAATTGGTCTGTCGAAGATAACCTACAAGTGGGAGACTTGGTAGCTGGAGATAGAGATTCCTATCGATTTACCACCATTCCAGAGGAATTACAAGGTGTGGAATGGATTCGTTCAGCTGTGAATTCAAGAAGTGCTACGAGTGAAGATTTAGTTTCCTTTTACTTAGCTGCCGATGCTGATGTTTATGTAGCTCATGATTCAAGAGTAAGTTCCAAACCGGAATGGTTATCAACTGCCTATGAGAATACAGGTCAAACAATGAAAGATGATCAACCAGTCACGTTTGAACTTTATAAAAAGCATTATTCTGCGGGATCTTTTGTTGTTATGGGACCAAATAACAACAGTAGCCGGATGAATTATTTTGTGTTAATAAAACCAACAAATCAACAGGAAGAACCACCTGCTGAAAGTCCGGAAAACTTAGAAGCAGAAGTCGGAAACGATCAGGTTTCATTGACTTGGTCGACTGTTGACGGAGCGGATGAATATTTAATCTATCGTTCTTCATCAAAGGATCCTTCTTTTAGAGCGATTGCGAGCTCTGAAGCAAATAATTACATGGATAATACGGTTGAATTAGGTGTTAACTATCAGTATAAGGTTTCTGCTATAAATGGCGGGGGAGAATCTGGACTGTCAGAACCAACAGAAATCTTCTTCTATGATCCTGATGAACCAGCACCTGCTGTACCAACCGGACTAACTATTACCGAAACAAAAAGTATAACGGTTCAGTTAGAATGGGAACCAGTAGAAGATGCGATAAGTTACGGTATTTTCAGGTCTACCGATCCAGAAGGGGAATTTACTAGAGTAGCCAATACTACAACGACATCTTTTACGGATAAACCTGTTGATCCTTCTACAACCTATTACTATAAAGTGTCAGCAACAGGTATCGGTGGAGAATCCGAAGTGTCGAATCAAGTAAGTACAACAACTAAAGAGGCTATTAGTCTTCCAGAGGTGCCACAAGGACTTTCTGCTGGAGACGTAACAACTTCTGCATTTGAAATCCAATGGGAGTCAGTCGCAGATGCAGAGAGATATGATATCTATCGAAAGGCAAATGAAGACAGTGGTTATAGTAAAATAGCTAGTACAGATACTCCTGGCTATAACGATGAAACTGTAAGTGTCAGTCGTACAGGTTACAGCTACAAAATACTGGCGGTTAATGAAATGGGCGAGTCAGATTTGTCAGATGAGCTTAATATTGACATGCCTCTGCCTGAAACACCATCCAATTTAAAAGTTACATTGACAGGAAAAGATTTTGTTGGTTTGACTTGGACAGCACATGGTGGTGCAAATCAGTACAATGTTTATAGAGAAGCAGCAGGAGAAGTTGAATATCTTGGATATGCTAAGGTAGATACTTACTATGACCGTACGGCAGAACCAGGAGTCTCTTATACGTATTACATTAAAGCAGAAAATGCTAGTGGAGAATCAGATAAATCAAATGTAGTACAAGTAACACCAGGTCAAATGACGGTTTTAACCAACTACATGCAGCAATATGAACAAACTGGAGATTTAACAGGTGCTGTTCTGTCTCAACTAACCAACACCTTAAAACAAGTAGATCATCATTTAGATAAAGGCTCAACCCAAGAAGCAATAAAATTCTTATCGAAGTATATAGAGCAACTGAATAAAGAGACAAACGAAGAAAATATTACCCCATTAGCAAGTGCATATTTAAACCATTATGCAGAATCATTTATCGAAGAATTGAAAAATTAGGGTTCGAAATAAGGGCAGTAACCTATCCATATGGGTTATTGCCTTTTCTTTAATGTGCACATAACCCATAGATAACTTTGACCGGACATTTATTCCGTTATAACTGACGAAAACAATGATATTGGGATGTTCGTGGACATCTGTTCCGCTATTTAGCAAAATAGAGGTAGATTTCTTAGGAATTTAAGGAAATAACGAACTAGATGTCCACTTACACCTTGAAAATAGCTATTTTAATACAAATAACGAATCATATGTCCGGCTGTATGACTTCTACAATATTAAATTAAAGTGTACTACTAATTATGGAGACACTTTTTGTATAAAAGCTTTAGCTATAACACCTGTTACAATATAAAAGATAAAAGAATATATGTAGTTCCATTTTAAATATTTAACAGTTCCTATCCAAACCGAAACAGGCTCTCCTATAAAAGCAAAAAAAGCAGCAAGACTGACAAGAGCAATACCAAAGCTTTTCCATGTATTACAGAATTGATAAATTAACATATAACCCACTGGAATTATAGAGAAATCGAATGGATAGGCTATTAGTCCAACCGGGACAAACTTTACGGGGTAAATCCAAATGCCTAACTCACTCCCAAGGTCGTCAAAAAAACTTGTAATAATTATTACGATAAATCCAACGCACCAAATTGGTAGGGCTCTATTTCGGTCAAAATATTTTATGAAAATTAACCATGGTATGAATATACCTAATGCGAGAAACCACCAGCTCCAAGTAAATAGTCCATAGTTAATCCAATTATCAAAAATAAAAGAAGCATACTCATTCTGTAAATTAATTAATTCTTTTTCAAAATTGTTCATATATTTCAACCCATTTTTACTTGTTAGTTTATCAGTCTGATTTGAATATTATACAAGTGATATAAATTTAACTTCGATTATCATGTGCTATCTTTCAACAATCGGATAATTTGGGTAAATAGATATTTAACAAGGATTAACGATAGTGATTGTAGAAATTAATAGCAACTAGGAGGTGAAAGAAATGAAAGTCAAACGAATTGTAGCCAATGTGGAAACACAGGATATTACCAAGGCAAGGTACTTCTACGAGGATGTACTTGGACTTGATCAATTAATGAATCTTGAATTTATTGCAACCTACGGATCACATGAGAAAATGGACACTCAAATTAGTTTCCTTTCAGAAGGTGGCTCCGGAACACCAGTACCTGATTTGTCAATTGAAGTCGATGATCTTGATAATGCACTAGCTCGTATTAAAAAAGCGGGAATTCCAATTGAGTATGGACCAGCCAAGGAACCATGGGGTGTGCGGCGATTTTATGTTAGAGATCCGTTCGGGAAACTTATCAATATTTTAATCCACTTGTAAGTGAATGCGTGGACAGGCGAATTCGAAGTAAGAAACTGCTTTTTTTGCATAAAAAAGGCGCGATTGTTAATAAGCGCCTCTTTTTAATTATTGAATATCTGTATTTCCTTAGGTAGCTGCTCAGAAGCATCAGGTACTTTACGTGGAGTGTAATCAACTATATCTGAAGAGTAAATTTCTACAATTACTTTACCACCTACTGTTTTAGACCGAATAAGTAATGGTTGATTAAAATTATTTTTAAACGTGAAGTCAGGTCCGTACCAACTAACTGTTGCATCACGTCCAGGTGGAACATAAGGAACCCTCTTACTGTGTGAATATCGCTCTAAAATTTCTACTCCAGCACGGTCAACTGCATTAAACAGAGTGGACGATACCTGGCAAATGCCTCCACCTATGCCTTCTGTTAATTCTCCTTTTACAATTTCAGGAGCAGGCAAATACCCTTTCTCTTTTGTCCTTTTTCCGACAACTTCGTTAAATGAAAATGTCTTACCAGGAAATACAACATGATTATTAATTGCTTCAGCTGAAAGAGAAATATTATGGGATCGCTCTTCATTGTTTTTATTAAAATAGGTAGTATAGTAGCCAATTTGTTGCGTGCGTATATTGGCCAGTAATTCATTGTCTACATTTGGGTGAATATTAAGTATAGGAGCTTCTATTCGTGAAGCTTCCTTTTCAAAAAAATAGGTATAAAACAATTCCTTGAATTTTTGACGGTGTAATTTATAACCAACTTGTCCAGAGACAATCATTCCATTATTATCGATCGTTGCATTTTTTGGTTCTTGGTAAATTTGTTGATCAAGTTCTTCTATAAACTGTAGATATTTGCCTTCATCAAGTAATGGTTCTCCCAAAATAGGTGCCGTAAATTCAGCTCGATTTACACTTGCAATTGGTTCCCCTTTATATGTCACCACTAAGTCACTAGGTGTAATGGTTTGGTTGAAAAATAAATAAAGAATCATTAAACATGAAATTTTCATATGTTGGCCAGCCTCCTAACATTAGTATGATTCGGAGACATGATTTCATGTACTGAAACTAATCACGGTGGTGTCATGATGAAGGAACCTAAGCTACTCTAAATTTTCTAAGCTTAGTTTCGTAATCGTGCCTTGATGAAATGATAATTGCCATCTTCCGTCAATATGCTTCCAAATGGAGCTCCGCAGTGTGTTACGGTTTTTGGTTTTATTAATAACATAATAAGTTGCCAGAACAACATCTGATGCCAATTGGTCAATCTGATAGTTGTGGAGGGTCATGTCATCCAGGTTAATTCCATGCTCCAGGCACATCTTTTTATCAATCAAAATTCCTGAGCTTCCAAATTCGTGAAAATCATCGGCAAGTATTTGAGCTAATTTCTTACTATCGTTTCTAACATCTAATTGAAGGTGGCTTTCCTCGAGTTCTTGCAGATGCACTTTTAGATTATTTATCAAATGGTTTCACACCTTTACTATACAAAATTCATTTTGATCAGATGAATGCCACTTATTCATGTTGCTCTTTTAACTTCTCTTGTTTATGCAACGTATGCTTTACTCCCCACTCGTGCATGGCTTCCAAAATGGGTTGAAGACTCTTACCATATTCCGTCATTGAATATTCCACTTTCGGAGGTACCTCTGGATAAACGACGCGTTCGATAATATCTTCTGCTTCTAATTCACGTAATTGTTTGGTTAACATTTTTTGTGTAATTCCGGGCATACTTCTCTTAAGTTCATTAAAACGTTGTGTTCCATGATTCAGTAAGTGTAATAAAATAATTGGTTTCCACTTACCGACAAGAATACTTAAAGCATCTTCTACCCGACAGGCATTAGGTTCGTACTTCATAATGATACCTCCTCTGTTTTGAACACATTCTTTTCCCTATCAAATCTTCTAACAGTATCTTTTAGGATACTATATTACTTTTAAGTGCGTACTTACATTTTATGCTTCTATGCTTCATAATAACATAAAATAGCAAACTTTGATGTAGAAAGGTTGTTTGAAATGGAGAAATATCGTATTGATCCTGGTAAGGGATTAGAGTTTGGTTTATATACATTGGGTGACCATTTGCCAAATCCAGAAGTAGGCGAAAGGATCCCGGCAAGTCAGCGCCTAGATGAAATTATTGAGTTGGCAAAATTAGCGGAAGATGCAGGACTTGATTTCTTTAGTGTTGGGGAAAGTCATCAGGAATATTTCACGACACAGGCACATTCTGTCGTTCTGGCAGCGATTGCGCAGGCGACGGAGAAAATAAAGATCGCTAGTTCTTCGACTATTATCAGTACATTAGATCCTGTCAGAGTGTACGAAGACTTTGCAACTATTGATTTAATTTCAAAGGGTCGTACAGAAATAATCGCGGGAAGAGCTTCTCGAGTTGGAAATTTTGATTTGTTAGGCTATGATTTGCATGACTATGAAGAATTATATGAGGAGAAGTTTGACCTTTTATTAAAAATTAATCAAAACGAATATGTGGATTGGGAAGGTCAGTTTCGTGCTCCACTAAAAAATGCCCATGTTTTGCCCAGACCGTTTAACGGTTCTTTACCGATTTGGCGAGCGGTTGGGGGGCATCCATCTAGCGCTGTTAAGGCAGGATATGCTGGCGTACCTATTTTCCTAGCAACGTTAGGTGGACCGGCTACACTTTTTAAACGAACAGTTGATTCCTACCGAGATGCATTAGAGCAGGCAGGTTATGATCCGAAAGATTTTCCGGTATCCACAGCTGGTTTCTTCTATGTGGCAGAAACAACGCAGCAAGCACAACGGGAAACCTATCCTTTTATCAATGCAGGGATGCAAAAAACGAATGGCAGAGGTTATCCAAAACAACACTTTGCCCAAGGTGCCAATCCGCATGATGTAATGAACATCGGAAGCCCACAGGAAGTTATTGAAAAAATATTATATCAACATGAGACATTTGGTCATCAACGGTATATTGCGCAAATGGACTTTGGTGGTATTCCATTTGACAAATTACGAAAAAATATCGAATTAATCGGAAAAGAAGTCCTACCAGCGATTCGAAAGTACACAGCAAAATAAGGAGGTTTATGATGAAGGTAGTTGCAATAGCGGGTTCGATTGTCGGATCCAAAACAAAGACAGCCATTCAATATGCTACAGATCAACTATCAGATAAATACCCGGATACAGATGTAACGTTACTGGACCTAGCAGATTATGATCTTCAGTTTAGTGACGGAAGAAATTATCTAGATTATCAAGGTGATACAAAAAAAGTAACCGAAACAATTATGGAGGCTGATGCTTTAATCATCGGGACCCCCATTTTCCAAGCATCGATTCCTGGAACTTTAAAAAACATTTTTGACCTATTGCCTGTCGGTGGTCTAGAAGGTAAAGTGGCTAGTATGATTGTAACGGCTGGATCTCAACGGCATTATTTAATTCCGGAACAGCAATTGAAACCGATCTTGGGATATATGAAAGCGCAGGTTGTGCAAAGCTATGTTTACATTGAAGATGTGGATTTCTATCGGAAGGAAATTACCAATCATGATGTTATCTTCCGTATTGAGCGACTAGTTGAGGATACCATGACGTTAACGAAAACGTATAAGCAAATACAAGCAGAAAAAGAAGCGAAATATGATTTTTAGTAAACACCCTCTTTAGATAACTCTAAAGGGTGATGTTTGTCTTTAACCTATTTTACTATTTGCACTTGTTTAATGGATCGACCATCTGTATCTTTTTTTGAAACAAAAGATTTAGGCGAAGCTCAATAGCATAGCCCTTTCCTTCCATTATTGGAGGGAAGGGGTTTTTTCTTGTAAGACAAGAAAACTTACTCGGGAGCCTCGCTCAAAACACCCAAAAACTAGGCGACTTAGCTTCATCAAAATGGAGGTAAACGAAATTTCATCAAGATTGAGCGAAGATTTGTTGAATAAACCAAGATAAACGACAAATCCAAGAAGGTAGAGCAAAGATTTGTTGAATAAACAAAGATAATCGCTATTCCAATAAGGGTGAACAGATCTATTACTAGCTTTATCTTTCCATAACCAGAAAGGAAGTAAAATATTCATTTCGGAATATATTCTCGTGTAAATTTTTTTACAAAAAAGGGATGTTTCATTCAATTCATGCATACATCTTAAAGTAAGAATTTTTTGAAAAACAGGGGGATCATTTATGGGGAAAAAGATTTGGTTATTAGCCATATTACTTACTTTAGGATTGGTTTTAATGGCATGTGGTGATGCTGCTGATGATGCGGTGGATACTGGTGAAAGCGAAAGTGAGGAATCGCCAGAAGCATCAGAGGAGACTGGAGAGGGAGAATCAGAGGATTCAGGAAAGGGAAGTGAAGCAAGTACAGAAGGCTGGATAGAGAATGTTACAGTCTTAACAGGCGGTGAAGCAGGCGTCTATTTTCCGTTAGGTGTAGCAATGGCAGAAATTATCGACGAGCATGTCGACGGTGTTAGTGCAACTGGTATTACTAGCGGCGCGTCGGTTGTTAATGCAAATGAGGTAAGTGGTGGTCAAGCCCAGTTGGCATTGATTCAAAATGATATTGCTTATTATGCTCATGAAGGTTCGCAAATGTTTGAAGAGGTAGTCGATGGATTTAGTGGCGTTTTTACGATTTATCCGGAAACTATTCAAATTGTAACATTGGCTGACAGTGGTATTGAAACAGTTGAAGATTTGAAAGGGAAGCGTGTAGCAGTTGGAGATGTGGGATCTGGTACAGAAGCGAATGCAAGTCAAATATTGGCGGCTCACGATTTAACATTTGATGATTTAAGTGCTGAATGGATGGGCTTTGGTGATGCTTCTACTAACCTACAAGATGGTAATATTGATGCTGCATTTGTCACCGCTGGTACGCCGACTGGAAGTATTCAGGAATTAGCTGCAAGTGCAGATATTCGAATTGTAAGTATGAATGAAGAGAAAGTTGACCAGATAATTGAGGAATATCCGTATTATACCAAAGTGGAATTAGACGAGAACACGTATGAAAACTTTGATGCTACTGCAACTACCATTGCGCCACAATCCATGCTAATTGCTAGTGATGATCTTCCAGAGGACCAAGTCTATGAAATGGTAAAAGCAATATTTGAAAATATCGATGCGATGGAAAATGCACATGAACGCGGGAAAGACTTAACAATTGATTCAGCGTTAGACGGAATGTCCATTGACTTACATCCGGGAGCACAGCGTTATTTTGATGAACAATAATAGCACAAACAAGGCATTGCAACGTCGCAATGCCTTTCTTGCAACCATTACAGTCGTGTTTTTGCTGGTGGCTGGATTATTGTTATTTGTTCCGTCTCACTATCAATTGGTTGTTAGAGATATGACAACGAAGGGAATTTTATGGACAGATACAATTGTAAAAGGAGATCGATTTTCTCATCGATATATTCACTCAGTAGAAAAGTCTCCCGTAAAAGAAGTATTCGAATTTTCGGATGCTGGGAAATTGATGACAATGGAAAGTTGGACAAAGTCGTTTGGTGCGGGACTGCCATATCAAAGGATAGGAGAGGTTTCGTTACAGGATGGCTATTATGTATTAAAAAATATAAATCGTCCCATTCATGAAGATGTATTAAGAATAAAGCCTTCTGACTTATATCCGCATACATTTTCATTTCAGAATCAGACCATTTATCTTTCAAAACAGCCTTTTGTTGGCCGTGTGATTGAAATAGATGTCATTCGTTCTTCATGGTGGGAAAGCTCGAGACTGAATAAAGAGAGGGATGGAAATGGATGATCGCCAAAAGAAGATGCTGCAAGAATTAGAGGGAAGTGATCGGGAACTACGCAAGTTTTGGGGTAGTGTTGTTTTAGCTGTTAGTGTTTTCTTATCAGTGTTCCATTTATATGTGGCTGGATTTGGATTGCCAGGCATTGGTTCTAAGACATTTTTAATATTGCATTTAACGATTGGATTAATACTAGTTTTTTGTATTTTTCCGATCAAAAAAGGTATCCGTCAGACCTCTATACCTTGGTATGATGTTGTACTAGCTATTGTCTCTTTAGCGGCTGGTACATATATTATCCAAAAACAAACGGCAACTTCTATTATGTCAGGGCGTCCTACAGATCTAGATTTATTGGTTGGCTTAGCTTTAATAATTCTAGTGCTAGAAGCAACACGCCGCGTGGTAGGAAAACCGCTTGTTATAATCGCTCTTATCTTTATTGCTTATTTCTTTTTAGGTGAATATATGCCTGGTCAATTTCATCATACACGAGGCGATTTTGAGCGGTTTGTGTACGAAATTACGTATCGTAACAATGGTATCTTTGGAACACCGATTTATGCCTCTGCTCAATTTGTATTTATATTTATTCTCTTTGGTGCCATACTCGAATCTACAGGTGCCGGAAAGATGTTTATTGACTTAGCATTGCGAATGTTTGGTCGTTTTAAAGGAGGACCAGCTAAGGCCAGTGTTGCAGCGAGTGGGCTAATGGGGAGTATTTCCGGGAGTTCCACAGCGAATGCGGTCACTACTGGTACTTTCACAATTCCATTAATGAAGAAAGTTGGCTTCAAGCCGCATGTAGCTGGTGGAGTAGAAGTAGCGGCATCCTCAAGTGGACAATTCTTACCTCCTATTATGGGGGCTGCTGCCTTTATTATGGTGGAGTTCACGGGAATTCCCTATTATGAGATTATTCAAAGTGCTATTATTCCAGCCCTACTAGCATATGTAGGTATTTTATTTATGGTGCATTTTGAAGCATCCAAACACGGTATTACCGGAATTGATAAAAGTGAATTAGCATCAGGTAGGCAACTGTTAGTACAACAAGGCTACTTATTAATACCGATCATTGCTTTGCTCTATTATTTGGTCTATGTTCGGGTTTCGGTTAATAATTCTGCCTTTTTCTCGATTATTGTGTTATTGGTTCTATCATTATTTGTACAGCGATTTAAAGATAACCTTAGTCGTACTTCTATCATTGCACTGGCGGTAATAGCGATAACTGTATTATTACAATTTTTGATTGGCCCAATTAATCAAGGATTACACGCATTAAATGATATCTTTCATATTAATTTCTTTAGTGCTGAGATGATCAGATGGAAGTCAGAGATCTTAATATTACTACTTATTAGTATAGGGATAGCATTTATCTTTGCTTTATCACAGCAAAAAATGAAAATAGATTCACCATCTGTGCATTTTGGTTGGAAGCAAATGTTGTCAGGCTTTGAAACCGCTGCCCGAAATGCGTTATCGATTATTGTAGCATGTGCGACTGCAGGTATTCTGATTGGTATAATCACAACATCAGGCTTGTCTACTAAATTTACCAGAATTGTAATTGGCTTTAGTGAAACGCTGACTAATGCGATGCCAAACTTTTTAGTAACAGATAATACACAGTTATATTTCGCATTAATATTAACCGTGTTTGCTTGTTTATTATTAGGTTTAGGTCTACCGACTACGGCCACCTATGTTGTCCTGGCAGCGATTGTCGCTCCCGTATTAACAGATATGGGTGTTCATGTTTTGATTGCTCACCTGTTTGTACTATATTACGGGGTGTTAGCGGATGATACGCCACCGATCAATCTGCCTGCTTACGCAACAGCAGGTATAGCCAAGGCGGGGCCAGTTTCGACTGGAATCCAAGGGTTTAAATATGATTCAGCAGCATTGTTATTGCCATTTGTTTTTACATTAAACCCAACTATTCTTTTGCTTACCGATGCGTCATGGTATCAAATAATTTGGGCGATAATTACAGCGACAATTGGCATGGTTGCCTTTGCTTCGTTCATCCAAAACTGGTTAGTTAGAAAATATCATTGGTATGAAAGGATATTAGCTCTAATTACTGCATTATTATTCATCCAAAATAATTTGCTGACAGATATTATTGCAGTAGTGACACTTGCTATCATCTTCATCTTGCAGTTATTTTTATCAAAGAATCAGAAAAATAAAGAGCAAACTGTATGATGAAAAACCCTCTCTCCATTTTACGGAAGAGGGTTTTGTTTATTTAGAGGTTATAACAAAATGATAAAATATTTATAACCTGGCATAACTTTCTCGCTTGTCCCATATAGTGGTTACAGGAGAATTATAGGGGGAAAAGCGGATGCCGAAGATATTTAAAGTTGTCCTGTGGTTAGTAGGTTTATTTTTATTAATTATTCTTATGCAATACCCGATGCAGCGATCGTTGGATTCATGGCAAACATGGTCACTCCCATTAGCAGGTAAAACAATCGTACTAGATCCAGGTCATGGCGGTGTTGACGGAGGTGCCGAAGCATCAGATGATACACAGGAGAAAGACATTGCCCTAGATGTATCAAATATGCTTAAAGATTATTTACAGCAGGCAGGAGCAATTGTATATCTTACACGAGAAGGCGACTATGATTTGGCGCAGGATGGAACAAAAGGTTTATCTAGGAGAAAAACAGAGGACATTCAAAATCGGGTAGCTTTTATCAAAGAGAAAGAAGCAGACCTTTTTCTTAGTATTCACTTGAACGCTTTACCTGAGAAGCAATGGAAAGGGGCACAAACCTTTTATCACCCTGGGAGAGAACAAAATGAGTTATTAGCAAAAGCCATTCAATCCGAAATCCGTCGTAATTTAGAGAATACCAATCGAGAAGCATTAGCCATGAGTCAGGTCTTTATATTGAAATACGCAGAAACAACAGGTGCGTTAGTAGAAATCGGCTTTTTATCGAATGAAGAAGAAAAAGAGCTATTAAAATCTAAAAATTATCAGAAAAAAATGGCAGCGAGCATATATGAGGGAACTTCGCAGTATGTTATAGAACAAACCGACAGCCCTTGATGCATCTCACTTAGATAATAGTTAATTTGTGTTATACTAGCAAATAGGATTAAATAGTTTAAATTGAGGTGACCTATTTTGCTAACAGAACAAAGTGTAATCGAACTTTTGCATAAAATGAAAGACCCCTTCTTACATAAAACGTTCAAAGAAACTAATGGTATTGAAGAGGTCTCCATTAAGGAAGATAAGAATCATATTAGTGTCAAATTAGCGATTGCAAAGACGAATACAGCAGAGCAAATGCAATTACAACAAGAATTAGTTGGTGCGTTGAAACAGTTAGGAGCGGCTACGGTTGGCCTGCGCTTTAGTCAGTTGCCTGAAGAAGTGATCGCTAAATTCCAACCAACTAAAGAAAAAGATCCATCTTTACTTAGTAAAGATTCCAAAACAAAATTCTTGGCAATTGCCAGTGGTAAAGGTGGCGTTGGAAAATCAACTGTTACTGTTAATACTGCTGTTGCTTTGGCTAGGCTAGGGAAAAAAGTAGGAATTATTGATGCCGATATTTATGGCTTTAGTGTGCCGGATATGATGGGTGTTGAAGAAAGACCGAAGTTGAAAGGCAATAAAATAGTCCCGGTAGAACGTTTTGGTGTAAAAATTATATCCATGGGCTTTTTTGTGGAAGATAATTCTCCTGTTATTTGGCGTGGACCAAGATTGGGTAAAATGCTGACAAGCTTCTTCAAGGAAGTGGAGTGGGGAGAACTCGAATATCTCTTATTAGACTTACCACCAGGTACAGGAGATGTAGCGTTAGATGTTCATAACATGATTCCTTCATCTAAAGAATTAATTGTCACTACACCACACCCAACGGCAGCATTTGTTGCAGCCCGTGCTGGTCAAATGGCTATTAATACAGAACATGAAATTCTAGGTGTAATCGAAAATATGGCATATTTCGAGAGTAAAGTAACCGGTGAAAAAGAGTATGTTTTTGGTAAAGGTGGAGGAGACAAGCTAGCGGAAGTACTGGATACGAAAGTAATTGGTAGACTGTCACTCAACCAGCCATACGAAGAAGAAGGTGTATTTGCACCATCTGTATACCAAGAAGACCATCCAAATGGTAAAGAATATCTTGAGGTTGCCAAACAAATCATTAGCCAATTTTAATAAAGAAGTGGAGCCTTTTAAGCTCCACTTCTTTTTAGCTACCTTGTTCTTGCTGACCTTGTCCTTCTTGTTCTTTCTCCTGCTGTTTTTCACCGGAGCCACTAGAGGATTCACCACCTGAGCCTGAACCAGACCCAGACCCTGAACCACCGCCGCCTTGTCCTGATGGTTTCATTTCTTTAGCTGCTTTTAAAAGCAGATCCGTTATCTTTGCTTGGAACATTGGGGAATTAAAGGTTTCCTCCATCACTTTTTCTAAATGGCTACGGAATTGCTGGCTGGTCAGCAGTGTCAAGGTTTGTTTTTCCATTTCTGGATTGCTGAGTACTTCCATAAGCTTCTTTTGATATTCTGGATCACTCATTAGTTTTTTTGTTACATCCTTTTGTTTATCCTGTAATGCAGTGGCAAAGGATTTAACGAATTTAGGATCTTGAAACATTTTTTCCCAAAATTCTTTACCTTTATCAGAAGAGAGTGTCTCTTTTACAGCATCTTTTACTACTTTTGCATCGATCACATAAGTTTGTTGCATATCATCACTTGCTAAAACTTCGGTGATCGCTTTTTTTCCTTCATCAGTTTTCAGAATATCTGCGACCATTTTTTTGGTTCCTTCATAGCCGTCACTTTCTTTGTTAGCTGCATTGCCTCCACCGCCGCCACAACTTGTGAGCAATAGAAGGCTAATTAACAATATATATATATATCGGTTCATTTTTACCGCTACCTTTCTTATAAAAAAATAACCTGTATTTATAATATGGAGTCATTTATAATTAATATGTATGACAAGCGAAAAAAACTGAAGTTCGTGTTAAAATATTTATCGATATATATATGTAGGGGGATTTAATTTTGAAAAGTCGTAATGTCGTTCGATTGTTTTTTTCTACTTTACTGTTAGGAGGGTTTTCTACCCTTATTGCGAGCTTTTTTGTAAAAGCAGGAGTTTATGCTGAAAATTTTAATCCGATTAATTGGTTTGAAATATTAGGGTTGCTTATTTTCTTTATTGGGTTAGGCTTTGTTTTTAGTTTAATAAGTCAAATGGGTTATTTTGCGTATTTAACGGTTAACCAATTTGCTTTAGGGGTTTTTCGCAGTTACTGGCCAATAGTTCAAGTTGTATTAATTGTATTTGCCCTCTTCGATCTGGTTTATTTCCGCTATAGAAGTGTGGAAGATGGCACGATTACACCATTCTTGTTAACAGCAATTGCTTTATTTATTTTTAGCTGGTTTGTTGCAAGTATTAAAGCAAAAGAAACAAACAAAAAAACATTTATTCCAGCATTATTCTTTATGATTGTGATTACATCGATTGAGTGGGTTCCAGGATTGCGTACAGAAAATGGAGATTACGCTTGGTTAATGATCGTACCATTAATATTATGTAATACGTATCAATTGTTAATTCTTCATCGTTTAACAGAAAAGAAATAGACCCAGATGGTCTATTTCTTTTTGTTCGCCCGGCATGGGCGAACTCTAACGGGTGAAAGTCCTGAGTGCGACCTAGTAGCGGTAAGCACATAGCCAAAAGCAACGGTGTCCACGGTGACGTGGAATCGGAAGGAAGCTCAAGG
>NZ_JBQQCK010000015.1:0-105542 GCF_052246695.1 Gracilibacillus sp. D59 | reverse complement strand
AATCTCTAGTCTACAGCACTATAGAAAGGTGCATGCCTAAATAAGTTGGAACCGCCGTATACGGATCCGTACGTACGGTGGTGTGAGAGGTCGGATAATCAATTAATGATTATCCTCCTACTCGATAGGTATATAAATGTTGGTATCACAGCTTATGCACTTTCATAACCCAAGTTGCTAGGTCTGACTCGAAAAAGTTAGCTGAAGGGCAACCCCCATGGAAAGGGGAGTGGGCAGCCGGAGTGTTGGTTCAAACTGTCGATATATATATCATAATGGCTTTTCTAATGTTCTTTCCATTCGCCTAAGAAAATATGATATTATGGAAGTGCATACATAATTTACTATCCAAATACTATCAACTTTCACAAACTTATTAATGACAAGTGTATAGGAGACCAGATACTAAAAACAGACGACTGATTCGTATAAATCAGTCGTTTTTTATCTCATCCTCAAAAAATTGCCGGTCATTTAGTTTTTTCTGCAACTGATGTATCGATGTCTCAAAAAAATAAAAATGTATTGCATAATACAATTGGGGGAGGAATTATGAAAATTAAAATCGATATTGACTCAAAATATGATGATTGTTACGTGACGATTCAGGCAAAGGAATGGACAAATGAAGTTGATGAGCTGGTTCAATTATTAAAAAAGAAGCAACCTAAGAGGATTGTGGCTGTTCAAGAAGATCGATCCATTTTATTAAAACCAGAAGAAATAGATTTTGTGTTTGCTAGGGATCGGAAAGTATTTGCTGCGATCAATGGAGAGTTTATGGAGTTAAAAATGAAATTGTATGAAGTAGAAGAAATGCTTAAGAAATGTGGATTTATCCGCTTTTCTAAATCTGTTGTAGGTAATGTCAATCAGATCGACCGCTTTGAACTATCTTTTAATGGAACTTTATGTGTCTATTTTATATCTGGAAGTAAGGAATATGTGAGCAGAAAATATGTTCATGATTTAAAGGCACAGATTATGGAAGGGGGCGAATCTCTTGATCGCTGAGGGATTTAAAAGAAGTTTGATAGGTATTGCTGTAGGTAGTCTAATAACCTTCGCAGTAGTATCTTTCATGATTATGCTATCCGTCGAATCCTCCATACAAGAAATTTGGAAGCATTGGGTTGCGAGCATGCTGATCGGTATTTATTATAGTTTTGCTTCTGGCATTTTTGAACTAGAACATTGGAGTTTATTGAAGCAAACAATTGTGCATTTAACACTAACATTGTTCATTCTGTTCCCGATTATCATTATCGTCGGGTGGCTTCCTTTTGATCCAATGTCGCTAACAATTGGTTTAGGGATTTTTATTGTTACCTATTCTATTATGTGGTTAAGTATGTATTTCTATTTTAAAAGATTGGAAAGATCGATGAATAACTGTATAGATAAAAAGAAGTAATCTAGAGGAGGCATTGTTATGATAGATGTGCAAGGTGTTAGTAAATCATATGGTTCCACTCAAGCATTAGCTGACTTGCATTTTAAAATTAATGAAGGTAATTGTTTTGGGCTTGTTGGCCCAAATGGTGCAGGTAAATCTACTTTTATGAAAATATTGGTCGGTGTGTTGCAACGCTTTGATGGAGATATAAAAGTTTTTGATCATTCGTTAACAAAAGATCGATCAGCGGTAAAGGACTTTATTGGATATGTTCCACAAGATATCTGTCTGGAAGAATTATTAACAGCTAAGGATAATTTAATGTATTTTGGAAAGTTGTACGGCTTATCTGGTGAACATTTGCGTAAAAGAATCCGAACAGTCTTGGACCAAATAGGGTTAAGTGAGAAGGCAAATCATAGATTAACAGAGTTCTCTGGAGGGATGAAACGTCGTTTGAATATTGGCTGTGCCATACTTCATGAGCCTTCATTGATTGTGTTAGATGAACCTACTGTGGGAATCGATCCCCAATCACGGCATTCCATTTTTTCGCTTATTGAGGAATTAAAAGAGTTAGGAAGTACAGTTGTGTACTCTAGTCACTATATGGAAGAAGTGGAGCAACTCTGCGATAGTGTTGGGTTTATCGATAAAGGAGAGCTCGTCGAACATGGAACAATGAAACAGGTATTGGATAAACATCGTAGTGCTTCTATTTTTGTCTCTGCCGATGGGATCAACGAAGAAGAACTGTCGTCACATGGGATGACAATCAAGAAGAAAACTGGATTTACGGTTAATTGTGATGATCCCCTTTTGACAATGGGCAAAATGATTGAGCAATTCCGTAACAATGGGATTCATCCAGAGCGGTTGGAATTAAGTCAGTCAAGACTGGAAGATATTTTCTTTAATTTAACAGGAACCCAATTAAGGGATAATGGATAGGAGTTGATTGGAAATGTGGGCGATTACTACGGTCGAATTAAAAAAGAAGCTTCAGGATAAAGGCCTTTGGTTTTGGACGTTTATATTACCGATTATTTTTATCATCGGTTTTATTACGATATTCTCTGGCGTAAACAATATGGAACCAAAGCAATTAGTTACACAGATTGTCCCAGGTTATACCGTTATGTTTTCATTCTTTATCATGATTTCGATGGTCATTACATTTATCAAAGATCGAGATAGCGGAATGGTTGCTCGGGTAGCAAGTACACCTTTACCATTAAATCAGTTTCTTATCGGTAAATGGCTACCATTTATGATCGTGGTTATTATTCAGATTACCGTGTTATTAACATTCGGTGTTGTCGTCTATGACTTACCTCTAGGCGATCCACTTGCTTTGGTTGTTTTATCTCTAACACTGGCATTTATATCTACCAGCTGGGGGTTAGCAATGTCGTTATTAGTGAATACGGAAAATATGGGAATCGCTTTGACACAAGTTATTGCTTTAGGTGGTGCAATGTTAGGTGGGTTATGGATGCCATTAGAACTCATGCCGGAATATATGCAAACGATAGCTAAGTTCTTTCCACAATATTGGGGATTGGAAGGCTATAAACTCATTTTAGTGGAAAACGGTCAAATCATTGATATTTGGTTACCAATATTGGTATTACTGTCGTTTGGTGTTGCTGGAGGTTTAATTGCTTTCTTTGCTTATCCTCGTTTTTTACGGCAATCGAGAAGTTAACTAGTGGCTTCACATATGTTCAACATTTTGTGATATTTTCTTGTATGGACTCATAAAACAAGTACCTGCTTATTGTAGAAATAGATAGTAAAAGATACAATAGATAGGAAAGGTAAGGTGTTGGATATATGACAAATGAAAACAGTATGCCATTACCACCGAAAACTTGCAGTATTGACCGTTTGGTTACAATTCCAGCTGATGTGGATAAAGTGTTAAAGGGTATTAAAAGCGCAACAAGACGTAATGGCCGCTATGCAGATATCGGTGAAATGATGGAACTAAAAGATAAAAAATTCCGAATTGATAATGTGTATAAGCAAAAACTAGGCGAATTAACGGATGAAGACGCCAATCGAGAAGGATACGAAAGTTTAGAGGCATATAAACAAGCCATACTGTCGATTCATCCGAACATGCCATGGCTGCCTGAAATGGAAGTATGGGTACATGAATTCAGTGCTTTAGAATAAGGGATTTCCTAAATTGTTCAGACTAAATCTTATTTTTAAAAAGACTTCAAATAATTGGAGTCTTTTTCTGTTTAATTTTTCATATAAATGGTTAGTGTCTCTATAGTGAATTTGTAGCGGAAAAATATGATCGAATATGATTAAATAAAAAGAAAAGGACATTATATAAAGGATCAAAAGAAAAGTGTTGAGGAGAGAATGTAATGGATTTTTATTTCTATCTATTTTTTACACTATCTTATCTTATTTTACTAATAGTGGGGTTTGTTAAAAGAAGAGAGAAAAATATTATGAGGCTTACTTTCTTTTTGTACTTAGTCATAGTTGGTTTAATCGTTGACAATGCTATTATCGCTTTTGGAAAATTTATCGGAACCGGCTCCCTTTTGGAAAATCTCCATCTGTTTCGTTATTGGACACATGCGGTTATAACACCGACACTTATTCTGTTCTGTTTAGGTGTGTTGCAAAAGTCTGGTAAAAATTATTTTTGTACAACTAGAGCAATTTGGATTACTTTTACTTGTACCTTTGTGTTAATACTTATCGAAATTATTACAGTGGTAACGGTAATAGAGTTAAAGCCAGTTTTGGAATATGGTATACTCCATTATGTTCCTATAAGAGAGATAGCTGGATCTGTACTAATGATTATCATTGTTAGTTTAATCCTTCTTGTTACAGGTTTGCTTCTTTATATCTTTACGAGCTGGAAATGGATGCTTGCAGGTGCTATCATAATGGGAATAGGTAGTGCTCTACCAATCAAGGTCGAAAGTACAGCTTTTACAAATGCATTGGAGTTGGTGCTGATGATTAGTTTAGTTGCAACCGATATTACGTTTTCTTATAAGGAACAATAAGCAAAAACGTCTTATCCACCTCTACATGTGAAGAAGACGTTCCTTATTAGTCTACAAAAACCTGTAAAACAATGCTGTTATTACTGAGTTACCTTAGAAGTCATCTAAGTGCAAGGTTTATAGCTTCCTTGAACTGCAAGACTTCATGATGTTTCTCCATAATTAAGCCCCAATTCATAGGCTTTTTTTAGCCACTGTTCCATATGTCCAGGTTGTTCTTTAATGGTCTCATACAATAATTCGAATTTGGACGAGCCTATCCCACAATAATCCGCTAACCCAACATTAAAATAGTGCGTCATCATCTGATCATATTTTCTTTTTGTAAATCTTTCTATAGGTGCTCCTGCCAGGCTTAGCCATAAAACATGTTGATGTGGTAATCTGCCTGGTCCATAGGCAAAGCTATAATTCCAGACTCTGTCAATATATCCTTTTAACAATGCAGGCATGCTCCACCACCACAATGGAAAGACAAACGCTAAACCGTCGTACTGTTTCAATCTTTTCATTTCTCGATGTACTCTTGCAGAGAATTGCTGTTGATCAGCTCCCCAGTCTGGTTCATCTGCTTCTTTTAAGACAGGATCAAAATCACTGCGGTATAAATCGAGAATATCTACATCATGGCCAGCATCCTGCAGACCTTTTATCATGCGATTAGCAATTGTAAAAGTTAACGAATCTTGGCGGGGGTGTGTCACTACCGTTAAAATTTTCATATGATCTCTCCTTTGTCTGTTGTTTTTATCTTCATTTCATTATATAGTGGTTTTAATAATCAGTAAAATTGAAGTTTTTGATTGAATTAATCAGTAAAAATGATAATAGGAGGGAGAAAGCGTGGAGCTTAGACATCTCATTACATTTAAAACGATCGTGGAGGTAGGTGGTTTTAAAAAAGCTGCAGACCAATTAGGCTATGCACAATCCTCTGTAACGGCACACATAAAGGAATTAGAAGAAGAATTAGAAAAACCCCTCTTTGATCGGCTGGGAAGAAGAACGATCTTAACGCAAGCAGGTCGTGACTTTTACCCGTATGCGATAGAAATTATTGAACTCTATGCGAAATCGATATCCGTCGTCAGTGAAGGAGAAGAACCATCAGGATCATTAACAATTGGTGCTAGTGAATCTTTAATGGTTCATTGGCTTCCGGAATTGATTATGGAATTTACGCAGATATATCCTAACGTTGAATTAACGTTAAAGTCTCTTCAGTATGAAAATCTAACTTCACAGTTAAAAAATGGAGACATCGACATTGCTATGCTTGTTGAGATGCCCCATTGGCAAGTAAGTGAACTGCAAATTAATCAAATAAGCGAAGAAAGGCTATGTTATATCAAGAGTAAACGGAAGGAAGATAAGAACGAGCGGATGCTAGTAACTGAATATCAATGCAGCTGGCGACCGATTATTGATGATTATATAAAAAAAACTGATCATGTTATTTCTAAACTAGAATTACCTAGTTTGGAGGCTATCAAAAAATCGGTAATGTGTGGTCTAGGTGTGTCGATACTACCTTATTTTGTAGTAAAAGATGAACTTATTAACCAAGAACTAGAGGAAATAAACCAGACGATCAGTCAGTTAGGAATCTATACAGCTATTCATAAAGATAAATGGTTATCGAAGAATATGAAAGCTATTCTTCATGTAATAAATAGCACTAGATAAGTGCTCGCACGTTTAAACCTGAGGCTGTTGGCAAGAGGTAGGTCTTGCCAACACCCCCACGAAAGATAAACAAAATTCTTCCAAATTGGGACTTTACAGTTCCATTTTTTCATGTTTAAATGTAAGTGAGTAATCACTCATTTTGTGGATGGGAGGAATTCATGGATGTCTAAAATACTTGAAATGAACGAGATAGCTGTTTCATTTGGTAAAGAAAGAATATTAAAGGATATTAATTTATCTGTAGAAAGTGGAGAGATATTCGGCTTGCTAGGTCCTTCAGGGGCAGGGAAAACGACATTAGTGAAAGTTGTTGCAGGTATAATTGAAGCTGAAAAGGGTTCAGTGTTGTTAGCGGGAAAAAAGATGCCAACACTGAATTTAATGAAATCAATTGGTTATATGGCGCAATCAGATGCTTTGTACCATGAGTTATCGGCAAAAGAGAATTTAGCTTTTTTTGCAACCTTATATGGTTTGAAAAAGAAAGAGCGAGAGAAAGTTATTAACAAAGTCGCTGATATTGTTAATCTGTCCGAAGAATTAAATAAAGAAGTACGTCATTATTCTGGCGGAATGAAAAGAAGGTTGTCTTTAGCTGCTGCCCTTATGCATTCTCCCGACTTGTTGATTTTGGATGAACCAACAGTAGGAATCGATCCATTACTGAGACAGTCGATTTGGGAGGAATTTCACAAATTAAAAGAAAGCGGAGTGACGATTATTGTTACGACACATGTAATGGATGAAGCAGACAAATGCGATCGGCTCGCAATGTTACGTGAAGGTTCAATCATTGCTTGTGACACTCCTGATAATCTAAAAAGGGAACAGAAAGCTACAACGATTGAAGAAGCCTTTTTAGCATATGGAGGTGGTGTACAATGAATGTCATGGCAGTAGTGAAACGAATTATGCAACAATTTATGCGCGATAAACGGTCATTAGCTCTATTGGTCATAGCACCTGTGTTAGTAATCACCCTTATTTGGCTTGTGCTGGATGGTAATGACTATGAGCCTGAAGTAGCAATTGATGATGTACCAGCACCTATGGAAGAGGTATTACAAGAGGAATTTGACAAGGATCTTAAGGAAATGTCTGAAGAAGAAGCTAAGGAACAGTTGCAGGAAAGTAGTATCGATGCATTTTTAACCATTAAGGAAAATCAGGTATTTATCCTGTTAGAAGGTAGTGATGCAACCGCCAATAGTGCTACATTAAGAACGATACAGGAAGCAATGCAGTCAATGAATGCTAGTTCAAATGCAGAGCCTGTCATCGAATACTATTACGGATCTGACCAGCTTAACCTATTTGATCAGGTTGGTTCTGTACTAATCGGCTTTTTCATCTTCTTTTTTGTATTTATTATCGGTGGTATTTCCTTTTTAAGAGAACGCACTCAAGGGACCCTGGAAAAATTACTATCTACGCCTATTAAACGGTGGGAAATTGTTTTAGGTTATCTAATTGGGTTTGGGATCTTTACGATTCTTCAGGCACTTATCATTGTCAGTTATTCTGTGTTTGTACTAGATATTTGGATGGCAGGAGACTTTTGGCAGCTTTTACTTGTCACCTTCTTATTAGCCATTACAGCGTTGAGTCTAGCGACATTACTATCGTCCTATGCAAATAATGAATTTCAAATGATGCAGTTTATTCCTTTAGTAATCATTCCACAAGTCTTCTTTTCAGGAATTTTTCCAATAGAGTCTTTGGCTGAGTGGTTACAGCTTCTCAGTAAATTAATGCCATTAACCTATGGAGCGAATGCAATGCAAGCAATTATGATCAAAGGATTGGACATTTGGGATGTATGGCAAGATGTACTAATCATTATTGGTTTTGCGACGGTATTTGTTGTTCTTAATATCTTTGCATTAAAGAAGCATCGTAGGTTATAACTGTAGTAGAAGAAAAAGGTAGAGGTGAGAACAATGGGACAGCTTGATAATGAACTACTACAAGAATTATTAGACGTATCAGAAAAAGAATTTACACCAAAACAGGCAAAAATCGTGCAAGCCGCCATTGAAATTTTTTCGGAAAAAGGTTTTTCTGCTGCTTCCACTAGCGAAATAGCTAAAAGAGCTGGTGTAGCTGAAGGGACGATTTTTCGCCATTATAAAACGAAAAAAGATTTGCTTATCTCGATTGTATTACCAGTTATTTCAAAATTTGCTGTTCCATTTTTGGCGGAGCAATTTCTTAATGAAATTTTTGATGAAGAAGAGTATGAAGAAATGGATCAGTTTCTTCGTAAATTGATTCATAATCGATATGAATTTGTCCGAAAAAATACAGCCTTACTGAAAATATTACTTCAAGAAATGTTTTATCATACCGAAATTCAAGAAACCTTTAAAGAAATATATGTGGAAAAGATTGCACCAAAGTATCGAAACTTAATGAAGCAATTTTTAACAAAGGACCAATTAGAATCTATTCCAATAGAAACAATCTTCCGTTTAACCATTAGTACGGTTTTAGGCTTTTTATTAACTCGTTTCATTATTGTACCGAATTATGATTGGGATGATGAAAAAGAAATAGAGTATACCATTCAATTTATCAGAAATGGGATTAAAGGGTTGTCTTAAACTTGGAATGAATAAGAAAAGAGAATGCAACTAATATTATTACAAGAACTACTTGTGTTATGATAGGTCTAGCATTTTTTGTCTCATGAAAGGAGATAGTATGACGGTAACAACGAATGAAGGTTGGAATTTAGATAATAGTTATCAACGTTTACCAGGCATCTTTTATTCTCGTGTCCAGCCGACACCAGTAGAAGATCCGGAAGTCGTGATGTTTAATCATGCTTTAGCAACAGAGCTTGGTTTGGATGCTTCGAACTTGGAAGATAGTGCAGATATTTTTTCTGGAAATCGACTACCTGAAGCTGGGCTTCCAATTGCACAAGCATATGCTGGCCATCAATTTGGTCATTTTACCATGCTTGGTGATGGTCGAGCGGTTTTACTTGGTGAACATATTACCCCTACTGGCCGAAGAGTTGATATTCAGTTAAAAGGTTCAGGAAAGACACCATATTCCCGTGGAGGAGATGGTCGAGCGGCTTTAGGACCGATGCTTCGTGAGTATTTGATAAGTGAGGCAATGTATGGATTGAAGATCCCGACAAACAGGAGCTTAGCGGTAGTAACAACGGGAGAGTCTGTCGAACGTGAAGTTGTCTTTCCTGGTGCTGTTTTAACGAGAGTAGCAAACAGCCACCTTCGTGTCGGGACATTTCAATATGCGCGACAATGGGGAGAGAAAGATGATCTTCAGAAGTTAGCTGATTACGCAATTGACCGTCACTACCCGGAACTCAAAACCGATGATAATAAATATATATCTTTTCTAAAAGAAGTGATCAGGAAGCAGGCTGCGTTGATTGCGAAATGGCAATTAGTCGGTTTTATTCATGGTGTGATGAATACGGACAATGTGACAATTAGTGGTGAAACGATCGATTATGGTCCATGTGCTTTTATGGATACGTATGATAAAAGAACGGTATTTAGTTCGATTGATGTTCGAGGACGTTATGCTTACGGAAACCAGCCGGATATTGGTGGTTGGGATTTATCTCGTTTTGCAGAAGCGATCTTATTATTAATTGATGATGATGAAGAAAAAGCATTGGAATCAGCTAAGGAAGCCATTCAAGAATACTTGCATTTATATGATCAATACTGGTTATCAGGAATGAGAAAGAAATTAGGTTTGTTTGGTGAGGAAGAGGAAGACGACGGTCTTGTTCATCGATTGTTAGATTTGATGGAACAACATCAGGCAGATTTTACGAATACATTCCGTTCGCTAACATTAGGCCAGTTTGATGAAAAGGTGAGACTTTTCCAAGCGAACGCATTTAAACAGTGGTACGAAAAATGGCAAGCGCGATTATCAAGACAAAGTGAAACGACTGATCAGGCACAACAATTAATGAAAACAAATAATCCATCTATTATCCCAAGAAATTACCTTGTCGAAGAAGCTTTAGAAAAAGCAGTTAGTGAAAATGATTACAGTGTAATGGAAAAATTATTAGCTGCTTTATCGAATCCTTATGCCTACTCGGAAGAACAAGAAGAATATGCTATTTTACCACCGAAACCGGATGAACCATACCAGACATTCTGTGGAACTTAATATGAGCAAATCAGGACTGTCCCATAACTATGGGCAGTCTTTCTTATGGAGCCAAATATTTAACTAACCGTTAGAGTCCACTTAATCGACGATTATAGCTTGAAATTCGGCTCCCTCTGTCGAATAAAACCATTCTAATCGACGTGCCGACACGAAAAAGACATCACCAGGTCGAATAGAGCTCATCTAATCGACGATCCGACATGAAAATTGCATCCGCCCGTCGAATAGAATCCATTTTATCATCAGATTTTCTCTTATCCTCGATATAGTGCTACTGTTACGAAAACGTAATCATCTTCCTATTTGATTAATGGAAGCATTTTTGAAATAATAAATTATCACGGTGTTAATCATCCATAAAACCCCCACTGTTTATATGAACGAGAGTACTTTAAATATTAAGTGTATGAGGAGGACAAAGTAATGAACAGTATAATTTTGAAGAATCCTATTTTTTGGTCTGATGTGCCCGATGTTGATGTGATCAGGGTTGGATCTGCTTTCTATATGGTAAGTACCAGTATGCATTCGATGCCGGGCTGTCCAATTATGAAATCGCATAACTTAAGAGATTGGGAGATTGTCTCCTATGTGTACGATACGTTAGAAAATAATCAGGCACATCAACTGCTAGATGGCGAAGGTATATATGGCCAAGGACAGTGGGCGACGAGTTTACGTTATCACAATCATACTTATTATCTTTGCTTTTCAAGTAATGATATGAATCAATTTTATGTTTATCAAACAAAAGATATTGAAAAAGGTCCATGGTCACGCTCAGTGATTGAAGGGATTTATCATGACCCTGCGTTACTGTTTGATGATGACAGGGTGTTTGTTATTTATGGCTGCGGTGACATTCGCATTACGGAATTAACAGCGGATGTAACGGCGGTAGAACCAGGCGGTATTGATCAATTATTATTGGAAACGCCAAAGAAAAATATTGGACTAAGATGTGAAGGTTGCCATGCTTATAAATTAAATGGCGACTATTATTTACTTTTTATTGAATGGCCAACTGATGGCAATCAAAGAAGAAGACAGGTTTGCTATCGCTCATCAGAATTATTGGGAGAGTATGAGCGCAAGGTTATTCTCGATGATGATATGGGTTATCGAAATAAAGGGATCGCCCAAGGTGCTATTTTTGATACACCGGATAACGAATGGTATGCGATGCTGTTTCAAGATCATGATGCTGTTGGGAGAATTCCATATATCCTGCCTGTCCAATGGGAAAATGGCTGGCCGATGGTTGGAATCGAAGGAAAAGCACCTGAACAACTTGAAATTAATCTTCCAGATGACGAAGCGAAGCCTTTAGTGATCAGTGACGATTTTGATTACGAAAAAAATAAATTAGCTTTAAATTGGCAATGGAATCACAATCCGGATCAGCCCTTATGGTCGGTCACGGAAAGACCAGGATATTTACGACTAACAACCGGACAACTGATAAAGAGTGTTTTGACAGCACCGAATACATTGACACAACGAACGGAAGGGCCAGTTTGCAGTGGTACGGTTTTACTAGATGGATCAAATATGAAAGCTGGAGATGTTGCAGGACTAATTGCGCTTCAAAGTAATTTCGGTACCGTTGGCATCAAACGAAAAGAAAATGGTGAATATGCGGTCGCAATGACAATAAACGATGGCAAGGGACAAGAAAAAGTAGTGGAGGAAAAAACTTTTTCCAATAAGCAGATTCACTTGAAGATTGTCTTTGATTTTGATGATAGTGTTGATGAGGCAACCTTCCATTATTCGGTTGACGGGCACTACTGGCATCCAATTGGTGAAACGCTCCAAATGAAATATACATTAGATCACTTTATGGGTTACAGAATTGGTCTATTTAATTATGCTACTAGAGATACAGGAGGATATGTTGATATTGATTATTTCCAATATGATAGAGGACGCCACTTGAGATGATTGAGTCCATTCCGATGGTGAATGCAGCTGAAGTCATAAAGAAAATTGAAAAAGGATTTTCCAGGGATCAAAAATATATTCTAGATTATAAATACCTTTTACGAATATTTCCTGTCGAAGAGATTGATAAAAGAAAAGTAGAATTTGAAACGTTAAAGGAGCTAGCAGAAATTTCTGATTTTGTACCTAAACCAATAGAATTCGGCAAGGAATATATGATACTTACTTACCTTCCAGGTGAAGATGGAGAAGCTGTACTGCAAAATCTAACAGAGCAGCAACAATATAACGCAGGTTTGTCAGCTGGGCACGAGCTAAGAAAATTACATCATTTAGATGCCGCCCAAGACTACCCGCCGTGGTATCAAGTAAAAAAAGAAAAAAATGATAACTATTTAAATAATTTAAAACATCTTGATTTGAACAAAGATTTATGTTCGTTATTACAACGATACATTAAACGTAATGAACATATTATGAAAAATCGGCCAAATAAGTTTCAGCATGATGACTTTCATCCATCCAATTTGTTAATTAATCAAAAGAAATTTTCGGGTATTATTGACTTTGAAAGAATGGACTGGGGAGATCCTGTCCATGATTTGCAAAAACTGGGTTTTTTCTCTGTGCAAGTAAGTATACCTTTTACAAATGGAATTATTGACGGATATTGCAGGGATCAGCCAACTCAAGAATCTTGGGAGTTGTACACCTTATATAGTGCTATGCATGTGGTATCTGCGCTTGTATGGGGAAAAAAGATAAGTTCAGCACAAACTGATTTGCTATATCATTATTCTTTGCGTGTCCTTGAAGACCATGATCATTTTACTAAAGTGATCCCAAGCTGGTATGGAAAATAACGGATGTACATGTTTCGTCTATTTTGTCAATAAAATGTTATACTAAAATAAAACAAATATTTTGGAGAATGGACGGATATGGTGGATCAACAATATCAAACAGCTGAAAAGAAAGCACACACTTATTTTCAAGAATTAGTGAACCAGTTAAATGAGCCGCAGTTTACTGCAAAACTAAAAGAAAATATCCAAGCATACCAGCGACTGAAAAAATCATCCTTTTTGAATTATGATCATATAGCATTAACGCAAGATCAGCAATTCCTACAACAGCTAGCTCAAAAAGGAATGCTAGACAATTATTTACATAGAAGTATTTCTTATATTTACATGCGTGATTTAGGTAGGGACATCGCTTCACCAATGATGCAGCAAAGAATCGCTTCTGTAACCGAGGATGTCAAAAACTATTTGCATCACAATTCAGGCCGGGAATTGTTCAGTTTGGTGAAACTCTATCGTCTGGCAGAGAAGGAATCTTTAGAATCGACCTTCTTTTGGTTAATGAAGAAATTAAAGCATGTGTCCTCGCTTATTCCTAAAGGGCTGGACAAAGTGAATGCGCAGCGTAAATTGATCAAAATAATAGCAGGCGTACTGATGCATGAAATAGAAGAATTACAAGAAGAGACGTCAAAGGAAGTGAGGTCCCAACGCTTGGACAAAGCGGTCCGGATTGGTTATTGTTATGGGCTTACTTACCCTTTTATAGACGATTTATTGGATGCCACAGTACTTTCTATTTTAGAAAAAAGTCAGTTTGCGGCACTTATTCGCCATACTTTACGGACTGGAGAGGTTACTCCTTTTTCAGGGTGGGATGGCGATAAACGGGAGATTGTGGAACCAATCTATCGGGAATTAACAGATGCTTTTATCTATTTGGAGGACAATCAACATCCAGACAATCTAGATAATTTTTACCAAAATGCCTATTTATTTTTTCATGCGCAGGAAATAGATCGGAATAAGAGCTTAGAAAACCCTAATTATACAAACGAGGAATTGTATATCCCTATTATTTTGAAATCATCTTCATCAAGAATGATCGTTCGGTCCTTTCGATCATTTTCAGCCAATGAACAGGTTGAGGAGCATATGTTTTATTATGGGATATACAATCAGTTAGCAGATGACTTGGCTGATTTGGAGCAGGACTTATTGACTGATAGTGTAACGCCATATACTTATTTTCTTAAATATCATGATCAGCGACCGGATTTGATTAATCCATTTGCGATGTATTGGTCTGTTATTTCTTATTTAATTGATAACGTATATAAAGGTGATGAGAAAACTCGCCAGATCATCTTAGACCGTGCTACAAACGGCTTGAAACGATTGCGGAAGCGGTTAGGTAAGCAGCAATACAAGAAATTGATGCAAACTTTTTCTGTAAGCCCTACTTTTGATCCGTTTGTACAAAAAGTAGTAGATCGAACAACGAATGTTGCTTTTTTTGACAAGCTACTTCGGGACAAAATGATTGAAACACTACAGCAACAGGAAGTAGAGAAGGTGAAATTCCGAAAAACAATAGAAGGTGCGCGATCTGCGATTAACCAAATGTTAATCATTAAAAAATCAGATCAGGACGATATTGGGAATTATGCTATTATCGATGCAGCTAATTATAGTTTAATGGGAGATGCCAAACGATTAAGACCAATTATGACTTGGATAATGGCGACAGAAGGATTTGGCTTGGCAGGTAAGGATGTTATTCCATTATTGAAGGCAATTGAGTATATGCATACAGCCTCATTAATTTTCGATGATCTGCCTTCACAGGATAATGCTTCAATTCGGAGGGGAAGACCTACTTTACATGAAAAGTATAATAGCGCTGTGGCGGAATTAACTGCCTTATGGATGACACAAAAAGCGGTTCAAGAACAGACAAAATTACGAAGATATGATGCGGACAAGATCTTAGACTTAATATCCTATTCGACACGTATAACACAGGATATGTGCACGGGACAGATTATGGATCTCGAAGCCAAAGGGAAAGAATTATCTGTTGAGGAACTAAACGAATTATGTCTCTACAAAACAGGAATTGGTTTTGAAGCAGCATTGATGATGCCAGCTATTGTTGCGGGTGCACGAGCAGAAGTAACAGAAGTGATCAGGCAGTTTACCTATCATGCCGGAATTGCTTTTCAAATAAAAGATGACTTGTTAGACCTTGAAGGGGATTCATCTGTATTAGGTAAACAAGCAGGCATCGATAGTGAAAATAACAGTTCTACTTTTGTAACAGTTTTAGGTGAAGAACAGGCAAGAAAAGAAATGTGGAAGCACTATTGTGATGCAGTAGAAGCATTAGAAAAACTGCCACACAACATCCCATTTTTCCAACAACTCATGGATTATATTATACAACGAGATAAATAAAAAACGGGACATTCCCCTGTTCCCTGACCAAAAATGGGAACAGGGTGAATGTCCTATTATTTTTCTTCTCGTTTTATTTTTAGGAATTTATTGGTTTCTGCCACAACAATGCCAGATAGCGCCAGCAGACCAATTAAGTTTGGAAAGGCCATTAAGCCGTTCATGACATCAGAGAAGTTGAATACTACATCTAGTGATACAACTGCACCGATAAAGACAAAGGCGATGAAAACGTAGCGATAGACTTTGACACCTTTGGCACCCAGCAGGTAATGGACAGATTTCTCACCGTAATAGGACCAACCGAGAATGGTCGAAAAGGTAAAGAATAATATACCAAAAGTGACGATATATGAGCCTGTTGACCCTAGAAATTGAGAAAAGGAAGCACTTGTTAATGCTGATCCATCCAATCCGCCATCCCATTGTCCTGCCATTACAATCGTAATACCGGTAATCGAACAAACAATAATAGTATCAAAGAAAACTTGTGTCATAGAAACCAATGCTTGTCTAGCAGGATAATCTGTTCGGGCAGCAGCTGCGGCAATTGGTGCAGAACCTAAACCAGCTTCATTGGAGAATACACCGCGTGCAACCCCATAGCGGATTACTGTACCAAGTAAACCACCGCTAATAGCATTACCAGTAAAAGCATCCTTGAAAATAAATGCAATCGCGCCAGGGACTAAATCAAAATTTAATACAATGAGAATAAGTCCGCCTAAAATATAAAATGCACCCATCACCGGAACAAAGAAGGCAGTTACTTTACCGATACTTTTAATTCCGCCAATGATAACTAAAGCGGCTAATACAGCAAAAACAATACCAGTAATAAATGGACTAATAGAAAAAGATTCCTCTAAAGAAGCAGCTGCCGTATTAGACTGCACCATATTACCAATACCGAATGCAGCAATTGAAGCAAATATCGCAAATAATACACCTAAAAATTTACCGATTGTTTTGTTTTTAAGCCCTCGTTCTAGATAGTACATCGGACCGCCGGACATTTCGCCGTTTTCATTTTCAACACGGAATTTGACGGCTAACAATGCTTCTGCATATTTGGTAGCCATCCCGACTAAAGCGGTAATCCACATCCAAAAGACAGCACCAGGACCACCCCAAACAACTGCTGTTGCCACACCAGCAATATTACCGGTACCAATGGTTGCTGCCATCGCTGTTGTTAATGCTTCATAATGACTAATATCCCCTTTGGATGTTTTATCCTGATTTTTACTGAAGGATAGCTTTAAGGCATAAGGCAACAGTTTAAATTGCAGGAAAAATAAACGGAAGGTTAAATATAAACCTGTTCCAACCAGTAGAATGAGAAGAGGAGGTCCCCATACCCAGCCACCAATTTCACCAAGTAGCTCGGCACCTTCATCGTTAATTACTTTTAACCACTCCAACAAAAAATCCATTACACTTCCCTCCTTTATTTTGTGAAAAGCTTATTATTAGAATTATTCCAATAATTACGAGAGAATGTCAATAGAATAGGGAAAGTTTTTCACAACAAATAATTTAACACAATAAAAAAAGTATACAAAACGCTCCATTTTAAATGAAACGTTTGTACACTTTCTTAAATTCCCAGTACTTTAATAATATTTTGAACTGAGATAAAAAATAAAAAGAATTAACCCTCCAAAACCAAAAATATATGTTAAAAAAATTGGATTGAAAAGTATTGGGTGTTTCGCTGTAGCTTTTGTATCTGTATCATGTTCCCCTTTTTGCTGATCAACAACTTTACCAACCTTTACTGTGTAGAGGAGCGAAATAAGCGCAATAATGAAACTGATAACCGCTAAGCCTATAATCATATAAACATCACCTGTCTTTTTTCTTAACTTTATCTATTTGTAACGGTATTATACACAGAAGAATCATTTTTATTTACATAGAAATATGTTATAGTAAAGATAAATTAGCAGTAGGTACTAACACCATATATCAAGTATCATTAGGAGGACGTTATGGAAGATTTACTAAAACTTAAAGGCAAAAATATCGTAGTGATGGGCGTAGCAAACCAGAGAAGCTTGGCGTGGGGGGTAGCACAATCATTACATCAAGCAGGTGCTAACTTGATTTTCACGTATCGTAAGGAGCGTTCTTTAGCAAAAATAACGAAATTGTTAGAAAAAACAGATCTAGATGCAAGGTTAGTGCTGGCGTGTGATGTCAACAATGATGATAGTATCAAGGAAGCCTTCAGCAAAATTGCTGATGAAGTCGGTACCATTCATGGTGTTGTGCACTCGATCGCATTTGCACATGGAGAAGATTTGAAAAACCGATTTGTTGAAACATCTCGCGACGGCTATGCATTTGCACAAGACACAAGTGCTTATTCGTTAATAGCAGTTGCTCGTGAAGCGCAGCCATTGATGACTGAAGGTGGTTCAATTATGGCAATGAGCTATCTAGGAGCAGAACGAGTAGTGCCAGGCTATAATGTCATGGGAGTTGCCAAAGCAGCATTAGAATCTGCTGTTAAATACTTAGCGATGGACCTAGGCGAAAACAATATTCGCGTAAATGCTATTTCTGCAGGTGCAATTAAAACCCTAGCAGCAAAAGGTGTTCCATCATTCAATGAAATTCTTCACAAAATAGAAGAACAATCACCATTAAAACGAAATGTGACACAAGAAGAAGTAGGGGACATGTCAGTAGCTATGTTGAGTCACTTATCCAGAGGGGTTACTGGAGAAATTGTTTATGTCGATTCTGGCTATAACATTTTAGGATAATCAAAAAGACAAACAGACCATTAAAGGTTTGTTTGTCTTTTTTTTATAATGTGGAAAGAAGGTATAAATTATAGAAAGTGTCTTCGAGAAGAACCCTCGAGGACAAAAGAACATTAAAATGAGTAAAAGTGTCTTCGAGAAGAGCTCTCGAGGGCAAAAAAACATTAAATTAGATCCTGGAGAGAAGAATGCTTAACTACGAGATATTCGAACACGTGGCAATTCCCTTAGAATCTGTGTAATTTGATCCGTTAGTAATAACTTTCTTATGATTACAAGGATAAAATCCATTCAACATTAGTGTTATAAACGTAGCGAAAAGTAAGCCCGAAATGATAACCGTTGCCATTTGGTAACCTAAGTCTAGAGGCTTAGTGATTATATGCTATACTGAAGAAAAAAACTTTTGGTGGTTTGAAGGATGAAACGATTATTACTAGTGATTTTATTAGTTGTAAGTGGATGTAATCAAACAGGTGATGAATCCACATTAATAATGAAAAAGGCTCCACAGACAGGGAAAATCAAAAAAGAATTAGTCTACCCAGATCGGGGATTGGACAGGTTTTGGAAGATTGACGAGATAGATCTAGATGCCAGTTCTGTTATGTTAATCAATGCTGATACAGCACACATTATTTATGAAAAAAATAGTGGTACACCGTTACCGACAGCCAGTATGTCAAAAATGATGACTGAATTGCTCGTTTTAGAAGCAATTGATAGTGGTGAATTGGATTGGAGTAGTAAAGTAGCAATTAGTGATTACGCGTATAATATCTCCCATCACCCTGGATATTCTTCCGTCGATTTATCCCAAGAACGTAATTATACGGTAGAAGAATTGTTTCAGGCGATGGCGATTCATTCCGCAAATGGCGCAGCGATTGCATTAGCGGAAGCTGTCAGTGGCAGTGAAGAATCTTTTGTACAGCAAATGAATGAACGAGCACAAGAATTACAGCTGGAAGCTACCCAATTTGTTAATTGCACTGGATTAAACAATCAGGATTTGGGCGATTATTATTCTGTCGGAAATATAAACGATACAAATACGATGTCGGCACAAGATTTGGCGATACTTGCACAATATTTGATTACTACATATCCAGAATTGTTGGAGACGATTAACCAGCCTGAATATGTATTAAATGACCGGAAATATCAAAACACTAATTGGATGCTTGAAGGTGACTTAGCTTACGATGGGGTAGACGGTTTAAAAACTGGATTTACTGATCTTGCAGGTTATTGTTTTACCGGAACTGTTCAAAGAGATGGTGTAAGACTAATTTCCGTCGTGATGGGAACATCCTCAAAAGTCGAACGTTTTATAGAAACAGAGACTTTATATGAAAGAGCATTTGAGAAGGTGGGTATAGTTTCTAAATAACAGAGGAGCTATCCTCATGACATAATAACAATTTAAATTTGTTCCACAAGTAGTAGTTGAGTATAATTGTTTTGTGGATTTTAAGAAAAAGAAGAAGGCGAATAAATTGAAAAACAGTTTGTATTTATACAAGACCGACTTGAAAAATATTGCAACAAATTGGGTTGCGGCGATTTTGATGGGAGGATTAATGATTCTCCCATCGTTGTATGCCTGGATGAATATTGAGGCATCTTGGGACCCATATAGTCAAACAGATCAAATAAAAGTCGGGGTAGTGAACAAGGATACAGGTGCTACAGTGCGTGAAGAGGACATCCATGTAGGGAATGAGTTAGTAAATACATTGAAAGAAAATGACTCGATGGATTGGCAATTTGTCAATGAAGATAAAGCGATGGAAAAATTGGAATATGGAGACTATTATGCAGTAATAGTAATTCCAGAAGATTTTTCGGAGAAACTGGCTACGGTTATCAGTGATCAACCAGAAAAAGCAGAAGTAGAGTACTATGTGAATGAAAAAATTAACGCAATTGCTCCTAAGATAACGGATAAAGGGGCTACTGTAATAGTAGAAGAAATAAGTTCAAGTTTTATTGCAACGGTCAATGGCGTTATCTTTGATATGTTTAATAAGATTGGTATTGAATTAGAACATTCACTCCCTGACATTATAAAATTTGAAGATTATATTTTTACAATCGAAGAAAAACTGCCAGAAATTAAAAAGATACTAGATGAGACATTAGCAGATGCTGAAAATGCTGAGGGTATGATAAGTGATGCAAATAGTCTTATTCCTAAAGTAAAAGAGGCAACCAACCAAGGCCTTTTAACTGTGAAAGAGACTTTAGATTTTATACATGAAGCAGAAGGACGTTTAAATGAAATTGCTCCACGGGTTAACGAAGATCTGACTACTATCCAGAAAGCAGTACAGGATACTAATAAGTTTTTAGAATCGGTAGATCTCTCTTCTCAGAACCTGCCGGATTTAAATCAGCAAATCGACAATTGGAATCAACAAATAGATAGTTCCATTGCTTCGATAGAGACAATCGAGGAAATTTTACATCAAGTTAAAAATCAACAAGAAACGGGTAACGCGGATGAGAATACTTCAGAAGAAGGTAATCAAGAATCTGGCAGTAATAGAGGAGAAGAACAGAATGATCAACCAACTAACCAAGAGCAAATTGACAATGCATTGGATCAACTAACATCAATGAAAGCAACATTACAAGACCTACAAGAACAATTGAATCAAGCTAATAAGATGATCCAAGAAAATAATCAAGCATTAGAAGAGATGATGGCTAACTTAAAGGAAACTGCTCAATTTACCAATGAGCGACTTGACGCATTTATTACGGAGTATAAAGAAACGATTGAACCGCGAGTAAAAGAAGAAATTCACCATGCAAAAAGCTCGTTAGAATCGGCTAAAAATATTTTAACAGAAATACAAAATACCATACCAGAAGCACAGGGAATATTAAATAGAACAGCAACAAACTTAGCTAATGGTGAAAACATGTTAGAAAGTGTTATAGCAGAATATCCTTACATTAATACAAAAATTAATGAACTTGCTGATAAAATCCGCAGTGTTAAAGGAGAGACGGATTTAGAGGAAATTATTGAATTGTTGCAAAATGATCCTGATGCAGAACGAAGCTTTTTTGAAGAACCTGTCATGTTAAAACACAATAAGTTATTTCCTATTGAAAATTACGGTACAGGAATGACACCTTTTTATACGATTTTAGCAATATGGGTTGGTGGATTGCTGTTAATTTCATTATTGGCAACAGATCCGCATCATATAGAATCATATACCGGAAGGCAGATTTATTTTGGTAGATTGTTTACTTTTATAACGATTGGATTCTTTCAAACCATCATCGTTACATTAGGTGATATGTGTCTTCTTGGTGTAGAAGTTAAGGAACCGATTTGGTTTATATTATTCGGTTTGTTATCAAGCATTGTATTTATTTTAATTGTATACACCTTAGTGTCGGTGTTTGGTGACATCGGCAAAGCTTTAGCGATCGTTTTTCTTGTATTACAGATCGCTGGTGCTGGAGGAACATATCCAGTGGACTTGTTACCAGAGTTTTTTCAAGTAATTAATCCTTTTCTTCCTTTCACATATGCGATTAGTTTAATGCGTGAGGCTGTTGGTGGGATTGTTTGGAGTAAAGTACAATATGATGTTATGGTTCTCTCGGCGTTTGGACTTGGTGCACTAATTGTAGGATCCCTTTTCAAAGCGCGGTTGAACAAGTATACACAACAATTAATGAAGAAATCGAGAGAAACTGGTTTGTTCCATTAATCAAGCAACCCTCCATGTATTTGGAGGGTTAACTTTTAGGGGAGGGAATGTGCAATGAGTAAAAAAGGATGGATTATTTATAATGGCAATTTATATACAAAGAAATTTGCCGAACAAATCGAATGGTTGCGAAAAACAGCGGAGACGTTTGATTTTGACATAGATGTGATCGCTAATAATCAACTGTTGGTTACCATTGAAGGTGGAGAGGCACGAATACTTACAGAAAAGAAAGAGCCTGACTTTGTATTCTTTTGGGATAAAGATTTATTTTTGGCAAGACAACTGGAGCACCAGGGGTTACGATTGTTTAACTCGGCAAAAACAATTGAGATTTGCGATGACAAAGCATTAACCTATCAACAATTAGCGAATCATGGTATTCGTATGCCAAAAACAATAATTGCCCCAAAAGTCTTTGTTTCGCTAGAAGATGATAGTCATCTTACACAAGTAATCGAAACACTTGGCTTTCCCTTGGTCATCAAGGAAACTTTCGGCTCCTTTGGTGAACAGGTATATTTGATTGAAGATGAGCAGCAATTACGGCAAAAAGTGAAAGAGTTACAGCATAAACCACACCTTTTTCAAGAGTATATTGCGTCAAGCTATGGTCGTGATGTACGCTTAAATGTCGTAGGAGACCGTGTAGTGGCCGCGATGTTAAGAAAATCAGATCAAGACTTCCGTGCAAATGTAACAGCTGGTGGCAAAATGTATCGCTATCAGCCAACAGAAGAGGAGAAGGAATTAGCGGTTCGTTGTAGTCAATTAGTCGGTGCAGATTTTGCAGGAGTTGATCTACTTTTTGGAGCAAATGATGAACCGATTTTATGTGAAATTAATTCAAACGCACATTTTAAAAACATTTATGATTGTACAGGGGTTGATATAACAAGAGATATGATGACTTATATAAACGAAATTATTTCATGAATGGAGCTGGACAAAATTTTGTCCAGTTTTTTTGTATCTATTCTACCTTTCTACAAATAATAGAAGTATATAATGTCAAAAAAGGATGAGGGTAGGAAAATGAGGAGACTTCGAAAAAGAAATAAAAATAAAGGATCCCAACCATCTCAGCAATCGGTTAGAAAAGTAAAACAGCAGTTAGAAGATAATCGGTCAACATTAAAGAGGATCTTTAAAAACAGTATCGATATTCAGTTCAGAGATCTGCAGTTACAGGACCAACAGAACATTCGTGCATTTATTTGTTATACAGAAGGACTAGTTAGAGAAAAGTATATTCATAATAATGTCATGGAACCGTTACAAGGGATAAATTTTAATGAGATAGAGATGAATGCCAATTCATTTATTTCCTATATGGAATCCAACCTTATCAGGGCTTCTTCTGTAGATAAGACCTCTAATTTAGACGAAGCAATAGAAAAAATACTGCGAGGACAAACGGCGATTTTTATTGATGGGTTTGACAGTGCTTTACTGGTTAGTACAAAAGGATTTGAAGCAAGAGCGGTAGAAGAACCTGACACGGAATCCTCGGTTAGGGGATCAAGAGAAGGCTTTAACGAAGTCATTCAAACGAATACATCCATGCTCCGCCGTAAAATAAATAATCCTCATTTAGTTTTTGAGGAATTCATCATAGGCGGAAACACCAAAACAAAAGTGCGGATTGGCTATATCGATGGAATTGCAAGAGAAGAGATTGTGAAAGAAGTAAGAAAGCGTCTTAACTCGATAGAGACAGATGTTGTACTGGAGACAGGTTATTTAGAGCAATATATAGAAGATCATCCTAAGTCTATTGTTCAAACGATTGGTAATAGTGAAAAGCCTGACAAAGTAGCCGGAAAATTACTGGAAGGCCGAGTAGCTATATTGTGTGATGGTACGCCATTTGTATTAACAGTCCCTTTTTTATTTATTGAAACATTACAAGTTCCGGAAGACTATTACTCAAAGCCTCAAGCTAAATCATTAATTCGTTTATTTCGTGTTATTGCTTTATTTCTAACTGTTTTTACTCCAGCAGTTTTTGTGGCGGTCGGCACTTTTCATCATGAAATGGTGCCATCCTTATTATTAACAACTATGGCTGCAGCTGAAGAAAGAGTACCTTTTCCGATTTTATTAGAAGCTTTAATCATGAGTGTTATCTTTGAGTTACTTCGTGAGGCAGGGGTACGAATGCCTCGACCTATTGGTTCAGCTGTAAGTATTGTTGGTGCATTAGTAATTGGAGAATCTGCAGTGCAGGCCGGGCTAGTAGGGGCACCAATGGTTATTGTAGTGGCCTTAACAGCTATTAGTGGTTTTGTCGTTACAGCGATCAATAATACTGTTCTTCTGATTCGTTTTTTTCTGCTAATTTTAGCTGGAATCCTTGGCTTCTATGGTTTGCTGATGGGAACGCTGTTCATCGTTGCCCATGTATGTTCATTGAGATCCTTTGGTGTTCCTTATCTAACACCGTTCGCACCAGTAATATTAAAGGAATGGCGAGATTCATTTGTTCGATTACCAATGAAGAAATTACAAAAAAAACCAGGTTCTGTACTTCGAAGGAAATTTTAAATGCATCCTAGGAGTGATAACTTATGAAAAAATTAATACCTTTTATAATGGTAATTTTATTAACAGGGTGCTGGGATGTTCAGGAATTGACAGAGATTGGGATAGTAGTAGCGATGGCAATTGATATGGATGAAGAATCAGGAGAATATCAACTTACAGCACAATATTTAAGACCATCTGCTGAGAGTACATTTGTTTCTTCGCAAGACAAACCTTTTTTAATGGTCACAGTAAAAGGAAGGACTATAGCTGAATTAATGCGAAAAACAAATCATAAAATAGACCGAAAAGGCTTCTACGCCCACAACAAAGTGGTAGTTGTTAGTGAGGAAGTTGCCAAAGGTGGGTTGCTACCAATATTCGAAACATTCCAACGAGAGCAGCAAGTGAGAAGTTATGTTTGGCTGGGAGTGACAAGAGGTACAAGTGCTGCTTCTGTACTTGAGAAGCAAGACAATAGTATCTCTAAGGTTTCCGCCAATTACCTGAGTAGCTTATTTGACAATGCTGAGAATGAAGCTGTTTCTTTTAATTTGTTGAAATTTTATAAGCAATCCTTGAAGCCAGGGAAAAATCCCGTATTAGGAGTCATGACATTTGATGAAAGTAAACAGGAAGAAGGTTCGGTCCATTTGTCTGGAGCGGCAGTTTTTAATAAAGACAAACTTATTGGGTTTTTAAATAATGATGAAACGATGGCATATAATTGGATTACCCTTCATGGGAGAAGTAGTAAGCAAGGTGCACTAACTTTTCCTTATAAAGAAGATAAATATGTTACGCTTGAATTAATTGATATCGACTCAAACGTTAAGCCAAAGGTAACGAATGAAACAGATATATCCTATACAATTGAAATAAAAAAGCAAGTGGAAATTGCTGAACAGCAGGAATTAAAGAAAACAGAAACAAGAAAAGAGCTTGCAAAATTAGTAGCAGAGCTAGAGAAAAAAACAGAGAAAGAAGTAGAAGCTAAGGTAGCAGAAGTAATTACAAAAGTACAAGAAGAGTTCCAATCGGATATTTTCGGATTTGGTGCCTCATTACGCGATAGTTATCCAAAAGTATGGGATAAAGTAAAAGATAATTGGGGGGAAGAGTTTGCCAATGTTCAATATGAAATAAAGGTTGAGGTTAAAATTTTAAATTCAGGATTATTACAGGGATCTTTACATCCTCACGAATAACTTAGCGAAAATATCCCTTGAAAAAGTGATATATAAGCACCAGTATTAATAGTACAGCATAAGCTAATCCGCCAAATAGTAAGAAGCCTAAGAAAGGATCAGCTTTTAGTACTTCCATTTTTATGGGCATGGGAATCCTCCTTTCACTAAGGTGACTTTTATCAGATAGGATGATGAAAGTCACCGATTTACTGATTATGTTTTTTCTTCACTTTGATAATAAGCAGAATTAATATTGGAAGGAGTGCATACAAAAGTATACTATAAATACCTCCCTCCATTCCTTTCCATCTTTGATCATCTAAGCTCTCAAAACGTAGTACGGATAGAAATGGAAGCGCTAAACCAAAAATTATTATGACCCATTTAGAATTTGATTTATTCATTAACCAGGTAAACAATAACGTAAACCCATAAAAATGTATAGCAGTTTTATAATATCCTCCGATAAACATGATAAACACACCGATAATATCTAGATTGGTGAAAATCATGGCAATATGAATTGAGAGCGTTGTCTCTAGCAAAGGTATTTCTGAGCTTGCAGTCAGTTCTGGACCCAGGACAGCAATAAAGACAATCTGAGCTATTAATAATAAAAATGTGGAAACCGTAACAGCAATAAATGTTATTTTACGAATATATTCTTTTTTTTTCAGATAGTGATAAATGGTGAGAAAGACGACCATTTCACCGAAAGGAAAGGCAACAACTTTCGGTAATTCTTTAAGGATTGGTTGGTATCCATTTCCTAAAATCGGTAATAAATTGACTAACTGAAATTCACCGGAAATCATATTTAGAAAATAAGCGGCAAGTAATAAAAAGAAAAGGTATGGTAGGAATATTTCAATTGATCTAGCAATGACTTCAATTCCTTTATGCAACATATAAACCATCACCATAATGAATACGTAAAGTATAACGAGAAGTGGTGTCTCAGGTAGAGCGGTCATTTTAATCAAAACACCAAATTCATAGAAATTATGTGTCGCTTGACTTAAAAAATACATACAGTATAGAAATAATAACGGTTTTGCCAGGATGACGCCCAGACAGTCATTTAAAATCTCCGCAAAATTCTGATTGGGGTAATATTTAGGTATTTGGGTATACACCCACAATAAAAAAAAGCTGAGAATAAAAGACACTAATACGACTATCCATGCATCTTGTTTAGCTCCAATGCCTAAGGCAAACAATGTCGTACTTCCAATCTCAAATGCTACTATGAGTGAGAAAAGCTGAATATTTGATATTTGTCTCATGTCTCATTACTCCCATGTATAGAGGTTACGTCTATGCTTTTTTTATATGACAAGAATAAGTCATCATCGGATCGCAAGTTCGCCGTGATTCCTTTATCTCAGTCGTTGTTCGCACCAGTACCAGTCGATACGTTTATAAGCGGGCGCTCCGCGCTTTTCTTAGTATAGTTTTTAACATGTTTGCCAATATAATCGGAAAATATAATGGTAAGCTAAAAGTATCTGTAATTAAGGGAATATCTGTACTTGTGGATAACGAAGAAAAGCACCTCTATTACTGATGGAAGTTATCCGTTATTGTTATGTTTTTTCTTCACTTTGATAATAAGTAGAATTAATAATGGAAGTAGTGCATACACCAATATATTGTAAACACCTCCTCCCATTCCTTTCCATCTCTGATCGTCTAAGTTTTCAAAACGTAGTATGGATAGAAAAGGAAGCGCTAATCCAAAAATTATTATAATCCATTTAGCATTGGCTTTATTTAATAACCAGCTAAACACTAAAGTAAACCCATAAAAATGTAAAGCTGTTTTATAAAATCCCCCGATAAACATGATAAACACAACGATAATATCTAGATTAGTGAAAATCATGCCAACCTTAACCGAAAGTAGTGCTTCTAGTAAGGGTACCTCTGAGGTTGCAGTCAGTTCTGGACCTAGGACTGCAATAAAAACAATCTGAGCTATTAATAATAAAAATGTGGAAACCGTAACAGCAATAAATGTTGTTTTACGGATATATTCTTGTTTTTTGACATAGTGATAAATGGTGAGAAAGACGACCATTTCACCGAAGGGAAAGGCTACAACTTTTGGTATTTCTTTAAGGACTGGTTGGTATCCATCTCCTAAGATGGGCAATAAATTGACTAACTGAAATTCACCGGAAATCATATTCAGAAAATAAGAGGCAAGCAATAAAAAGAAAAGATATGGTAGAAATATTTCAACCGATCTAGCAATGACTTCAATTCCTTTATGCAACATATAAACCATCACCATAATGAATATGTAAAGAATAACGAGAAGTGGTGTCTGAGGTAGTGCTGTCATTTTAATCAAGACACCAAATTCATAGAAATTAAATGTTGCTTGACCTAGAAAATACATGCTGTATAGAAATAATAGCGGTTTTGCCAGAATAACACCCAGGCAGTCATTTAAAATCTCCGCAAAATTCTGATTGGTGTAATATTTAGGTATTTGAGTGTACAACCATAATAAAAAGAAACTGAGAATAAAAGACACTAACACGACTATCCATGCATCCTGTTTAGCTCCAATGCCTAAGGCAAACAATGTCGTACTTCCAATCTCAAATGCTACTATGAGTGCGAAAAGCTGAATATTTGATATTTGTCTCATGTCTCATTACTCCCATGTTATGTCTATGCTTTTTTTAGTAAGGATATGGCTTTAGCATTTTTGCCATAATAACAAGGGAATATAACGGAAGGCTACAAGTACCTGTAATTAAAGGAACATGCTATACTTGAGGGAAAAGACAAGGAGGCCATCGCATGAATGGCTGGCTGATTTATCGCAAAGAAGACGCCGAAAAGAATAGTGCATTTATTGACTGGATGCAAACAGAAGCTGAACTGCTTGGAATGAAGATCGAGCTTGTTATCTATCATAAGCTGACATATGGAATTCGGGATGGTCACCTTTTTATAGAATGTAAAGATAAGGAAAGACCTGATTTTGTCATCATGAGGGCGATAGATCCACTCTTATCACAGCAATTCGAATTAAAAGGTATCCGAGTCTATAATGATTCAAGAGTTGCGACGATTGCCAATGATAAATCCCAAACACACCAGTTATTCGCTACTAACGGAATTTCAATGGTAGATACTCAATTTATAAACAAAGATGAAATAGATAAGCTTTCTTTCCGTTTTCCAGTTATATTGAAAGCAGTAAACGGACGAAGCGGTAGTGAGGTATATTTGCTTCATTCAATCGAAGACATGCCACTATTAATGAGTGAGAGGTACATTGTACAAGCATTGGCAGCACCAGGAAAGGATCTACGTGTTTTTGTAATGGGAGGTAAAGTGATTGGCAGTGTGCTTCGAGAATCTGATGCTGATTTCCGTGCCAATTACACACTTGGTGGGAAGGCAACATTGTATCGATTATCTCCGTCAGAGCGTGAACTGGTAGATAAAATCATCACTATCCTACCTGCAGATTTTGCAGGTATTGATTTTGTTTTTGATGATAACGGAGGTCTCTTGTTAAATGAAATAGAAGATATTGTTGGGAGCAGGACACTCACGAGTCTAACTGATATAAATGTGGCTAAACTGTATTTGGAGCATATTTTAAAAAGTGCCCGATAAATCATTGAAAGTGCCCGTTATCGATTAAAAAGCGCCCGAAAAATCTTCGGAAATGCCCGATATCTCTCAGTAAATGCCCGATATCCATCCGAAAGTGCCCGATACCAAAGCAGACAGATATCAAGATGTGTCTGCTTTGTGGGAACTTATTTTCTTATGCTATAATAATGTTAACTACAATTTTTTCCTCCATATTTCCGTTCAATTAAATTAATTACCATAGAGAAAAATAAACAACTGATGAAGAGAGGAATGTATCTGATTTGAATATTTTACTATCCAAATTACTGGAAGTTGTACTAGCTGTTCTTCCCATAACTATTATTGTTGTCATTTTAAATTTTACCCTGACTTCACTTGACGTTTCCTTAATTATCCGGTTTTTAATCGGTGCTGTCTTTATTATTATCGGTTTATCGATATTTTTATTAGGTGTTGATTTAGGTATCACCCCAATTGGTAAACAACTCGGAAAGGCAATTACGAAGTCAAACCGTTTATGGATTGTTATCGTATCCGGATTATGTTTAGGATTTATCATTTCCATTGCTGAACCGGATTTGCATATTTTGGCTGGACAAGTGGAGATGGTAACAGGAGGGGCGATTGGAAAGTATATATTAGTTGTGGTTGTATCACTTGGTATTGCAGTCTTACTTTCACTAGGTCTCGTAAGAATAGTGCACAACATTCCATTATTTAAAATACTTACGTTACTGTATGGAATTGTACTTGTAATTGCTTTCTTTACCTCACCACAGCTTTTAGCGATTTCCTTTGATGCTTCTGGTGCGACAACAGGTGCGATGACGGTGCCGTTTATCCTAGCATTATCAATCGGTATTTCTATTTTGAAAAAGGACAGTAAAGCATCGGAGAAAGACAGTTTTGGACTTGTAGCGATTGCGTCAGTAGGTGCGATTATTGCAGTGATGTTGATGAGTATCATCACGGATCAAAAGGAACTGACAGGAACGATAGAGCAAGAAAATAGTGTTTCACAATCGATATTGGGGCCGTTTCTTCATGAATTCGGTCATATTGCACAAGAAGTAATTCTCGCCTTATCACCAATTATTGTGATATTTTTAATATTTCAAAAGCTAACTTTTAAACTGTCGAAAACAACTTTTCGTAAAATTATAACTGGTCTTGTCTTTACTTTTGTCGGATTAGTGCTGTTTCTAGTTGGAGTAAATGCAGGATTTATGGAATTAGGAACGGAACTAGGACATAGTATTGCCTCCTTGGATAATAAAGCGTATATTGTTATTATCGGTTTAATCTTAGGGATTGTCACCATATTGGCAGAGCCTGCTGTATATGTATTAACGAATCAAATTGAAGATGTTACAAGTGGTTATGTCAAACGGAAAGTGGTACTGTTTACACTAGCGATCGGTGTCGGAATTGCCGTTGCTTTATCGATGCTGCGAATTTTAATTCCAGAATTGCAATTGTGGCATTATCTATTGCCAGGTTATCTAATAGCTGTTGCGTTGATGTATGTGACACCGAAATTGTTTGTTGGTATCGGATTTGATTCTGGTGGTGTAGCGTCAGGCCCGATGACTGCAACTTTTATCTTAGCGTTTACACATGGAGCAGCAGATGCGATAGAAGGTGCAGATGTAATTGTTGACGGCTTTGGTATGATCGCAATGGTTGCATTAACACCACTTATTACATTGCAATTATTAGGTTTGATCTTTAAGATGAAGTCGAGAAAAGGAGGCATGGAGTAATGTTGCCTAATGATAAAACACCTCATTTTGAAATCATATTTGTAATCGTCAAATTTGGTTTAGGGAGTAAAATTTTGAAAGAAGCCAAAAAATGTGGTGTGACAGGTGGAACACTTTTTATTGGTAGAGGAACGATCAGTAACAAATTATTAAAATTGCTTGCGATTACAGATATGCGTAAAGAAATTGTGATGATGATCTCCAATCGCAGAACAACCAAAAAAGCATTAGAACATTTAAATAAAGTGTTTCGTTTTGATAAGCCAAACCATGGGATCATTTTTACCACATCTTTAACAAGTCTGATGGGAACAAGAAGCTGTCAAATTGACGATGATGATGAAAGAGGTGACGGAGAGATCATGTATCAAAATATTATGGTTATAGTCGATAAAGGCAAAGCAGAAGAGGTTATCGAAGCGGCACAAAAAGGTGGTTCTAAAGGCGGAACAATCATTAATGCACGAGGATCAGGCGTTCATGAGACGAGTAAGCTGTTCTCGATGGATATTGAACCTGAAAAAGAAGTCGTCATGATTCTGTCAGACGATAATTATACCGATGCCATTTGTGAAAAAATAAGTGAAGACCTGAAAATTAACAAACCCGGAAATGGAATCATCTTCGTACAAGATGTAAATCGAACATATGGAATTTACGAGTAACTCCAGAGAATAACTATGACTGCGAAGTGTTTTTTTGAAAGGGAGAGTATAGATGCGTAGCGAGAAAGAAATGATGAATGCAGTTATTGATTTTGCCGAAGCAGATGAAAGAATACGTATCGTGGGAATGAATGGATCACGTACCAATCCTAAAATAAAGAAAGATCGCTTCCAGGATTATGACATCGTTTACTTAGTGACTGACATGGAGCCTTTTCTGGAAAACAGGAAATGGCTTGATTATTTTGGAAAGCGAATGATCATGCAAACGCCTGAGGAATCAGCCTTATTTCCTGCTACATTAGGTAACTGGTTCTCCTTTTTAATTCAATTTGCAGATGGAAACAGAATTGATTTAATGCTTATACCGTTGGAAGAATTGGACCTATATCTGAAAAATGACAGCTTAACCAAAATATTATTAGATAAGGATAACTTGATAGAAGTCCCGCCAATACCAGATGAGAGCAGTCATTATATAAAAAGACCATCCCCACAACAATTCACGGATTCTTGTAATGAATTTTGGTGGGTAACTCCTTATGTAGCCAAAGGATTGTGCCGAGGGGAATTTTTATATGCTACCTATCATCTAGACAAAGTATTACGGGAGGAATTGTTACGAATGATAGCATGGAACGTCGGAGCCGAGCATGATTTCAAAGTAAATCTCGGTGCCGCTAATAAATTTCTACATCATTATTTGGAGAGCAACCAATGGGAACCCTTACAACAAACATACCGATTGGATTCATTGGACAAATGCTGGGATGGATTATTTTTGATGGGAAAATTATTTCAACAACAAGCAAAAAAACTAGCAAACAGCCTAGAATTCACCTATCCTGATCATTTTGAAAAAGTCATACCATACATAGAAAAGCTCCATCAGGAATTTTATTACGGAGACAAGTGATGATTCAAGCTAATTATTGGATAAAAAAAGATACACGCAATTCGGTTAAAGGTGAAAAGCATGTATCTCTTATAGCTTGCCTATTGTTTGAGATTGGTTGGAAAACGAAGGATAATAGTCCAGCTGTTTGAACAGAGAGATTATTCTTTCTCAAACCTATAAAGCCATGCTTCCAATGCCTTTGGTTCTAATGGCTTGCTAAAATAATATCCCTGCAATACATCACATTGGTGCTTTTGCAAGTACCTCATATGTGCTTCTGTTTCTACGCCCTCCGCAATCGTACGCATCATTAGATTATGTGCCAGCATGATAATCGCGGAGACAATATCATCATCGGCATCATCGGAAATATCTTGGATAAATGACTGATCGATTTTTAAATGGTCGATCGGAAATTTCTTCAAGTAGCTTAAAGAACTGTAGCCCGTTCCAAAGTCATCAATGGCAATTTTAACCCCTATCATCTTAAGCTCATGCAGTATGACAGATGCGGTGTCAGCGTCCATTGCCATCGATTCTGTTATCTCCAACTCTAGATATTCTGGTTCTATACCAACTTCCTCAATAATACTTTTTACAGTAGGAATTAAATCTGTTTGATAAAATTGACGAATTGATAGATTTACTGATACAGGGAAAGGAGTATAACCTGCTTTTTGCCAATGTTTCACCTGCTGACAGGCTTCTCTTATTACCCATTCACCAATTGGAACGATCAACCCACTTTCCTCAGCTAGCGGAATAAATTCAACAGGAGAAATCAATCCTAATTCTTTATTATGCCATCTTATTAAGGCTTCTGCTCCATAAATTTTATTGGTGCCAGCATCGATTTGTGGTTGATAGACGAGTAAAAATTCTTCACGATCAATTGCTTTTCGTAGCAAGGACTCCATCTCAACATTCCCCGAGATTTTACTTAACATGGAATCATGATAAAATTGAAAATTACTTTTTCCAGTTCGCTTCGCATGGTACATTGCATTATCTGCTTTTTTTATTAATGTTTTTGCATCAGTAGCATCATTTGGATATAAACTGATCCCGATACTGGGAGAAACAACGATATCGATTCCTTCTAAATCATAAGGAAATGTCAGAGCATTAAGAATAACAGTTGCTACCTGTTCTGTTTCTTCAATCGTAGTATTTTCTAATAAAACAATAAATTCATCTCCACCATATCGGAATACTGTTCCATTAGTAGGAACTTTTTTTTGAAGGCGTTCCGCTACTTTCTTCAAAAGAATATCTCCATATTCGTGACCAAGCGAATCATTAATCGTTTTAAAACGGTCTAAATCCAGGAAAAAAACGGCGAAATCTGATGTACTCTTTGAATTATTAAGCATGTCCTTTAATTGAGAATGAAATAAATGTTGAGCGTTGTTAAATAGTCATGATAAGCTAAATAATTTAATTTTTCTTCTAATTGTTTCTTTTCTGTAATATTTTTAGCTAAACAATGTACACCTGATAAATTCCCGTCTACAATAATCGGTATAACAGTAATATGGAGATCAACACGTTCTCTTTGCTTATTAATTAAACAAGTTTCATATTGTACTGCATTTCCTTCTAGAACTTTTGCATATTCATTTTTAGTATATTCGCGAAGTTCTGGCGCAATATGTGGTAAAAAGGAAGTGCCTATTACCTCTTCTCCCTTGAATCCCATCAAATCCTCCGTAGCCTTATTCATATAGACAAAATGACCTTGTAGATCTAGAGTAAGAACAGGGTCTATATTATTGTCAAATAAGGACCGATAACGTTGTTCACTTTCTTGTAGCTGTTGGGATATCGCTTTTTCTGACGTGATATCTCTTGCAACACCGATAACACCAGTAACTTGTTCGCGATAAATAGTTGGGACTGCCGTTACATATACTGTTAATATATTACCTGATTTGTCATGAACTCGTACATTTACTTGAACGGTTTGATTATTCAATACCTGTTGGAAAGATTGGTTGAAAAGAGATAAGTCTTGTTCATGGACAATATCAGTAAATGTTTTGGACAATAATTCTGCCTTTGTATATTTAAGAATGCGTTCACTTGCAGGGTTAATGTTGGTGAAGTAACCTTGCTTATTTAACATAAAAATCAAGTCTGGATTATCAACAAATAATGACTCTAGTTGTTGATGGGTTTTTTCTAATAATACTTCGGTGTTTCGTTTATCCGTAATATCCTGAAATTGTGATATAAAATATTTTGCACCATTTTCTAATTGCATCAATTTTACTTTTATTAATACAGGTATTTTAGTTTCATCTTTAGTTAACAATATCGATTCCATTTGTAAAGGCTTAAATTGTAGTAAAGCTGACTGATCAAATGTAACCTTTCGCAATAAATCTTTATCTATCAAATCTAATGGAGACATGTTCAATAAATCTTGTCTCGTGTATCCCGACTGGATAATGAGAGCTTGATTGGCCTCTCTGATAATAAAACTATCGTCATCAGCTAATTCAGAAATGACGATAGGGTCTGGCATTTGTTGAATAATAGATATTAAATCTTGATACGAGAATGGCGACTGATGCGACAATGTCATCGAAGCTCCTCCTTGCTGAAAACGTTACTCTCTTTTACCCATCATACCATAGAAGAACAATTTAATGATATCTTCTGTTAAAGGTAAAATATAGTCGCGGACATCCTCATTTTTCATATAGTCCTTGAACATATGAATGTAGACCATCATTGCTTCCGTTGAAATGTCACGATGGATATAGCCTGTCTTTTTTCCTTCAGCAATCAGCTGTTCGAATAATGGAATCGATTTTTCCTGATACACTTTTTCTATAAATGAACCTTCATTGGAAAAGTCCTGCATCAAATAGTGATACAATTCTTCATTGATTTTTTCTGCATCGTCTTTTTTGTTGAAAATAATTTGTTCGATTTTTTCGGGAAAACTGACGTCGCTGTCAATAATGTTTTGGAATTTTTGATATTCTATTTCAACGAAATAAACCATTGTTTCATAAAGCAAGTTTTCTTTACTTTCAAAATAATTGTATATCGTAACCTGGGAAACATTCGCTTCACTTGCAATTTTTGCTATCGGGACATTTTTTATTCCATCATTAGTAAAAAGGCGAAGAGATGTTTCCAGAATTTTATTTTTTTTCCGTTGTGTTCGTTTTTTAAAACCGTCCATTGTTGTCACCTCATGTATTATTTTAAGTTAAATTATGAAATATAACAACAAATTGATTTCAAAAAATACTTGATATCAGTCATATACTTCTATATTATGAAATATATAAGTTAATATATTTCAAAACTTAGGAGGTTTTGATATGAACATGATTGAAGTAAAGGGAGTAACAAAGAAATTCGGTAGGTTCACCGCTCTTAATGAAATTGATCTGGAAGTAAAAAAAGGGGAAGTATATGGATTTATTGGACCGAATGGCGCTGGAAAATCGACAACCATTCGTGTTTTATTAGGTATTATTCAGGCAACTTCAGGTACTGCGAAGATATTTGGCAAAGATACTTGGAAAGACGCAGTAGAGATTCATCGTAAAGTGGCATATGTACCGGGAGACGTTCATCTTTGGGAAAATTTAACCGGAGGAGAAATCATTGATACTTTTTTAAAGTTGCGTGGGAGAATTAATAAGAAGAAGCGCGATGCTTTAATTGAGCGATTTCAGCTAGATCCACGCAAAAAAGCTGGTACGTATTCGAAAGGGAATAGACAAAAGGTAGCATTAATTGCCGCTTTTGCATCTGATGCCGATTTATTTATATTAGATGAACCGACGTCCGGATTGGATCCTTTAATGGAACATATATTTCAACAATGTGTGGAAGAAGTGAAATATGAGGGGAAAAGTGTCCTATTATCCAGTCATATCTTATCGGAAGTTGAAAAGCTTTGTGACCGTGTCGGCATTATTAGACAAGGAGAAATGATTGAAAGTGGTACGTTGGATGAATTGCGCCATCTAACGAGAACAAACATATTAGTTGAAACCGAAAAATCTGCAGCTGTATTAAGCGATCAGCAAGGGATCCATCAATTTACAGAGGAAGATGGCATATATACATTCCAAGTTGATGCAGAAAAGCTATCAGAAGTAATGCAGAAGGTTAGCGAGTTTGGTGTGAAGCGTATTGAAAGTACACCACCAACATTAGAGGATTTATTTATGCGTCATTACCAAACTGATAGTGCTGCGGAAAAGGGGTGATCCTATGCTTTTTTATCAATTAAAATCGTTACTCACCTTTAATGCTCGTCAAAATTGGCTTGCAAGTATTATTTGGACGTTATCGATTGTTGCAATGACGATTGTGGTAGCCGGCGCATTTGCGAATCTATATGGTTCTGGAGAAGAGCGAGATACGATGGCTCAAACTCTTGAAAATCCAGCTATGGTTGCGATGATTGGACCGGCATATGGTATTGAAAATTATACGCTTGGTGCGATGATGGCAAATCAAATGCTATTGTTTACTGCTATTGCCCTCGGTATTATGAGTATATTAATGATAACAAAGATGACACGGAAACAGGAGGAAGAGGGAAAGTTTGAATTAATTCGCTCCATGCCGGTCGGTCGGTTATCGAGTTTAAGCAGTTCTTTAATTTTAGTTGGATTGGTTAATCTGATTATCGGATTGGCAACAGCGGTTGGGTTAATTATGATTCAGGTAGAAGGAATCGATGTAGAAGGTTCCATCATGTATGGAACAGTTTTAACAGTAACCGGATTAATATTTACTGGAATTACAGCAGTTATTACCCAACTGACTGAAACATCCCGTGGTGTCTTAGGTTTATCGATTGCAGTACTTCTTGTAGCATATTTTGTTCGTGCTATTGGAGATGTGAGTAATGAAGCGTTGAGCCTTGTGTCACCTTTAGGTTTAATTTTGCGAGCAGAAGTGTATGTGGAAAATTATTGGTGGCCAATTATCATTTCGGTGGTGATTGCACTTGTGTTTACGATGCTTGCCTTTTACTTGCATAACCGTCGAGACCTTGGGTCTGGTTTACTGCCATCCAAACCTGGTAAAAAAGAAGCGTCTAAGCTGTTATTATCACCACTAGGTTTAATATTACGATTACAACGTACACAAATTATTTCCTGGTTAGTCGCTATGCTTTTTTTAGGTGCTTCTTATGGTTCGGTATTAGGTGACTTAGAATCGTTTTTTGCAGACAATGAAGTGCTGCAGCAAATGATTGGTAAGAATCCAAACTATACGTTGACAGAACAATTTATTACAATGTTAATGGTGGTTTTATCGATATTTGCGACTATTCCAATGATTATTTTGTTTTTAAAAATACGAGCAGAAGAAAAGAAAGAACGTAATGAACATCTGTTAACTACAGGTATTTCAAGATATAAATTATTAAGCCACTACCTTGGTGTATCGGCGATAATGGGTGTTATTTCGTTATTTATTGCACTTTATGGATTATGGGCAGCTGGAGCAGCGGCAATGGATGACCCAATTCCATTTGTAAATATTTTAAAAGCAGGAATGTCGTATTTACCCGCTATGTTAATCATTTTAGCAATTGCAAATTTATTGTTTGCATTTTTGCCAAAGTGGACACCACTAGTATGGGCATACTTGGTATTCTCCTTCTTCACCGTATATTTAGGTGGAATGATAGACATACCAGAAAAGATATCAAATATTTCAAGCTTCAACCACATCCCGCAAATCCCGGTTGAAGAATTTTCGTGGACGCCACTACTCATACTACTGGCTATTGGCATTATCAGCCTTGTTATCAGCCAATTTGGCTACCGAAACCGAGATGCAGAAGGGTAGGGTTAGTGCCCCATTGCCAATGAAAATGAGGCATTCCCCTCGTTACCTTTACCAATGTCTGGGAAGATAAAGGTCCAGGGCATGGTTGTTTTGGCTGGCAGGTGGAGCCTTCTTTCTTGTACTTGCTGGCTTGCTATTAAGTTATTTTCTTGAAAAAGTTGGATGTTGATGTTGGTCAGGTCTGCTTTTTCTGATTGGAAGTTATGGATTAATGTTGTAATGAGTAAATCATTGCGATGATTTACCGCACTTCTAATCGGAACAAAAGAGGCACCATCGTCAGCATCTTTTTTTGTTTGTTCAAAAACCTCTTCTATTTTCTTACGATCTTGTGGACTGATCGTTTTGTTCCACGCCTCTTCAAAATATAGCTTTTGCATGTATACAGCTCCTTTAATAAAATCTGCCAAAATTTATTTATAATTAATAATGAGTCGATTTTTGTCGATATAATGAAAAAGGAGATGATAAAGATGAAAAAATTTTTCGAAAATCAGAAACTATCGACAAAACTGTATGCGATTGTAACTTTAGCAGTTGTAGTAATTGTAGCTAGTAGTGCCTTATTTATTAATACTATTCTATCAGTAAGTGATAACTTAGAACAACAACTTTACGATGATCTGTATCAACCTACATTTTATTTGTTGAATGCTGACCGGGATTTATATCAGGCAGACCAGGCTCTTGTTACTTCGATTTTGAATGAAGCAAGTCAAGAGGAACAAAGAGCAACTTTTGAAGAAAATGTTCAGCAAGTAGAAGAAAGAATGCAAGTGGCAGAAGAAATTCTGCGGAACGATGACCAGATTGACCAATCGTTTGTAGATGAGCATCTGGAAAACTTCCATAGTGGATTCAATAAATGGAAGGATATGACGGAATCTGTTTTGCAAGAAAGTGATACTACTATGCTCAACAACCTTTTGGATAATATGAGATCAGAATTTGATAATACACGTAACCAAATAGATTTGCTACAACAGGAAATAGATGAAACCTCAAAGGAAATATTGGAAGAAATTGAAACAACAACCCACTATATTGTTATTTTTTCTGTGGTAATCATGGTTATATTTATTATTATATTATTTGTGTTAAGCTTTTTCCTTATCCGTCAAATTACGAAGCCAATTTCTCAGCTCGTTGATGCCAATGAGCAAGTGGCCGGTGGTAACTTGGATATCGATTTACTTGACGATAATCGCAAAGATGAAATCGGTAGTCTGGCAAAAAGTACGAACCAAATGATTAATGAATTAAAAAGTATGGTACGTTATATTCAGGAGATATCAGTAGAAGTAAACGGACAGAGCAAAAAATTATCGCAAGCATCTGATGAAGTGAATGTGGGGTCCCAACAAATTGCAACAACAATGGAGGAGATGTCAACTGGGGCTGAACAACAGGCAAGTGCTTCTAGCGATATTTCAGCATCCATGGAAGCGCTCCACGGAAAAATTGAGACATCTTCAGAGGAAGGAAATGCCTTGCAAATAGCTTCCAATGAAGTATTGGAATTGTCAACAGAGAGCGGTACAAAGTTAAATGACTCTGTAGTACAAATGCAAGAGATTACAACAATGATGCAAACGTCAGTTTCTAAAGTGAAAAGTCTGGAACAACAATCTAATAAAATCTCTACGTTAATTGATGTTATCCAAGATATTGCAGAACAAACGAACTTATTAGCATTAAATGCAGCAATTGAAGCAGCTCGTGCGGGTGATTCTGGAAAAGGATTTGCTGTAGTAGCGGATGAAGTAAGAAAGTTAGCAGAACAAGTAAGTAGCTCTGTTACAGAAATAACAGATATAATCGGTGGATTGCAGTCAGAAACAAAGGATGTTGCGGGTGTGTTAGAAGGAGGTTATTCCACTGTTGAATCGGGAAATCAACAGATTCAGGAAAGTCAACAAAGTTTCCAGACGATTCAAACACAGATGACAGATATGATAGATAGAATCAATAACATTAGTACGAATCTTAAGGATATCCAATCATCAAGTGAAAAAGTTAGTAATGCAAGTACAGATATTGCTTCAACATCTGAAGAAGTAGCGGCTGGTATTGAGGAAAGCTCCGCAACCGCAGAAGAACAATCGGCATCGATGCAGGAAATTACCAACAACGCCAATCAACTCGAAAAATTGTCACAAGATTTAAATCAGCTTATTGGTAGGTTTAAAATATAAATAGGAAAGTGAAGAGGAAGATACAAAAAAGCACCTGGTTAGCCAGGTGCTTTCCGCTTTGCTTATTCAGATACAGGTACTACTGCACCTTCATATTCCTCTTCAATAAATGTTTGGATTTCTTCAGAACGTAATACTTCTACTAATGTGTGAAGAGCTTCGTTATCTTTATCTTCAGCACGTGCTGCAATCACGTTCACGTATGGTGATTTAGAATCTTCTAATATTAATGCATCTTCAGTTGGTACTAGACCTGCTTCGATTGCATAGTTAGTATTGATTGCAACTAATGCATCTGTTTCACGCTCATAGAATTCAGGAAGGAAGCCTGCGTCGATATCAGTATCAAATTCTAGGTTTAATGGGTTTTCCACTATGTCTTTGACAGTTGCATCAACGGCTTCAACATCTTCAGCAATTTTAATAAGTCCTTCTCTTTCAAGCAGTGAAAGAACACGACCATGGTCAGCAACAGAGTTACTCATGATGACAACTGTTCCTTCTTTGATATCATCAATACTTTTAATATTTTGAGAATAGATTCCCATCGGTTCGATGTGAATACCACCGATGTTTACAAAATCAAAACCTTTTTCTGCCATCTGTGACTCTAAATAAGGAATGTGTTGGAAATAGTTTGCATCAAGAGTTCCGCTTGCCAAGTCTTCATTTGGGAATACATACTCTTGGTATATTTCAATTTTAAGTTCAATTCCTTTTTCTTTTAAAATCGGTTTTGCTTTTTCAAGTACTTCAGCGTGTGGTGTACTTGTAGCTCCAACAACAAGTTCTGTTACTTCCTTTTCCTCATTACCTTGTTCAGTTTCCTCTGTTTCTCCAGCGTTGTTACTGTCAGCAGCTTTATCCTCCTCATTTGCTGTTCCACAAGCAGCTAACGCGAATAAAAGTAATGTAGCAAATAATAATGTAAGTAATTTTTTCACAATAGATCATCCCTTCTTAATTTTTTATATTTAGCACGGTGCTAATCGTCCGTAAAACCCCACAAGTAAATCAAAGAAGCTAAGTGGGGATAACGGATGCTAACACCCTGATAAGTCTCACTTTATCTTTTATCTATCGATTTGGATAGTAAATCCCCAATAATTTGAAAAATAAACACAATAATAATAATTAAAATCGTACAAGCTAACACGACATCAAAATTCCAGCGTTGGAAACCTTGTAAGTATGCTAAGTTTCCAAGCCCACCTGCACCAATAACACCAGCCATTGCCGTATAACCTATTAAAGCAATTGCTGTTACTGTTAAACCAGAAATAAGAGCGGGCATCGACTCGGGTAACAATACTTTCAAAATAATCGTATGTGTTTTGGCACCCATTGATTTGGCTGCTTCGATAACCCCTTTATCAACTTCCTTCAAGCCAATTTCAACCAGACGGGCATAGAATGGTGCAGCTCCGACTATTAATGCTGGTAATGCAGCTTTCCATCCTCTGATCGTTCCGATTAAGAAATCGGTAAAAGGAAAGAGTAATAGAATCAATATGATAAAAGGAATGGCACGAAATACGTTTACGATCGTTGCTGTAATGAAATTAATAAAGCGATTTTGCCATAAGTTCCCTGAATCTGTTAGAAATAATAATAATCCAAGTAAAATACCAAAAATTAAAGTACCGAGTATCGCAATGCTCGTCATATAAAATGTTTCTTGCGTGGCTAACCACAAATCCTCCAGTATTACATTAGGGAATAATTCCTTAAGCATGCTTTAACACCTCAACTTCTACACCGGTGTTTTTCATAAATTCGATAGTTTCCTTTAAGATTTCTTTTTCACCGTTAATTTCAATAAATAACGTACCGTAAGCACCTTCCTGTGTAGGTGCAATAGAACCTTGCAGTATATTAACCTCTACATTAAATGTTTTGGCTACCTCACTGATAAGCGCTCGCTTAGCACTGTTTCCAATAAAGTGCAGTTTTATTACTTCACTGTCTTCCCGATCATTAATAAACTCTGTCAATTTTTCCTTATCATGTTCTAAAGGATTAAGCTGCTGTACAAAGCGCTTGGTTGTCTTGGATTGTGGTTTGACGAAAACATTCAGAACATCGCCTGTTTCTACCACTTTTCCATTTTCCATCACGGCAACGCGATGACAAATCTTCTGGATGACATGCATTTCATGTGTAATCAAAATGATGGTCAGCCCTAATTTGTTATTAATAGAAACCAGCAAATCTAAAATATCATCAGTTGTTTCGGGATCAAGTGCAGAAGTTGCTTCATCGCACAATAATACTTCAGGGTCATTCGCCAATGCTCTCGCTATTCCGACACGCTGCTTTTGACCACCACTTAATTGTGAAGGATAAGCATTTTCTTTACCAGAAAGGCCAACGAGATTGATTAATTCCAACACTTTTTCTTTTCGTTTTGTCTTTGATACACCAGCAATTTCCAATGGGAAAGCGATATTTTCAAAAACAGTTCTAGACCATAATAAGTTAAAATGTTGAAAAATCATGCCAATTTTTTGACGCTTTTTTCGTAACTGATGCCCAGCCATTTTCGTGATGTCTTTATCATGGATAACCACAGAACCATCTGTTGGTTCCTCTAATCTGTTGATCAAACGGACAAATGTACTTTTACCAGCACCACTATATCCAATTACACCGAAAATTTCGCCTTTTTCTATATTAAGTGAGACATTATCGACAGCTTGAACTTCTTGCTTTTTTGTTTGATACAGTTTCGACAAATTTTGAATTCGAATCATTCTTTCACACTCCTTCCTTTATTGTGCCGCAAACACAACAAAAAATCCTTTCTGTATTAAGAGGACAGAAAGGATGGTTATTAAATGTCCTCTCATCTTTCAAAGCATAAAAGCTTTGATGGATTTAGCACCTATCAGCTTTAACTGACGGTTGCCGGGTTTCATAGGGCCATTCCCTCCACCACTCTTGATAAGAGCTACCGTATTTAATTGATAAACATCATAATAGCATCACGTGGAAGAATCGTCAATTCTTTTTGAAAAAGTAAAACTATTCAGAAAATTAAAGAACAAAACTTTAATAGATTTACAAAATCTGTCCCGAATGTTTCCTGATCAAAAATTGTAAACCGATTGAACAGAACAAGAGGTAGGTGCGGAACCCATAATTTCCGCATCGTATGTTTAATTACTGCGTTTTTTGCCAAAAAAATATAAAAATATTAATAAAACCCTTGTGTTCTTTATATATTTATTATATGTTCTTTATAACAAACGTTTTAGGAGGGAGAGTAAAATGATTAAGCGATCAAACGGGCAAATGTGTAGTAAAATCATTTTTCTAGGTATCATTATTATTTTGTTGTCAAACCCACTATATGTACAAAGTTCAACTGCAGATAATATAAATGTACTGGTCATTTACTCTTCAGAAGATGGAGAAGTTGATGAGCATCAACGGTTACTAGATCTTCTCATCGGACATTTCACATCATCTATAACTTTTCTCTCTAGCACTGAAGTAGAGGCAAACGATTTGTCAGGAGTAACCCATCTTATATATTACGGTCAAGTGTCTGAAAAATTATCGTCTACTTTAATTGATTCATTACATTCATATAAAGGTCCAATATTGGGGATTGGTCATAATGTCGAACAAATTACTAGCCATTTCTCATATATTGACACAACAGAAAGCAAAATAGTAAATGATGTAGTAATCAAACGAGATACAACGAACACGGTCAAGTTAGATTCACATCCAATAATGGAAATTTCAACAGATAATGATGATGTAGAATCCTTAGTTGAATCAGTCCATGAAGATGTTCATTACCCGTTACTTATAAAGAATAAGGATACGTATTACTATGCCACACCTAACCTATTTCCACCCGTATCCAATTTCTTGGCAGATGAATTACATACATTTTTTGATAGCTTGCATAAGCCATCAACATCTGCACTACTGAGATTAGAGGATGTTCATCCGAGAACAGATCACGAGGAACTAGAGGCGATCGCTAACTTTTTAACTGATAAAAATATTCCTTATATGGTATCTGTTACTCCGGTATATGTGAATCAACAGACGGAAGAAGAATATCATTTGTGGGAAGCACCAAACTTGGTGGAAACATTGAAAGACATGCAGAAGAGTGGAGCGAGTATTGTGCTACACGGTTATACAGATCAATATCAAGATGGCCAAACAGGGGATGGATTTGAGTTTTGGGATGTGGATAAAAATATGCCGGTGATGGAGGAACCGGGAAGCAGAGAATTAATAGAAATAGAAAAACAATCCCTATCAGAGGTAGAAAATAGAAATGAATCAGCCTATATTGAGGAACGTATTAAAAAAGGAATAAAAGAACTCGTGGAATATGATATTTATCCAATTGCATTTGAAGCACCACATTATGCAGTGAGTCAAAATGGCTATCAGGTGATTTCGAAATTTTTCTCTACTTATGTAGGGCAAGTACAGTTAACGGATGAAGATTGGAGGATAATGACTGAATCACCCTATATTACTACCCCGGACTTTTTAAATGGAATGAAGCTTGTACCCGAAACAATTCGCTATATACGTTATGATGACCCAACTTCCATACAAGATATAAAAAAACGTATTGACGAATTTACGATTGTTCGTGATGGGATAATTGGTGGTTTTTATCATCCATTTTTAGGATTAGAAGGTCTAAAGGATTTAGTGCGCGAGATGGAGGAGATTCCTAATCTTGAGTGGATTGACCTTAGTGAAATGGAGCATAAAGTAAAAGTCGATCAAGAGATGTATACTATTAAAAATGGAAATGTAATTACTCCAGATATAGAAGAAAAGACTAAAAAAGAGAAAAGTAGTTTGTTTGAGAATTATCTAAATCAAGTATCAAGTACAAATATATTGTGGGTTTCAATTGGGGCAGGCTTCATACTAATTCTAGTCCTTATAAATTATCTTTTGTTAGGAAGAACCGAAAAAAATCTTTAAGAAGTATATATTTTTTTGTTTTTCCGTTCTTTAATAAGAACGAAAATACCGAAAGGAGGTAATAATCATTCGTTATATGTTATGGATGCTACCCATTATGATTCTAAGCTTTTTTATTATAATAGCCCCTCAGCAAATAAGTGCTGAAAATAAAGATGAACTAGCAGTCTTGGTTGTTTACAGTTCTGTAAGTGGAACGGTAGACGAACATCAGAGGTTACTTGATATGCTACTAGGTCATTTTACATCCACTATTGAATTTAAACATACTTCAGAGGTTACCACAGCAGATTTTGAGAATGTCACCCATGTATTTTATTATGGGCGAACGAAAGAACGTTTATCAACAGATTTTAAACGTATGATCAATCAATTTAACGGAACATTGGTTGTTTTAGGGAATAATGCTGATCAGCTTGGAGAACAGCTTTCATTTGTTGAATTTGAGTCAGAGCAGTTAATTACCAAAATAACGCTTACAAGTAATGAAGAGAAGTCCATTAGTATTTTTCCAGATACTATATTAAACACGAATGCTACAGCTAGTTCTACAGTTTTAGTAAAAGGTAGTCACGGGAAGGGTGTCGATTATCCATTATTTATTAAAAACAACAATACTTATTATTATGCAACAACAAAGATTGAACCGCCATTTTCTATTTTTTTAGGAGAAGTATTACATGAAGTATTTGCGCTGGATCATCCTCATGAACACCCAGCCTATCTCCGATTAGAGGATGTTGATCCGCTAGCTGATCCTAAGAAATTGATGGAGATAGCAAAAGAACTTAAGAGACGTGACATTCCATATATGGTTGCATTAATACCTGTCCATACCGATCCAATGACAAAGGAGAAATATTTATTAGAAGATTTCCCTCAATTAATAAACACACTAAAGTATATGCAGGATAATGGTGGAAATATCGTTTTGCACGGTTATACGCATCAATTTAGAGACGAAACGGGGGAGGGGTTTGAGTTTTGGGATGTAGAAAATAATATGCCTATATACCATGGTCCCGATGATGAGGTAATAAAAAAGACAAAAAATGATTTTGATACAGCTTTAGCATATGAGAATTATCTAGCTGACTCACTTAAGTTTGAGGATGAATATATAAAAAGTAAATTAACACGAGGAGTCCAGGAACTAGCTAATTACGGGATATATCCACTAGCATTTGAAGCACCTCACTATACGATGTCACAAAATGGATATGCGCAAACATCTCGGTATTTTTCTACTTATGTTGGGCAAATTCAACTAAGTGACGAGAACTGGGAAGTAATGGACACCGCCCCATACATCACATCACCTACATTTTTAAAAGGGATGCGATTACTTCCTGAGACAATTGGATATGTAGATATTAATGACCCTAGAGCAGTTCAAAAAATGATACAAAATGCACACGAATATTCCATTGTAAGAGACGGAATAATATCAGGCTTTTATCATCCCTCTCTTGACGATAAAAACTTAGAAAAGTTTAACAAAATATTGGATGAACTAGAACAGATAAAAGGATTACAATGGATTGATCTAAAGCAAATGAATAATAATGTTCAGGCTGAATATGTACACATCCAATCTGAAGGCGGAAAGATAATGCGAGATATAAACCGTAAATTGTTATTTACATCTTTTCATTATTTGGGATATCACTTAAAAACATTTGCGGTCAATGCAACCTGGTGCATGGTAGGTGTTGGGACAGTAGCAGTTATTCTATTCATTTCTTATACAGCTTTGACAAGGAGAAGATACCAAAAATCGAAAGTTTACAAGAGGAGGGGACTCATTGGCTGACTTTTTTGTTTATTTTTCTTGGTTTTTAATATGGACAATGCTTGTGTATCATATGTTTCTCATGCAAGGTGGTTATTTACATTCGATGCGATATCGAAAAGAAGAAAAAGAGTTACAGAAGATGAAATTACCTTTTCCTCGCGTAAGTATTCTTATCCCTGCTCATAATGAGGAAGTGGTTATCGGGAATACTTTGGAAGCAATGAGTAACCTGACTTATCCTGCTGAATGCTTAGAGGTTATCGTTATTAATGATAACTCAAATGATCAAACTGGTGAAATTGCTGAGAGGTATGCTCAAAAATATGCGTTTATAAAGGTGATTAATACGAAACCTCCTAATGGGGGTAAAGGGAAATCCGGGGCGTTAAATAATGGTTTTCATGTATCAACTGGGGAGATTATTTGTGTATATGATGCTGACAATTGCCCAGAACCAGATGCAATTTATTGGTTGGCTCTAGGTCTAATTAATGATCCTAAAGCAGGGGCAATTGTTGGGAAGTTTCGCGTGGTCAATGCCACTAAAAATCTATTAACTAGGCTTATAAATGTGGAAACCCTCACCTTTCAATGGTTAGCTCAGGCGGGGAGATGGTTTTGGTTTAAAATGGCTACCATTCCCGGAACTAACTTTGCCATACGCAGTTCTATTTTAGAGGAATTAGGTGGCTGGGATGAAAAAGCGTTATCCGAAGATACGGAACTTAGCTTCCGTGTATATAATTTAGGCTACCATATCCGCTTTTTTCCCTCTGCGGTTACATGGGAACAAGAGCCAGAGACGTTAAAGGTTTGGTGGAGACAAAGAACACGTTGGGCACGTGGGAATATCTATGTTGTTATCAAATTCATATTAAGTTTTCATAAATTAAAGAGGAAAAATATTGGTATTGATCTGTTTTATTTCTTGTATACGTATCTACTTTTTTTCGGTGGTGTCATGATATCACACGTGATTTTTATTATTAATTTATTTGTTGATTTGAAACTGACAATTGGATTTGTATCCTACATTTTGTTAGTTTTAGGATTTTTACTATTCGTTACAGAAGCTTTACTTGCACTAAGTGTAGAAAAAGGTCAATTGACAAAAAGGAATTTCTTAACAGTGCTTTTTATGTACTTCAGTTATTCGCAAATGTGGTTGTTTTTAGTAGTCTATGCATCTTTTTTAGAAATCAAACGAGTACTATTAAAACAAGAGGTACAATGGTATAAAACAAAGCGTTTTAAACAAACGGTTGTTCCAAAGGATAAATCAGCCTAGTTTTTAGCACACTTCTCTTAAAATCTATTCTATAGGATGTGTGACAAGGGGTGAGGAAATTAATAATAGCATCTATAATCGTTGTTATGGTAGTAATATCAGCTATATATCATATTAATAAGCAAGAAAACCATGAACAAGCAACGGAACAGTTTATTAAGAAATGGCTCATTAATGAAAACGGTACCCTAGCTACTTATATAAAAGAAAGTAAAGAAGTAGATGGGGATTTCGTACAAGGGAGAGAGGCGTTATCTGAAACGTTGGGGCTTTGGATGGATTATGCATTGGAAATAGAAAATGAACAACTTTTTAATAATGCGTTTAATACACTAACCGAATATTTTTTAGAAGAAGATGGATTTATTCATTGGAAACTAGGAAAATCAGGGGAGAGCGAAGTTTATACGAATGCTTTAGTGGATGATTTACGGTTAGTGGATGCATTATTTGATGGATACGGAAAATGGAAAAATGAACATTACATCGATGTTGCAATGGAAATCAGTAATTATCTTGCTCAATTTAGTACAACGCAAGATGTTTTAACGGACTTCTATGATCGGAAACATCAGGATAGTAGTAATTTTGTTACAGTATCCTACATTGATCCAGAACCTTTGGAGAAAATGCTTAATTATCGAAGTTTGGGCCAAAGAACATATCAGAATACGATAGCTGTACTGGTTAATGCACCTCTTGAAAATGGCTTTTATCCAAAAACATATCATGTGAATAAGGGATTCTATCAATTTGATGACGAGATTAACATGATAGATCAAGCCTTAGTAGCTTACCATCTTGCCAAGTTGAACATGGTATCAACTGAATTTATTCAATTTATTAAGGACGAAATCTCGACGTCTGGAGTAGTTGCTGGAATGTATGATAAAAACAGTAAAAAGCCAGTTGTTACCTATGAGTCTCCAGCGGTATACGGGCTATTAATCTTGCTCTGTCTAGAGACAGATAACTACTCGTTAGCACATAAACTATATGAACGAATGACTGAATTTCGCAATGACCGAAAGAGAGATGAATTTTATGGGGGATATTCTGTTAGTCCATCGGGTAATACACATATTTTTGATAACATCGTTCCTTTATTAGCTGAAAGAAAGTTAATAAAGTCTTTGAACAAAAAATAGCGACGCATTCCCCTTGAAAAGTTGGGGTTAGTCGCTAAGCTTTTATCAAGGGGATAACGGACGCTAACACCCTGATAAGTTTAACTAATCATCAGTGGGGGGATAAGCCCCTCACTGATGGAAGTCTCACTTTATAAACCTTGTTCTTCTTTTTTAGATTGCCTTCAGCATAAACAGACAACTAAGGCTGGCGAAATTCTACATTTTCAATAACGAAACTCTGCCTCAACTTTAGCTTTAATTTCCAATCTGCCTGGTTCGATTGGGGTGGTAGGACTGTCAGTGGAAATACCTAATACGACTGGTCGATGCTCCCTATCTTCACGCCTCGAAATTTCCTTCAAAGAATATGGCACAGAACTAATGCTTATTCCTAACTCTTGTGCTATTATGCTGGCTTTTACTTGAGCACTTTCCACAGCACGTTTGAGCGCTTCTTGATAATATCGATCTTCATTTACTACGGTTAATTGAATGTTACGAACGATATTTGAACCATGATCAACAACGATATCAACAATCAGCCCAACCTTATCAATTGGTTCAATGATAACCTGTAGCAAATTAGTTACGCGATAACCTCTAAAAATTTGAACGCCTTCCTTATAGTCATACTCTATATCCATGCGGTATTCATGGGTTTGAATCTTGTCACGAGGTATATTCTCTTGAAGTAGTGCATTAATTACGTTGTTTGTAGATTCAGCATTCTCACTTTGTGCTTTTTGAAGGTTTGAATCTTCTGTTACAACACCTAAGATAACTACGGCTTGATCTGGTTCAACAGACACAATACCATCGCCTGTTACTAGTAGTGAATGATCAAGCTGTCGTACTTGTGAATCGGATCTTATGTAAGGATTGGCATAATACATCACATTCACCTCTTTCCTGTTATAACTTCTTTTACTTCTACTTTACTCGGTATATGGTGAATACATTCGATGATTGAGGAGATAAATTTTTTAGTAATGGATAAAAAGATAATATTCATCTAACGAATAATGCGGTGGCACTTACAGATACAAATAATCAACATTGGACGTAAGGGAAGTACGAAACCCACTTTTACATAGAAACCTGTATATTACTATTGATCAGTATTGTTTCAGAAGAATAGGGAATATTAAAGCAAACATTTAGTAATATTATTTATAAAAGGATTGATGGTCTATGGAAGTAGATAACTCACAACTAACAGCAGCGGAAATGGGAAAACTTTGGGCAGTTTATACTGGAAATACGATGGGGAAGTGTGTACTTAGCTACTATCTTAAACATGTGGATGATGTGGATATTAAAAAAGTTTTAGAACAAGGTTTTAATTTATCTCATTCACTCAATCAAGATATCAAACCAATATTTAATCAGGCGAACTTTCCTATCCCAGTTGGATTTACCGATGATGACGTTAACTTAGATGCACCAAGGTTATTTCAAGATGAGTTTTATCTTCATTATTTGAAATATTTAGGGAAAGCGGGAATGAGTATTTATAGCGCTGCTATCCCTTTGGTTACCAGGATTGATGTAAGAAACTTTTTTCTTAATGCTCTTAGTGAAACTGCCCAATTAATGGCTGACGTCGATGACGTGTTAATATTAAAAGGAAAATTAATGAATTCACCGACTATACCCGTTCCTGAAAAAGTTGATTTTATTAAAAAACAACATTTTTTGAATGGTTTTTTTGGAGACGTTCGTCCTCTCCATGGATTAGAAATGGCTCACCTTTATGGTAACATTAACAACGATATTACAAGTAAAGCGCTTATTATTGGCTTTAGTCAGGGAGCAAGAAATGAAAAAGTTAGAACGTATTTAGAAAGAGGAAAGAATATCAATCAAAAACATATTGAAATGTTTTCAAGCAAATTAACTAAAAATAATGTTCCTGCACCATCACTTTTAGACCATTTAGTAACGACATCAATTACACCAGCGTTCTCAGATAAACTGATGGTTTATCATAAAATAGATATGTTCTCCATGAAAATCAGAGAGTATGCCAATGGTGCTTCACTGAATGGAAGAAGAGATGTCGGATCATTGTATGGACGTTGTTTAATGGATGTATCACTATATGTAGAAGACGGCGCTAATATTATGATTGACAATGGTTGGATGGAACAACCACCAGAAGCGGTTAACAGAGAAGATCTGTCTTCAAAAGAATAGTAATAAATGCTACACTTAGTTGAAAGTTTAACAAGATAATATAAAAACAGAACGCTTGGATTTAATATTGAACTGCACCTCAATTGTTGGACACAATCTAACAATTGGAGTGCAGTTTTTTTAGTCAATTCTCCACGGTATCGGAACTACTTACACCAAATACCCTGTTCTCTTTAATTAATCAATGATTGTAATGGAGCAGGGATTCTGCCACCACGTTGAATTAATTTATCAGAAGAAAACTGGTTCACCCCAATAATTGGGGCACGGCCAAGTAAACCGCCGAATTCAACTGTTTCTCCTTCTTCTTTACCAATTACAGGAATTACCCGTACAGCGGTTGTTTTTTTATTGATCATCCCAATTGCAGCCTCATCTGCAATAATGGCAGACAATGTCTCGGGACTAGCTTTTCCTTCTAATGCGATCATATCTAATCCAACTGAACAGACACATGTCATCGCCTCTAATTTGGAAAGATTTAAGGCTCCTTCTTCAATACCACGGATCATGCCGTTATCCTCACTAACTGGAATAAACGCACCACTTAATCCGCCGACATACGAACTTGCCATTGCTCCACCTTTTTTAACTGCATCATTCATTAATGCTAAGGCTGCGATCGTACCGTGTGTTCCTACACGTTCGAGGCCGATTTCTTCTAGAATTTCAGCAACACTATCGTTCATCGCATTAGTAGGTGCAAGGGAAAGGTCCATAATTCCAAAAGGTACATTTAAACGATCAGCAACGACACGTCCGATTAACTCTCCAGCTCTTGTAATTTTAAAAGCTGTGTTTTTAATTACGTCAGAAACTTCACCTAAATCCGCATCTGGGTAGCGCCTTAACGCATTAAGTACAACTCCTGGGCCACTTACCCCAACGCTTAAGACTGATTCACCTTCTCCAGCACCATGAAACGCTCCAGCCATAAATGGGTTATCCTCAACAGGGTTACAGAAGACAACTAACTTGGCACAACCAATACTGTTATCGACTTTGGTTAGTGTAGCTGTTTTTTGAATGATATGTCCCATTTGAGCTACAGCATCCATATTAATACCAGTTCTGGTCGTTGCAACAGAGATCGAAGAACAAACACGCTCTGTATTACTTAAAGCCTCAGGTAAAGCATCAAGTAATACTTGATCCCCTTTAGAAATACCTTTATGTACTAAAGCTGAAAATCCGCCGATAAAGTCTACTTCTAATGTTTGTGCTGCCTTGTCTAACGTTTTAGCAAGTTCAATTGCTTGTTCTTTCGTTGCATTACCTAATAGTTCAGCAGCAGGGGAAATGGCAATTCGTTTATTAATAATCGGAACTCCATATTCTTTTGCCACTTGATTAGCAGTGGATTGTAAGTCTTTCGCATAACTGGTGATCTTTTCATAAACTTTTTGTTTTACTATTTCAAAATCATGGTCAGCACAATCTCGTAAGCTAATTCCCATTGTCACCGTACGAATATCAAGGTGTTCCATCTCTACCATACGTATCGTTTCTTGTATTTCGGTAAAAGCTATTGGCATCAGTTTCCCTCCTTAGACACGATGCATTGCTTGAAAGACATCTTCTAGTTGAATGTTGATTTTCAAACCTAATTCTTGTTCGACAGGCTTGAATTTTTCTTGTAAAGTCTCGAGATTACTTGGATCATTAATTTCAATCAACATGATCATTGTAAAAAAACCTTGTAAAATGGTCTGGCTAATATCTAAAATATTGATCTTATTTTCTGATATGACAGTCGTTACTTTGGCAATGATTCCTACCTGGTCTTTGCCAACCACACTGACTACAGCTCGTTTTTGCATTAATGTCACCTCATTTTTTATTGTTAAGTTTTTGACAATAAGTCTCACTTTATTATACCCAAAGCTTCCTTTTTTGCTAAATCATACAGCATCGCATAAAATAAAAGGGAATGCATGACGAGAGGAGCTTACATATGAAAAAGGATTTACAACTGATTGCCTTGGATATGGATGGAACCTTGTTAGGTAATGACCATCTAGTGTCAGAAACGAACAAAGAAGCCATTATAAAAGCACGGGAAAAAGGTGTAGAAGTGATTATTTCTACAGGAAGACATTATCAAACAAGCTCTGATATTGCAAAAGAATTGGATATCCATTATTTGATAACGGTAAATGGCAGTGAAATTTGGACAATGACTGGCGATTTAATTGCCCGTCAAACACTTGATGCACGAATCATTGAGAAACTTGTATCTTTAAAAGAAGAACACCAAACATGGGCATGGCTTTCTTCAACAAATCAAATATGGCGAGGAGAAGTGCCAGAAGATATTTTAGCACATGAATGGTTAAAATTCGGCTTTGATACGAAAGATCCAGAGACAAAAGGGAAGATTATGAAAACAATTGAAAGTTGGGAAGAAATTGAGTTAAGTAACTCGAGTCCAACAAATATTGAAGTCAATGCTGTAGGCGTCAATAAAGCAGCAGCGATCGAAGTCGTGTGTGAACGAATAGGAATTAATATGTCCCAGGTAATGGCGATGGGAGACAGTTTAAATGATATCAAAATGATCGAAAAAGCTGGATTAGGAGTCGCGATGGGGAATGCACAGGAAGAAGTCAAAGAAGTAGCTGACTTTGAGACGGCAACAAACGACCAAGATGGAGTAGCAAAAGCTATTGAAAAATGGGTATTGTAAGATATAATGTAGAAATTTTCAGAAAATTAGTGGCTATTACTTGCAGTGCTCAAGTCGTTATAATAACTTAGTATATGGAGTGAATTTTTCAGATCACTACAGTAATATTCGATTTCGTGCTAAAATAGACATTGGAATCATACATAGTGATAAAAGAAAAGGAGCGAATAAAAGAATGGCAAAACAACAATTTGGTGTGATAGGTCTTGCTGTTATGGGTAAAAACCTTGCGCTTAACGTGGAAAGCAGAGGATACTCTGTAGCAGTATTTAACAGAACTTATCAAAAAACAGAAGACTTTTTAAATAATGAAGCAAAAGGTAAAAACTTTGTTGGGGCAGAAACAATCGAAGAATTTGTAGATTCTTTAGAAAAACCTCGTAAGATCATGCTTATGGTACAAGCAGGTCCAGCAACAGATGCAACGATTGCTTCACTTAAACCACTTCTTGATAAAGGAGATATTTTGATCGACGGTGGTAACACGTTCTTCAAAGATACTATGCGTCGTAACGCAGAGTTAGACGAATCCGGTATCCACTTTATCGGAACTGGTGTATCTGGTGGGGAAGAAGGGGCACTTAAAGGACCTTCTATTATGCCAGGTGGACAAAAAGAAGCTTACGATAAGGTAGCGCCAATTTTTGAAGCAATTTCTGCAAAAGTTGAAGGAGATCCATGTGTAACATACATTGGACCAAACGGTGCTGGTCACTATGTAAAAATGGTACACAACGGTATCGAGTATGGAGATATGCAATTAATCTGTGAAGCATATTTCATTATGAAGAATGTGCTAGGATTAAGTGCAGAAGAATTACATGAAGTATTTGGTGAGTGGAACAAAGGTGAGTTAGACAGTTACCTTATCGAAATTACAACAGATATCTTTAAGAAAAAAGATAAAGAAACAGGTAAACCAATGGTAGATGTCATCCTTGATACCGCTGGTCAAAAAGGTACAGGTAAATGGACAAGCCAAAGCTCATTAGACTTAGGTGTACCATTACCAGTTATCACAGAATCTGTTTTTGCACGTTTCATATCTGCAATGAAAGAAGAACGTGTGGCAGCAAGCAAAGTATTACAAGGACCATCTGCTGGAGACAAGCCATATGAAGGTGACAAGGATGAACTTATCGAAGCTATCCGTAAAGCACTTTATATGAGTAAAATTGTTTCTTATGCACAAGGTTTCGCACAAATGCGTGCTGCATCTGAAGAAAATGATTGGAACCTACGTTATGGAGATATCTCTATGATCTTCCGCGGTGGATGTATCATTCGTGCACAATTCTTACAAAAAATTAAAGAAGCATATGATCGCGATCCAGCACTTGCGAACCTATTGCTTGATCCATACTTTAAAGAAATCGTGGAAAGCTATCAAACATCACTACGTAAAGTACTTTCTATTGCAATGGAACGTGGTATTCCAGTACCAGGCTTTGCTAGTGCATTAGCTTATTATGACAGCTATCGTACAGAAACTTTACCTGCAAACCTATTGCAAGCACAACGCGACTACTTCGGTGCCCACACTTATCAACGTGTAGACAAAGAAGGCGTGTTCCATACAGAATGGTTAGAAGATTAATAATCAAAAATCCCTCTTGCTTTTTGACAAGAGGGATTTTTTTTACGTGCAAATCAGAAATAGGGTATCTCGAGGACAAAAGATCACTAAAAAAGAGAAAAGAGTCTTCGAGAACGGCTCTCAAGGACAAAAGATAATAAATATCAGAGAACTTGTCTTCGAGTAGGAATACAAAATGATACAAAGTTTCTATGGGAATTCAGGATATAAGTCACATACTTGGAGCTTCATCAAACAGAAGCACTCTTGCGGGCGCCGCTTCGGTTCCGACTAATTTTAAGGGTGCTGCCACCATAAAATATTCTCCTGGTTCCACAGTTTTTAATCGTAGACCTTCCACTATAATAATGTCATTTCGAAACAACTTGCGGTGTGTGGGGTTCCCTTCTTGGCTTCGCTCGATCCCTAATGTATCAATACCGATACCTTCAATCCCTTTTTCCACTAAGTAATCTGCACCATCTTCTTTTAAATAAATAAAGTTAAAGTCAAAATTCTCACTAGCATGATATGAATTTTTCGTTTTACATAAAAGGAAATCACCATCTTCTATCGTATGCGCTTCCAAATCAGATCGAGTGATACCATCTTCCGCCTTTTCTAAATCGATTACTTTCACTTTTCTAACAAGTCGTTCTAATTGTATGGTTTCAAAAGTGTCTGCACCATTGATCATATGTAATGGCGCATCGATATGGGTGCCTGTGTGCAGGCCAATTGTAGCTGTAGTGTCTGTGACATGATCAAATGTTTGCGTATCAAAAATTGGTTTCTTACTTTCAATGTCTTCCCAGACTTGCATGTTAGGGTAGACATTCATTGAAATATCATAACATTTCATCTAAATTCCTCCTTCTTTGATAGGAAAAAAGCAACCAATCAACATTACATTGACTGATTGCTCCTGACTTGATTATTCTGGAGTTACGTCCCACCATTCGAAACCATCTTTGTTTAATAAAAGATCTGCTTCGTCTGGACCGTTTGATCCTGATGTATAGTTAGGGAAGTCAGCTTTTTTCTTAGACCATGCATTGGCAATTACATCGACAAACTTCCAAGATAAAGCAACTTCATCCCAGTGAGTAAAGTTAGTAGAATCACCGCGCATACAGTCATGCAATAAGATTTCGTATGCTTCAGGTGTATTCATTTTATCTTCTGAATTATTGTCATAGCTTAATGTAATTGGTGTAGATGACGCATTGTAGTCACCTTTCTTCGCATTAACATGTAACGTAATACCTTCATGTGGTTGTACGTGAATCACTAATAGGTTTGATTTCGTTTCATGTTCTTTGCCATAGTAAAGGTTCATTGGTAAGTCTTTAAACTCTACTACGATTTCCGTTGATTTATGTTTCATACGTTTTCCGGTACGGATGTAGAATGGAACACCAGCCCAACGGAAGTTATCAATCATTAATTTCGCTGCGACAAATGTATCTGTATTAGACTCAGGGTCTACGCCGTTACCTTCACGGTAAGCAGGCAAGTCTTCGCCATTTACATTACCTTTGTCGTATTGGCCGCGAACGAAGTAGTCATCGACCTCCGTTTCGTTCAAATCACGTAATGCACGCAATACTTTTACTTTTTCACCGCGTATTTCTTCTGGTGTTAATTTGATTGGCGGATCCATCGCGATTAATGCCAGCATTTGCAACATGTGGTTTTGTACCATATCTTTTAATGCACCTGCACCATCATAATAGCGTCCACGCTCTTCAACACCAAGAGTCTCACTTGATGTAATTTGGATGTTAGAAATATATTGATTATTCCATAATGGTTCAAATAAAGCATTGGCAAAACGGATAACTTCGATGTTTTGTACCATCTCTTTCCCAAGATAGTGGTCGATACGATAAATTTGATCCTCCGTAAATGCTTCACGAATTTGGTCATTCAGCTCTTTGGCTGACTGGTAATCATGACCGAATGGTTTTTCGATAACTAAGCGTGTCCAGCCTTTAGTTGTTGTTAAACCTTCAGTTTTAAGATTAGCTGCAAGTGTTCCGAAGAAATTAGGCGCCATAGAGAAATAGAATAGGCGATTACCATCTGTTTCATGCTTGCCATCTAATTCTTTAATTAATGTTTCCAATTCTTGATAGTGTTCAAGGTCTTGGATATCAAATGGATTGTAGTGGAAGTGACTTGCGAATTCATCTTTGTCAATATGTGGATCATCAAAATTATTGATTGATTCTTTTACTTTGTCACGAAATACGTCATTTGTCCAAGGTCGTCTTGCTACACCAATTACGGCAAAATTATCAGATAACTTTCCATTTCGATAAAGCCTGTAAATGGAAGGGTAAAGTTTTCTGTTTGCCAGATCCCCTGTTGCACCAAAAATCACTATTACTGCTTTTGGATTATTCGTTGTCATTGACTTTAACTACCTTTCTACTTGTTTATTTACGAGTTAAACGCATATGTGTCACGATATGCTTATAATCATGAAATGAACTAAAAACAGCTTACTCTAACTATATTACCATGTTAAATACTTCTGTTAAATTATTTAACATGATAACATACAAATAACTGCTAAGTCTTTTTTGTCATAAATATATACTATCATTTATTATGAAAATGACAAATGAAATACTTGGAATATTCAAAAAATTTAGGAGGATATCATGGATAGATATAAAGGATTTTTAATTGATCTAGATGGGACAGTCTATAAAGGAACCGAAAAAATTATCGAAGCGATTGAGTTTGTTAAAGAGTTAGAACGTAGGGGGTTGCCATATCTTTTTTTAACGAATAATTCCACCAAACATCCTAGTGATGTATCGAAAAAGTTAGTTGATATGGGAGTGCCGAGTACAACCGAGCATGTTTTTACAACAAGTATGGCAACAGCAAGCTATATAAAGGAACAAAAGGCAGGTGCGAAGGTCTATCCTGTTGGGGAAGAAGGGTTACATATGGCTCTAGAAGAATGTGGCTTGGAAATTGTTGATGAAGGTGCGGATTTTGTCGTAATGGGATTGGATCGAACCATTAACTATGAAAAATTAGCAAAAGGGGCACTGAATATTCGGGCTGGAGCAAAGTTTGTAGCGACTAATGGTGATGTCGCATTGCCGACCGAGCGTGGATTTTTGCCTGGCGCTGGTTCGTTAATTTCTGTGTTATCCGTCACTACGGGTGTAGAGCCAAAATTTATTGGAAAACCAGAATCGATTATCGTTGAGCAGGCGATTGAAGTATTAGGAACCCCAAAAGAAGAAACATTAATGGTTGGAGATAATTATGCGACAGATATTTTGGCCGGGATAAATGCTGGTATTGATTCATTGTTGGTACATACTGGCGTAACGACAAAAGAAGATCTCAAAGAAATTGAAAAGCAGCCTACGTTTTCAATAGACAGCTTGGCTGAATGGATTTTTGATGAGTAAAAAAATTATGAGCCGTTTTGGTAACGGCTCATTTGTTCCCTTTCGCGCGATTAGTGATCAGTACACCAAATATAACGAATAACGCCCCAATCACTTGAATCAATGTCAGTTGTTCCCCTAAAAATATAACCGCACCGATCATGGTGAAGACTGGGATGAGATTAAGAAAAACAGATGCCCGTGAGGGACCAATTGCTTCAATTCCTTTATTATAGGCAAGTAATGCTATAAGTGAAGGGAATATCCCTAAATACAACAGTCCTGAAATAACCTTCCAAGACCAGTTAATCGTTTGGATTTGTCCAACTTCAATGGTCATTAATGGGATGAAAATAATAAGAGATACAACAGCCATTACCAGTAATGCACCGTAAGTAGGGAATTTCCATGTATGCTGTTTGATAAAAATCGAATAAAACGCCCACGTAATCATGGCGAGAATCATAATTAAATCGCCACTGTTAAATTGTAAATTCATTATAATCTCCAGTGAACCTTTCGTAATGACAAAAAACACACCGAATAAAGAAATCAGTACTCCTATCATTTGCTTTCGTGAAAAGCGTTCTTTAAACAATAAAAAAGTAAGGATTAAAGTAAAAATTGGTGCAGTTGCTTCGACAATACCTGCATTAATCGAAGTAGTATAATTTAATGCCAAATATACGAATATATTAAATAGTACAAGGCCGGTAGCTGATAATGCAAGAATTGCTTTCCATTCTTTTTTCCATAACGCCTTATTATTTTTCCATTCTCGATAGCCAAACGGAATGATGACTATTACAGCTACAATATAACGAAAGAAAGACAATGTAATCGGAGGTATTTCCTGAGCAACAGGTTTCCCGACAATTAAGTTTCCTGCATAAAATATCGCTGCTAATATTAAAAGAAGATAAGCCTTCATGATTCCACCTCCAACAGAGGGAATCATAACACTTTTTGATTGAAGAAGAAAGGGGAGAGTCTGATATTAGACTTGAATTGGAAAATATTGATATTATGTATATGAGTCTACTAATGTGTCCCGGAAGGAGTTTACTATGAAGGGTGAAAGATTAAATTCTTTCTTTTATATATTATCAGTTCTATTTATTTTACTAGTTGGCTGTAATAAGAGTGTGAATGAGGATTTATCAGAATCTGATTATGGAGAAATACCTGAACAAGACGATATTGAAATGAAACTAGATAAAAATATCTAATCTGCAATTGACCAGATGTCACTAGAGATAATTAACAATAGATCTTCTACTTTAAACTTAAGTGTTCCATATTATGTTGAACAATATATAGAAGGCTCATGGTATCAAATTCCGTTTGAAAACAATCATGATTTTATAATGACTGGTATTATACTGGAACCTAATGAATCCTACACCCAGAATATTTCCATCAAACAATTTGATCTTTCTTCAGGAAAATATAGAGTGGTGAAACCTATAAGCGAAAAATTAATTTTGGCAGAGGAATTTGAGATTGAATAGAATCTCTTCTTATAAAAAAGAAGCATCAAATTGTTTTACAATTCAATGCTCCAATTATCTATACATTTTAAAAGATTGTCCGCTACGTAATAAGAATTATTTTGATCTAATTTCCTGTCGCATAAATAGTAAATAAGAGATCGCAAAACAAATTAAAGTTGCTGCAATTAAACCTGTTAATTGTGGCCAAATTAACATTAAGCTTTGACTTAATGGCAGAGGCCCAGCAATTGCTCCTGTAGTTTGTTCAACTGTTAATGGCCCTAAACTTCGGACAGATGGTGACAAAAGGGTTGTCGTTGATTCAGTAAATAAATAATTAGGAGACAATCGCATTAGATTAAGGACGATTCCTTGTTTGCTAACGGCATCAGCCATGTTTGAAATGCTGGCAGGATTCAAAATCGATTTCGACAACAATTGGACGATCATCGAATAAAAAATGTTAAAGAAAATCCAGACAGCAATCGCAGCTAATGCTGAAGTTGCAGGTTGTTTAAATCGTACCGAGAATACGATCCCAAGATTCAGCCAAAAAGCAATATAGGCAATACACAAAACCAGGAAGCAAAGAATACGTAAAAATTCTTCCCCTGTTGGTGGAATACCAAGAATCAATATCCCTAGTGCCATAACCATAAATCCTAACGCAACAAAAAGTACAGCATTTAATAGTAAAGCCGCTGCGAATTTTGCATTTAGTACATAATCACGCGGGATAGGCTGTGCCATAAGTCTGCTTAGTGTGCCTTTGTTACGTTCAGAGTTAATAGCATCAAAGCCAAGTGCAATCCCTAATAGTGGACCTAAAAACGAAACAAAGGTAATAAAAGATGGTAAGGTTCCATCAGAAATTGTGAATAGTTTTAAGAAAAGGAAGGAGCTTTTGGCGATCTCTTTCGCTTCTTTATTAGCATCAATAGCATCCTGAATCGAAATGATTGCAGTATATAAAGAACCGACACATGTAAGAACGATCAAAGCTAACATGATAATGATACGCCAACTAGTGATATAATCGGTAAATTCCTTGCGAACAATCGCTTGAAAGGCTTCGATATTATCGTTTGATCGCACTTCTCGTCTCCAATCAGGAAGCCACTTTTTAAGCACTTGAAGCTTCTCCATCTCCAGCACCTCCTTCAAAGTATCGATGATAGATTTCATCTAAGCCGTAATTTTTCTTTTTAATATAATATAAATCAGCACCAGCCTCGATGACTGTTCTAGCTACGGCAGAAGATATGTCTGTTTCACCATAGATTTCTAATTGTTCCTGTTTTTGTTCAACTCGATTAACTCCTTTTAACGACTGTAATTGTTCATTTAACTTGCCATCAATTGGTGAAACTTTGGCATAGACAACAAAAGAGTCATCAAAGAATAATTGTTTTGCTAAACTTTCGACATTACCTTCTGCCAGTAATTTTCCTTCGACGAAGATACCTACTCGGTCACAAATTTGTTGTACCTGATGGAGTTGGTGAGAGGAAAGAAGTACCGTAATTCCTTCCTCCTTGTTTAGTCGTTTAATTAAAGCGAGTAATTCACGTACCCCCTCTGGATCGATCCCTAATGTAGGTTCATCGAGTATGATCACTTCAGGATCTTTCATTAAGACGTCAGCTAACCCCAAACGCTGACGCATTCCTCGAGAATACTTTCCTGCTTTTTTGTCAGCTGATTCAGTTAGTCCGACTTTTGCTAATAGATCTTTTGCCCGTTCTTCTGCTATGCGACGTGGAATCGCATTAAGGCTGGCAGTGAAAAGTAAATTTTCGTATCCTGTCATTTGCTCGTAAAAACCAAGATCGTCTGGTAAATAACCGACCCGTTTTTTGACGGCGAGTGGGTTAGTTGTCGAGTTCATTCCACATACTTGGATGCTGCCACCAGTTGGTTCACTTAAACCTAACATCATCAGAATAGAAGTTGATTTTCCCGCACCGTTAGGACCTAGTAAACCAAAAATTTCACCTTTATTAATGGTTAATGTCAGTTCATTTACCGCATATTGTTCATCATATTTTTTGGAGATACGATCGAGTTGAATAATAGGTTCAACCATGAATTATCTCCTCCCGTATTTTCTAATGATAAAGTATAGTCCGCCAATTACCGCTACGATGATTAATACACCAATAATCCCCCATAAAGTTGACGTTTTTACCGATACACGGAAATCCGCGTCAGAAGATGTTTCAGCTGTTTTTGCTGTGAAGGTTGTGACATAATCGCCGGCAATGGCATCATCTGGTGCAGTCAACGTTGCTTGAATCGTCTTCGATTTACCTGCTTCTAATGTAGCAATGGAACTTTCGCTAAATTCAGATTCCCAATTTGGCGGAGTGGAAGCAGAAATCGATATATCGTTAAGCGTTGCTGTTCCGGTATTCTCGATTACAAGATCAAAAGTTCGGTCATTTCCGGCTGTAACATCACCACTTAGGTTCCCGTCCGGTGTTGAGAGAGAGAGCTTATAGGAACCTGTTATCACGGCTTCCAGTGTAAGATCAGCTGATGTAGAACTAGTTGCAGCACGGACTGGTATTTCATACGTATCAGCTTTCACGCTGGTTGGAGGAGTTACATCAACCGTGATATCTTTTGATCCGTTTGGTTCTAATGTGACAGAAGTTACGTTTTTACCATCTGCTTTAAATTGGACGCCCCAGCCTTCACCTGCTCCGGCAGATAAAGCATATGTCTGTTCATCCGCTGTTCGGTTCCGTAATGTCGCAGTATATGAGAAAGTGGCGTCAGCATGTCCTTCCATATTGGGTTGTTCAGAAGTGAACTCTGAAGTAAATGTACCTTCCTCAGTTACTTTTGTAACAAATGGTAATTCTGCATTTGCATCCCCATTTCCATCAGCAACTAGTTCGAATGAATAATCAGCTTTTTCAACTTCAAGTGGAACCGTTACTTCTAAAGAAATTTGCTGCTCATTATTCCCTCGGATCGATAGCTGACTAATATCATTTCCTCCTGCAGTTAAGGAATAATCCCAGCCCTCCGGCAGATTATTTACATCAAAAGATACATTCTGAATAGAAGAATTGTCATTAATTACGGTGACATCATATGATAGTGTTTCACCAGGTGTAACAGAAAGACCGGTGTACGGTGTGTACAACGTTAATCCTCCAGCTGCAAACACACTATTAATTGGAGTGAAAAGAGATAAAAACAGTAAAATGGTTAGCGAGATCGCTAATTTTTTACGAAGCATTTTTTATTCCCCCTATATTTATTGTTATTCATCAAGTGATACGGAGGAAAAAAGATTTTGGATTTGTCATTTTCAAAAAAATTTGTAAAATAGAAATTAAAAAGGGAAGGGGCGATAAATGTGGATGATTATTTGTTGTTGGAAAAAATGCGTGTAGGTAGTCAAGAGGCATTCGATCAATTCTATCAACGATATCATCAATATATTTTTCGAATTGCCTATAAAGTACTTGCTAATCGCCCGGAAGCAGAAGACATCACACAGGAAGTATTTATTGAGATCTATCAAAAGTGCGATCAGTATCAAGGCTCAAGGGGCAGTGTCAAAGCCTGGGTCGCTGTCAAAACAAGATCCAGAGCAATTGACAGGTTACGGAAAAAACCAGAAATGTTAGCAAATAAATTGGAGGATATCATTTCCAATTCTAGTCCGGCAGCAGACCAAGTTGTTATTGGAAATATGGAAAAAGATATATTGCAGGCAGCACTTAAAAAGCTTCCGTTTGCACAGCAACAAGCTATTTTTCATATGTATTATAGCCAATTTACCCAAAAAGAAATTGCATTAAAAACGAATCGACCACTTGGTTCGGTGAAATCATCGATTCGTTATGGATTACAAAACTTAAAAAAACAAAAATCATTACTGCGCTGGATTGGTTCTGGTGGAGGTGACAAATAACCATGGAAGAAAAACATTTACCTGAGGAAAAATTGGTTGATTACTTAGAAGGTCATGTATCAGAATCAGAAGTTCAAGGCATAGAACGTCATTTAGATAATTGCGCGAAGTGTCAGCAAACATTAGCATTTTGGCAGGAAATATTAGAAGTGGATGAAGAGCTTCAGCCTTCAGCCCAATTAAAAGAAAAAATAGATCAATCCTTACATCGAGAGCGCTCACTGAAGCAACGTGTATTCAAATGGAAAAAACCTTTGTTTGGATTAACTGGTGTTATCGTTGTATTTATTCTTTTCTTTAGTTTGACTGATTTTTGGAATGTACAGAATACGGTGTCACCGGAATATGAAGTATATCAAAATCAAGATATTATCAGTGACCAAGTGTTTATCGATAATCCGGTTGTAGAAAAACAGCCGATTAAACCGTATGAAGATTTTGCTGGTATTGAAGGAATGGTCTGGATTAACCCGCAAACACAAGAAATATTGTTAGAAGTGGAAGGCTTAAACGGTTTATATAATAACGATCATCAAATTTGGATAATTGATAAGGCTGGAAATATTAATGGAGATCTTGTTATGGTAGAGAACGGATCAGCTCGGATATTATACCGTCTAGAAGACTTATCCGATTTCCGGTTTATGAAAGGAAGTGTAGAACCACCAGGGGGAAGCCACAAGCCAACAGGACCAGAAACGTTCTACGTAGACATTGAAGAATAAAGCTGAAGGTGAATATTCTGAATGTGGATAAGTAAAAAATAGCTGAGGAAAGATGCGAAGATCGCGTCTTTCCTCAGCGTTAGTCAATACAAATTTATTATTTCTTTACTTTCTCAAGCTCGAACACATCCTCTAATTTCTCACTCAAAAACTGATGTGCATCTCTTACACCTTGATTATAAAAAGTAGGGGCAATCTCAAGCATAAAAAAATCAAGTATAAATCCAGCTTCTAAATTTCCCAGTTCTTCCTGTCGTTCAGCAGCAAAATAATCCTGAATAGCAATAATCATTTCATCGCGCATCTCTTTTGATATAGAAAAAGGTGTCTTCATGGAAAAACTCCTTTCGTTTTTCCCTATTATAACAGACTATTTAGCCGCTTTTTGTAATTTCTGAATCATTTTTAACGAACGTCCTGTACCAACCGCAACAGATTCCAAAGGGTTAGAAGCCAAATGTACGGGCACATCATTGATTTCATTAGATAGCCAGTGCTGCATACCTTTTAACAATGCACCGCCACCAGTAATAGTAATACCCTGATCCACAATATCTCCACTTAATTCAGGCGGGCAACTTTCGAGCGTTTCTGTAATTGCATGTAAAATCGATTCTAAAACTTCCTTGAAGGCATAGTGAACCTCAGAGGCACGAAGGTTAACCACTTTTGGTAAGCCTGTTACAAGATCACGGCCTCTGACATCCATTTCTTCATCAGGCTCTTCACTATATGCATAACCGATTTCTATTTTTACTTTTTCAGCGGTACTTTCCCCGATCAGAACATTGTGCTGACGTTTCACATACTGGATAATTTCTTCATCCATGTGGTCACCACCAACACGAACAGACCTGCTGGCAACAACACCACCGAACGATATAATACCTACTTCACTCGTACCACCACCAATATCAACAATCATACTAGCCTGTGGCTCTGCTACTGGTAAGTCTGCACCAATTGCTGCTGCAACCGGTTCTTCAATAAGGTGTACTTCTTTTGCGCCAAAGCTTTTGACCGCATTGTCAATTGCTCTACGTTCCACTGCGGTACTTCCTGATGGCGTACAAACAACAACACTCGGCTTACGTGTGGATATTCCAGCTTTTTTACTTACTTTTTTTAGGAAGGCTTTAAGCATTTGCGTCGTCATATCAAAATCTGCGATGACACCGTCTTTTAATGGGCGGATAGGCACAATATTTCGTGGTGTTTTTCCGATCATATTTTTAGCTTCATTACCAACTGCGACTACTTGGTTAGTTCTTGTGTCGACAGCAACGACAGAAGGTTCATTCAAGATAATGCCTTTATTTTTTGTATATATAAGGATATTGGCTGTTCCTAAATCTATTCCAATTTCTGTATTTGAAAACATGATGTTACCTCCAATTAAGTATAATCTCTTTCTATAGTTATTCTATTTTCCATGAAGAATTATGACGGTAGATGACGTGGAGGATTTTAACAATTTTATTACAAGAAAAAAGAGTTTAAATCCGAGCTAGATAAAAGCTGTGAACTAGTGAAAATTTGTCTTGGTATAGCTTCCTCACGTTCTGATTAATGATGAGTGCTAGGAAATGCTCCGGCAGAATACTGCGCTTTCCATGGGCACGGCCTCAGCTTCCTCGGAAAGCAAAGATCGCTTTCCTGCGGGATCTTCAGCTCGTGCGCATCCCTGGAGTCTCCGTATTCTGCCTCCGCTAATTTTAGTGTTTTAATAATTGAAAGAATAGAACCCATGTATATGTATTCTTTGTATTTTTTGTCACTTTATCAGAACACTATTCTAAGCTGCGGAAAAATGCGACACTCCTGGGGGAATAGCGCGAGCTAAAGATCCACTTGGTAAAGTGCTTGTCTTTACCAAGTTAGCTGAAGCCGTGCCCCCGGAAAGGGAGTGTTTTTTCGCAGCGATGATCAAGAACTCAGCAATAATAGAATGAAAGTAAGCAAGTGTTAAAAGAAGTAGGATGATGTGCACAATTAAATACTTTTTATTTATAGATTGTTTTAGACAATTTCCCCTGATATGCAACAAAAAAACAGGTCGATCACTCGACCTGTTGGTATCTTAATTATTTTCTTTTTCATCTAATAAATTTGCGAGGATGTGTGTTTTGAATTTTTCGATTTTTCTGCCTTCAATATGACGCACACCTTTTTCTTTTAATTTTTCTACATACCAACCTTTGCTTCCTACGTGCATCGCTCAACACCCCTTACTATAAATTTTGCAGGTGCCATTCTAACATCTGTAAAATTCATTGAAAAGAGGTTATCGTTAATTCTTTAGTTAATTTTTTGTATAATGGTTATAAGTAAGCTGATAAAGGAGTTTTGCACGTGTCATATAGAGTCATATCCTTAAATGTAGGAAAGCCGACAGTACATCAATTGAGTGGACAGGAAATTAAAACAGGCTTTATTAAAACGTCTACTCATCAACCAAATTATTTAACCGTCACAGGCTTTGAAAACGACGGACAAGCGGATCTTAAAAACCATGGTGGAGAAGAAAAGGCGTTATTAATGTATCCAAAAGATCATTATTCATTTTGGGAAAATAAGTACCAGCAGGAGTTTACATACCCTGCTTTTGGAGAAAATATAACGATTGACGGTTTAAAAGAAAATGATCTTTATATTGGAGATATTTTTCAACTTGGTGAGGCAGAAATTCAAGTTTCACAACCAAGACAGCCTTGTTATAAAATCGCTAAAGTCCACGGTCTGAAAGATATTCCTGCTATTGTAACGGAAACAGGCTACAGTGGTTATTACTTTCGAGTTCTAAAAGAAGGTTTAGTTAAGCCGACAGATCGATTAGTTAAAGTAAAGGAAGATCCACAACAGGTATCCCCAGTTGATGTATTCCATTGTTTGTTCCATGACCGGGAAAATAGGGGAAGAATGGAAAAGTATCTAGAAATAGAGGCATTAGCACCTAATGTCAAAAGGACTTTAATAAAACGAATCGAAAAGTTAGGATGATACAGGATGGACGTATTTTCACAGCTTGCGGAAGAACGAATTAAACAAGCAATCCAAGATGGTGACTTTGAAGATATAAAAGGAAAGGGTAAACCACAAAAGAAGGATCCGCTAGAACATGTCCCGGCAGAGTTGCGGATGGGTTATCGTATTATGAAAAATAGTGGTTACCTGCCTGAAGAAGTGCAAATTAATAAAGAATTGGCTTCATTAAGAGATTTGTTAAAGTTATGTACGGATGATCAAGACAAAAAAAGAATTGAGAAACGAATTACAGAAAAAGAATTACAGTTTCAATTGCTGTTAGAAAAAAGAAACATAAAACAAACCTCATCATACAAAAGATATAGCAGTAAAATAAATCGATTATTTTAACGGAAAATGTAGAAAAGTTTATATGTTACTTTTTTCAGAGAACCTTTTCACGTATACTAGAAGAAAATAAAAAATAAAGGTGACTATTATGCCACTCGAAACCAATATGTATCCAGGTAATAACGATTTATTAAGAATGTTACAACATAACATGAACCTAATATTCGTACTTAGGAGGCAAAAGGGGCAATTCTATTGTTCATTTTTAACTGGTAAGTTGAAGGAACAATTAGGGTTGCCAGAAAATATTACAGCTTCAGGTGGGGATATTAAAGAGTTGGACCTTGGGTTCTGTTCATTGCACCGAAGTAAACTAACACAAGCATTCACAGGAAAAGAAATCACATTCAGACATCATTTCCATCAATATTATTTATTCACCATGTTATCCCCTGTCATAGAAAATGATGAAGTGATAGAGGTAGTAGGAACAACTATTGACATTACATCATTTGAAAAATCTGAACAACAGATCGAATTTATGACAACTCACGACACGCTTACAAAGCTTCCCAATCGGCAAAGGTTACTTGAGGATTTGGACAAAATTATACATAATAATCGCAAAGATAAGCCAAAAGCGATCATGATTTGTGATTTGGATCGTTTGAAGAATGTTAATGATACATTAGGGCAATTTGCAGGAGATCAGGTAATTACGTTAATAGCAGACCGTTTAAAGGGAATAGCATTGGAAATGTGTCCGGTTTATAGATTAGGTGGTGACGAGTTTGTCATTGTCATAAATCAACAAGTGTCAGATATAAAGGTGTTTGCAGAGCAGATTTTACAGATTATCAGACAGCCAATCATTATTTCAAATCATGATTTTTATATGACAGGGACAATTGGGATAAGTTATATGAGTGAAAATGCCTGTAAAACAGAGGATTATATCAATCGGGCAAGTGTAGCCGTTCATTATGGGAAACTCCAGGGTGGGAATCGAATTAGTGAATATACGAATCAAATGAGTGAACAATATAATGAACTGATCTTGTTAGAGTCAGATATTCGTAAAGCATTTAAATTTAATGAATTCACGCTGTCCTACCAGCCTAAGGTGGATGTACATACCAATGAAATTGTCGGAGTAGAAGCTTTAATTCGGTGGGAACACGGTAAAAAAGGCAAGATTCCACCCTCTCTTTTTATTCCAATTGCTGAAGAAATTGGTATGATTGATCAAATCGGGGAATGGGTATTACGTGAAGCATGTAAACAATTCGTGAGATGGAAAGAGAGTGGGACAAGTCCTGTAATGGTTGCTGTCAATATTTCTGCTGTTGAATTACAGCAACCAGATTTTCTGCAGAGAGTAAAGCAAGTTATTAAAGAAACAGGAATGGATCCTAATTATTTAGAAATAGAAATTACGGAAAACAGTGTCATGCAAAATACCGAAGAATGTATCGCAATGATGAATGAATTAAGGGCTATGGGTGTCTCCTTATCCATTGATGATTTTGGTACAGGATATTCTTCGATGGGGTACCTGCAAAAATTCCCGATAAATTATTTAAAAATAGATCAATCTTTTATAAAGGAATTGTTTGAAGAATCCGGGAGTGCAGAAATTATAAAAGCTATGATTCAATTAGGGCATACGTTTGGTTTAAAAGTTGTAGCCGAAGGTGTTGAAGGCGAACAGATACTATCTTTTATTAGAAATCAAAAATGTGATTATTATCAAGGATATTTTTATAGTAAACCAGTTGAGGCGGATTTAATTGAAGAAAAATTATTAGCATGTTTATAGTTATTTTCAGAATAAAACAGGATTAATTTGATAGTTGAGGTGGTATTATATGATTAAAGTATTATTTATTTGTTTAGGAAATATTTGCAGATCTCCAATGGCTGAAGCGGTATTTCGTCATATCGTCAAGGAAAAGGGAGTAGAGGATAAATTTTTTATTGATTCGGCAGGGTTGGGTGACTGGCATATTGGTAATCCTCCACATCAAGGAACTAGAGCTAAATTAGATGAATTGAATATTTCTTACCACGGACAAAAGGCGAGACAAATACAAGCAAATGATATAAATGATTTTGATTACGTCATTGCAATGGATCAGCAAAACATGGATGATTTATCGCAATTTTCTTTACAAGCATCAGAAGTGACCATCAAAAAATTGATGGACTTTGTGGAGCAGCCAAAAGAACAAAATGTACCAGACCCGTATTTTACAAAGAATTTTGATTACACGTATGAACTAGTAAAAGAAGGTTGTGAGCACTTGTTGGATTACATTTCAGACCAACATGATTTAAGTTTAAAATAAGACTTATGTTTAACACCGTGACAAACTAAGATAAAGAAGGGTTGAGAGGTTATGGGAAAACAAAGACTAATCACAGGAATCCTAACAGGAGCAATTGTGGGAGGACTTATAACATTAAGTGATAGGGAAACAAGGTCTTATGTGACAAAAAAAATACAAATTTGTGGTAATAAGACCGCCTACTTTGCTAAGAATCCAGCAGAAGCTATTCATCAATTAAACGTGAATTATGCAAAGTGTTCCGAACAGCTTGCTGCAGGATTGACCTCGGCTTTAAATACGCTTCATCGATTACAGGAACTAACAGAAAAAATAGAAAAACGAGATGACAATGAATAAATTATTAAACAATCGTTTTGCTCGTTTTATCAAACAATTGATAGAACGAATTATGAAAGACGATGTACCGGGATTAGCAGCTCAATTGTCTTATTTTTTTCTGTTATCCTTATTCCCTTTTATGATTTTCCTTGTAACGTTAGTTGGTTATTTACCATTTGATGAGATTAATGTCATGAATTTTGTATCAACTTATGCACCTGAGGAAATTATGACACTATTAAATAACAATCTCACGCAAATCATGAATAACCGTAACGGCAGTTTGTTATCGATTGGTATAATTGGTACACTTTGGTCAGCATCAAATGGCATTAACGCTTTAGTGCGCTCTTTCAATAAGGCTTATAATATTGAGGAAGAGCGTTCCTTTATTGTAATGCGAGGTATTTCGATAGTGTTGACTGTTGCAATGTTGCTTGTCATTCTTGTTGCCTTTTTGTTACCGATTTTTGGAAAAATGATTGGGGTCTACCTCTTTTCACTCTTCGGATTATCACAAGGCTTCCTTGATATTTGGAACACCTTGAGATGGGTAATTTCCTCTGCGATTTTCTTTATCGTATTAATGATGTTATACCGAATGGCTCCAAGTAAGCGTGTCTATTTTAAACATGTTTACATCGGTACAATATTTGCCACCATTTGTTGGCAGCTGACATCCCTTGCGTTCTCCTATTACGTTACATCGATGGGAAACTACTCTGCCACATATGGCAGCCTCGGAGGAGTAATCATCCTTATGATTTGGTTCTACCTCTCCGGAATCATAATCATCACTGGAGGAGAGATCAACGCCCAAATTGAAAGTATGACAAAAAGGAATAGGACTAAAAAATGAATATTTTTATTATCTGAGACTGTTTCCTTAAAAGGGAACAGTCTCATTTATTATGTTTTGAGCTCCCAATATCAATCAAGAAAAAAATGGAATATAACAGATGATATAAAAATATGAAACAGATATTATAAACGTTGAAATAATAAAAATAAACTGTTATCTTTTAATAGAGAAATATATTATAACAAAACAAAAGGGGTGCGATCTTATGAGGAGATTAGTTGTATGTTTCAGTTTGTTAGTTTTAATTAGCTTACTTGTAGCGTGTGGTCAAGGGGACAACAAGTCAGCAAAATGGGATCAGATTCAGGAGAAAGGGGTGATTGTAGCAGGTACATCTGGTACGTTGATTGGTGCCTCTACATATGACAAAGATGATAACTTGACAGGCTATGACGTCGAGATTATGAAAGAAATAGCAGATCGTCTCGGTTTGAAAGTTAAATTCGAAATAATGGGAATTGACGGTATGCTACCGGCAATCCAAAGTGGAAGAATTGACGTAGCTGTTAATGATATTGAAGTAACAGACAGCCGTAAAGAACAGTTTGCTTTTTCTGAGCCATATAAATATTCTTATTCAACAATGGTTGTCCGAAAAGAAGATAATTCAGGCATAGAAAGCTTGGAAGACTTGGAAGGTAAGCGTGCAGGTGGTGGCGCGACAACAATCTTTAGTCAGATAGCTGAACACTTTGGTGCAGAGGTTGTTACTTATGGAAATGCGCCAAACGAAGCCTATTTACGCGATGTCCATAATGGTAATACCGATGTTATTGTTAATGATTATTATTTATCTAAATTTGGTGTAGCGGGATTTCCAGAATTTGATATCCACCTTCATCCAGATTTAAAGTTTCATCCAACAGAACAAGCTGTCGTAATGGACTTAGAAGCGGAAACGTTACAGCAAAAAATTAATGAAACATTAGCAAAGATGAGAGAAGACGGTACATTGACAGAGTTAGCAACTGAATTTTATCAAGAAGATGCTTCAAAAAAACCAGAAGGCGAGATCGCTGAGATTGAGGGTCTTGATCTATAAGGTGTGATTCCATGGGTGATTTTTTTGATGTGAAATTAGCGCTAGAGAATTTACCACTGATTTTAAGTGGTTTACCGATGACATTGATTGTGTCGTTCGCAAGTATGGTATTAGGACTTGTTCTGGGACTATTTATATCCCTAGGCAGAAGCTCTGATTCGTTTGTATTGCGATATCCTGCGAGAGTCTATATATCGTTCATGCGTGGAACACCAATCTTAGTTTTTTTGTTTATTTTGTATTATGGTTTACCGATGATAGGCCTGAAAATGCCAGCAATCATGGCAGCGATCTTAGGATTTGGCTTGAATAGTGCGGCTTACATTGCCGAAGTTATTCGTGCTTCTATTAATAGTGTTCCAAAAGGTCAATGGGAATCTGCTAAAGCATTAGGTTTTGGTTATTGGCAATCATTAACGAAAATTATCTTACCACAAGGTACGCGTATTGCACTACCGCCTTTAACGAACGTCTTTTTAGATTTAGTGAAGGCAACATCCTTAGCAGCGGTAATTACGGTACCAGAGCTTTTTCAGAAAGCACAAATTGCCGGAGGTAGATCCTTTGATTCACTAACAATGTATGTGTTAGTCGCATTTATTTATTGGCCGATTTGTATACTGATATCTGTTTTTCAAGAACGATTAGAAAACAAATTCAGTCGGTTTACCAAGTAATTAAAGGGACCGGGACAAAGCAATTTTTTCCACTCCAAAGACGAACAAATGTAAGGAATTAAAATAAATATAAGAAGGATTATTTGTAGTAACAGATAAATGTATAACTATTGATCAAAGTGGCAATTTTGAAATGGTTGGAACTGCTAAACCTCCGCTCCGGCTGCCCGCTTCCCTTTCCGTGGGGTTTTCTCTTCAGCTAACTTTTCCAAGCAAAGACCGCTTGGAAAAGTGGATCTTCAGAGAAAACATTCCCACAGGAGTGAAAGCGGGCGCCTTTCGCTACATAATGGTTTTACAACGTTTATGACCGTTAGCTTTTTGAACTTTCGAAAAACTTAGTATATATTGATCAGCGGGGGCTTACATACGGCTAGCACCGTGATAAAACAAGAGATAAGAAATGAAATGCTACCACTTACATTCATTGTAGAACTTTTTTAGCGCAGGCGCCCACTTCGACTCCTGGGGGATCAGCGTGATCTGAAGATCCACTTTTGTAAAGTGAATTTCTTTACAAAAGTTAGCTGAAGACACGCCCCTTGGAAAGCGAAGTGGGCAAGCCGGAGCGGTTGTTAAACATTGTAGACATGTCAAAATGACCACTGTTCCTATTACGAAATTGAAAAAACCGAACGATAACAATTTCTAATCGTAGAAATTGAAAATCGTTCGGTTTTTACTTTTATCAAATCACTCGTGTCTCAGTCTCATTTTAAGCGCACTACTTTTACTTGGTTTTTGTAAAGTATTTAGTAAAAAGTGTGTAAAAATTTAAAATTTTCTACCTCATTAATTTTATTCAATGTTAATATGGATATTATAGGGCATTTATTTATAAAAATAGAGAAGTGAAGGTGGGAAAAGAATGAAGATTATTGTAGCAGGAGGAGATGGCTTTTGTGGTTGGCCAACTGCTCTATACTTATCGAAACAGGGGCATGAAGTAGCAATTATTGATAATTATGCGAGAAGGAAAATTGATAACGAACTGCATTCGAATTCATTAACACCTATTTCCTCATTAGAGGAGCGAGTGGCAAAATGGCAAGAAATTACTGGGAAACAAATTAATCTTTATGAAGGTGACTTAACACATTATGACTTTCTAAAAGAAGTGTTAAAACAAGAACAACCAGATGCATTTGTTCATTTTGCTGAACAACGCTCTGCGCCCTATTCTATGATTGATAGAGAACATGCAGTGTACACACAAGAAAATAATGTGACCGGAACATTAAATGTACTTTTTGCTATTAAAGAAATCGTTCCTGATTGTCATTTAATCAAATTGGGTACACTAGGGGAATATGGGACACCTAATATTCCGATTGAAGAAGGCTATATTGAAATTGAACATAAAGGACGAAAAGACACATTACCTTTTCCAAAACAGCCAGGTTCCTTTTATCATTTATCAAAGGTGCACGATAGTCATAATATTATGTTCGCTTGTAAAATATGGGGGATTAGAGCTACAGACTTAAACCAAGGTATTGTATATGGTTTAGAAACAGACGAAACAAAATTAGATCCTGTCCTCACCAACCGTTTAGATTATGACGGAGTGTTTGGTACTGCTTTAAATCGTTTTATCATTCAAGCAACTGTAGGACAAGATTTAACCGTGTATGGAAAAGGTGGACAAACAAGAGGATTTCTTAATATCAAGGACACGGTGCGTTGTATTGAAATTGCGGCTGAAAACCCAGCAGATCATGGTGAATTCCGTGTATTCAACCAATTTACCGAACAATTTTCTGTGGGTGACTTAGCAGAAAAAGTACAAAAAGTAGCACAGGAAGAAGGCTTTGATACCAATATTGCTCATTTAGAAAATCCGAGAGTAGAGCTGGAAGATCATTTCTTTGAAGCGGCAAACACAAAATTAAAAGATCTTGGATTAGAACCATATCTTCTTGACGAAAATGTAATAAGAGAAATTCTAAAAACGGTGGTGGAATATAAAGATCGTGTTATTGAGAAAAATATTTTACCACAAGTGAAATGGAAATAATTGAACCAGACAAATAAGGATGATCTAGCAATGCACATACTTATCATCACCGAAACATTTCTACCATCTACAGACGGAGTAGTGACAAGGTTAACCAATAGTATTCGCTATTTTTTGGAACAAGGACATCAAGTTACAGTGGTAGCGCCAGATTTAGGAGTAAGTGAATTTGAAGGGGCGAAAGTAATTGGCTTACCAGCTCGAAATTTGCCATTTTATCGTTCCAAAGCATTCGCATTACCAAATCCTCGTGTGAAAAAGCTATTGATGGAATGCAATCCAGATATTGTTCACGTAGTGAATCCGGCGCTACTTGGCGCCTCAGGCGTCTATTATGCAAAAAAATCGAAGTTTCCTTTAATTGCGTCCTATCATACACAGGTACCAAAGTACGCAGAGTATTATCATTTATCGATATTTAAAGGTCTCTTGTGGTGGTATTTTCGCAAGTTACATAATCAAGCATCCATTAATCTCTGTACATCCAACGTGGTGAAAGAAGAATTAGATGAACAGAATTTTCACAATGTGCATGTATGGAAACGAGGTGTGGATACTAACCTATTTCATCCGGAGAAGTCTGATTTAAATATGAGGGCTAGGTTGACAAATGGCAAGGATAATAAAAAGCTGTTATTATATGTTGGCAGACTTGCTCCAGAAAAAGAAATAGAGAAGATTCGAACAGTTCTGGAACAATCCGAACAATTTGTTTTAGCAATTGTTGGGGATGGACCACATCGAGGACCATTGGAAAAACATTTTGAAAGTACAAATACTGTGTTTACCGGGTTTATGCATGGAGAAGAGTTAGCGAAAGCTTATGCATCTGCAGATCTATTTGTTTTTCCGTCTACAACTGAAACATTAGGTTTGGTACTGATGGAAGCAATGGCATCAGGTTTACCAATTGTTGCAGCTGATAGTGGTCCGACACGGGAACAAATTAAACACGAAAAACACGGCTTGTTATATAATCCTGAAAGTGTGGAAAGCTTTAAAGAAACCGTTTTGCGATTAGAAGACGAGGCATTGCGAAAAAGATTAGCTGAGGCAGCTTGGCAAGACATCCATAAGATGGGATGGGATGATCAGTCCCGGCAAGCGTTAGCATTTTATCAGCAAGTGATTGAATCACATACTAAAGATTACAATAAGAAGGAATGTTCATGAAAAGAAAAAGTGGTCGTTTTCAATTTTTTCAATTTAGTATCATTGGGCTTAGCAATGCACTAATTGATATTGGTGTGCTCAATTTACTGTTATTGTTATTCCATACAGAGAAGCCAACACTCCTTATTGTATATAATAGTATTGCTTATAGTCTTGCGATCTTAAATAGTTATATTTGGAATGCGATGATCACGTTTAAACGTGCGTCAAAAGGTAGTCATTATCAACGACTTGCTTTTTTTATACAAGCTTTGATAAGTTTGGGAATTAGTAACCTTGTTTTCTTGGGTGCTAATTCCTTGTTTGCTATAATGGAAATACCTAATTGGTGGCGTTATAATATATCGAAAGCCTTAGCAATGGTATTATCATCGTTAGCCAGTTTTTTTATGATTAAGTACTTTGTATTTAAAGACTACCGAAAGTGAAATCTTTGACTACTACACCTAAGGAGGAGTTCAGATGGATTTTTATTTATCAGAAGGTGGCGTTCGGACTATGTTACCGTTCGGGGAATTAGACATATCCGGAAATGAGGACTTCGGTTACCGGCCATTTCAATTAATGGTCGCTTCAGTGGTTGGATGCAGTGCTTCTGTGTTGCGCAAAATATTGGATAAAAAACGACTCCCGATAGATGATATAAAGATTTCAGCAGATGTTGAAAGATCACCAGATGAAGCCAACAAAATTACTTCCATCCATCTTCATTTTGTTGTAAAGGGTGTACAGTTGAAAAAGGATCAGGTAGAAAAAAGCTTGGGAGTAGCTCGTAAGAATTGTTCTATGATTCGAACAATTGAAGATAGTGTAAAGATCACCGAAACACTTGAAATAGTTAACTTGAGTAATTAATCCGCATAATTTTCCGCTCTTATTGTCACACTAAGGGAAAAAGGAGCGGAAATAATAATGGAGAAACTCGGTCTTTCAGCAATTTTATGTTTAATGATGTTAACTATCCCTCTAATTGCAGAGTCTAAAGAGGAAAAACCTGATGATCTAGTGTCGATCGAAAAGGAAAATACCTATAAACAAATGACAGAAGAAGATACTACGGTCGAACCGAGTAAATTAGTAAAGGAACTGTTAGAGGATATAAATGTTGATATAGACAATCCATTGTTAATAAAATCATTAAATGAATCAACCATTAACCCTTCACCAATCGCTTTTGGCTATCGTGCTGAGATATATCTCGGACATTGGCCTTTATCGTATCAATCCGAATCGTCTAAGATCAATTGGGATTTTCAAACAGTTAATACCAATGAAGTGAATAATGTCAATGGTGAAAAAAATGAAGATGTTTATTATTATCAAACCGAAGAAAAACATGTGAAAGGCGCCCTGACAGCCAAAGTAGACCAGACGGATCAGATTAAACAAATGATTTTACAAAAAGCAAGAGACCAGCATGATTTACCTCTTACATTTCACGCGGTCATTGGAAAAGAGACAAAGCTTAGTAAAACATATACCGTACCAACTTCGAAAATTGGAAGATTAAAAGCACATATACCGGTAGTCAAAGATACAGGACAAATTACACTTGGTGAAGTATACCTTGAGTTAAAAGGATCCAAGAAGAAACTAGTAATTAAAAATGTCACCAAACAGGAAATAGGGGCATATATCCCGATTATGAATCATCTCACTTTTACATTTGAGACAAAATAAAGTGAGACTATGATCAGCGGGGGTCTTGACCCGCACTGATCATTAGCGAAACTTATCAGGGTGTTAGCGTCTGTTATACCACTTAGCTTCCTTGTGTGGGGGTCTTACAGACGGTTAGCACCGTGATAAAGTTAGAAGCATGTATTTCTCGTTAAGGACGGGATGCATGCTTTTTTATATTTGTTGAAATACTAGGGAAACAAGGCATTACCTTGTCTGTATTGATCCAAAAAATGCTAGACATGTAGGTTTTTTTGGATTAGGATGAGTAGGGGAAGTTGGAAAGGGGTGTTGATATGAGTAGTGAGGATAAGATTAAACAGCTTCGGTTGCAACTGGAGCATTTTATGGAACGTTTAGATCATTTGGATCCGGAACAGACGTCGATTGAGGATGTCGATCAGTTAATTCAAATGATCGAAAAAATAGAAAAAGACCTTGGCTAAAGAAAAAGAGGGAGAGGGAAAAGTATGGAATGGGTTGTTGTTGTTTCTGTTCTTGTCATGCTTGTCCTAAGTTTGTTACGTGTTCATGTAATTTTCGCAATTATTATTGCAGCGGTAGTAGCTGGACTTATGACAGGTATGAACATTCAAGATACAATTGAATTGTTAATTGAAGGAATGGGTGGGCAAGCAAACACAGCGTTAAGTTATATTTTACTTGGTGTGTTTGCGGCTATGATTAGTTATACCGGAATTACATCGATATTAGTTCGATCTTTAATTAAAGTATTAACAAACAAAAAAACGATGCTTGTTTTAGCAATAGCCGGTGTTGCTTCAATGTCTCAAAATATTGTGCCGGTTCATATCGCATTTATTCCGATTTTAATACCACCATTATTAACTTTATTTGATAAAATGAAATTAGACAGACGTGCGGTAGCCACTGCTTTGACGTTCGGCCTTAAAGCACCTTATGTCATGATTCCTTTAGGATTTGGCCTTATTTTTCACCAAACCATTCAAGAGGGAATGAGTAATAATGGTGTAGATATAACGATAAGAGAAAGTGCTTTATCGATGCTATTACCAGGTATCGGTATGATTATTGGTTTACTGATCGCAGTATTTTTTACATACCGCAAACCTCGTGAAGCAAAAAAATGGTTACCAACCGATGGTATAAGTAAAGACGATCAGGAAAAAGTAACATTTAACCATACACATGGCTTAACGATTGTAGCCATTTTAGTTGCATTAGTTGTACAGATTATTACGGAAAGTCTTGTAATTGGTGCGTTGACAGGTGTTATATTAATGGTGTTATTTTTTGTCGTACCATTACGTGAAGGGGATGCATTTGTTCAGCAAGGTGTCGGCATTATGGGTACAATTGCTTTCGTAATGCTTGTCGCATCTGGTTTTGGTCATATACTGAAGGAAACAGGTGCTGTAGATGAGTTAGTAGCATCTTCTTCTGGTATATTAGCAGGGAACCAGGCCATCATTGCATTTATTTTGTTATTAGTCGGTTTATTGATTACCTTAGGAATCGGTTCATCCTTTGGTACGATACCAATTATTGCAGCATTATATGTTCCAATTTGTATGGAAGCAGGGTTCTCACCAATGGCAATAGCTGTATTAATCGGTACTGCAGGTGCGCTAGGAGATGCTGGTAGCCCTGCAAGTGATAGTACATTAGGACCGACATCAGGTTTAAGTGCTGATGGGAAACACCATCATATTTGGGATACATGTGTGCCAACCTTTTTACACTTTAACATTCCATTGTTTTTATTTGGATGGATTGCCAGCATACTTCTGTAAATTATCAGAATATGATCACCTTTTTTAACTTAAACTAAAAATAAAAAAAGGTGATTATATGAAAAAAATAATGGTGTTGGTGATGTTTTTCTTGCTCGTTATACCCATAGAAGCAGGTGCTGTCAGCTATGGTTGGGGATATAAAAAAAATACTGATGGACAACCACCAGATGTGGGAAAGTACAAGCAGATTTTAGAAAAGCATCAAAGCTATTACATGGATCCTTCAGGCGACAAACATGTTTATTTAACATTTGATAATGGTTATGAAGCTGGATTTACCAAGCAAATCTTAGATGTATTGAAAGATAAAGGAGTGCCAGCAACCTTTTTCTTAACTGGTCATTATGTGGAGGATCAGCCGGATTTAGTTCGTCGTATGTTAGCGGATGGTCATATTGTAGGTAACCACTCTAATGGTCATCGTGACTTTACTAAGATATCTAAAGAAGAATTCAGAAAAGATGTCACAGTTTTAACAGAAAAAATTAAGAAGATAGATGATAAAGCTGTTGTCCAATATATACGCCCTCCTAAAGGAACTTTTAATGAGGAATCATTAAGCTGGGCAAATGAACTTGGCTATACACATATTTTTTGGTCACTGGCATTTGTAGATTGGAATAAAGGTTCTGAAAAAGGCTGGCAACATGCTTATGAACAAGTGATGAATCAGATTCATCCAGGTGCGATTGTTTTGATGCATACTGTTTCGAAAGATAATGCAGATGCATTAGAATATTTGATTGATGATTTGAGAAAGCAAGGATATCAATTCAAAAGTCTGGATGATCTCATGTTAAAACAGCTCCTTCCTGAGGAACTGATCGGATTCACTAAAAGTGCCCGATAAAAGAGATAGAAGTGCCCGATATCTATTTGAAAGTGCCCGATAAGTTAAAAAAAGCGCCCGAAAAAAATTGAAAGTGCCCGATATCACAACAAAAGTGCCCGATAAAATGGGCCACTTAGTAAATGGGACGGGTTTCGAGTGAAAAAAGCAGTCCAATTAGCAATATAATTGGGCTGCTTATTTTTATTCAATTTTTCGAAAAGGGTAATTGGATATTTATGTTAAAATAAGGGTGGAACGTATTTAACTAGCCAAAAAATGGAGTTTTTTTTCACCAACTTTATCGTAAAAAAGAGTTTAGACTTAGAGACATTAAACAACATAATATTGAACGAAGCTGATGAAATTCTTTATGAGTTTGGATTATACGGTACCTTAAAAAAGTTTGGAAATCCACAGGTAAGTGGAAGTTATTTGTTAAAACTAATGACTTGGAGAGATTTAGATATTTACCTTGAATCGGAATCAATTGACAATGAAACTTTTTTTGAGCTAGGTAAAGAAATCTCTATTAAGTTGAATCCATCTAAAATGAATTTCAGAAATGAATTAATCGGTAAAACACCTCATTTACCAAAGGGATTATATTGGGGCGTCCATACAAATCTTTTTGGACAGAAATGGAAAATTGATATATGGGCAATCGACTCAGAAGAGGTTAAGCAAAAACAAAGCAGAGTGAAGGAAATAATGTTTAAAGTTGATAATTATAAAAGACAATCAATTTTAGAACTAAAGAATCAATTGCATAGTCATCCTTTATATCGCAAAACATTTTTTAGTATAGATATTTATGATGCAGTATTGAATGATAAGATTACATCTTTAGAATCATTTAAACAATGGTTATATAAAAAGAGGAAAATAGAAATTTAATTTTAGAAGAGCTGACAGTTTAGTTGAGAAGATATCTCTTCATATAGGGGGGATTTTATGAAGAAATTCTTGTTATTGATGTTAGTGGGTTCTTTTATAATTGTAGCTTGCAACTCCGAGAGTAATAATGGTAATGGAAACACAGATGATTCAGAAGCACAGGCGGATTGGGATGTATTATCTTTAAAAGAACTTAAAGAAAGAGTTGACGTAATTGCCTTTTTTACAGTTGAAGATGTGGAAATACAAGAAAAAAGCAACGGAATAAATGCTCAAATTTCAACATTAGAATTAACCAAAACCATATCAGGAACAGTCTCAGGGGAAGTGAAATTAGACCAGTCGACTAATTATGTGGAAAAAGGAGAAGATTATTTGCTCTTTCTTGAACAAAACGGAACGGAAGGATATTACTATGTTCCTAGCCCGTCCGGTGTTATTCAGGAGAAGGATGGCATGTATAACAGTGATAAACTGGGTGGCGATAGCAAACTCAATAAAGAAGAAATGGAAAAGCTAATTTCAGACTAAAGGGTTGCTCAAATAAATTGTTACTTTGGGAGAGATTTCATTTAGTAGTTTTCCATAAACAGGCGCGATTGTTGGGGGGGATTTTAAAGTGAGAAAAAAGTATATGTTTATAGTAATGATTATAGTTGTACTATGTATTACTGGATGTGAAAGAACAAATAATGATATAAAAGATTATCTTAATAGTGGAAATTCCATTGATACGGAGGCAAAAGGCATAATGCCTGCTCTCAATGATTTATCTGAATACGAGGATATCGAGTACAAGTACACACATAAAACGATTCTTATGTTTCAATCTGAATCGATTGCTCTCGTTGTTCATTATGATGATAACACTTATAAAAGTGAAAAAGATGAATTAGAAAAAGAATATAGATTTTTAAACCATGACATGACTTCTTCTTTTAATGAAAAAGAGCAAATTATCCCTGAACATGAATTCGAACTAAATAGTTATACTTTTAAAGTTGTTGGTGAAAATGAAAAAAATAACACACGATATCCAAAATCATTTGGCATGATTGGAACATCTGATGAAAAGCAAAGTATAGCATATCTATATTTTTTAGATACAGAATTAGATTATATCAGCGACTCTATGAAAGATTTTGTTAAGGATTATTTTGATTACGATTTTTAGTGAGTCTCCATCAGTTTCAATTTTTACTAAGAGTCTTTATAAGTAAAACAATAAACAGCAAAATAACTCCAAAATAAAAAAGAGGGAGACGAATCCCTCATTTAAAAGACAAGAAAAGACTTAGCTTCATCAAAAATGAGCGTAGATTTGTTGAATAAACCAGGTAAGCGACAAATCCAATAAGGAAGAGCAAAGATTTGTTGAATAAATCAAGATAAACGACAAATCCAAGAAGGAAGAGCAAAGATTTGTTGAATAAATCAAGATAAACGACAAATCCAAGAAGGAAGAGCAAAGATTTGTTGAATAAATCAAGATAAACGACAAATCCGATAAGGAAGAGTAAAGATTTGTTGGATAAACTAGGATAAACGACAAATCCAATAAGGAAGAGCGTAGATTTGTTGAATAAACCAGGATAATCAACAAATCTTATTTTTAATAGCTAGGAGGTATAATATTCATTTTGAAATAGGATAAGCAGACGGATTTTCACGATTTTTCTTATGAGGCAAGAAAGTAAATTTGCACAGATGTCTAGATTCAAACGCCCAAAAACTAGGCGAATTCACGAATCGACCTACGATAAAGAAGACTTGTTGATTGGTGAAACCAGAGGCTTATTTGCTCTTTTAGTCTTGGATGAAAGTCATCGCCGGTTTGTAACCTCACTGTGATTCCTTTATCTCAGTTGATTCTAAAGTCGCTACATTTTTAAACGGGTGTGCTCTGCACTTTTCTTACAATGCCCTATTCTTCATCTTCTAACACATTATAGGCCATATTGAATAACATTAGCTGACTATTTAATAGAGATCCTGTCGTTCGATATCTGATATGTGAATAGCTGCCATCGTGAGCCTGAATTCTCTTTTTGGCTGTATCTCTTAGTGTTATATCTAAAATGGAAAGAATTCTTGCTTTGATTCTGCCTTCAAAGATCGGAAACATTAATTCTACACGCTTTACCATGTTTCTTGTCATTAAATCAGCAGAGGATAAGAATAATTTCTCTTCCCCATTATGATGGAAATAATAAATACGACTATGTTCCAAAAACCTACCGACAACACTTTGAACCTGGATATTGTCACTGACGCCAGAGATCCCTGGCCGTAGACAGCAAATACCACGAACGATCAAGTCAATTTTTACACCTGTTTGTGACGCTTCGTAAAATTTTTGAATCAATAGTTTATCTGTTAATGAGTTCATTTTTGCAATAATTCGGCCATTTCCATAGCGTTTATGGAATATCATTTCGTTGTCAATGTACTTTAAGATATCATCACGAATATCAAACGGCGCCATCGATAAATGATGGTAAGTCGGTTTTTCGGTATAACCACTTAAATAATTAAAAAAGTTAGTTGCATCTACTCCAAATTTCCGTTTTGTTGTTAGATAAGACATATCAGTATAAAATTTTGCTGTTTGATCATTGTAATTACCAGTACCTAGATGAACTACTCTTTCAATTCCACCTGTAGTTTTACGGACTACAAGTGTTATTTTACTGTGTGTTTTTAAGGAAATCATACCATAAATAACGTGGCAACCTGCTTTTTCTAATTCCTTCGCCCATTGCACATTATTTTCTTCATCAAATCGTGCCTTTAATTCAACCAGTACGGTTACTTGTTTCCCATTTTCGGCAGCTCTTTTTAACCCATCAATAATAGGAGAACCACCACTGACACGATACAATGTTTGTTTTATTGCTAATACTTCTGGATCATCGGCAGCATCCCGAATTAAATCAATAATAGGCTCGAATGATTCATACGGATGGTGTAAAAATAAATCCCTTTTTCTAACTGCCTCAAATACACTCTCATCTTCATGAATATCCTGGGCAGGTTGAGGGATTAATGTTTCATATACTAAATGTTCAAATTCTTTTCTAATATGTCCATAAAAATCGGCTAAAAAGGTGAGATCCAAGGGGCCATTAATGATGTATAAATCTTTTTTATGAATTTCGAGAACATGAAGTAAAAAGTCAATCATTTCAGGGTTATTCTCACGAGCGTCCACTTCTAAGCGGACAGCTGCTCCCCATTTTCTTTTCTTTAATTCCTTTTCAATTTCTTTTAGAAGATCGCGTGCACCTTCCTCATGAATCGTCATATCTGCATTTCTTGTTATTCGAAAAGTGGTAGTAGTCAGAACCTGATAGCCTGTAAAAAATTTTTGAATAAAATAACGAATCAAATCTTCAAGCAATACATAATGGTGCATATCACCGACTTGAATAAATCGATCAAGCAAAGCGGGTACTTGGACAATAGCTGTTTTCACTTGTTCATGTTCAAGGTCATATATATCTTCAAGCTGTACTGCCAAGTTTAAAGATTTATTGAGTAGCATTGGAAAAGCACGATAGGCATCAATTGCCATTGGAGTTAACACAGGGAAAATTTGTTCATCAAAGTATTCCTCTAATCTACTGATTTGCTCGGAAGTTAAGTCTTCGATATCGACAATACGAATATTTTCATTTCTTAACTGTGGTAATAGCTCTTTATATAAATCATATTGTTGTTCAACCAATTCATGATTAAAGCTGGAAATACTGGAAAGCTGCTGTTTTGGCGTTAATCCCGATTTATTATCTGGCCGATTGAAGCCGGCTTTTACTTGATCCTTTAATCCGGCAACGCGTACCATAAAAAATTCATCTAAATTAGAAGAAAAGATGGAGAGGAAACGTAATCTTTCTAATAAGGGATTCGTTTCATCCCCGGCCTCTTCTAGCACTCGTTTATTAAAAGCGAGCCAGCTCAATTCCCGATTATTAAAGTAAGCTGGTAGCTCTAAATTTTTCTCTTGTTTGACGGTTGACATCAATCATCATCCTTTTTCGACAATCTCTATCATTATCATAACGCTAAAAGCCCAATATTTTGTTAATGAAATGTAAAAATATTGTAAATTCATCCTTTACAAAAAATCAAATTTTAACTCTACATCTTTTTTGATTGCCTTTTCCACATGTTTTTTTTGCTTTTCAGATTGATACTCTTCAGGTTTCGCGTCACCATCACAATGTAATATTATCGTTAGCGTGTCTTTTCTAAAGTCAAAACTCATTTCTTTCACTACTTGACGTTTCGTTGCATCTAAACAATAGCTGAACTTCAATAGCGCACCTAAATGACGCAGTTTCTTTTGTTCCTCTTTTAAAAACCATTGTTTATAGGGTTTTATAAATTGTTTGAAAATCGTCTTGTTTTTAAAGGAAGCAATTAATGCCAATTGTAGGCGGTCCTTATGCATTAAGCCATCAATTGTTCGGTTAGCAAGTAAATAGAAGGTATGCTGTGCACTTGATTCTGCATCGATATATTCTCCAAGGTGGCATAGATAGCTTGCTCTTTTTAATAATGTCCAGTCTTTTTTTGTTAAATGTAGGAGCCCATTTTCCTTTAAATAATCAAATAGCTTACGCGTTAGATATTGGACATGCAAAATTTGTTTTGGATCTAGATCAAAATCATTGATCAGCTCTTGAATGCTATCCTCTAACACATTTGGGAAAAGGATAGACCCCATTTCCTTTGATAATTGTTCATAGAACACACCATCACGTAGACCTTTCCGGCTTAAAATAAAGCTGTCTGCCTGAACCATTTTATATAAACTATGGAACACTTCAATTGCTGGTACGATAATATCGGCTCGATCCTTCGATAAGCCTTCTACTTTTGGTAATTTATCTGGTTTTAATGACGTTAAATAATTACTAACATGGATAATATCTGTATCATACATTTTATATTGATGAAGACCCGCAAGAGGATATTCTTTTAGGTTTTGGTCAATTTGCACAAGGTTACGGGCACTCCCTCCGATACCAACTAAAGGGACTTCCCTATTACGTAACCAAGGTAATGTAGCAAACTGCTCTGCTAAATAATTACGCAAGTTTTCCAATTCCTCACTAGTAGGGATCTCCTTTGCAAAGAATTCTTTTAATGTTAAGGCACCAAAAGGAAAGCTGTGCGATGCAACCAATTCTCTATTTTTAAAATAGGTAACTTCTGTACTACCACCACCAATATCAACCGTTACGCCTGTGGAGAGAGAAGTTGAATTGACTACTGCCAGGTATCCATAATAAGCTTCCTCTTCTTCTGATAAAATCCGCATTGTCAGACCGGTTTGATGTTCTACCTGAACTAAAATTTTCTCTTTATTCTGCGCCTGTCTGATTGTCGCAGTTGCTACGCAAACGACATCTTTTACTGCATATGTCACTAGTACATCCTGAAAGCTCTGGAGAGTTGAAATTAATCGTATTATACCTGTATCATTTAACGTATTATCTGTTTCTAAAAAAGACCGTAGTCTGGCAACTGCCTTGACGTTTTCTACTTCTTTTAACCTGCCACCTTTTTCTCTTAGATAGATTACTAGTCGCATTGTGTTAGAACCTATGTCGATAATGGCGTAATATTGTTTTTCCATTGTATCACCCTACTATTGTTGTGAATTTGGCTTAATTATATCATAATAGGGTGAAAACTCTGAAATCTTGGAAGGAGTAGTGTAATGTGGCGAGAAAACATAGAACTTGAGATGCCATATGATTTTGACTATCTTTTATTTCGATTAGAGATGGATAAGTTGAATTATGTTGATTTCAAGAAACGATGCGTGTTAGTGCCATTGCGCATCAACCAGGAAAAACATGTCGTAACAGTGACGGCAACAGGTACAACAGAAAACCCTAGATTTTTAATAGAAGGGCAAGACAAAGAGCGAAAGAAAGATCTGCTTGTCCAAATAGCTGATATATTTGCTTGGGATCAGGATTTACATAAGATTCAGCAATTTTTTGCTAAAACAGATTTAGCAGGCCTTTTTGAGAACTACCCAGCGACACCATTGATTCGAGAATTTGATCCATTTAGTAATTTGGTAAAAACAATTATTCATCAACAGTTAAACATGGCATTTGCCCAAGTGCTAACTGCAAGATTTGTAACAACTTATGGCGAACAACTAGACGGTGTATGGTTCTATCCGACACCTGAAAAGGTAGCTAGCATCCCTTATCAAGAGCTGCAAGACATGCAATTTAGTAGACGAAAAGCAGAATATGTTATTGATACAGCGAAGAAAATTGTCGCAAAAGAGCTTAATCTAACTTCATTTTATGACAAAAGTGATCAAGAAGTGATACGACAATTAACTAAAATTCGCGGAATTGGCGCATGGACGGTGCAAAATTGGCTGATGTTCTCACTGGGTAGAAAGGATCTTTTTCCATCAAGTGATATAGGCATTCAAAATGCATTAAAACTTTATTTTGGTCTTGATAATAAACCAACAACATCCAAAATAGAAGAATGGAATCAAGCATGGCAACCATACCGTTCATACGCCACTATGACTTTATGGCGCAGTATTGAAGAAGGTTAAGAAGGTTAAGAAGGTATGTTGACCATCAACTGTTTATAAGTGTTTGCTTGTTCTTTGTCTCCTTTTGCTAGATAGCTTTTGTATAGGTATTGGATGGGTGCAGGATCCTCTGGTGCTAATTCCATTTCCCATTCAAAACAAGCAATTGCTTGATCATATTGTTCCAGATCATAGTATATTTCGCCTAAAGCAAATTGCTGGTCTGGATTATCCGTCAATTTATCCATTTTCCTTAACTTTTGCATAATCGGCAGTTCGGTATCTTTTAGTGATGTGATGATGTCTTTTAAAGGCAGATACTGTAATAACTTTTTGATAGTTAGGTGTAGAACTCTCTCCAGTTGAGCAGTATCATCTTTGTAAGTGAGCATTAGTGCTTGTAATAAAGGTTGATAATCTTCTATTAATTGGTCAGTAGAAACAGATTCAAGGGACTTCTCGAATAGTTCACGATCTTCAATTGCTTCATGGTGGTGAAGATAATACTTTAAAATGGCTTGATAACCGTTGAGTTTTACAAGCTTTTCAATAATTGTCTTTGGTGCAGGATATGAGGCTAATAAATCTTCCCATAACGCAATTTGGTCCTGCTCGGAAAGTAGTTCTTGACATAACTCATCAAGCTTTGAAACAACCTCTAACGATGAACATTTCATGTAGATGAGGAAGAGTTGATCAAATTTTCGATTATCTTTATGATATTGTTGGATTACAAAATTTATGACAGTGTCAGGGAATTTTTGTTCGAAATAAACGGATTCTAAATAGAGAGGGTCTGACCATTCTATTGTCAGTTGCTCAATGTCTTGATATTGGTCTTTATATTTTTGGAAGTCAAAATGTTGGAGCATATCTTTGGCAAACATATCTTGCGGGCGTACTTGTGCATAATTGGCTAGGATTCGAAATGCTTTCTTTAACTGGCCGTTTCTTCGATAGTTGTAAAAAGTCTTTTTGCAAAGTGCTTGGATTTTTTTCTCATTTACATAGTTATCGAACATGGCGAGAACGTAGAGCATTTCTGTTTCGTTATATTTATTGGATAGTTTTTGTACCATTTGATTATTGGAAGTAAGGCGATAAGCTTTTTCTTCAGTGAGCAGTGCTTTGGTTAATGGATGATCAGCAGTGAATGTATATCCATATTGGAGAGCATTTTTTAGAAAGGATTGCAGTCGTATAGAAGTCGTTTTTTTTGCGTTAATATAGCGGTCTTTGTAGAAAAATAAATAATAAGATTGATTTTTTTGACCAATCGCTTCCACAATTTTGGTCTGTTTATATATTGTCATTTGTACTACATCAAAACGCATTGTTTTTTTATTGTGCATTAGCTGGATGGTTGTCATCATCGAAACAACTCCTTTTTCTTACGGATTATCTCTAGTGTAGCACAAATAAACTTAAGGCAAAAGAATGTTGTGAATGTAAATTCTTTGTAATGTTTCCTTGCAAAACACAAGCAGTCGTTTTTTTATGTGTTAAGATAGACGAAAAGTTAACTAGGAGGATCCTTGTGCTAAAAGAAATTTTGTGGACGATACTCTTAGCCTTACTACTCGTATTTATTCCTTTTGGTGTTGTGATATAAATATAATAGATAATGATAACAATCTACTTTTGTGGGTTGTTTTTTTATGGGAAAAGATATAAAAAAGGTGCACTCAAAACTTAAACTTCGTTAACTTGGTCAAGAAAACCACTTTACCTTCAGCTCGTGTGAGTTCTCACAGTAGTCTTCGTATTCTCTCTACACTAATAACGTTTTTCTATTTTTTAACAGCTAGGAACACGAGTGGATTGCATGACCATTATTTTCTGTTTAGGTGTGTGCGAACAAAGGCTTTTCTATATTCAGTGGGAGTTATTTTCTCGTATTTTTTAAATAGCCTCATAAAATATTTCTCGTCTTCAATACCGACTCTTTCAGATATAGTTTTAATATTTAATCTAGTACCAACGAGAAGGTCTTTAGCTTTAGAAATTCGTAATGCATGAATATAGGACTGTAATGTTTTACCAGTATGTTGTTTAAAATATCTTGACAAGTAGTCCTTATTATAAGTGAAGCGATCCGCAATATCTGAAACTGATATCCCTTCAAACGCATTAATTCTTGTCCACTCCAGTATTTGATTTAAGTTAATATCATTATTTGATAAGGTACTATTTTCGATCGAAGAGTGAACAAAAGATTGTTCAGAGAACTCGATGAGTAACGAGGTCATTAAATAATTCATACTCATTCTTGTGTAATAGTTGGAATTATCTACATCTAATAATTGATTTGCCAAAATATTTAAACGTTGAATAGCAATAGGCGAACCATATTTAGGAATGTAAATATCTTTGATTAAGTGACTTGTTTCAGGACTAGTACGAATTTGAATAATCGTTGTATCATTAATTTCTTTCCCTGTACTAATATAATCCGATACAAAGTGAAACCAGTAAAACGATAGATTTTTATTACAAAATTGATAACCAGAGTGAATCGAGTCCGGATAAATAAATAAAACTTCACCAGGCTTCACCTGATATTGGACATTATCTTGTTCAATATAAAGAATATCATTAACCCCGATAATCATTTCATAGCTGTCTATAACTCTTCTTTTATGCTTCCATTTTTGATCTGTTTCAAAACGTCCACCAGATATATAATTAACAGGTTCTTGTATGTTGATTTTTAAAAAATCCATCTAAACCTCCTCTCTGATACAAAGCTGATATGACAACAATAATCCGCTTTATAACATATTATGAAATTCTTTTTAAAAATATTTTGATTAATAAGTGGTCAAAAAAGTCCACCTTTTATTTGAATTCAACTACTTACTTGTATACATATCCATGATACTATTTTGCTCAAGGAAGCGCTTTCTTTGATTGGAGGCTCACAGGATTAGTGACCATAAAATTAACTCATTATTTGAAAATGGAGGTGTCATTGATGCTTAAAAAATGTCTTTGGTTGATCGTGATGTTAGTGACTTTATGTGTTTTTACTGTAGCTTGTAGTAATGATAATAAGGATGACAATGGAAACGGTGAAGGAGAGTCGTCTTCTTCTGAGGGGATAATTGAGCTTGAGTTTATGGGGTGGGAAGCAAGTCCCTTAGAAACGGAAAGTGTGAAAAAAGGCTTGGAGAAATTTATGAGTGAAAATCCAAATATAAAAGTCACTTACACACCAGTTCCTAATGAACAATATCATTCAAAATTATTAACCATGTTAGCTGGATCGTCGGCTCCAGATGTATTTTTCTTAGGAGCAGAAGAATATCGTGACTTTCAAAGTAGGGATGTATTAATGGATTTGACAGATACACTTGCAGAGGATCCAGACTTGTCTTTAGACGATTTTATTGATTCTTCTAAACAAATAATGGAAATAGATGGATCTGTTTTTGGAATTAGCAGCACAACCGTATCACCAGTGCTTTACTATAATAAAGATTTGTTTGACGAGGCGAATATTCCATATCCACCAAGTAATCCAAATGAAGCATGGACATGGGAAGAATTTCGAGATGTAGCAAATCAACTTACAATTGATGAAGGTGATACACAGTTCGGGGTTTATGGTTTGGAGAATTTATATAATAACATTCCATTGGTACTAGGAAACGGTGGTGACGTCTGGGCAGAGGATGGATCTCTTGCTCTAAACAGTGATGCGACAAGTGAGGTGTGGGAGAAAGTAAAACAATTACGTTATGAAGATGGAGCAAGTCCAGCAGCACAAACGTTAGAAAACATTGGTATGAACGCCTCTCAAATGCTTCAAACAGGAAGGGTCGGAATGATTATAGAAGGATCCTGGGCTCTCCAAGAACTTGCGACAATGGGATTTCCGGTTGGAGTTGCTGCCCTCCCTAAAATTGGTGAAAAAGCAATGACTCATGGTCAAGCACATCTCCATTCCGTTTGGAGTGAAACAGAACATCCAGAAGCGGCATGGAAATTAGTTAAATTCTTATCCTCTGAAGAATATCAATTAGATTTGATAAGAGAAGGATTGTGGATGCCGAATAGAATTGATATGTACTCAGAAGAAGGTATAAAGGAATGGCATGATGAATCGATACACCCTGAAGGTTTTCTAGAGTTAGCACCATTTTTTAAAGATGCTCAACCATATCCATTTGCTTTAGGGACTAAAATTGCTGTTCGAGATGCGATTATAGAAGAGATGGAGCAATATTTCAATGATGATAAGTCTTTAGAGGATGCCCTTGATAATATTGATACTCGTTCATCAGAAGCACTCTCAAAATGAGAAGTCGTAATTAAATGATGCCCTCTATGGAACTTTCAATTCATAGAGGGTAGATGCAAAGGGGTGAGAAGCTTGCTGCAAGATAATAAAGAGGTGATTGTTACCACTCGTTCTAGACAAAATCGTAAGAAAAAAAGGATGAATGCATTTTTTTATAAAGATAGCACTTGGGCAGTTATATTTTTATTACCGCACCTACTTCTATTTTTAGCATTTATGTTATTACCTGTTATTGGATCATTCGTTCTTAGTTTTGCAAATTGGGATATGCTTAGTCCCATTGAATGGGTTGGGTTTGGAAATTATTCAGAGCTGTTTAATGATGAAATATTTGTAGAGGTTTTTTGGAATACCATTATATTTACAGCTGTTTCTGTCCCGGTTGGTATTTTCATTTCATTGCTGTTAGCAGTAGCGTTAAATCAAAAGATTAGAGGTATCAAATTCTATCGAGTGGCTTATTTTCTGCCTGTTATTTCATCAATGGTAGCAGTAGCCATTATTTGGCAATGGATTTACAATCCGGAATACGGATTCTTGAACTATTTGTTAGGCTTATTTGGAATTAATGGTCCTAACTGGTTAAGTAGTCAAACATGGGCATTGCCTGCAGTCATACTAACAAGTATTTGGAAGAATTTAGGTTTTAATATGTTGATTTTTTTAGCAGGTTTACAAGGTATACCAGAAAGTTATTATGAAGCCTCAGAATTGGATGGAGCATCAGTGATACAAAAATTTTTCCATATTACCGTTCCATTATTGTCGCCAACAACGTTTTTTGTAACGATTATGTCGTTAATCAATTCGTTCCAAGTTTTTGATACCGTTTATTTAATGACTGGTGGTGGGCCAGGGCGAGCATCTTCTGTTATTGTACATTATCTTTATCAAAGTGGATTTGAGTATTTCAGGATGGGATATGCGAGTGCAATGGCATATGTATTATTCTTCTTAGTCTTAGTGATTACTATCTTTCAGTTTTGGCGTCAGAAACGAAAGAATGTTTACTAGAAAGGAGGAATTCTAATTGAAATCTTCAAAAAAAATAAAAATTATATCACATTTCGTTCTCGGGTTAGGTGCGATAACGATGGTTTTCCCTTTTTTATGGATGATTAGTACATCATTAAAGGATATAAGTGAAGTCTTTGTATTTCCTCCTACTTTTTTTGGCGACACATTACAATTTGCAAACTATGCAGCTATTTCAGATCGCTTTCCGTTTGGTCAGTTTTTTATTAATAGTTTGAAAGTGACAACAATTGTCGTTATAGCACAATTAATAACAGGATCGATGGCAGGCTTTGCTTTTGCCAGGTTACAATTCAAGGGTAGAGATTTGTTATTTTTATTATATCTAGCAACACTAATGGTTCCTCCACAAGTAACGATGATTCCTAACTTCATAACCATGAGTTATTACGGATTGGTTGATACACATGCATCACTGTATTTACCTCAAATGGCAAATGCTTTTAGTACCTTTTTGTTACGTCAGTTTTTCCTGACGATACCGAAATCGCTGGAAGATGCCGCGAAAATTGATGGTTGTACACCATTTGGCGTTTATTGGAGGATATTCTTACCTTTATGTAAGCCAGCATTGGCAACTTTAGGGGTATTTGTTTTCATGTTTGTATGGAATGATTTTATGGGACCACTCGTTTTTATCAACACCATTGATAAAATGACATTACCGTTAGGGTTAGCATCTATGCAAGGTATGTATTCAACTAATTGGCCGGTACTTATGGCTGGAACAGTTGTCAGTATTTTGCCACTAATTATTATCTTTTTGCTTGCCCAGGATTTCTTTATCAAAGGAATTACTTTGTCTGGATTAAAAGAATAGTTAGGAGTGGATAATGATGAAAAATAAGAAGAAGTTAGCGAAAATGGAACCTATTAAACTAAAAAATGTAATCATTAATGATCTGTTTTGGAACCCATGGAAAAATCTTGTTAAAGAATCTATTATACCTTATCAATGGGACGCACTTAATGATCGGATAGAAGGCGCAGAACCTAGTCGTACCATCACGAACTTTGAAATAGCTGCAGGAAGAAAAGAAGGGCAGCATTATGGCATGGTTTTTCAAGATAGTGATTTATATAAATGGATGGAGACTGTTGCTTTTTCATTGGCAACAGAAAAAGATGAAGAATGGGAGAAGGTATTCGATGATGTAGTGGCACTAATAGAGGATGCCCAAGAAAAGGATGGTTATTTAAATACGTATTTCTCTGTAAATTATCCAGATCAAAAATGGACTAATTTAAAGAACGACCATGAACTATATTGTGCAGGGCACTTGATTGAAGCAGCAGTGGCCTATTACGAAGCTACAAGTAAGACACAAATCTTAGGTGTTGTAAGTAAATTAGTAGATCATATCCGAACTGTCCTTGGAGACAAGGAAGGACAAAAGCGAGGTTATCCGGGACATCCGGAAATAGAATTAGCATTAATGAAGCTTTATAAAGCAACAAATGAGGCAAAGTACATTGATTTATGTCAATTCTTTATTGAAGAAAGAGGGAGACGAAATCCGGTTCATTACTATGATGTGGAATTAGAGGAACGAGGTGGAGCAAGGCGTTCAGATAATCGCGACTATGACTATTACCAAGCACACTTACCTGTAAGAGAACAACAAACAGCTGAAGGGCATGCCGTTCGTGCCACATATTTATACAGTGGAATGGTAGATTTAGCGAACGAATTGGAAGATGAAGAACTTTTAACAGTTTGTCGAACACTTTGGGAAAATACCGTTAATAAGAGAATGTATGTAACTGGTGGAATTGGTTCTTCAGCTCATGAGGAACGTTTTACGGTAGATTATGATTTGCCCAATGACCGTGCTTATACGGAAACTTGTGCAGCTATTGCACTTGTTATGTGGGCACACCGTATGGTACAAATAGAAGCAAATAACGAGTACACAGACGTACTGGAGAAAGCACTCTATAATGGAGCGTTGAGCGGTATTTCACTAGATGGAAAAGGCTATTTTTATGTGAATCCATTAGAAGTTTGGCCGCATACAGCTAATTTCCGTCATGATATGAGAACAGTGAAACCAACAAGACAACAATGGTTTGGTTGTGCATGCTGTCCACCAAATATTGCAAGGCTATTAGCATCGTTAGGTCAATATATTTATTCTGTCAACGAATCAGAGGTTTATGTTCACTTATTTATTGGAGGAGAAACATCTTTTATTGCTAATGATCAGCAAGTTGCTCTATCACAAGAATCCAATTATCCGTGGGATGGAAACGTAAAAATTTCACTTGCTTTAGAAATCCCGACAATATTTACGGTAGCCACGAGAATCCCCGGATGGTGCCGCCATGCTGATATTTTTGTGAATGGTATGAAAAAAGATGTACCGATCGAAAATGGATATGCGAAAATAACAGAGCAATGGAGTGATGGGGATACGATTGAATTGTTGTTTGATATGCCAGTTGAAATTATACGATCCCATCCCGAAGTTCGTGAAAATGCAGGAAAAGTAGCGTTACAACGTGGACCAATCATATATTGCTTAGAAGAACAGGATAATGGAGCTAACCTGCAGGATCTTAGCATTCATACAAATCAAACATTTAAGGTAAAATATGAAGAAAATTTGTTAAATGGTGTGACCATTATTGAAGGAAAAGCCAGCCAAACAGATAGAAAGAAGATAGAAGATATTTTATATACTACAAAAACTTATCCAGAAGTTGAAAGAGATTTTAAGGCGATTCCATATTATGCATGGAGCAATCGTGGAGAAAATGAAATGACTGTATGGATTCGAGAAAGATAAAAAACAAAAGAGAGACTGTCTCAAGGTTAGTTATGTAATGAGCTAACTTTTGGGGCAGTTTTTTCATTGTGAAAATTTTTTTGAGCAAAGATCTTGAAAGTCAAAGAAGGTCAGATTATAATATAATCAAGAAAGGTCAAATATAGTCAAAGTCAAAATTGACCTTGATCACGGTGCTAAACGTCTGTAAGCTCCCCACTTCAAGATTCAAGTAAAACTAGGAAGATAAATGTGGGTTAACAGACGCTAACAGCCTGATCAGTTTCGCTAATGATCAGTGGGGTCAAAAGCCCACACTGATCATAGTCTCACTTTATAAAAAATTGAAGGAGGAATGACAAATGAAATGCCAACAATGTGGTATTCATCAAGCAACGATTAATGTAAACCTTCGATTTAATGATCAAACCGAATCTTTACATGTATGTGACTCATGCTTCCAAGATATAAAAAATCAAATGAAACATCCATCTGGTATGTTTGGAGGACAAGACTTCGAAGGCTTTTTTGCTGGAGGAGCAAATGGTTCAAACCAAGCAAATACCAAAACAAATACAAAACAAGGCGGAAAAGGAAATGGCCTACTGGATCAATTAGGTAAAAACCTTACAGATGCGGCTAGGGCAGGATTAATTGATCCTGTGATTGGACGTGACAAAGAGGTTAAACGCGTAATGGAAACCTTAAACCGTCGTAACAAAAATAACCCTGTCTTAATCGGGGAACCTGGTGTTGGTAAAACAGCTATTGCAGAAGGGTTAGCACTAAAAGTAACAGAAGGAAACGTTCCATCTAAATTGTTGGATAAAGAAATTTACATTTTAGATGTTGCGTCATTGGTTGCTAATACTGGAATTCGTGGTCAATTTGAAGAGCGAATGAAGCAACTTGTATCTGAGTTGCAAGAACGTCAAAATGTGATCCTTTTCGTTGATGAAATTCACTTACTTGTAGGTGCCGGAACGACAGAAGGCTCTCAAATGGATGCCGGAAACATCTTAAAACCAGCGTTAGCACGAGGGGAATTACAATTAATAGGTGCGACAACATTGAAAGAGTACCGTCAAATTGAAAAAGACGCTGCATTAGAGCGTCGTTTCCAGCCAATTATGGTGAAGGAACCATCTCTAGAAGAGGCTGAGCAAATTTTGCAAGGCTTAAAAGAGCGTTATGAGAAATATCATCAAGTAAGCTACTCTGATCAGGTATTACAAGCTGCTGTAACATTATCTAAACGTTATATTCAAGACCGCTTCCTGCCTGACAAAGCAATTGATTTAATTGATGAAGCAGGTGCACGTCTTAACCTTGATGTAAGTGAGTCAGATCACGAAGCATTGCAAAAACGCTTAGATGAAATCGGTAAAGAAAAAATGGAAGCAGCTGAAAAAGAAGATTATGAACGTGCAGCAAACCTAAGACATCAAGAGATCAAATTAGAGAAGAAATTAGCGGAAACAAAGGAAGCGCCAAAAGCAGAAGTAACTGTGGAAGATATTCAATTAATCATTGAAGAGAAAACGGGAATCCCGGTTCGTAAAATCCAAGCAGATGAGCAATCAAAAATGAAAAACTTAGCGAACAATCTAAGTCAAAATGTGATTGGCCAACAAGTAGCCGTTGATAAAGTAGCTAAAGCGGTTCGCCGAAGTCGTGCCGGCTTGAAATCGAAACATCGTCCAATTGGTTCATTCCTTTTTGTTGGACCAACTGGTGTCGGTAAAACCGAGCTAACCAAAGCATTAGCAAGAGAGCTGTTTGGTACAAAAGATGCAATGATTCGCCTTGATATGAGTGAATATATGGAGAAACATGCTGTATCTAAAATCATCGGTTCACCACCAGGCTATGTAGGACATGAAGAAGCAGGACAATTAACAGAGAAAGTTCGTCACAATCCGTACAGCTTGATTCTGTTAGACGAAATCGAAAAAGCACACCCAGATGTACAAAACATGTTCCTGCAAATCATGGAAGACGGTCAGTTAACCGATAGTCATGGCAGAACCGTAAGCTTCAAAGATTCTGTAATTATCATGACAAGTAATGCAGGTACAGGTACGAAGAATATTACAGTAGGCTTTAACAGTGACAATAATGAAGCTGTTTCAACACTAGAAAATTTAAGTAACTATTTCAAGCCGGAATTCTTAAACCGTTTTGATGCGATCATTCCATTCAATGAACTAGAACAAGAGGATCTGTTGAAAATTGTAGATCTGATGATCGCGGAACTAAGCGAACAATTAGAAGAATCTGACCTTGAAATAACGGTAAGCGATGAAGCGAAGCAATTCCTTGCTGATAAAGGCTATGACCCTCGCTTCGGTGCACGTCCACTACGCCGTGTCATTCAGGATAAAGTAGAAGACGGCATCACAGACCTTGTCTTGGAAGAAGAGGATGTAAGTAAGATAGAGATCGTGTTTGAAAACGAAGATATCGTTGTGAAGAAGAGTACTAGCTAGTATTTAGCTAGTGCTTTTTTTGTTTACATAATCGGAAAGTAGCCATAAAACGATTAGAAGTGGCCATAAAATCATGAAAAGTGGCCATAAAATAATAATCCATTCAAACTTTTTGTACTTCTCTGCGTCTAATAGATAAGATAGAGAAAGAAAAGGGGGCAGTGGAATGACTGATGTCACCAAAGAGGATTTTCGCAAAAACAATGATGCTTTCGTGTACATAATCACTAGATACCGTGATGATTTGTTCCGGACAGCGATTACCTTTTTGAAAAATAAAGAAGAAGCATTAGAAGCAATACAAGAAGTAACCTTTCGTGCCTATAAAAAACGCAGGCAGCTTAAAGATGTCCGTTATGTTAAAACATGGCTAATCCGTATTATGATCAATTATTGTAATGATGAAATAAAGAAATCAAAGCAAAAAACTGATGATCGGATGTTGAAAAACAAAGCTGTTAAAGATCATACGATGAATATCTGGCTTGAGGATGCGATTCACCACTTGAAAAGGGCAGATCAGGAATTGATTTATTTAAAGTATTTCCATGGGATGACATTTCCGGAGCTGGCACAGCAATTAAAATTACCAGAAAGCACAGTGAAGACAAGGGTGTACAGCGCATTAGATAAGTTGAAATCTCAATTGGCAGACGAAGGAGGGGAGCTATCATGAAGAAACAGTTGGAAGCATGGAAAAAGCAATATGACCATGTAGAGGTAACAGAAAATGAGTTAGATCAAGCGATTGAAGCAGGAATGCAAAAAGCAGAAAAGCAAGAAATGTTGAAACGCTGGGGAATTGCTCCGATAGTTACAGCGGCTCTTATTGTACTTTCATTTATAACTGTTATAAATGCTTCACCGACGTTTGCCGCACAAATTGCGAAGCTTCCAGGGATGGAGCGATTCATTGAACTCGTCCAATTTGATAAAGGACAGCAAGCAGCAATAGAGAATGATTATTTTCAAGTAATCGATAAGACCGTAACAAAAGGAGATATCACACTAACAGTAGATGGAGTGATTAGAGATGAAAATGGGCTTGTTCTTTTCTATACAGTTTCAAGTGAAAAAGAGCTAGATAGAGTCCGTCTCGAAGAAAGTCTAATTACTAATGTTAATGGCGAAGAACTTGCATACCAATCTAAGGGTTACAGTCCTAAAAGTGAAGACCAAGGAACTGTGGAATATTATACAGATGAACCTATCCCATTTGATGACTTTACCTTTACAACAGAGGTAGTCGGAGTTGAAACATTAGATAATGGTGTTGGCAATCAATTAAGAGAGACCATTTCGATCGATTTTCATGCGGAGGATACAAAAGAAGCGATCCAATATCAAGTAGACAAAACTGTATCGGTGAAAGGTCAAAAGATTCATATCAATTCTGTAACGATTCAACCACTCAGAACATCGATCAATCTCTATGCAGATCCTGAAAATGATATGCGGATTCTCTCATTTGATGATATCGCATTAGTTGATGAAAATGGGGAAGAATGGGCTGGAATTCGAAATGGGATAACGGCAAGTGGTACAATAGAGGATAAGAATTATGAAGTCTATTTACAAAGTAATTATTTTGAACAGCCAGAGTCATTATCTCTCACTTTTTCGAGAGTACAGGCCGTCGATCGAAATGAGGATTATATTCGTTTTGACTTAGAAAATGAACAAATTCTTCATGATCCAAATGATATATTTTATGATATGGAATATGAAAATAGCTGGTTATCGGTCACAATGGACAAAATAGAAGGCTATTATACGAACCCTTTTGGTAGTATTTTTGATTTGGATGGAAATAAAATTGAGCAAACCAGATCTGGCTCTAGTCATATTCAAAAGGATAACTCCAGTACTTTTAGACAATCGATCCAAACCAATGAACCTATCATAGATATAAAATTATCTGGCTATCCAAACTGGATTGAGGAGAAAGTGGAAATACCACTCAAATAAATAGTAAAACAAAAAACACGATTGGCAGTCTAACAACGAACCAATCGTGCTTGTATTAGGATATTACTTTATTTGTATGAAAGAATGAATCATTTGATTACTGAAACATAACTTTAAATGTTAAAATGATGCATGTGAACAGGTTTGGGTTTTTTCTTTTCGGACGATTCATGAAAAGATCCTCCTTCATAAGTATTTATCACGGTGCTAATCGTCCGTAATACCCCTACTTCAAGGTTCTAGTAAATCAAAGATAAGTTTAGGGATAACGGACGCTAACACCCTGATAAGTTTCACTAACCATCAGTGGGGATTAAAAACCCCCACTGATGGAAGTCTCACTTTAATGGAACATAAGCTTAAACGTCAAAATAACACAAGTAAAAATGTTAGGGTTTTGCATTCTTTTACTATTCAATGTAATACCCTCCCGCGTTGAATTTTTAAGTTGTATTAAGATTAACACGGTCGAATTCACTGTAAAACAAACCTGTAAGAATATGTAACAGACTATTTTCTTTAAGAATGAATGTATAGATAATAGGTATAATAATAAATAAAAAAGGGAGCGCTTTTCTCGAATGATTTATCTTCAAAATGAATATAATCGCTTAAAAAGAGTGATTGTCTGCCCACCCACATATATGGAAATCAGAAAGATAATTAATGAAACACAAAAATTTTATGAAGATGAAAATATTGATGTCAACATAGCAATGGAGCAGCATGAACGTTTTGTTCAGACGCTGAATCAGTTTGATATTGAAGTGATCGAACTAATGACAGACCCTAAGCTTAATGAACAAGTCTTTACGAGAGATATTGGGTTTGTGGCTGGGGATACACTATTCACTTGCGAGATGGGTCGTAATATAAGAAAGCCAGAAATAGATGTGTTGCAGCAATTTCTTGATCGTAATGATCTTTCTTATACACCAATGACGACACGCTCCATTGAAGGCGGAGATGTTGTGGTTGCGGATGATAAAGTTTATGTAGGGAGAAGCCTTCGCACTACAACAAAAGCGATTGCAGATTTACAAAAACAAATTCCTGACAAAGAAGTTGTTGCCGTTCCAATTCGAGAAGATATACTTCATCTAGATTGTTGCTTTAATTTGGTGAGTGATAAAGTTGGACTTATTTATAATGATGCCTTTCATGAAAAGGAACGTAACATGCTTCACAATCAATTTGATTTAATTGAAGTGACGGATGATGAACAGTTTACACTAGGTACGAATGTTTTTTCCATAGGAGACCGTAGAGTTATTTCATTACCTGAAAATAAACAGGTGAATGAACAGTTAACGAAAAAAGGATTCGAAGTAATAGAAGTACAGTTCTCTGAAATTATTAAATCGGGAGGTTCCTTTCGTTGTTGCACATTGCCAATAGAACGAGAAAAATAATGAAAAGCATGCCGTTATAGGTATGCTTTTTTTCGTTAGAATAGCAATGAATTTACAAAGAATTTGAAACTATTTCTCGAGAGGATGCGTATGTATTTTTAAGGAGGTGACTAGAGTGGATATTATCATGATGCTCGCTCCGTTAATTATTATTCAATTTCTATTAATGATTGTTGCAATTATAGCTTTATTAAAAACAGAGCAAACAAATGGCCCTAAGGCGATGTGGGCAGTAATAATTATTTTTATCGGCTTTATTGGTCCGATTTTATTCTTTATTGTTGGAAGGAGACAATATTAAATGACAGTAATTGGAGTCGAAAAGCTTACGAAAGCTTTTAAAGGCAAGTCAATAGTAAAAGGTCTTGACTTTCAGTTGGAAAAAGGCAGGTGTGTTGCTCTGCTTGGCCCGAACGGTGCTGGTAAAACAACGACATTAAGAATGCTTTCAGGCTTGTTGAAGCCGACATCAGGAACCATTCGTTTTTCCGGAGCGCAACAAGGAGAAGACATTAGGAATTATATCGGTTATCTACCACAATATCCGGTTTTTTACCCATGGATGACAGGAAAAGAGTTTCTTGTTTATGTTGGTCAACTTGCGCATTTAACCAAACAAGAAGCAGCAGATAAAGCAGATCAATTTCTCGAAAAAGTCGCTATTTATGAAGCGCGCAATCAACGAATCGGTAAATATTCTGGTGGGATGAAGCAACGCCTTGGTATAGCACAAGCAATGATTCACAGTCCGCAACTTCTCATGTTAGATGAACCAGTTTCTTCACTAGACCCGATTGGACGCCGTGAAGTATTAACATTAATGGAAGAATTAAAAACACAAACAACGATTCTTTTTTCCACACATATATTGGGAGATGCCGAAGAAATATCTGATGATTTACTATTGATGCATCAAGGAGAAATACTCGAATCAGGTTCGATTGAAACATTACGCCAAAGACATCAATCAGCTAAATTCGAAATCGCCTTACGCGGTGATACAGTTACATATCTAGAAAAACTAAAAGCTTTTACATCAGTACAGGATGTTTTTCAGGAAAAGGGAGAAGTCCATGTTGTTGTCGAGGACATTGAGTTAGCTAGAAAAGAAATATTATCCAAAGCACTGGAAGAGGATTGGCCACTTGAGAAGTTAGCGCTAAGCAAGACAACACTTGAAGATTTATTTATGAAAGTGGTGAACAAATAATGCAATGGATCACAATTTTCAAAAAGGAACTATTGGAAGACTGGCGTAATTTTAAATGGGTTTGGGTACCTCTCGTTTTTGTCATCATTTGTATTATGGATCCATTGTCAACCTACTATTTGCCACAAATATTAGAATCTGTTGGTGGTATGCCTGAAGGAGCAGTGATTGAAGTTCCAGAAATGGGACCTCCAAAAGCGATTATGCTAAGTTTGACAGAAGTTAGTATGCTCGGTGTCCTTGTAATTGTTGCGATCTCCATGGCAGTGATTGCTGGTGAAAGAAAAAGTGGTGTGGCGGAATTAGTATTAGTTAAGCCAGTAAGTTATTCCACCTATATTTCAGCAAAATGGGCAGCGAAAATTTTATTAGTATTTACAGCTTATTTGATCGGTATGTTAACAAGTTGGTATTATGTGAATCTATTATTTGGTGATCTGAGCACGACGCAATTTACCGGATTGTTCTTGTTTTATTTTATTTGGTTGATTTTCGTAGTATCGTTAACGATTTTTTACAATACGGTTGTCAAAATCCCTGGACTTGTCTTAACACTAACAATTGTAACGATTATGGCAATGTCTGCAATCAACCAGATTTTCTCTTACCGGCTACCATGGTTTCCCAATAGTATTAGCGAACATATCACAAGCATGCTGGCAGAAGGAACTGTACCAAGTGATTTATGGGGAGCGGCTGCCGTTACGTTAGGGTTTTCAATCCTATTAATGTTTGCGTCCAACTTTGTATTGAAGACGAAAGAAATGGCTGATTAGAGTTCGTGATATGCTCCCTTCTAAGTAGACAGATAAAAAATAAAAATCTGTTACTTGGGGGGAGTTACTTTTATGTCTAGAAAAGGTTATACTATTGAATTTAAACGGATGGTATTGGAAGCATACGAAAACA